>WQYC01000031.1 GCA_009781425.1 Oscillospiraceae bacterium
AGCGCATCACAAAGAGCGGCAAACCGGCTTAAATCAGAAACCGGTTTACCGCCTGTACTAAACTGTTTTAACAAAGAAAGCGCGTTAAGCTTCATCTTCGTCAGGAGCTTCATCGTCAATTGTCAATTGTCCATTGTCAACTGTCAATTGTTCGTCAGGAGTAGGCTCTAATAATTCTTTTATCGAAAGGCTGATTCTGCCTTTTTCCTCGTCCATGTCCGTGATTTTCGCGTCAACCTTATCGCCCACGGTAAGCACCTGCGCAACGTTCGCAACGCGCTCGTGTGAAATTTGTGAAATGTGAATAAGTCCGTCAATGCCCGGTAAAATCTGCGCGAACGCACCGAACGGGGTTAAGCTCACGATTTCAACATTAACCACATCGCCCACGCCGTAGTCATTCGCGAAGCTCGACCACGGGTTTGCGTCGGGGTCCTTCGCGCCGAGCGAAACTCTGCGCTTTTCGGGGTCGAAGCTCTTGACGTAAACATCAAGCTTGTCGCCGACAGACACGACTTCCTTCGGGTGACGAACGCGGTTCCAGGTGAGCTCGGAAAGGTGAACCATGCCGTCCACGCCGCCGAGGTCAACGAAAACGCCGTAGCTTTCCATTGATTTAACCTCGCCCTTGTAACGCTTGCCTTCTTCTATTTCGCTCCAGAACTTGTTTCTGATTTCGTCGTTAACTTCCTTCTGCGCCGAACGAATCGAGCCGACGATTCTGCCTCTGGCTTCGTTGACTTCTATGATTTTAAAGCTGACTTCTTTCTTCGCCATGTCCTCAAGCTTACCTGTTTTAGGAACGCCGCTCTGCGAAGCAGGCACGAAAACCTTCGCGCCCTCGCACATGACGATTAAGCCGCCCTTAACCACAGCCGCGACATTGCCCTTGAGAGTAGTATTATTAGCTTCGGCTTCTGCGATTTTCTGAAGTCCCAAAGCGGAGTCAACGCGCTTTTTCGACAACTGAACAATGCCCTCTGCGTCGTTAATCGAGGTAACAACGCACTCGATTTCCTCACCCTTCTGCACAATGTCGCAGGGCGACTTCGACGAGTCGTTTGACAGCTCGTCCGCGGGTATGTAGCCCGAGTGCTTCGTGCCGATGTCAACTACGGCTTCGGTTTTGTTCACTGAAACAACCGTAGCCTTGACCCTGTTCCCTATATATACTCTTTTGAAGGTTTTATCAACCTCCGCCATAAAATCAATTTCGCCGTCCGCGTTATCAACAGTAGTGATACCGCCCTTTAATTCCTCGTTCATAATATTATGAACCTCCTTAATTTTTTTCGCAGGCGTTGAAGCCCCTGCGATAATCCCGATGGATTTGAACCTTCTGATTTTATTTATATCAAGCTGCTGTGCGTTTTCTATGAACAGCGTGCTTGTATTTTTTCTGCAAATATCTGCGAGCTTCCGCGAATTACTGCTTTCGGGCGAGCCGAGCACAATCATTAAGTCGCACTTGCGGGAAAGAATTTCTGCCTCCTCCTGCCGCAAGGTAGTCGTATTACATATTGTATCAAAAATTTGCAGGTTTGTACAGTGTTTTTTGAGAAATTCTTTGCAATCTCGCCAAATTGCTAAATCAAACGTAGTCTGCGCAACTAAAATTAGTGCATTATGCCGAATTTCGGTGTCGGTTTCCAACAGAATCTTTAAATTTGGCACAGAATCCGCCGCATAACAGACAGCGTTTTCGGCTACGTGCCCGATAATTCCGCGAACCTCGGGGTGATTTTTGTCGCCCGCGATAATAACCGAGTGTCCCGCCTTTGACTTCTCGGCGACAATGCCGTGAATCTTCGCGACGTGCGGGCAGGTCATGTCCTCAAAGCGCAAGCCCGGCGCGTTTATTTCAGCATATTCCGCCGCGCTGATACCGTGGCTTCTGATGAGCAGCGTCTTGTCACGCGGGCAGTCGGAAATTTTGTCTACTTTCAAAACGCCGAGAGCTTCTAATTCCCGCAGAACGTCATTATTATGAATCAGCTCGCCGTAAACCGCGCACTTGCCTGCAAGCTCCTTGGCGCGCTTAACCGCGCGCTCAACGCCGTAGCACATACCTGCAGTTTCGGCGGTGATGATTTTAATTTTCCCGTTTGTCATTGATTTATGCTTTCATGAATTTGCGTTTGTAATTCTTTAATCGCGCCCATAACCCGCTCGGAAATCCGTTTAAGCTCGCGCCTGTCCTCGTTCGCGATTGCGAGCTCCTCCGCAGGAATCATGTCGCCTATTGCATAGTCCACGCGCTTTTTGTTTCCGTCAAGCCCGTACATCAGGCAAACAGGCAGTATAGGCGCGTTTGCCATTGCCGCAATCATCGCTACTCCACTCTTTCCGCGCCCGATGACACCGTCCTTGGAGCGCGTGCCCTCGGGGAATATAACAAAAATTCTGCCTTTTTTAATAGTGTCCAAGGCTTCATGAATCGCCTTCTCGCTGTCCGAGCCGCGCGTAACGGGAAAAGCACCGCAACGCCGAATCAGCCAAGTGAAAAACGGCTTCTTCTTATCAAAAAGCTCAGCCTTCGCCATGAACGAAAACTTCCCTGTTATAAACGAAGCGACAATCGGCGGGTCCCAGTAGAACTGGTGATTACAAGCGACGATGAAGCCGCCTTTTTTCGAGATATTTTTCGGCGGAATTTTTTCTTTGTTGTGGAAATAAAACTTGAACTTCCGCTTCATATAAAATTCCAAAAGCCTGCGAACGAATAGATACATATATACCCCGTTGTAGGGTGCGCAGTCCTCTGCGCACCGATTGATGTGATGAATTTTGGCGGGACGCAGAGGACTGCGTCCCCTACGTTTTGTTTTGTATTATGCTCATAATTAACTCAACCGACTGCTCAAAAGTATTCCCCGTCGTATCGGCTAAAATCGCGTCGTCAGCTTGCTTGAGCGGAGCGCAGGCACGGGAGGAATCGGCAGCGTCGCGCTTTTCAAGGTCAGCAAGAACGTCATCAAACTTAACGTCCGCGCCTTTGTTGAGCAGTTCTTCATAGCGGCGGCGGGCGCGTTCCTTTGAATCTGCCGAGAGAAAAATCTTCACATCAGCGTTCGGAAGAATCACCGTGCCTATGTCCCGCCCGTCCATGACTACGCTGTTCTTCGCGGCGAAATCCCGTTGTAAATCAAGCAGAAACGCCCGTACAGAGCCGTATGACGAAACTTTGGACGCGAGCATGGAAGCTTCGGGCGTGCGGATTCTGTCGGTAATATCATCGCCGTTAATAATAACACGCTGAACGCCGTCAAAAAGTTTTATTTCCGGTGAAATTTTTGGTAAAACAGAAGTTACGGCTTCTTCATTATAAGCGTCGATGCTATTTTCACTGCACCAAACGCCGACAGCGCGGTAGAGCGCGCCCGTGTCCATGTAGACTATGCCGAGGCGGCGTGCACATTCCTTTGCTATGGTGCTTTTGCCCGCACCTACGGGTCCGTCGATTGCTATTTGCATTTTTCCTCCTTAATTCCCCTCCGTGGAGGGGTGCCGCGAAGCGGCGGGGTGGTTACGGACGCGCAATGCGCGCCCCTACCGTATTTCCGATTCGGCGCAGCAATTGCGGGGGTCGGCGGGGTCATAACGTATGCCGATTAGCTTGCCGATATAGCTGTCGTAATAGTCGCTTTTTGCGTCTAAAAGCTTCCGAAACCGTTCCTCGCCGACATAAAACTCAACCTCGGGCTGTTTGTTTTTCACGCCGATGAGCCGCGCTTCGATTCTGACGCCGTTTGCTTTTAAATGCTTTAATTGCTTACGTTTTTTAAACATTATTAGTCCCCCGTGACTGCGGCAAACGCCGTTGAAAAGGCTATTTGCAAATTAAATCCGCCTGTGAACGCCGCGACATCTATGACCTCACCCGCGAAGTGCAAGCCGCTCACAAGCTTTGACTCCATGTTTTTGGGGTTAATCTCGCGTACGTCAATCCCGCCGTCAGTGATTACAGCTTCGTCAATCGGGCGCAAGCCCGAAGCCGTAAGCGGAAAGGCTTTAACAACGGAGAGAAGCCGCCCGCGCTCCTCGGCTGTGATGGAATTTACCTGCTTGTCTGATTGTATATTCGCGGCATTTATTACAAAAGGTATAATCGATTTTGGAAGCAGCGCGTCAAGCGCATTTTGAAGCTGTTTATTTTTATTCTCCGCGAAATCCCGCAAAATCCGCGCGTCAAGCTTCTTTTCGTCAAGTGCAGGCTTTAAGTCAATTGACAATTGACAATTGACAATTGACAATTCGTTTATATGACAGGAAGCAGAAAGTGCGAGGGGACCGGACAAACCGAAGTGCGTGAAAAGCAGTTCGCCCTGCTCGCTGTAATCATTCACGGAAAGCTTCACGTTTTTGAGGGTCAGCCCTGCTAATTCCGAAACGTCTTCGCGCGTTTCAATCGGCACTAAAGCCGCTTTAGGCTTTATAATATTATGCCCGACTTTTGCGGCTAATTTATAGCCGTCGCCTGTTGAGCCTGTTTTAGGATAGGAGAGCCCGCCTGTCGCTATGATTACTTTAGGCGCGAAATACGAGCCTTTTTCACATTTTACGCCACGAGCTTCGCCGTTCTCGGCGATAATTTCCCGCGCACGGTCTGCGATTACATTTACTCTGAGTATATTTAACCGCGTATTCAACGCACCGACAACATCGGAGGCTAAATCCGAAGCAGGGAAAACTCTGTTTCCGCGCTCGGTCTTGAGCGAAACGCCAAGGTCTTCAAAAAACGCCATAGTGTCTGCGCTCGTGAAGCGAGCGAGCGAGCTTTGCATAAAACGCGGATTAGTTTTTATATTCCGCAGAAGCGTTTCGGTGTCGGAATTATTAGTAAGGTTACAGCGACCTTTTCCGGTAATCAGCAGCTTGTGCATAAGCTTGCCGGTTTCGATAATAAGCACTTTTGCGCCTTGCTCTGCCGCAATGATTGCCGCGAAGCAACCCGCCGCGCCTCCGCCGACTATAATTAAATCATAACTTGCCATATTAACATGATACACTATATTAAATAAAAAAGCAATAAATAATTTATTTTTCTATTGAAATTATTTTAATTTTACTTTATAATGGAATGTAGGGGCGACCATCGGTCGTCCGAAAAAACGGACGCGCAATGCGCGCCCCTACAGGAGGAAATTATGAAATACGGCTCTTTTGACGACAAAAACCGCGAATACGTTATTACTTCCCCGCGCACCCCTTATCCGTGGATAAATTATCTCGGAAGCGAGGGCTTCTTCTCGCTTATTTCCAACACGGCGGGCGGCTACTGCTTCTATAAAGATGCAAGACTGCGCAGAATTCTGCGCTACCGCTACAACAACGTGCCTGTTGATATGGGCGGAAGATATTTCTACATAAAAGACGGCGATACTAACGAAATCTGGAATCCCGGCTGGTCGCCTGTCAAGACAGAATTAGACAGCTACGAGTGCAGACATGGCATGGGCTACACAAAAATCACAGGCGGCAAAAACAACATTGAAGCCTCGGTGCTGTTCTTCGTGCCTGTCGGTTTGGACGCCGAAGTGCAGAAGCTGACACTCAAAAACACAGGGACAAGCCCGAAAAAAATTAAGCTCTTCTCGTTTTTGGAGTGGTGCTTGTGGGACGCGATGGACGACAGCTCAAACTTCCAGCGTAATTTCTCAATAGGCGAGGTCGAAATCGACAAATCTACTATTTATCACAAAACAGAATACAAAGAACGCCGCGACCACTACGCGTTTTATTCGGTAAACGCGCCTATAGACGGCTTCGACACCTGCCGCGATAAGTTTGTAGGCTTATACAACGGCTTCGGCAATCCCGAGGTTGTCGCCGCAGGCAAGGCTTCAAACAGCGTAGCTGACGGCTGGGCGCCTGTCGCTTCGCACTACATTGAAGTTGAGCTCTCCGCAGGCGAAAGCAAGGATTTTGTGTTCGTGCTCGGCTATATTGAAAACGAATTCACGGAGAAATTTGCTGCTGACATCGGTGCGTCGGGGACGCCGCACCCTACAACCAGCGGAAACCGCCCGCAGAACATCGTAAACAAGAAAAAGGCGCAGGAGCTAATCGCAAAATGCGACACGAGCGAAAAAGCGGATAAATTATTTGCGGATTTACGCGCTCACTGGGACGAATTACTGTCGATTTATACGGTTAACAGCCCCGATGAAAAGCTCAACCGCATGATTAATATTTGGAATCAGTATCAGTGCATGGTGACGTTTAACCTGTCGCGCTCGGCTTCATACTTCGAGTCGGGAATAGGGCGCGGAATGGGCTTCCGTGACTCGAACCAGGATATTCTCGGCTTTGTGCATCAGATTCCCGCACGCGCAAGACAGCGCATACTTGACCTCGCTTCAACCATGCTGCGTGACGGCGGCGCGTATCACCAGTATCAGCCGCTGACCAAAAAAGGTAATCACGAGCTCGGCAGTAATTTCAATGACGACCCGCTTTGGATGATTCTTTCAACTGCGGCGTACATCAAGGAAACAGGCGATATAGGCATTCTTGACGAGGTCGTGCCTTATGAAAACAAGGAAGAATTAAATGCTTCCATGCTTGACCACATGAAGCGGGCGTTCAATCACGTCTGCACCAAGACAGGCCCGCACGGCTTGCCGCTTATCGGACGCGCAGACTGGAACGATTGTCTGAACCTCAACTGCTTCTCGGCGACCTCGGGGCAGTCCTTCCAGACTACCGAAGGCAAGGACGGCAAGGTTGCAGAAAGCATCATGATAGCGACGATGTTCGCGTTCATAGGTCCTGAATATGTGAAAATGTGTCGAATTAAAGGTGATGAAGCCGAAGCAACTCGCGCCGAAGCAGAAATTGAAAAAATGAACAAAGCAGTGCTTGAGCACGGCTTTGACGGCGAGTGGTTCTTACGCGCCTACGACGACTTCGGCAAGAAATTAGGCTCAAAGGACTGCGAAGAAGGCAAGATTTTCATAGAGCCGCAGGGCTTCGCGATTATGGCGGACTTAGGAAAAGAGCAGGGCTATCCCGAGAAAACGCTTAACAGCGTGGACAAGTGGCTGAACTCCGCTCACGGCTTAGTGCTTAATCAGCCCGCTTTCACGCGGTATATAATCGAATACGGCGAAATCTCAACTTATCCGCCCGGCTATAAAGAAAACGCAGGCGTCTTCTGTCATAACAACGCTTGGATTATCTGTGCGGCGGCGCATCTCGGCAGAGGCGACAAGGCTTTCGAGTATTATTCTAAAATCGCTCCCGCGTTCCGCGAGGATTTTTCAGAGCTTAACAAAACCGAGCCGTATGTTTATGCACAGATGATTGCGGGTAAGGACGCGGACAGGCACGGCGAGAGCAAAAACTCCTGGCTGACGGGGACTGCCGCCTGGAACTTCGCGGCGGCTTCGCAGTGGATTCTCGGCGTTCAGCCGGATTATGACGGGCTTGTAATTGACCCGAGTATTCCAAGCGGCTGGGACGGCTTCACAATCAGCAGGACGTTCAGAGGTGCGAAATACAACATAACCGTGAAGAATCCGAATAAGGTCAGCAAGGGCGTGAAGAGCCTGACCGTGGACGGGAAAGCAGTTGACGGAAACAGGATTCCTGTCGGCTCGGCAGGCGGAGCTTATGAGGTTGAGGTAGTTCTCGGATAAGCACGCGGAAATTAAAATAAAACAAAACCCCCGCTTAAACGCAGTGTTTAAGCGGGGGTTTGAACGGACAGAGAGAGATTCGAACTCTCGGACGGGTATTAGCCGTCACACGATTTCCAATCGTGCGCCTTAGACCAACTCAGCCATCTGTCCGTATGTCAGACAGAGGGCGAGCCATACTGTCCGTATTATTAGACAGAGGGCGAGCCATACTGTCCATATTAATAACACTATACATCATAACACAAAACAAATAATTTGTCAACTTCTATCACAAAATATTATACAAATTTATTTTTTGGTGCTCTGCATACTGTCTCAACAACGCCGCCGCGACCGCTGTTTCAGTGATAATTTCGCGGCTTTTTTCCATGTCGCCTTCCGCGGCAAGCGAGCGAATCCGCGCCAGCGATGCCGTCAGCTCCGCTACGTTATCGCGGTCGATAATGAGGAATCTGCGCTTCCTGAACTCCTGCCACAGCTCGTCCGCTTCCTGCGCGGCTGTGAAAACTGCGGCGTAATCGCCGTCCGCGAAGCTGTTCGCGACGAACTCGACCTGATTAAGCAGGCGCGCGGTTGAATCCGCGATATAAATGTAACTGCCCGCCGCAAGCGCACAAAGCGCGGCGAAAATAAATATGCAGAGAATTGCACGTTTCATGTTAAATCTCCCGTTCTATTAAATAATAATTCCCGTTTTCGTCGGCACTGAGCAGAAACACCCGCGAAAGCGGAATGTTTTTTTCAGTGAGAATTTTTTTCAGCCACTTCTCGCTCAGCCCCGCTTCCTTGAGCGCATTGCCGTCCGGCACGCCGTCGCTGACGGCTAAGACGGGGGGATTAGGCGGGCGGACAGGGACGTCCGCCCCTACATTCTGCGCTTTTTCAAAAAAATTGATTTTCCCCGTGGTTTCAACTACAGCATACTGCACCTTTGAAATATCGAAAATCCCCGAATCCCGCGCAGATTCCATTAAATCCTCAATGGTGAAGCGCAGGTTTTTCATTTCGCGCTGATTAATCACACCGTCACGGATTAAAACGCGCGGGTTTCCTGTTATGAGGCGGCGGAGCTTATCGAATTTGAGCGCGCCGATAGTGATAAAAACGTCAAGGCAGACGATTGCGAGAATCGGAATAACCCCCGACAGCAGCGGCAAATCGGGGTCTTCGAGCGCGAGAGTCGCAATGTTTGAAATCAGAATCGTCGTCACAAGCTCCGAGGGCTGAAGCTCGCCGAGCTGCTTTTTCCCCATGAGCCTGACGGCGAAGATGACTAAAACGTAGAGCAGAATGGTTCGTATGAGAATTACAGGCATGGGGGTAGTATTTGACATTTTGGGGTGAATATGTTATACTGGTGCAAGAATTTAATTATACAGGAGATAAACCATGAAAAAAACAAAAATTATCGCATTGCTTTTAATTGCATTATTTGCAATATTTGCGTTTGCCGCGTGCGGCGGCGATGATGTAGGGGACGACGTCCCCGGCGTCCCGCATGACGAACCCGACACCCTTGACTTCCCGCAAATCGAACCCGAACTTGACGAAATAATTGAGGAGGAAGCTGTTCCTATGGAAAACATCGACCTTGACAACAAGCCGATAATCGCGCTGACCTTTGACGATGGTCCCAACATGACCAACGCCGTGCTGATTCTCGATGAGCTTGAAGCGCGCGGGATTGTCGCTACATATTTCGTAATCGGCGGCAATATAAACGACCAAACCGCAGAGGTCATGCGGCGCGCTTACGCGCTCGGCTGTGAATACGCGAATCACTCATGGAGCTGGGGTTCAATGGGCGCAATGGACGCTGACGATATTATAAAAAGCCTCACTGACACAAGCGACAAAATCGTCGAAGTTCTCGGCGAGGACGCCCGTCCTAAGTTCTTCCGTGCGCCGAATCTTAACACAAGCGCGGAAATGCTCGAAGTCGTGAAAGAACTCGGCTATCCCTTAGCGCAGGGCATACTCGGCAACGACTGGGAGGGCAGCGCAACTGCCGAGAGCATTTTTAATTTGGTTGTGCCGAAGGTCGAGGACGGCAGTATAATCCTGCTTCACGACGGCGGCAGCAACAACGCGACAGCCGAGGGAATAGGCGCGATTTTGGACGCGCTGCTTGACGAAGGGTTCCGGTTTGTGACCTTGACGGAGCTGTTCGAGCTGAAAGGCGTTGAGCCGGAGGCGGGGAGGACTTATCATAACGCGCGGTGATTTAATAAAAAGAGAAGCACTGAGTTCAACTCAGTGCTTCTTTATTCGTTATATATTTTTAAAAATTCCGCTGCCAATAAGGCAACCCCGTCGTCGGGGAAATGTTTTAAATTCCCTGTGATTAAATGCGCTCCGCAATACTTCGCAACCTCATAAAACATTCGGTCGGATTCGTCAGTAAAAGGAACGCTGAGCGGCTTGGCGATAACAAGCGTACCTTCTTTTTCAATTTGTTCCAAAAGGTCAATTACTTCCCATTCATCAAAATTAAATTTCGGACGTAATAAAACATCTCGGTATTCTTTCATAATTCGATAATCCCAACATGGAACAATCGCTCTGCTTTGTGCTAATTTCAGCACTTCAGCCGGATTTCCGCCTTTTGTCCATAAAGCGGAAACTAAGATATTTGTGTCAATAACTACATACATTTTTTATTCTCCCCTGCGATAAGCGGCGATCTCGGCATTAATTTCTTCTTCCGTCATGAAGCCTGCTTTGGCGGCTTTTGCCCGCATACTGTTAAATGCAATCATCGCTTTCGCTTGACGCACGGCTCTGATTACCTCGTCGAAATTATCCTCTGAAATATTGAGCATAAGCGCAGTAGGCTTGCCGTTGTTTGTTATAATCACCTCGCCGTTTTCACGAAGATTGTTCCATATGCTTTTCGGAGTCGTCCGTAAATCTCTCACAGAATAAAAGTTCATAAGTTCACCTCCTCACAAGTAGTATATATTTAGTATACACTATTGTGTACCGATTGTCAACGTTTTATGTCTTTTTCTTGTCTTCTCTGAAATAAGTCCTAACCAAACCCCTAATCTTCCCCGCCATCCCCGCCGTGTTCTTGTCTTTTTTCATGCGCCAAATCCAGTTGCCGCCGAGCGTGCTCGGAATATTCATGCGCGCCTTGTCGTCTAAGCCTAACACGTCCTGCATTGGCAGCACAACAAGCTTCGCTCTGCTCTGATACAGCGCGCGGAACGCCGCATGGTTAATGCTTTCGAGGAACGCGGGACGCAGATAATTCTTGAACATTCTGCGGGTTTCGCTTTTCTCGTTTTTGAGCCAGCCCTTGAGCGTTGAGTTATCGTGCGTGCCTGTGTAAACCACGCTGTTCTGCGGATAATGATGCGGAAGATGGTCGCTGTCCGCGTGCTCGGGATTAAAGCCGAACTGCAGAATCTTCATGCCCGGGAAGCCGCTCGCCGCGAGCAGCTCCGTCACGCTCTCGAATACCTCGCCTAAGTCCTCCGCAATAATATCTATGTCGCCGAGCTCTTTGTTAATCGCGCCAAAAAACTCCATGCGCGGACCCACTTCCCACTTACCGTTGACTGCGGTTTTCTCGCCGTAAGGAATCGCCCAGTACGTATCGAACGCACGAAAATGGTCAATACGAATCGTGTCGTAAAGCTCGGCGCATTTCTTCACGCGCTTCACCCACCAAAGATAATTCTCTTTTTTCATGCGCTCCCAGTCGTACAGCGGATTCCCCCAGAGCTGTCCTGTCTTGCTGAAAAAGTCCGGCGGAACGCCTGCGACCTTCGTAGGCATGCAATCAACATCGAGCAGGAATAAGTCCGTATTGCTCCAGACGTCCGCGCTGTCCAGCGCGACATAAATCGGCAGGTCGCCGATTATTTTTATGCCGTTTTTGTTTGCATATCTTTTCAGTTTTTGCCATTGCCGAATGAAAGTATATTGCACAAACTTCCAAAAATTAATGCGCTCCGCGAATTCCTCCCGCGCCGCTTTCATCGCGTCTGCCTTGCGGAAGCGTATGTCCTTGTCCCACGTCTGCCATGATTGCAGGTTATACTGCTCCTTAACCGCCATGAACAGCGCGTAATCGTCAAGCCACTCGGCTTCTTCCTGCACGAACGCAAGATAGCCCACGTCCTCGGTGAAGCTCTTGAACGCCTCGTTCAAGAGGCGCATTTTTGAGCGATAAACCTTGTCGAAGTCCACGAACGACGGGTCTGCGCCGAACTCGGCTTGCTCGCAGGCGGCTTTGGTAATCAGCCCGTTTGCGACTAAGTCGTCTAAGTCAATCAAAAGCGGATTCCCCGCGAAGGTCGAAAACGACTGATAGGGACTCTCGCCGTAGCCCGTGGGCGACAGCGGCAGAATCTGCCAGTATTTCTGTCCCGCCGACACTAACCAGTCAACGAAAGCCTCGGCGTCCGCCCCGAAGGTTCCGATGCCGTAGGGGGAGGGGAGGGAGGTAATGTGCATTAATATTCCGCTTGAACGCATGGTTTTTCTCCTTTTCAATGGGGTATACCCAGCAATTTCATAGTTTCCATACTTTTTTTGCGCGCTTCATTTGTTCTGTTTTCCATCATTTCCATTTTTGTCATAACAAATTCTTTTTTTCCTTTGCATTTTGGACATTTTTTAAACGTTTTGCCAATAAAACGCTCATAATCCGTACTCCCTCCTGTCCCATTGCATTCAGAGCACTTTACGATATATACATCAGTTATTTCTTTTAACCTTCTTATTGCCGCTTCACGAATCTCTGGAGAGTAATTGCTATCATTAGCAATTTTAAACAAAGTATTTAAATCAGTAATCTTTCTTATTGCATCTATACGAGAATAGCTGGAAGCTTTGTCACCTGTTAAAATATAAATATAAGCTTCTTGGCTTGTCAATTTATATGCTGCCGCCAAACGCACTTCTTCGTCTTCTTTATAATTCTTGAATATTTCTTCCAATACTCTTTTATTTCCAATTTTTTTAACAGCTATTTTTCTCACAAGAAAACTGTTTGCCTCTTTTGCAATTAATTCAAGTTCATTTTGGTCAGTCACTCTCTCGACTGCTCTTTGTGCTTTCTTCCAATCGTCATTATTCCAAGCCGGTTTAAATAAATTACTAAAGAATCCCATGTTTATACCTCCTAAAAAACGTAAATTTTATTAACGCTCTTGACATTCACAACTTACTATGCTATAATACAAATGAGAAAGGCAGACCGGCACAAATCCACACGTGAATTCGTGCGGCGGTTGGCTAAGAAAAAAGATTATTGAAAAACAACCTTACCTTTTGCCGGGGCGGTTGTTTTTCACTTCTATGACAATTTGTAAAACTACAAACAAAGTAAGTAAATTTACTATCATTTCCATGAGCATTACCTCCTTTCCTTAGAAATATGCGAGAAAAGGAAACTCAGCTAACCGCCTATTTAACCGTTATAGTTATGGTCTGCCTGCGGTATCCACCGCGCTTATATTATAACACATCCTGTAATATTTTGTCAATAGCGGGACAGCACTGTGCTTACCCGCTCTTAAATTTCCCCTTTACATTCCCCTCAACATATGGTATAATATTTTTATCTATATCACTATTTAACAGAGGAAAGGATTCCTGTATGAAAGGCACAAAACGCTGGAGCTTACGGCAATCAGACAATAACACCCCCTGCGACTCTCTTGCCTCGGCGGTTCTCGCCGCTCGCGGCATTAACATAGACGACGAAACGCTGACTATTTCCGACCCGCTCTTAATGGCGGACATGGCGAAAGCCGTCGAAATTATAAAAGCCGCGCTTTACGCGGGCGAGAAAATCGTTGTTTTCGGCGACTACGACTGCGACGGCGTGACAGGCACGGTGATTCTTTACTCGTATCTGACGGCGCAGGGCGGCGAGGCAGACTGGTACATTCCGTCGCGCGATGAAGGCTATGGGCTGAGCTTCGCGGCTATTGACGAAATAGCCGAAAAAGGCGCGAAGCTGATAATTACAGTTGACAATGGTATAAGCTGTATAGAAGAAGCCGCTTACATAAAGGAAAAAGGCATAAAGCTCGTAATCACCGACCATCACACGGTTTCTGAGGTTCTTCCGGAAGCTGACGCAGTAGTAAATCCGAAGCGACATGATGACAATTCGCCGTTCAAGGAGCTCGCGGGCTGCGGCGTAGTGCTGAAGCTGATTATGGCTATGGAAGACGACATCGAGGGCGTTTTGGAGCAGTACGCGGACTTAGCCGCGCTCGGGACAATCGGCGACGTTGTGCCGCTTTTAGACGAGAATAGAATCATCGTCAAACGCGGACTTGAAATAATGCCTTACACCGAGAATATCGGCTTGTATAAGCTTCTGAAGCACAGCGGCTTCTCGCTTGAGGAGGACGACGAAAGACTCACAGCGGGTGCACTTTCCTTTACAGTCTGTCCGAGAATTAACGTCGCGGGGCGTTTCGCTCACGCGAAGAAAGCCGCCGAGCTTCTGCTCTCGGAAACCGAGGAGCTTGCCGAAGTGCGGAGCGCGGAATTAACCGCGCTGAACAACAGCCGCCGCGAGACTGAGGGCGGGATTTTGAGTCAAGTTGACGCGCTGATTGCCGAGAAGCCCGCGCTTTTATCCGAGCGGGTTCTGATTCTCAGCGGCATGAACTGGCACGACGGGATTATCGGCATTATCAGCTCGCGCCTTATGACTAAGTGGGGCAAGCCTAATATCGTTATTAACGACGATGGTGAGCAGATTCGCGGGAGCGCGCGGAGCGTTGAGGGGTTTCCGCTTGTGCCGCTTTTGGAGAATTGCACAGACTTGCTTATTAAGTTCGGCGGTCATGTTAAGGCGGCGGGGCTTACAGCCAAAAGTGAAAATCTTCCCGCAATTACCGAAAGAATCAAGGCTTACAGCGCGGCGAATTTCCCCGAAATGCCGTTTGATACGTTGAACATTGACAAGGTTTTAACGCCCGAGGATTTGAGTTTAGAGAACGTCAAGGGCTTAAAAACGCTCGCGCCCTTCGGCGAGGGGAATCCAACACCGCTGTTTTTAATGCAAAACTGCGTAATCCTTTCAAAGAAGCCGCTCAAGGACGGAAAGTTTCTCTCATTCAACGTCAAAATCGGCTCGGTAGTACAGAAAATACTTAATTTCAACTGCGCTTATAACGACTTTGGTTATGAAAATAACCAGCAGGTTGACATCTTAGTAACGCTCGACATAAACGAATACAACGGCACACGGAGCGTTTCCGCACAGCTAAAAGATATTCGCCCTGCGGGCTTTAACCAGGACAGGCACTTCGCGGCTCTGCGGACTTACGAAAAGCTAATACGCGGCGAAAACATAGACAGCTCACTTTATGCCCGCGTTATTCCCGAGAAGAGCGACATTAAAATGATTTACGATATTTTGAGAAGCGGAAACACAGATACAGAGCGGATTTACACCGAAGCCGCCGCCGCAGGTGCAAATTATTGCAAATTCAGAATTATTCTCGATATTTTAAATGAATTCGGGCTGATTGAGCATGATATAGTTAACGGTAAGGTCAAGCTTCTGCCGTCTGCTTCAAAGGCGGACTTAGAAGCTTCGGCTGTGCTGATAAAAATAAAATCGCTTTGCGCGGTGCGCTGAGGACAGCAGCTTGCTGTCACAAGATGCGTCGCACCCTACTGACGAGGTGACTCCATGATTTACACTATCGAGCTTTTAATTTCCAAGCTGACAGAAAACGACAAGAGCGGCTATGATTTGAACAAAATCATGGACGCCTACGAGCTTGCGAACAGCTCCCACGAGGGGCAGAAGCGCAGCTCGGGCGAGCCGTATATTTCGCACCCTATTGCAGTCGCTTATCTGCTTTTAGATTTTAAAATGGACACCGATACTATTGTCGCCGCGCTTCTGCACGATGTTGTTGAGGATTCAAACGTGGAGCTCAGCTACATAAAAAAGAGGTTCGGCGGGGACGTCGCGCTCATGGTTGACGGCGTGACGAAAATTGGCATGATTCCCCTCAACTACACAAAGGAAGAACAGCACGCCGAAAATATAAGAAAAATCCTTTTAGCCATGTCGCAGGACGTCAGGGTTATTCTGATTAAGCTCGCTGACCGCCTGCATAATCTGCGAACCTTAGAGCATCGTCCTCCCGAAAAGCAACGCGGAACCGCCCTCGAAACCATGAGCTTTTACACGCCGATTGCGCATCGGCTCGGCATGAACGAGCTGAAGGAGGAAATGGAGGATATATCCCTGCGCTATCTTGACCCTTACGGCTTCAAAAGCATAGATGAGCAGGTCAGCCACCGCAAGGAGCAGCGCGAGCTCTTCATTGAAAAGATTATGGAGATGATAACCGAGCGCATAGGCGAAATGGAACCCGTACCTTCAATCGCAGGACGGGTGAAAAGCAACTACAGCATTTATAAAAAAGTAATCGTTGACGGGAAAAACTTCGATGAAATCTATGACATATACGCAGTGCGCATAATAGTGCAGTCGGTCATCGAGTGCTATAATATTCTCGGGATTATCCACGATATGTTCCGCCCGATTCCCTTTAGGTTTAAGGACTACATAGCGACTCCGAAGCCTAACCGCTACCAGTCGCTTCATACTACGGTTATCGGCAGGGACGGCATACCCTTCGAGGTGCAAATCCGTACAGTCGATATGCACAACACTGCAGAATACGGCGTAGCCGCGCACTGGAAGTATAAAGTCGGCTTAGTTGCGAAGCAAAAGAATAACCCTAACACAAGCGACACAGGCAGGCTTGAATGGCTTCGGCACGTGTTAGACCAGCACCAGGAGAGCGGGAACGTAGAGCATATTTCCGAAGCGATTAAAACTGACCTCGCTTCCGAGGACGTTTATGTTTTCTCGCCTAAAGGCGATATAATTACGTTACCACTCGGCTCAAACGTCATAGACTTCGCCTACGCGATTCACTCGCAGGTCGGCAATAAAATGACCGGCGCGAGAGTCGGCGGACGCATGGTGAAGTTCGAGTATCAGCTTGTTACGGGCGATATAGTGGATATAATGACGACGAACTCCTCTTCTTATGGTCCGAACCGAAACTGGTTAGACATAGTTAAAACAAGCTCGGCAAAAGCGAAAATCCGCGCATGGTTCCGCAAGGAGCGCCGCTCCGAAAACATAGTCGAGGGGAAAAACAGCCTTGAACGCGAGCTCAAACGCAATAGTCTGCCTTTCGATGATGAGTTAATTTTAGTCGCGGCGAAGGAGCTTCGCTTTGAGGAAGCGGACGAGTTCTACGCTTCTATTGGCTACGGCGGAACGCCGATGACCCGCGTAATTCACAAGGTCAAGGAAATTTATAACGCGACTGCCGCCGCCGCGTCTGTCAGCGAAGCAGACAATATTAATTTAAGCGAGAGCATAGCGAAAAAGCAGTCGAAGGGCGTCGTCGTCGAGGGAATTGACAACTGCTTAGTCCGCTTCGCCAACTGCTGTACGCCCTTGCCCGGCGATAAAATCATTGGCTTTGTGACGCGCGGCTACGGCGTTTCCGTGCATAAAAGCGACTGCGCGAACGTCAGCAGTGAAAAGCGCGACCGCCTGATAAAAGTAAAATGGGTGCACTTAAACGACCTCTATTACCGCGCCGCGATTGACGTAGTTGCAGAAAACAGAGTCGGGCTTATTTTAGACGTGACGAGCGTTATTTTTGAAAATAAGCTGTCTATAGATGAAATCAACGCGAAGAAGCTTAAAAACGGAAACGCTTGTATTGAAATCACGCTTGAAATTGCGAACGTCGAGCAGCTTAAAAATATTATTGCGAAGCTTCAGAAGATAAGAGGTGTGATTGTTGCGATGAGGAGGGACAGTTAAATTAACAGTTGACAAATGTATGTTAATATGGTATACTTATGATATACAACGGATATATTATTACAGGGAGGTGAGAATGATGAATCAAACAACTATAAGACTTGAGCCTAAGTTAAAAAAAGATTTTGCGAATGTTTGCGATGATATGGGGCTTTCTGTGTCGGCGGCGATAACTATTTTCGCGAAGACTGTAGTGCGGGAGAGACGCATACCTTTTGAGGTGGCTTCTAACCCTATATACGCTCATGCTGATGAGCTTTTGCGTGAAGCCGCAGAAATTGACGAAGCTATCGCTAATGGTACGGCTAAGGTTTACAATTCTCTTGAGGAATTATTTGCAAGCTGGAGGGAAGAAGACAGTGAATGAATTAAAATATAAACCGATTGAGACCTCAAAATTTAAGAAAAGTGTCAAACTCGCAAGAAAGCGAGGGTTAGATTTAACTCTTTTAGATGAAGCTGTGGCTTTTCTCGCTAAAGGTGAACAGCTCCCGCCAAAATATCGAGACCACCAATTAAAAGGGGAGTTATCAATATTTCGTGAATGTCATATAAAAGGCGACTGGCTTTTAGTGTATCGTATTATAGAAGATAAGTTAATTTTATCACTACATAATACAGGCACACACGCAGATATTTTTGAATAAAACAAAACAGCGTAGTTTTAGCTACGCTGTTTTCAGTTTCAAGCTACCTGCGCTTCTTCCCGCCTGCTATCGCCGCTGTACCGAGCATTGTCGCACCTATAGTAGCGATTTCAACTATACCGAAGCCAACTGCTGTCGAGGGGTTGCGGTCGTTGTGGTGAGCAGTGTTGTTCGCGCCGCGCGCGTGTTCGTTGCGAGAAACGCCTTCATAGGCGCGGGGAATAGGATTCACGTCTTTATTTTCTGTGATATGATTGCCGTGTGCCGCATGATTTCTGTGAGTTCCGTGAGTCCCGCCGATAATATCCTCTGCGCCTCTTGCAACGCCGCCGACTATATCTTCAGCACCGCGTGCAACGCCGCCTACTACGTTTTCGGCAGCTCCAACTATACCGCCGCCGTTCGTGCCTGTTACGGCAGACGCTCCGATAGAGAGCGTTAAAGCGGCGAAAGCCGCGAATAAACATAAAGCAAACTTTTTCATCTTCAGTTCGTACCTTTCAATTGTTTTGAGCGGGATTAAATCAAAAATCCTGCTGTTTTTATTGTTCGCCGCGCGTTCGCTATTATTAAATGAAAAATCCCCCAAGCGGGGGATTTTCTTGTTGCCATATTTAGACTATATTTTTTCTGCGAGTTATCGCAACTACAGCCGCCGCCGCAAGTGCAGGAATCGCCACGAACGCAACGCCGCCCTTGGGGTTAGTCTCTACGGGTCTTTCCGGCTCGGGCTCGGGTTCAGGTTCGGGAGTAACTAAGTTAGGCTGTTCAGCTACGCCGATTTCGCCTGTTAAAATAGGCATACCTTCAAACTCTCCGCCTTCGCCTGTGAGCGAGTAGGTTCCTTCTCCTTCAAATGTGAGTCGAAGAACCGTATCGCCTGCTTGCAATCCGAGCCCTGCAACTACTATTCTGCCATTTTCTGCGTTGTAAACTACTAACGCGCCGCCGGGAGACTGCGGGTCTCTCGCTAAGCTGAGCCCGTCGCTCATTTCGAGAACTACAACACCGTCAACGTCGCCGTTGTTGTCAATGATGAGCTCTGCGACGTTTCCGTCTTCAATAAGGTGTAACGCGGACGCGCCTGTCGCCATTGCAATAGCGGCAAAAGCCGCAGTTAAAAATAAAACAAATTTCTTCATTATAGTAATGTCCTTTTCATGTTTTAATATAGGAAAATCCTATCGGTTTTATTATTTGCCGATAGGATTTAAAATATTAAATGAAAATTTTAGGTAAAAGAAAAACTTTGCATATTTTGGTAATTCGTTCAAAAAAAGAACCCCGACGATTATGTCGGAGTTCTTCAATGTTATTCCGTTTTGGAATTACTTTCTTTTGCGAGTTACTGCTACTGCTGCTGCTGCAACGAGTGCAGGAACGATAGCGAGAGCTACGCCGCCCTTAGGATTCTGGGTGTCGTCTGCAGCTGCGGGTTCGTCTTCAACGGGTTCGTCATCAATAACAGGAATGTCAACGATGTTGCTTCCGCCAACTGTAGCGTTAGCTGTTGCGCCTTCGAATTGACCGCCGGAACCTGTGAAGGAAACTGCGCCTTCGCCGTCTACTCTGATAGTAACGATGGAGTCGCCAGCTTCGAGGCCGAGACCTGCGAGAACGAGAGCGCCGTTGTCAGGGTTGAAAACTGCGAGAACTCCGTTTTGTCCTGTAGCTCTTCCGAAGGAAGCGCCGTCTGCGAAGTCAACTGTGATTACGCCGTCGATGTCGCCGCCGTCAGCAACTGTGAGAGTGATTGTGTCGCCGTCAACCGTAGCGGTGAAAGCAGATGCGCTAAGAGCGAGCATTGCGATTGCAGCTATTACTGCGATTAATGTGCAAAGTTTTTTCATTGTTGTTTTACCTCCAAAATATTTTGAGCGGTTGCGGAGCTTGGTGCCCCGCACCGCCCAACTTTGTTTATTATGTTACTCTTACCTAAGAGTGGGGATTAAATTAATGTTTCAGATTTTAGAGAGCGTCGATAAGACCTGCAACTAATCTGAGAATCTGAAGTGCGCAAGCTGTTGTAGGAGCATCAGCTGTGATGGAGCCTGCAACGAGAGCCTGAGCGTTACCTGTGATAGCGTTGTCGAGACCTGCAACGTATCTGAGGATTTCGAGAGCGTCAGCTGTAGTAACAGCACCGTCGCCGTTTACGTCGCCCTTAGCATATGTGCTGCCGCCTGCAACGAGTCCGAGAGACTGTGCGAGAGCTGCGTATGCTGTGTAGGAAGCAAATGCACATTCCCAGTCACGACCGTTCCAAAGACGAGCGCTTGCTACGAAAGAAGCATTGTCGAATATCGGGAAGTCGCCGTGTAAATACTCGTCGCCTTTACAGTCGCCGCCGCCGCAGCCGTCTTCATCAAGAAGAGCGAGTGCTAATGCGGTTCTGAGTTCAGCAACTTTTTCGTCTGTCGAAGCCATGGAAGCCATGATTACGAAGAATACGCTGTTTTCGCCTTCGTCAATAGCTACAGGCCAGTCTCTGTTAATAGCATTGTTGAAATCAGTTACTGCGTCGTTGAGTCCTTTGTACGCAGGGAAGAAGTTTCTGTTTGCTACAGAGTCGTTGTTGTTTGCACGATTAGCTACAGGGTTGTCTCTGAGTGCTTGGTTAGCGGCAGAACGAGCACCGCGAACGTCGCCGTAATGGTCAGTTCCGGAAGCACTGAAGAATTTCGTTGTAATATCGTCGATTGCTTCGGAAGAGTCAATGAGATTGCTTAATCTGTCTCTTGTTTCCATGTTGTCAGATAATTTAGCGTCATTGATTGCGTAGGTTAAGAGACGAGTAGCAAGGATTAAATCATCGTTGGGTTCAACTAATGCAAATCCTGCAGGGCGGTCGACCGCTGCTAAAGTTTGTGCATATCTCCAAGCATTGCCGAGTGCAGGCTGGAATGCTGCAACGCGTCCGTTATGAAGAGCGTTGAGGTCAGCTTGACCGATAATGAAAGCTTGAGGAGCGGTAACAGTGTCAATTGCTACGCGCTTAACGAGGTCAACCGCGTTAGTGTTGCCACCGATTTCAAGTGCAGTACCTGCAGCCGGATTTATAGAGCCTAAGCCTATGATTCTGCCTGCGTCGTTTACACGTACTGTAACTTTATCTTCTAATGCCATTACGTTAGTGTTTCCGCGTGCAGTAATCCATTTGCCTGCCGGTAATGCGTCGATAGCATTGTAGAGAGCTCTCATGGAACCGTTGCTTCCTGTGTTACCGGTAACCATTGCTAAGCTTGCGTCAGTTGCGCCGCGTCTGTTTTCGTTTCTGACGATGAGGTCAGCATTGTTGTTCATGAGGTTAGTGATTGTTCTTTCACTGCCTCTGCCTGTGCCGTCAGCCGCGAAGCTGTTAATCATTGCTGTTGTTCTGAGTGCTCTGTTGTAAGCTCCAACGACATCTTCGTCAGTTGTTGAACCAACGCCTAAGTCATCAAAGATTTCTTTTTGTGCCTGGAATACCGGAGCTACGATGTCGTAGGGGAAGAAAGCACTCCAGTCGCCCGAGCGGTATGGGTTGTTGTCGCCTGTGGTAAGTGTGTTGAGTATAGCTGCGTTCCATAATAAATCCCAGAAAATAGGATTGCCGCCGCCGCTTGAACTCCAGTTATTGTTGTGGAAAGTAAACTCAGATGCATTTTCAGTTCCCCAAGACTGAGGGATACCTGCTCTGCCGCGTCTTTCAGGTGTGAACTTGTCACGGCCTTCAGCGAGACGCTCAACAGTTCTGTCTAAGTTTCTCAGTTCGTTACGAGTAACGACCTGAAGTCTGTCGAGGCAGTTGAACGCACACTCAAGCTCGAGATAGAGGTTGGTGATTTTGTTCGTATCATCTGCGTCAGAATGGTCATCAGCGTTGTCATATGCCATCATGAATCTGTCAAATGTTTCCATGCTGAAAATTAAGTCATTTTCGTTAGCATTGTTGAAAACGTTGTTTCTTTGGTAAGTGTTTTTGACTTCAGCGATAAGAGCGTTGAGGTCAGCCATGCTCTTTTTAACTAAGCCTTCAAAAGCTGCATCAAGAAGAACCCACGCAACTGTGATTTCTTCGGGTGATGCTTCACCGTCGCCTGCAATTTTTTCAGCGACATCAAAAGCTTTTTCAAAGCGTTCTGCGCTTGCGTCACCGTTTTCCCAGAGCGCGCCGTCACGCCAAGCTGAGGGGAAACCGGACATAAGCTCTTGAAGCTCAGCTTTTGTTTTTGCGCCGGCTGCTGCTTCGTCTGCAACTGCAACAAAGCTAAATGCTGAGAAGCAGATAACAATTGCTAAAACTGCAGAAAGAATTTTTTTCTTCATTGTTTTTCCTCCAATAAAAGTTTTAAAGATAGTAAGATGGTCCGTTTCCATCGTCCTTAGAACATTGTAGCTCATTTTGGAAAAAATTTCAATAGACATAATACACAGAATTTAAAAAATATTTTCATCATTCTTTCACATATTCGTGTGATATGCACTATTTTGGTCTTTTTCCGTCGGCTTTAAGAGAATAAGGACGCGTTTTCGACCGTTTACAATTAGGTAGTCATGAAGTAGTTTCAAAAAGTTTCACTCTTTTAAAAATTTTTGTGAAAAGTTTGTGAGAAAGTTTTTCTTTCTCTCTATATATAATAGTATACTTGGAAAATTTTTACATTTTTTTGCATTTAGCCGCGCGGCGTTTTACACGTCGCGCCAATGTCCTTGCGGTAAAACGCGCCCTTGAAGTTGATTTTCGCGGTTTCGCGGTAGGCAATCCCGAGGGCTTCGTCGAGCGTTTCGCCGAGCGCGGTGATTCCGAGAACACGCCCGCCTGCGGTTAAAAATGTCCCGCCGTCAAGTTTAGTCCCCGCATAATAAATAATTGCGCCGTTCACGTCCGATAATCCCGTGATTTCAAAGCCTGTTTCATATTTTTCGGGGTAGCCGCCGCTCGCCATAACGACACAGGCGGAGTGTTTACTGCTCCATTTAATAGATAATCCCGCCAGCCGCTCGTCAATTACAGCGGTCATAATTTCAAACAAATCTGTTTCAAGCAAAGGAAGCACCGCCTGCGTTTCGGGGTCACCGAAGCGACAGTTGTATTCGATGACTTTCACGCCATTCGCGGTTAACATCAATCCGAAGTACAAGCAACCCTTGAACGCTCGGTCTTCCTGCGCAAGCCCGCGGATTGTCGGCTCGAAAATATTTTTCATGCACTCTTCTGCAATTTCGGCTGTGTAATACGGCGCAGGGCAGATTACCCCCATGCCGCCCGTGTTCAAGCCCTCGTCGTTGTCGAACGCGCGCTTGTGGTCAACAGAAGCCGGCATTGCCGCGATTGTCTTGCCGTCCGTGAAAGCGAGCACCGTGGCTTCGACGCCGCTGAGAAACTCTTCAACAACGATTTCCTTGCCGCTCGCGCCGAACTTCCCGCCGAGCAGAATAGAATTCACTGCTTCCTCTGCTTCTGCGAAATTCTGCGCAATAATCACGCCCTTGCCGAGCGCGAGCCCGTCGCATTTGATTACAACAGGATAGGAATTCTGCGATTTTATGTAGGAGATTGCACCTTCCGCCTCGCTGAACGTCTCATACGCCGCAGTCGGAATCCCGTGCCGTTTCATGAAGCTTTTGGAAAAGACTTTACTGCCCTCAATAATCGCGGCGTTCGCGCGCGGTCCGAAAGCCGCAATTCCTGCCGCTTCAAGCGCGTCCACCATGCCGAGCGTCAGCGGGTCGTCGGGCGCGACAAAAACATAATCCGCGCGGATTTCCCGCGCTAATTTCACAACGCCGTCAATGTCAACTGCCTTTACATCGTGGCAGACTGCGATTTCCGAAATGCCGCCGTTACCGGGCGCGCAGTGCAGCTCCTTTACTTTCGGGGATTTTTTCAAAGCGGCGCAAATCGCGTGTTCGCGCCCGCCGCCGCCTATTACAAGTACTTTCATAAAGCTCACCTTTTTAAATTTTTCACTCAGTATACCATATATAATAGGATTCGTCAAGTTGAGGGGAGGTTTTTTGCCACTGCTCTGAATACCAATCCCACATATTTACAGCTAATTCATTTACTTTTTCGTTATCAAAGCTTTTAAGATAGAAATAATTATGCTGGGCGGCTCCTATTTGAATAAGTCTTTTTTCTTCGCCCAAACCGACAGCGACATAATGTCTGATACTGCCGCCGTCGGGATTTGTACCGAGGTAATAATCCAACACAAAAGGTTCAAGCGTTCTGATTGATTCTATAATATTATTGGGTATTCTGTCGAATCGGGCTTCTATCGGATAATTACTATCATTCAAGCTATCCATTATTAAACCCTTACGCCAATTTTGATAATCCCCGCCACGCGGTGCCTCCTCCCACGAAAATTCTACACGCTTAACCGCTCCGTCAAGACTTACTATAAATGCGTGCTGGCTTGCTTTGGAGCTTATATCAATCACTAACGCAAGCTCCGAAACGTCCCATTCGCCTGTTTCATTCCATTTCGTTATATTGTAACAACCATATAACAACCGATGAAAAAGTTTATTAATATTTTCATAGGTATAGGTTTCACCTTTAAATGAAACTATTATATTTTCACTGCCTTTGAAGGCGTCAAGGTCTATTTCTTTTATGCTATCCGGCAAATATAGATTTGTAAGCGATGTGCAGCCCGCGAAAGCACTCCAACCAATTGAAGTTAGATTGCTTGGGAGATTGATTTCTGTGAGAGAAGTGCAATTTTTGAACGCTTCGCCTTCAATTTTAGTCACGCTTTCGGGTATATAAACGCTTTTAAGAGAAGTACAATTTAAAAACACTCGTGATGCAATACTTGTTAAACCACTCGGTAAGATTATATTTTCAAGTGCGGCGCAACCGCTGAAAGCACTTTCATCTATTTCAATTACGTTATCCGGTATATTTATATTTGCAAGCGATATACACCCTTTAAAAGCCGCATATCTAATTCTAATTAAGTTATCGGGAAGAATGACACTTGTGAGAGATTCGCGACCGTGGAAAGCGCGTCTGTCTATCGAGGTTAAGCTTTCGGGGATTATAACTGAAATAATATCTGTTTCTCTGAACGCTCTATCATCAATGCCGGTCACAGGGATACCGTTAATCTCCGAAGGAATTACAACATGAGGGTCTTCACTTAAATAATTTCTTATTTCTAATCCACTATTTCTGAGCGAATTACCTTCTATGTTTCGGTATTCAAAAAGTACAACCTCCGCTTCAACTTCCTGCTCGGGCTCAATTATTACCTCAACCGGCGGCGGGGTGGTCGTTGTAATTATCGGTTCTTCAACAATTTCAAAGGTTTGAGGATTTTCCCCGCAGGAAGTCAGCAGAATCATTGCTGTAATTATTAAAGCTGTCAGCTTCTTCATGTTCGCCTCCTGTAATGTTTTTCCTGTTTCCGTATACTTAGAAGTCGTTGCTTTCCCTCCGAAAGTTTCATTTCGCGGAGGATAAATTACATCTAATTTTACAATTTTATTTTAATCACTTGACAATTATTTGATAAAATGTTACAATAAAACAAATAATTTCGCAGGAGGAATCATTTTATGGAAAATATAACCGCGGCAAAGCTGTTCAAGGCTACCAAAGCGTTCTTCGTTGTGCGCGCTCTTGTTTATCTTGTTATAACAGCGATTATGTTAGTTGTCGGGATTTTAGGCGGACTGCTCTGCATTTGGCTGTTCACGAGGAACCCCGTCGCAGGCTACATAACACTCATATTTATTTTCGGCGGACTTTTCGCATTTTTGCGCTTCGCTAAGAGATACGTGCTTTATATGATTAAAGCCGCGCATATCGCCGCGATTACTGAGTACATAAAAACAGGGCAGGCACCCGTAGTTGAGAACGGCTACAAGGGCGTTTTAGCTTACGGAACCGAAACGATTAAGAACAACTTCGGCGCGGCGAACGTCGCTTTTGCCGCTGATGTGCTGATTTCGGGCGCGACACGGCAGATTATGCGCTGGGTTAATAAAATCGGGAACCTTTTTTCTTGGATTCCCGGCGGCAAGACAATTATGCAAATCGTTGAATTCGTGCTTTCAACCGCGCTCAACTTCATTGACGAAGCGGTTTTAAGCTACCTGTTCTACAATAAAGACAAAGAAGGCAACGCTTTCAAGAAGGCGTGCGACGGCTTGGTTTATTACGCGCAAAGCTGGAAGGGTATGCTCAAGGGCGCGCTGAAGGTCGGTGCGTTTGTGTGGGTGGTGCGCGTTTCGGCTTACGGCTTGTTTATGCTCGTTTTTTCGCTTATCGGCGGCGCGATTTTCTCAAGCGGCGGCGGAACTATCCTCGCGTTAATACTCGCTTGGGTAATCCTGTACGGTATCGAGGGCGTTTTAGTCAGCCCGTATGCAACCTGCATAATGATAAACGATTATCACAAGGCAATCGCGGGTCAGCCGCTTAAAGCAGACCTGCACGGCACGCTTTGCAAGGTGTCTAAAAAATTCCGCGACCTGTTCAATAAGTCGGAACAGCCCGAGCCGGAGGTTCCCGCTGAACTCGCGGCATCACTGAATTTGTGACGTTAATCTGGCTTAAAGCCGCCCGAAAGGACGGCTTTTATTCTTAGCAACAAATGCCAATTTACAAATTTTTTAAAAAAAGTATTGTATTATCAATTTATTTATGTTATAATAGGTGAAATAGTCAAAAATTATCTAAGATAAAGGAGTAGAAACTTAATGAAAAACATGAAAATTTCCGGAAAATTGTTCACTTGCTTTGGTGTGGTGCTGTTCTTAGCATTAGTCATCGGCATAGTAGGCATTTTCGGACAAAGCGAAATGAGCGACGCCGCACAGGAAATGTACGAGGCTGCTTCGCCGATGAGCGAGCTTATGGTAGCGATTTATGACTTCGGTATGCTTCGCTACGAAACCGCGAACGCTGTTATGCACACGGGTGACGCTACATATGTTACCAAAATCGAAAACGAGATGAGAGCTCAATTCGCTGAGTTTGAAGAGCTTTTGAACAGTTATCGCAGGGTGATTTTAACGGAAGACGGCGAATACTTATTTAACGAAATAATGGATAAGTACGAAAGAGTCGTTAAGCCCGCGATGATAGACGTTGTGCAGAAAGCGAAAGCCGGCGAAGAGCTTTACACATTGGTTCAGTATCTTGACGGAATAGAAAGTGATGCTGACGTTATTTCGGCGGACTTAAAGGAACTCGGGAACATGAGAACTGCTTTTATCCGCGAGCGTAACAAAGCCACAACCGAGCTTGCTCGAACAATGCTCATACTTATTATAGCGGTTATTGTAGTTGCTATTATCATAGCAGTAATTATGGTACTCAAGGTTTCGGGAATGATTACCAAGCCGTTAGTACAGTTGACCTCCTTCATGGTTAAGGCGGGAGGCACAGGCGAGCTCACCATGAGCGCGGAGGAAGACGCCGCAATGAAGGAATACTCGCAGTATGCCGACGAAACAGGGCAGTGCATGAAGGGCGCAGACGCTTTCGTCAGACATATTTACAATGTATCGAAGGTACTTAAAAGAGTCGCAGAGGGCGATTTAACCGTTCACCTTGACACGCTTTCCGAAAAGGACACCATGGGCTTCTCTTTACAGCACATGATGAAACAGCTCAGAATGATGTTCGGCGAAATCAACTCTTCCTCTTCGCAGGTTAACAGTGCGTCGAGCCAAATCGCAGAGGGCGCGCAGAACTTAGCGCAGTCGTCCACCGAGCAGGCGGCATCTGTTCAGCAGCTTTCGAGCTCGATTCAGGAAATGTCCGGTCAGATTAAAGAAACAGCGGGCATGACAGGCAAATGCGCTGACCTTTCGCAGACTATTAAAGAAAAAGCGGAAAAAGGCAGCCGTCAGATGGACGAACTCATGCAGGCGGTTCGCGAAATCACCGACGCAAGCACACAGATTGAAAAGGTTATCAAGGTTATCGACGATATAGCTTTCCAGACCAATATTCTCGCGCTCAACGCGGCAGTTGAAGCAGCAAGAGCGGGCGCGGCAGGTAAGGGCTTCGCGGTTGTTGCGGAGGAAGTACGTAATCTTGCTTCTAAGAGTGCTGAAGCGGCAAAAGACACCTCGGGACTTATCGAAAACTCGATTAATAAAGCAAGCTTAGGCTTATCTCTTGCAACGCAGACAGCTTCTTCGCTGAACGAAATCGTAAACGGTATCAGCGAAAACGCAGAAATCATCGCCGACATCGCTTCGTCCTCAAGCGGACAGTCTACAGCGATTTCCGAGCTCAACATCGGCGTTGAGCAGGTAGCGAACGTGATTCAGCAGAACTCGGCGATTGCAGAGCAGAGCGCGGCGGCTTCCGAAGAAATGAGCGGACAGACCGACGTACTCAAGAGCTTGGTTGCACAATTTAAAACCTAAAACTTAATAATTATAAACGAAGCCGCCCTTTTAGGGCGGCTTTTCGTAGGGCACGAATTAATTCGTGCCGCAAAAAGGGAACGCATAAATGCGTTCCCTACATTCTACCAATTATTCTTAACCTTTGAAGCGTAGAAGTAAATAAACTCTGTGACTGTCGGGATTCCTTTTGTTGGGCTGATTCGCGCTGTGTAATACTTTGTGAGCTCCTGCGGATTGTTGTTTTTCCATGCGCCTGTGATTGCTGTTTGCATAGCGCGCTCAACGCTCGGCACGGATTTGCCGAAGTGCGCCGCGATTTTACGCGAGAAGTTCGGCTCGGGCTTTTCCATAATCCGCTGAATCCCGTCAACTAAGTACGAACGTCCGACGACCTTAGGGCTTACGCCGATAAGGTCAAGCTCGGCATGGATTCTTTTATGTGTTTTTTTGTCAATGTCTTCCTTATCTTCAACGGAAAGAACTTCTGTGCCGCTCTGCTTCTTCTTGCCGAGAATAACGCTTTTTACGGAGCCTAAGAAGTCCATAACATTTGCCGCCTTGTAGTCGCTTTGCTGCTTACATATGATGAAGTCTGCACCCATTTCCCGCGCTGTGTCGTTAGCGGCGGCGTCTGTGCTGTTTGTAGTAACTAAGATGTAGGGGAATATTTCGAGCTTCATATCGCGGAGCTGCTGCATGAACGGGAGACCCTTCCCGCTTGTTTTATTTAGCTCAATCCCGAGAATGATTGCGTCCGGAAGCCCGTCAGAAACGCACTGAACAGCTTTGTCTGTGCTGTTTGTTACACCTATGAGGCGAATCCCGTCTGTTATGTCCGCCGCTTTAATAATATCGCGGCACGCTGTCGCGTCGTCTTCAATCAGGAGAACCTTTAAATCTCTGTCCATTTTAAATTCCTTTCCATATAAACTATTGCTTGATACTAATTATATAACAAAAAGGCATTTTTTACAATGCCTAAAGTGTACCAAATTTTAACGCTTGTCGTGTTACATTCTTGTATTTTTTGACGTAAAACGCCGAAGTCTGTATCTTCGGCGTTTTTATATGACTGTTTATTTTTGTTTAATTCATAAATTCGCCGCTGTATTCAAGCAGAGTGACTGCCTCAACCCCCGCGACTGCCTTATACTTCGCGACAGCGTCCGCATCGTTGCGCTTGACCTTAATTTCTATCGTAAGCTCGGTATTTTCGCCTGTGCTTGTTTTATTTTTAAGCTTGTAGCGAGTTTCGCCGAGTAGGGCACTGACGCCTGCTTCTGCCGCCGCGCTGTATCTGATTATAAGAAGATAGCTTTTTTTCTGCTTTTTGAAAAGGGTTAATAATATGTAAATCACTGCAATAAACGCCGTTCCGACAAATGCAGGATAGTACAAGCCCGCGCCTGCAGTTACGCCTGCCGCGATTCCCCAGAAAAGAAAGCCGATGTCAAGCGGGTCTTTCACCGCCGAGCGGAACCGCACAATCGACAGCGCACCGACCATTCCGAGCGAAAGGACGATGTTCGCGCTGATGGTGTTGATGATGAACGCGGTCACGACTGTGACTAAAACGAGCAGAAGATTATAGTTCTCGCTGAAAACTATTCCGCGGTAGAAGAAGCGGTACACGAAATAAATCACAAGCCCGCAGACTAATGCCGTTCCCATAGCTGTGATAATCCGCTCTGTGGAAAGGCTCTGATACGTTTCCGCCATGGTTATGCTTTCGCTGATTAGCTCGCGGATTGCCGCGTTGAAATTCGTAATTGTCATTTTTTATTTCCCTCCAATAATTTATCTGCACACAGAACGTATTTAGAAACAGGCTTCGCCATCAGCGGAATCCCCGAAAAGAGCTCCTGTATATATGACGGTATGAATCTGTCGTATTTGATTTCGAGTACTACTTTATCGTAATAGTCGTTTATAGGCAGATACGCGGCTTCAAATATATCGAATGAATTTACCCCTGCCTGAAGCTTCTTGTCGAAGGTAATCCGCACGTTCCCCGCGTCCGCCGTGTAAGCGTCCCTGACGTAATCGGTGATGACTGCGGGCTTCAGCCCGTTTGTCAAGGCTTCGCGGCAGAAGTCCTTGACCGCTTCCGAGTTCTGCCTTTCTAAACAAAAGCTGTAATCGCCTTTCAGAATCGCCTTGTATTCGTCAAACGTCAGCACCGCGCTTTTTTTCTTTATGTACTCGCCGTCCTTATACTTTCCCTCGAGCGTGATTCTGTCGGGCGAGAGGTTATAGGCGCGGATTCTGAACTTCTTGCGTTTTAAGAAGCCGCCGGTTTTATCGCTGTACGCCGAGCCGTAGATGTCCTCGAAATAAAGACTGCTGATTCGATAACCGTCCTCATCGACAGTATATTTATCCCGCCGCATGAGCGCGGCGCACCGCCCGCGCAGGATTTCATAAACCCCGCGGTTCAGCTCGTATTTGGTTTCATGACGGACTCCGTCGGGGCTTTTGTGTAAAAGTTTTGTAAACATAAAATCATTCTAACATATATTTGCAGTTATTTCAAGGGGTTTTTAAATTTTGTGTTAAATCAAGTAGATTTGACAAATTTTCACAGCTGTGTTACAATTAATACGGGTGTGAAAACACCCGTAAAGGCGACCCAACGGTGGCGGTTAGCCAAATAACTCCTCGCAGATTATGTTGAAAGGGGGGTGAGGCGATGTTGTGGAACGAGTTTTTCAATATGATTATCGCTGTTTGCAGCGCAGTATTGACTTACATAGCACTCCGGCAAAACGACAAAAAAAAGTAACCGCCCAGTCCAAAGGAATCGGTTACTTTAACCATTCATTAGGCTAACCGTCACTGGTCGCCTTTTCTTATTTGCATTATATCATAAATCTTCCTTTTTGTCAACCCCCTTTGCAGGGGTTCTTTTTTATACAAAACCTCCCATTTATCTCCCTTCCCTTTCAACAATTTCCGCAAGGCTTGTCCTTTATAATAGAAATAAAAACGTAAAATCGGTAAAAATGAAAGGAAAGTAAAAATGAAAGCGGAAACTACTTTGCAATTTAACATTCGGGACAGGCTCGAAGCCTCCGCCGAATCAAACGCCGTCCGATGTCCGTTTATCACGTTTCTCGGACTGCTTCTCGGCTTAACCTCACTCTTCGGGTATTCCTCGCCGTTTCCGATAATTCTTATTGGCGCGCTCTCGGGCACGGGCAGTATGTACGCGCTTGCGGGGACGCTTTTAGGCTTCCTAATTGGCGGCGGATTCGCAGGCTTCGCAGAAAACTTGAATTTGATTATAGTTTCCGCCGCGCTTGCCGCTTTTCGGCTGTTCGCAGGCAAGAAACAAGCGCGCTGGGTTGAAGCTTCAACTGCAATTATGGCGGGCGCAGGGATTTTTATAACCACGCTGATTGTAACAGGCGGCGCGGATTTGGCTCTGCGCGCACCTGCGTTTGCTTTAATCGCGGGCTTCGGAACTTTGGCGGTTATGAGAACGCGCCGAATCCTATTATCGGGTAAAATCCTCTCGGCACTGCGTCCGTCGGGCTTCGCTTCGCTCGGCTTTACATACGCATTGCTTATCGCCGTGCTCTCGAACTTCGGAATCAGTATGCTTAACCTCGGGGTTTTCGCGGCTTCGCTCTGCGCGATTTCGTTCTCGTATAAGGTCAGATACTCGGGCGGCGCGGTTTGCGCTGTTGCGGGCGCGTTCGGGATTATAACCGCGAACCCCGCCTACACGAACGCCGCGCTTGCAATCTGCATAGCCGCTACCTGCGCTGCGCTTTTCACGCGGCTCGGAAAATACACGCACATGGCGGGCTATATCCTCACGACAGGGGTTTTCGTTGCTTTCACAGGAATCGACAACTATTCTTTTGCAGAAATTAACTCAATTATAGCGGGCGGGATTATGTTCCTGTTCGTCCCTGCCGACGTAATTACCCGCCGCTTCAAGCGGGAAGTCGTCCCCCGCGGCGGCGCGGAGGTTTCCGAAATTTTCGCGCAAAGGCTGAAGCTTACGGGCGAGGCGATGGGTGACGTGAAGAAGGCGATTGAAAAAACCGCCGAGATTCTCGACCGCGCAGGGAGCAAGGAAATTTCGTGGGTTTACAACACGGCTTGCGGCGAGGTTTGCCGCCGCTGCCGCCACAATATGACCTGCTGGGGCGACGAATACAGCGAAACCGTGCGGGTTATGAGCGATGTTGCGAGCCTGCTCAAAAAAGGAAAAATAATTAAAGGCGAGCATCTTTACGGGCCTTTAGCCTATCGTTGCGGCAAGCGTGAGCAGTTAGCCGCCGCGCTCAACACGCAGTACCGCGAGTATACTGCAATAAACACCGCAAACCGCAAAATAGCGCAGATGAGAACGATTCTGCTGTCGCAAATCTCTGCAACGCAGACAATGATGCTCACGATGTCGGGAGAATTCGGCTCATCGTCAGACTTTGACCGCGCGCTTGCCTTCGCAGTCGAGAACATACTTTTCGAGCACGGCATAAGCGAGCCGAAAGCCGCGGTTTCAACCTCGGGCGGCGGACTCGCAAGCGCGGACAACCGCATGACTCTCGAGGCTTACGGTAAGGGGCGGCTCAATTGCAGTGCCGAGAAGCTCTGTGACCGCATTTCTGTTGTTCTGCGCCGCGAGTTCGACCTGCCCGAAATCATACACAGCAACGGCGAGTTCCTGCTGACAATGTTCGAGCGGGCGGCGTTTTCAATTGAATACGGCGTTTATCAGGTCAGTCGCGGCAAGGAAAAAAACTGCGGCGACTATTTCGACAGCTTCATCGACAAGCGCGGCTTCGCTTACATTATCCTCTCGGACGGCATGGGGAGCGGTGGCAGAGCGCGCATTGACTCGGCGTTCGCCTGCGGTATGCTCATAAAGCTTCTCAGAGCCGGCGTTGACATAAACGCCGCGATTGAAATTATTAACAATTCCCTGCTTGTCAAGTCCGCTGACGAAAGCTTCGCGACGCTTGACGTGTGCAGAATCGACCTCTACAGCGGCAACGTTGAGCTGTTCAAAGCAGGCAGTGCGCCGACTTACATAAGCTGTAACAACCGCGTAGTCAAGGCGCACGGCAAGGGCTTACCTGTCGGAATCAATCACCGTCCTGTTTACGAACGGCAGACATTCACCATCGGCAACAGCGATATTATCATCATGGCGAGCGACGGCGCGGAGCTTTCGGAGCGATGGCTTGAGCACGAGCTCGGAAAAAGCGAGCGCAGTCACGACGACATGAACAGCTTTGCGGAGACGATTGCGACAGCGGCGAAGTATTCGTCGGATAAGGAGCGGGAGGACGATATAAGTGTGATAGCGGTGAAGTTGGTGAGGTGAAGAATTGCACCGATTTCCACTTTGAATCCTTGATTTTTTCTAATATTTCGAGTAATATTAACATATAATGGCAAATTTGTATGTTGCAATTTGCATATAATGCACAAATATTACACGTTTGTGCATTATATGCACAAAACATATTGCATAATATGTTAAAATATGTTAAAATATGAACAATATCTACATATAAAATGTAGTTTGAGAGGACATAAAATCATGTATGATTATAAGGCTTTTAAAGAAAAAGGGTTAGAAGAACTTGAAGAACTTCGAAACTATCCCGACATACAAGCCGCAATTACACAAACATTACATAACAAAAGCGGAGAAACAGACTATGCCGCTTGGATTGAGGGTGCCAAAAAAGCCGCAACGGATAATTATGATGTGCTGAAAGAGTGGATAAATTAACATGACAACAAATGTGGGTAATGAGATTTTCCAATTAAACGAAACTGAACGCACTGTCAATGAAGATAGATTAATTGCAAAGAGAATTAAAACAGAAGATGCACTTTGGGTTATGTTTTGTGATTTATTAGAGCTTTTTAATGTCGAACCTTCTAACTACAGATTTGATAAAACAATAATTCAAACCGTAAGCTTTCGTTATTTTCGCGATGTATTACGAATCCACTGTCACCATAGGGATATACCGTATATAGACAGCCATAAAATTGCCGGTTATATAACATATTGGATTTGCAAGCTTCGCCCAATTAACGTGGTTCATTCCGGAGTTTATCACAACAATAAAAAAACACCGCACTATATTAACGAATTGTTTGCGTTTTATGTCGCTATCGGAAGAATAAAAGCCGTAGACTTTAAACGTTTGATAAAATCTGACAATGAATTTCTTGAGCCCTTTTTGTATACTTTAAAGTTTAGACCTGTTTCAGGTGACAGTCTTTCAATGGAATACTATTTATTAGAAAATCAAAAAGATTGCGGATAATTTAATAAAATTATAAAAAGACTGCCCTCGGCAGTCTTTTTATTTATGCTCGTTATGCTCGAATTTCATTCCGCAGTGCGGGCAGGTTATTGTCTCGTGTGCTGTTTTATCGGAATTGCTCGCAGTGCTTTCCTCGCCAGCAGTTGTCATGAGCTCAGACATAGGAACCTCAAGCACGCCCGAAAGATACTCCAGCGTGCGGATTGACGGAAACGCCGCGCCGCTCTCGATTTGGCTGAGCATATTGCGCGTGATATAATTGCCCACAAC
>WQYC01000032.1 GCA_009781425.1 Oscillospiraceae bacterium
GGACAGAGTAACGATTTCGCAGTGGGAGAACGGCTCGCGCGATATTAAGACAGGCAATATGGTAGCACTCGCAGAGTACTTCGGCGTGTCCTGCGACTTTCTGCTCGGGCGCACCCGCACAACCGCGCCTGATGATTTTATGCAGGAAACAGTTGCCCGCTTCGGGCTGAACGAGCAGGCATTCTAAACGTGTAATCAAAATGCCCGATAACGTGATTGTGCTGTTAAAGCAATACAAAGAATGGCAAGACGGGCAGCGAAGAGAAATCGGTTCAAAGTGGCAGGAGTGCGGAAGACTATTTACGACAGCAATCGGAAAACCGATTCACCCTGACACAATTTCGGGTTGGTTTCGGAGATTTATAGCACGCAAAAAGCTGCCTGATGTGCCCTTTAAAAGCTTGCGGCACACTAATGCTACGCTCCTGATTATGTCCGGAGTACCTTTGAAAACAGTTTCGAGCCGCCTTGGGCACAGCAGTTCTGTGACAACAAGTATGATTTATAGTCATGCGATTAAATCGGCAGACGAAGCGGCGGCGGAGGTTTTGCAAAATCTGCTTGCACCGACAGAAAATATCAAGGCAAGGCGGCTGAAAACAGGTACGTAAAAAGTAACGGCAAGGATTTTTCCTTGCCGTTACTTTTTATATCACGTGGGAACAAATTGGGCACAAACCGCCCGCCATGCTAATGTCTCAAAAAATCAAACCCCTCACAAACACTGTGTTTATGAGGGGTTTTCTTCTTGCGGGAGGCGGATTTGAACCACCGACCTTCGGGTTATGAGCCCGACGAGCTACCGGACTGCTCCATCCCGCGGAATATAAACGGAATTAGCGCGCTTTTCTATTTTATCACAATTGCCCGCGCTTGTCAAGTCTTTTTTTGCGATATATTTTTCGCGGGTGCAAAAGCGCGCGCTTTTACCTCTTATTAACTCCAATCACCCCGCCGACTGCGCCGCACAGAACCGCAACCACGCCGCGCCCGAGGAAGAACTCGCCTGTTAAATTCCCCATAACGAGCGTTACAAGCGTGAGAAGCAAAAGCAGCAGCAGCGCGGATTTTACGCCGCTTACGAGCCCGTACTGCCGCTTGAGCCGTCCCGCTGTTATGCCCGAAATAAGACAGCCGAAGCCGAACGCCAACAGCGAAAAAGTCCCGCTGAGGGTTACGGGTAGTTGCAAAAGCCATATCAAAAGCGCGAAAAGCGGCAGAGCCGCGCCGCCCGCCGCCGCGCCGAAAGCCACCGAAAGCAGGTCAATTCTGCGATTATTCCGTCTGCCGTGCATGGAAATGCCCCCTTTGCGTTTATAAGATGTTCTTGTACATCTTATGCGAAAGGGGGCTGTTTTAAGCCAAATAAACGAATATGCCTAAAGTTTCCGGCGATTCTGCCGATAATACATTATAGACTGAAAAACAAAGAGGTATATTATGAGACATATAGACAGAATGGACATTCTCCGCCGCAATGCGTCCCCGCGGAAAACCTTCAGAAGCATGGCGAAAAACACTCCTGATGAAGCTGTCAAAACAAAAATTGCAAAACGTGACACACTTGAAATAGTTTTAAATAATCAAAAAAACACATCTCAAACAACCGAAGCAAGGAGGACTCGCGACCCGGAGGGAGCAAGAAAACTCATTGAAGACTGGAAAAACAAAATGAGGGAAGACCTGCTTGAAACCAAGAAAACTTTAGCAGAGCATCAAAGCCAAATACAACGTTTTGATGATATGATAAGTGGAAAAACTGAACCCGATGCACCTATGGAATCTATGATACGAATGCGCGATTATTTAATCAACGAAAAAGAGAGATATTTAAATCAAAAAAGCGATTATTTAAATGGGAGTGTTTTATTAAGTATGTTTTATATAAGAATCGCTTCTTGGTTTGAGTTGGACTGCCCTGCTGACAGTATGTTTATATCAGATTTTAATAATCCAGAAGAGCGAAAAAATTATTTATCTTTTTCGCCCGAAACGATTTTAGAAGATATTGAGAAAGCTCTGCATAATGTAAATAATGAAAAATATTGGTATAGAAAATAAAGAAGTAACGAGCGGAATTTATTCCGCTCGTTGTTATTTTTGAAGAGCGCACTTGACAACCGCCGCAGTTTTCAGTATAATTAAAGCAATAACGAGGAGTGTAAAATGAACGACAAAATACTACAGGCTGTCTTGTCCGCAAAGCAAGACAAAAACATAAAATTTACAGATTTGCGTACACTTTTAATGCAGTTGGGTTTCAACGAAAGAATAAAAGGTGACCATTTTATTTACAAGGCGCAGGGGCTTCCCGAAAGGGTGAATATTCAGCCTGACGGAAATATGGCGAAAACTTATCAGGTGCGGCAAATACGGAGTATAATAAAACATTATAATCTCGGAGGTGACGATAATGACTAACATTCCGAAATACGAAATAATTATATGGTGGAGCAAGGAGGACGGCTGTTATCTTGCTGAAGTTCCCGAGCTTGCAGGCTGTATGGCAGACGGGAAAACCTTAAAAGACGTGACCGAAAACGTAGAGCAAATTATTCATGAATGGATTGAATGTGCTATAGAAGACGGCGAAGAAATCCCGCAACCGCGCGGAAGATTAAAATTTGCATAATTTACACAAAATAAAGAACGAGCTTTTAAGCTCGTTCTTTGTATTTAAAGTTTAATTTTCTGCCGTTGTCCTATTCAACCTCTCCGTCAAAACCAGCATCACCACCGCGAAAACAAACAGGAACGCAGGGTACAGCGCGATATTTATATTCCTTGCAAGCACTCCGAAGAGCGGCGGCATGAGCGTGATTCCTAAGTACGCGCTCGCCATTTGTACGCCGATGATTGCTTGCGCGTTTTCCTTGCCGAAGTTGTCGGGCGTCGCGTGGATTACAGACGGGAAAACAGGCGCGCAGCCGAAGCCGATGATAACCAAGCCGTTCAGGCAAAGCCAGTCCGCCGAAATGGGAAGCCACACGGCAATAATCCCGAGCACAGCCATGCCCGTGCCGGCTCTAATCATGTTTTTGTTGCCGATTTTGTCGGAAATGAAGCCGCAGAGAAACCGCCCTGCCGTGATTCCTATGTAAAAAAGCGAAGCGTAACGTGCCGCTGTTTCGGGGGCGATGTTTCTTTGTAAAGTAAGATAACTGCTCGCCCAAAGTCCCGCAGTCTGCTCCATAGCGCAGTACGCGAAGAAGGCAGGCAGTATAAACCTCACGCCTTTAATGCGCAGAATTTGCGGCAGGCTTAAAACCTTGCGGTTCTGCTCTTGCTCCTGTTCATTGCAGGAATTTGCAGTTTCTTTCTGCTTTTTCCAAAGCGGCAGGGTGATTAGCAAAGCCACGAACATCGCACCTTGCAAAAGCGCGACGTTACGATAGCCGCCTGTCCAGCCCGCGCCGTGAATCAACTGATGACTCATGATATATGGGCTGATTGTCGCGCCTATACCCCAACAGCAGTGAAGCCAGTTCATGTGCTTTGATTTATAATACAGCGCGATGTGCTTATTCAGAGCGGCGTCAACCGCTCCCGCGCCGATTCCGTAAGGAAGCGCGAGAATACAAAGCGCGAGAAAAGAGCCTGAAAGCGACATTCCGAACAGAGTCCCCGCTGTCGTCATGATTCCGCAAGCGACAGTAAGCCCCGTTCCGAGCTTCTTGGTAACTCTGTCAGCGAGCAGAGCGGAGATGATTGTCCCGATTGAAATTATCGCAAAAATTATTCCCGCGTATGACAAAGGGACGTTCATTTCCCCCCGCATAACCGTCCAAGCCGAGCCGAGGAGCGCGTCGGGCAAGCCGAGCGCAACAAACGCCGAATAAATAATTACAAGCATTAAAGAATACATAAACCGTTAATCGCCCATCGTTTATTGTACATTGTCAATTGTCAATTGTTCATTGTCCGTCACGCCCAGCCGTAATCGTCATAATCCGACCATTTTTCGTTGTAAATGCTTTGCTGACCGAGCTTAAACAGCAGAATCGCCGCCGCCGCCAAAAGCAACATCAGCACTGCCGAGCCCGAAATAATCCAACCTCTTTTGTTCATAGTTTTTCTCCCTTCAGATATTCCTTGTATATTAATGATTTTGATAAACCTGTTTGTTTTGCCGCTTGCTTGCAGGCGTCTGCGGGCTTTTCGCCCTGCGCGATGAGGTCTGCGGCGATGTTTGCGGCTTCAGCGAGCGTAACCACCCCGTCGGCGTTGCCGCCACCCCTCCACGGAGGGGAATTAATCACAAGCGCGAACTCGCCGCGCGGAATAACCTCTTCATACTTTTGCACAGCCTCGGATAGCTTCATGCGGCAGACTTCCTCATGAATTTTCGTCAGCTCTCGGCATAATGCGATTTCCCTGTCGCCGAGAGTGTTTAGCAAGTCCGCGAGCGTTTTTTTAAGCTTGTGCGGGGCTTCATAAAAAACAAGCAAGCCGTCGTAGTCCTTGACTAATTCAAGCCGCTCTCTGCGCTGACGAGGGTTTATGCTCAGAAAGCCCTCAAACGAGAATCTTTGGCACGAGAAGCCCGACAGCGCAACCGCCGCCACAAGCGCACAAGCACCGGGGATAACCTGCGTTTCAACACCCTCCGCGTGACAGAGGTCAACAAGCTCTGCGCCCGGGTCGCTTATGCAAGGCATACCTGCGTCGGTGACGATTGCGCAGGACTCGCCCTCATGCAGGCGAGTCACGATTTGCCGCGAAACCTCACGGATATTATGCTGACGGCAAGCCAAGAGCGGCTTTTTAACGCCGAACTTTGTTAATAATTTCAATGTCACGCGGGTGTCTTCCGCGCCGATAAAGTCAACGCCGTTCAGTACTTCAAGCGCACGTGGCGATAAGTCGCCTAAATTCCCAATCGGCGTGCCGACTATATATAAAGTAGATTTTTTTATTGTCATAATATTTTGTAGGGAACGGATTCATCCGTTCCGAATTTTCCTGCGGAATATATTTATAATTCCGCATTTCTTTGCGGAACGCATTAATGCGTTCCCTACGTGTTCATTAACTCTTTTAAATACTGCTTAAATTCCGCGCCTGCTTCTTCGTTCTGCAAGCCTATTTCGGTCACAGCTTTGAGGAAGCCTAATTTATTCCCCGTGTCGTAGCGTGTGCCTTTGAAGTCTACGCCTACCATGCCTTCAGCCCGCGCTAAGGTCTTCATCGCGTCCGTCAGCCAGATTTCGCCGTTCAAGCCGGGCTTCGTTTCTTCCAAAATCCCGAAAATTTTCGCAGGTAATACGCACCGCCCGAGCACTGAGTAGTTCGTGAAAACCTCGTGCTTCTGCGGTTTTTCAATCATGTCGGTGATTTTGTAAAGATTATCTTCAAGCACCTTCGCGTCGAGCGACGAGTACTTCATAATATCCTCGTCCGAGAAGCTTTTCATCGCGACTGCACCCAGCCCGTGCTTTTCGTAAGCCGCGCAAATCTGCGCAGTTACGGGCGGCTCTCCGCTATCCGCAACCATAATATCATCGGGGTAAATAACCACAATAGGCTCGTCCCCTGCAAAGCTCTTCGCGTACATGACAGCAGAGCCCGTTCCGCGCATTTCCTGCTGACGGACGTAGCTGATGTTGGCGAGATTCGCAGTTCGCAGAAGCTCATTATAAAGCGGCGGGCTTTTGTTAACCAGCGCGGCTTCAAGCTCGGGCGCGCGGTCGAAGTGCTCAAGCACGGCGCTTTTGCCTCTTCCGAGGACAATCAGAATATCCTCAATACCCGAAGCGGCAAGCTCTTCAACTATATATTGAATCGACGGACGGTCAACCACGGTGAGCATTTCTTTCGGGACTGCCTTGGTGGCGGGGAGCATACGCGTCCCGAAGCCCGCGGCGAGAATTACGGCTTTTTTTACTTTCATGTTACCTCCAAATGTAGGGAACGCATTTATGCGTTCCGTTGCGGAACGGATTAATCCGTTCCCTACGGTTGATTTTTTCCTTCTGTCATTTTTTGGTTTATAAACGCGCAGAACTGTTCCTTTTGTTGCTCGTTTTCAAAGGCTGAGAGGGGGATAATATGCGCTTGCATGGCACTTGTAAAAATATAAACTGCATTTTCGGAAACAAGAACTTTTTCTATTTTTGAATATTTAATCTTAGATTCGGTATCGGGAGTTACTTCGGTATAGTCATCATCTGCGAATTTTAATGAATTATCTGTGTCGAAGGGCAGCTTTCCGCTTTTTTTCAGTATATAAATATTGAAACGATAAAAGAGCTTATTAAAAGGCTTTTGAATCAAAAGAACGACGGGAATCGCCACGCCGAGAGAAACAATGCCGAATATAAGAGCGAATAAAGTATCCTCGGGCTCGGCAGTCAGCACTAAATTAGCTACAATTGCCGCAAATATCGTAAAAGTAACAATATAGATTATTTTAGTGGATTTTTTATTTATGGGGTTATTCTCATAATGGAATATGTTAAAATCAAGATAGTCTTTTTCGGTTACTTTGAACTTAAACTCAAACATTGTGTCACCTGCTTTTTTGTTGTTAAACTTAGTATAACATAATTTTCTTGCAAATGCAAGAATTTTATGCTATACTTATTTATGTATATGAAAAACACGAAGAAGACGGAGTGAAAACATGGACACAAAAAATAACAACCAATCGGGAAGCCTCAAGGTTTCCGAAGAAGTAATAGCGAAAATAGCAATGCTCGCGGCGAGCGAGGTAGACGGCGTCGCGCTTGAAGCGGACGGCAAGCGGCTTGCGCGTGCGGCGACGCGCAATATCGCGCAAAAAGCTCTGCGCGCACCGCCCGTAAAAGCAAAGCTTTCAAAGGAAGCGGCGGAAATCGACATTTCTGTGATTATTAAGCAGGGGCACAAGGCGGCGGCAGTCGGCTTGCATTTACAGCAGGCGGTCAAAACCGCAGTGCAAAATATGACAGGAATCGCCGTTTCTAAAATAAACGTAAAAATTACAGGAATAAGGTTAGCAGAGAATGTCTAAAGAAAAATTAACTCGCCGCGAAATGCGGGAAGCCGCGTTTCTGCTGCTGTATCAAGTTGAAGCGGCAGGCGGCGGCAAGGAAGATTTATCAGTAATAACGCTTGACTGCGTCGAGATGTTCGGCTTAGTGCTGAACTCGGCGTCGGTGAAGCTTGCCGAGGGCGTGCTTGATAACAAGGACGCGTTGGATTCAATCATCGAAAAATACAGCCAAACGCGCAAGGTTGGGCGGATTCCGCGGATTAACCTCACGATTATGCGTATGGGCTTGTATGAAATGGATTTCATGCCCGAAATTCCCGATAAGGTCGCAATGAACGAGGCGATTGAGCTTTCCAAGGACTACGCTTACGAGCCCGACAGCAAGCTAATCAGCGGACTCCTCGGTTCATACTACAAGGATAAATTTAATGTAGGGAACGACGTCCCCGGCGTTCCGCCGAATGAGTAGCCGCTTCATCGCAACCGTCTCGCAGGTCAACCGCCGTGTATCGCTCAACTTTAAGAACGATAATGCGCTGGCAGAGCTTCATGTAAAGGGCGAAATCTCGAATTTTGTTCATCATTACAAGTCGGGGCATATTTATTTCACGCTCAAGGACAGCGAAAGTGCATTAAAGTGCGTGATGTTCAACCTTGAAGCCGAGCGGCTGACCTTTCAGCCCGAAAATGGGCAGACTGTAATTGCGGGCGGGCGAATCGGTGTTTACGAGCGGGACGGCGTATATCAGCTTTACGCAAGCTCGATTGAGCTTCCCGAAGCTGAACCCGACGAAAAAAAAGAAGAGAATATTTACGAAGCGTTCCTGAAGCTGAGAGAAAAGTTAGACAAAGAAGGCGTCTTCTCGAACAGCAGAGCCTTACCCGCCTACCCGAAGAAAATCTGCTTGATTACAGCGCGGGACGGCGCGGCGTTGCAGGATATGCTAAGCGTTTTCGCGCGGCGTTATCCGCTTGTTGAGGTTTTGCTTATTCCTGCACTTGTGCAGGGGCAGACTGCGCAGAAGTCGCTCATAAGCGCGTTGAAAACTGCAAACTCCGCAGTAAACTGCGCAGAAGCGGACTTCATAATTTTAGCGCGGGGCGGCGGCTCGGCGGAGGATTTATGGGCTTTCAATGACGAAGCCTTAGCGCGGGCGATTTATGGAAGCGGGCTTCCTGTAGTTTCCGCAGTCGGGCACGAAACGGACTTTACAATCGCAGACTTCGCGGCGGACTTGCGCGCGCCGACTCCCTCTGCGGCGGCGGAAATTACCACGCCGGACTTATCAGAGCTGTCGTTTTATCTTGACAATTTGCTTTTGAATTTACAGCAGAAAATCCACAGAAAACTTGAACGCAAGAAGAACAAGCTCGAAGGCTTGGAAAGAATCATTAATGCGCTGAGCCCCGAAAAGACGTTTGCAAGGGGCTATGCGGCGGTGTTCGGCAAGGACGGCAAAGCCGTGAAAAGCACGGAAAATATAAATATAAACGACGAGCTGAAAATAAGGCTCGCGGACGGCGAGTTAAAAGTCGCTGTTAAAAATAAAACGTAGTGAACGGATTTATCCGTTCCGCAAAAACGAACGCAATGCAACGGAACGCATAAATGCGTTCCCTACAAAACCCCCGAAAGGAAATAAAAATGAAAAAAGAAATCGAAACCTCAATGAACCGCTTAAATGAAATCTCGCTTCTCATGAACGACGACGCGCTTTCGCTGGAGGACGCGCTCGCGCTTTACACGGAGGCGCAGGAGCTTGCAACGCACTGCAAGGCAGACATGGCGGCGGCGCAGGTCGCGCTGAAGGAAATATTTTTTGGCGGTGAAGCATGACAATTGACAATTTTCAATTGACAATGGACAATTATTTAAAATTGATAGAAGAAGCGTTGGTTATAAACGGCGATTCGCCGTTGAAAGAAGTAATGCAGTACAGCTTAAACGCAGGCGGGAAGCGAATCCGTCCGATTCTGACGTTGGCTTTCGGCGGAACGCCGAAAATCGCCGCCGCGATTGAAATATTGCATACTTCTACATTAATTCAAGACGACCTACCTTGCATGGATGACGATGATGAAAGGCGCGGGAAGCCCGCCTGTCACAAGGCTTTTTCGGAAGCCGATGCGGTTTTAGCGGCAAGCAAAATGGCTTACGAAGCAATAATCATGCTCGAAGACCCTCGGATTATAAAAGCCGTCTGTAATTATATGTCTGCTGTCTATGACGGGCAGAAATTAGATTTATCCGTAGGGAACGACGCCCTCGGCGTTCCGGTTAAAGCAGATATTGTGCAAATTTACGAGCGCAAAACCTGCGCGCTGATTCAAGCGGCGTGCGTGGCGGGGGTCTTGTCCGCGAAAGGCAGTAACAGCGCGATAAAAAACGCCGCGGCTTACGGCTATAACCTCGGCATGGCGTTTCAGCTTATCGACGATATTCTTGACAACGAGAACAGCGAAAACGCCCGCGCGGAAGCGGAAAAATATACAAAGGAAGCACTCGCCTTACTCGAAAACGTGCCAAACAATGCATTTTTAGTCGAGCTTACAAAAAATTTACTTGACAGAAAGAACTGATATGGAAAACATTTACAATCCGCCGCTTGTGGCGGCGGTGCTGAGCTGGTTTATAGCGCAGTTAATAAAGGTTTTAATCAACGTAATACAGCACAAAAAGCTGAACGTCGAGCGGTTTTTGGGTGCAGGCGGTATGCCCTCGTCGCATTCGGCGGCGGTCTGCGCCTTGGCGGCGGGGCTCGGCGTAACTGAGGGCGTTAACTCTCCTATGTTCGCGCTTGCTTTTGTTTTGGCGGTGATTGTAATGTACGACGCTTCGGGCGTTCGGCGCGCCGCAGGTATGCACGCGCGGGAAATCAACAAAATCAAGGACGCAATCAGCGACATATTCATGAAAAGAAACGTCGAAGAGAAGAAAAAATACTTAAAAGAGTTTATAGGACATTCGCCGCTTGAGGTGTTTTTCGGCGCGATTTTCGGCATAGCTATGGGAATCGTATTTACAATGTACAGTTAACAATGAACAATGTACAATTATGGAGGAGCTTGATTTGTTTCTGACTCGCGATATAAGTCCTGCGCGCTTAAAAAGCATGACGCTTGCAGAGAAAAATAAGCTCTGCGAGGAAATACGAAGCCTTTTAGTTTCTGTTGTTTCAAAAAACGGCGGGCACTTGGCGTCTAATCTCGGCACGGTTGAGCTGATTGTCGCTATGCACTCGGTTTTCACTACGCCGCGCGACAGCTTTGTTTTCGATGTCGGGCACCAGGCGTACACGCATAAGCTTCTGACGGGCAGACTCGCGGATTTTGGCAAGCTTCGGCAGGAGGGCGGCATATCGGGCTTCCCGAAGCCGTCGGAATCGGAGCATGATTCTTTCATCGGCGGGCACGCGAGCATAGCCGTTTCGGCAGGGCTCGGAATCGCCGCCGCGAAGTCGCTGAACAATGAAAGCGGCAACGTCGTCGTTGTCGCGGGGGACGGCTCCTTCACGGGCGGCGGGATTTATGAGGGGCTGAACAACGCGGGCAAGCTGAAACGCAGCTTCACGGTCGTGCTGAACGACAACGGTATGTGCATTTCCAAAAGCTCGGGCGCGTTCGCTTCGTATCTGTCGAAAATCCGCACAAAAAGCTACTACGAAGCGAAAAGCCGCGTGAAAAAAATTCTCGGCAGAAGCACGCTCGGCAAGGGCGTTTCGGGAGCAATCGGCGAGACAAAAAGATTCGTGAAGGGCGCGCTGATTCCCGAAAATTTGTTCGAGAATCTTGGTTTTAAATACTTCGGACCTGTTGATGGACATAATTTAGAGGAACTGATTTTCATATTAGAGCACGTCAAAACGATTGACAAGCCCTGCCTTGTTCACGTCATGACGAAAAAAGGCAAGGGGCACGCGCCCGCCGAGGAAAACGCGGGGCATTATCACGGCGTAATAGCGGATAATATACCTCAGCACGCAGACACATACTCCGAGGTTTTCGGTAAAGAAATAACCCGGCTCGGCGCAGAAAACGGCAGAATCTGTCTCATTACAGCCGCAATGAAATACGCAACGGGGTGCAATTATTTCGCGAAAAGCTTCCCCGAACGCTTCTTTGACGCGGGGATTGCCGAGGCGCACGCCGCGACCTTTGCGGCAGGGCTCGCAAGCGGAAGCTCAAAGCTGCTGCCTGTTTTCGCAGTTTACAGCACGTTTTTGCAACGCGCTTTTGACCAGCTTCTGCACGACGCCGCGATTGAAAAGCTGCGCTTGGTCTTAGCTGTTGACCGCGCGGGACTGAGCGGTGAGGACGGCGCGACACATCAGGGAACGTTCGATGTCGGCTTGCTTTCGCTGATTCCGGGGACGACAATTTACGCGCCGCTGACCGCCGAAGAACTGCGTTTATGCCTCAAAAAAGCCTTATATGAGGACGCGGGAATTGCCGCCGTGCGCTATCCGCGCGGGATTGCTTTCAACCCGCAAAACGAGGAAGCACGCGCCGATTTCGCATATTACAATAATAATTCAAGCACGCTTTTAATCACCTACGGCAGACCCGTGAAGCCTGCCATGAAGCTATTGCGGCACGGCGCGGATGTGCTAAGACTTATACGGCTGAACCCGCTCCCCGACGAGGTTTTCAAGATTGTGAGCGGCTACGAAAACGTCGTGTTTTTTGAAGAAGGCGCGCCCTGTATCGCTAACAAATTCTCTGCAAAAAACTACAAATTCCGCGCGATTGAAGACTTCCTGCCTGTTGCGGATTTAGAGCGGCAGATGGAGCTTTGCGGCTTTGACGAGCGGGGCATGAAAGAGTTCGCGGGCTTATGACGGATATGAAAAGGTTAGATTTAGCCGTCCCCGCCGAGAGCAGAAGCAAGGCGCAGGAGCTGATAAAAAGCAGGAACGTAAAGGTTAACGGCGAAGTAATTACGAAGCCGTCCGCGCTTGTTTCCGAGGAAGCCGAGATTGAAATAGTTTCAGCACCGAAGTACATCGGGCGGGCGGGCTATAAGCTTGAAGCGGCGGCAGAAGCGTTCGGGATAGATTTCACGGGGCTTGTCTGCCTTGACGCGGGCGCGTCAACAGGCGGCTTCACCGACTTAATGCTTCAAAAAGGTGCGCGGAAAGTCTATGCTGTCGATGTCGGCGAGAATCAGCTTCACGATAGTCTGCGAGCTAACTCGCGCGTTATAAGTATCGAGAAACAGGATATACGAACGTTCATATTAGATAGTGAATATGAACTTGTCGATTTCATCGCGGCGGACTTGTCGTTTATATCGTTGAAGCTTATTATCCCTTGCTTTGCGAATCTACTGAAGCCCGAGGGGAGATGTGTGGTATTGATTAAGCCTCAGTTTGAGATAGGTAAGCGGTACTTCAAAAACGGTATAGTTACCGACAAGAAGCTAATCGGTAGCATAGTGCGCGATATAGAAACGTTCATATCTGAATGTCGTTATGAAATAATAGGAACAGTGGAATCAAAACTGAACGAAAAAGGCAGGAACAGCGAATTCCTGTGCTATTTTAAGGTGAAATCATGAAAGCTATAATTTGCAAAAACGAAAAGAAAAAAGACGACCGAAGCAGTGAAGCTATTGCGGAGGTTCAGAAAAAGCTGCATGAATACGGCATTGAGTCGGTGCTTGGAAACATTTGCGCTGACTGCGACCTCGTGATTGCTGTCGGCGGCGACGGTACTATTCTGCACCACGGAAAAGCCGCGGCACGACTGAATTTGCCTCTGCTCGGCATAAACACAGGGCGGCTCGGCTTCATGACTACGCTTGAAGTCAGCGAGCTTGATAAATTAGAACTACTAAAGAGCGGGAATTGGCAGACCTGCCCGCGCATGATGCTCGATGTTGAGATAGGCGGGGAGCGGCTTCTCGCGCTCAACGACGTGGTTTTTCTCAAGGATATAAATTCAAAGCTCCCCGAATATAAGGTCAGTGCAGACGGCGCAATCATCTCCGAGCTTCGCGCGGACGGCTTGATTTTAAGCACGCCGACAGGCTCGACGGCTTACGCGCTGTCGGCAGGCGGTCCCATTATCGAGCCGTGGCTTGACTGCATTGAGCTGACGCCGATGTGCGCGCACTCGCTGTTCAACCGCCCTGTTATCCTTTCGGCAGAAAACCCTTTAACAGTCCACTTCGACGGCAATGACGACAGCCATTCTGTCTTTGTTTCTGTTGACGGTGGACGCGGAATTGAGTTCAAGGCGGGTGAAAAAGCGGTTATCCGCAAATCCGCACTGCGGCTGTCTTTAATCAACCTCGGCGGCAGAAGCTTCCACGCAGCAGTGAGCAATAAATTAATGAAATCAATCAAATAAAAAATAAAGGAGAGTAAAATCATGACATTCTTAGCAAAATGCGGAAAATGCAATGAGAGCCTCAAAATCGACCCGACCCAGAAAGAGGCGGTGTGCCCTGCTTGCAACGCGCCCTTCGTCTTTGAGAGGACAACCTTTAACAGCGAAATGGCGGACGAAGCCCTGCTCAAAGCCGAGCTAATCAAGAAATACGACGAGAAAATCGAAGACCTGAACGCCGACATCGCCAAGTTCAACGCCGAGAAAAACGAATTGCAAACTAAAATCAATCGCAGAAGCATTTTAGGCAAGTCGTCCAAGGCGGGCTTGCAAGACGAAATGGCACTCGTTGACGCGAAAATCGAAGCCGCTGAAAGCGAGATTTTAATCGCGGAAACCAAGAAGTTAGACCTGTACAGCAATGCGTAAAAAGCGACTGGGTGCAATCCTTTCCATAATTCGCGAGAAGGAAATTGAGAACCAGGAAATGCTGCGTGAGGAGCTTTCAAGGCTCGGCTTTGAAACCACGCAGGCGACTGTTTCGCGCGATATAAAAGAGCTGCGCTTGGAAAAGATTTCCGAGCATGGCATTAGTCGCTATGTCCGCGAGAATTCGGCGAAAAACCCGGTGTCTGCCGACATTTTCAAGCAGGCGGTGACAAGCGTTGACTACGCCTTGAACACCGTCGTGCTGAAGTGCGAGGCGGGCTGGGCAGGCGGCGCGTGCTCGGCTTTTGACCGCATGAGCTTCCCGCATACAATCGGGACAATCGCAGGTGACGACACGGTTTTTATTCTCATGCGGACTGAAAAAGACGCCAAAGAGCTTTATGAAAATATTTTAGGATTATTGTAATGTTAAAAGAATTATATATTGAAAATTTAGCCGTCATAGAAGAGACCTCCGTCAATCTCGGCGCGGGTTTAACCGTCTTTACGGGCGAAACAGGCGCGGGAAAAAGCATACTCATCGGCGGAATCAAGGCGATTCTGGGCGGGCGGGTTTCAAAGGATTTAATAAGAAGCGGAGCGGAAAAGGCAGTCGTCACCGCTCTTTTTGAGGTTAATGGAGAAGAACTGCTTCTGACAAGAGAAATCAGCGGCTCGGGCACTTCTGTTGCGCGAATCAACAATAAACCTGTGACGGCGGCGGACTTGAAGGACGCGGCGGCTTTGCTGATTGATATTCACGGTCAGCACGACAGCAGAACGCTCACAGACAACGTTCATCAGCGCGAATTGCTTGACAACTTCGGCAGGTTGACGGGCTACTTGGAGGAGTACGCAGGTGTCTTCAAAAGCTTTTCGGAGCTTTCGAGAAGAATCAAAAAACTGCAAGCCGATGAAAATATTAAGTCGGAGAAAACCCTGTTGTTGAAAGAGAAAATAGATGATGTAAACGCCTATAAGTTGACGCGCGGCGAGGAGGAAGAAGTCTCCGTGAAGCTCGCCGCCGCCCGAAATTCAAAGGCGATAAAGCAGAGCTTAACGACTGCGCGCTCCTGCCTTTCGGGGAGCAGCGACGCGTTCGGCGCGGCGGACTTGATAGGTCAGTGCAGGGCGAGCTTGCAGGAGGTTGCAGAGTTTCTGCCCGATTCGGACGAGCTTCTGAAACGCCTCAGAAGCGCGGAAATCGAGCTTGACGATATTCGCGGTGATATTGCGGCGTTGGACAGCGATAATTTCGATTCCGAGCAGACAGCGCGGCTCGAAGAACGCATGAGCGATTTACTTCGCTTGAAGCGCAAATACAGGCTTGATATTGACGAATTGATTGACGAGCATGAGAAATGGCGCGATGAATTAGCCGAGCTTGAATATTCCGAAGACATGACAGAAAAGCTACTCGCAGAGCGGAAAACAGTCGGTGACAACCTCAAAAGATTGGCGGGAATAATAACCGAAAAACGCAAAGAAACTGCCGAAGAATTAGCGGCGAAAATCACGGACGAGCTCATCGAGCTTGATATGCCGAATGTGCGGCTTTTCTTCGCTTTAACGCAGGAAAAGGTCACTGTCAGCGGCATGGACGGCGTTGAAATCATGATTTCCGTCAACAAGGGCGAAGAGCCCAAGCCGCTCGCAAAAATCGCGTCAGGCGGCGAGCTTTCGCGGATTATGCTGGCGATTAAAGCGGTTTTGGCTGAAAGCGACTCAACACCGACTATGATTTTCGACGAAATCGACACGGGAATCAGTGGGCGAGCCGCGCAAAAAGTCGGCGCGAAGCTTGCGGAAATCGCTGAAAAGCGGCAGGTGCTCTGCGTTACGCACTTGGCTTCAATCGCCGCAAAAGCCGATAAGCACCTGCTAATCGAGAAAACAAGCGACGAAACACGGACATACACCCGTGTTTCGGAGTTGGATTTAGAGCAGAGAAAGCGCGAACTTGCGCGGATTATTTCGGGAGACGAGGAAGAACTGACAATCAAAATAGGTTGACTACGATTGCGCGCTTACTGTCGGCAAAGCGTTTAAGTTATTCGCGCCGCTGTCGTCGGGCAGGGACTTGAGGTATTCCGCGCCTTTACGCGAGGAAATGCCCACGCCTGCGATTCCGCCGCCGCGCGCGATATTAATTGCTTCCTGCTTGTCCACGATTCTGCCGCCGGAAAGCTGATAGCCGGACACGCGCCCGCGCTGCTTAACGAGCCCCGTGATTGTTTCCGCGCCTGCTTTTGCCTGCGGAACTTCGCGCATTGCGCGCATGGGTAAGCTGTGATTGTGATTCATAATATAAAAATCCTTTCGGTGTGTTTTTTAAGATTATTTGCAAAAGTAAATCAAATATAAGGTGGTAAATTCATGAAAATATCGGAGTTATTCAATAAAGGCAAGACTGTTTTCTCGTTCGAGGTCTTCCCGCCTAAGAAAGACAGCCCCGTCGAAACTGTTTATAACGCGCTCGCCGAGCTGTCTGACCTGAACCCCGCGTTCATCAGCGTGACCTACAGCGCGGGCGGCACAGGCGGCGCAAAGGAGTCCACAACCCTGCTTGCGTCATACGTGAAAAACAAGCTCGGAATCGAAACCTGCGCGCACTTAACCTGCATGAATTCAACCGCAGACGACATTCGCGCGCTCTTGAAAGAGCTTGAAGAGCATAAAATTGAGAATATTCTCGCGCTCAGAGGTGACAAAAACCCCGACGTGCCTGCTGTTAACGAGTTTCATCACGCCTCGGACTTAGTACGCTTCATAAAGGTTCAGGGCTTAGACTTCTGCGTGTCGGGAGCCTGCTGCCCCGAGGGGCACCCCGAGTCAAAAGACATGATTTCAGACGTGTTGAATTTAAAGAAAAAGGTAGACGCGGGCGCGGATTATCTTGTTTCACAGATGTTCTTCGATAATGCGAAGTTCTACGAATTCAAAGAACGGCTTCGCCTCGCGGATATAACCGTGCCTGTTTCGGCGGGGATTATGCCCGTGACGAATAAGCGGCAGTTCGAGCGTATGATTATGCTGTCGGGCGCAAGCCTCCCCGCGAAGTTCACGCAGACATTCTCGCGCTTTGAAGACCGCCCTGAGGCACTTGCCGACGCGGGAATAGCCTACGCTATCGACCAAATTATAGATTTAATCAGTAGCGGCGTGGACGGGATTCACCTGTATACAATGAACAAACCCGCAGTAGCACGGAAAATTGCGGAGAGTGTGAGGTCATTATTGTGAAAAACTGGAACGTAAAACCCTTTTTAATATTTGGAATTATATCACAGCTTGTATGTATATTATTGATGTTTAGCGGGTTTTTCTATGTAGTTATTGGATACGCGATGTTTGATGAATCAATTAATTTGCTTGTTATTGCGTATGCGCTTTTCTTGTTAATGAATCCTTTTGCACTATTAATGATTGCGTTAAAAAAGCAAAATGTGTTAATTCGGACAGGGTTGATTGCCTGTGCATTACTTGAAGCTGTTACACCTGTTTTGGTGCTTATATGGACTCCTATTGTGGGGCGTATTTTCAGCATTGCTTTACTGTATACTCACGCTCTTGCGGTGGTTTATTTATTTGGTGCATATATTTTTGTGTACAAAAGAAAATCCGTTATAATACCAATGGCAATAAATATAGGCATAATGGCGGTTTTGGTGTTGTGGGGATTACGGAATCTTCTTGTGGATAAATTCGGAATTATGGTGACATGGGATGTTCGGGTAATGGATATACCGCTTTTTCACATACCGATTATATGGCTTTTATTTATAATATTTTATATTTCGCTGTTAGCGAGCAGAATTTATTCTAAGCCGAAAGTAGAGGTAAGCGTTGAACCTACAGAAAATTGATAAAGCGTTCCGCGAGAAGTACGAGCCGCTGTTGCAAAGCGTAATCACACCGCGCTATGTTTGGAAAACGGCAGACATTAATTGCACGTTTTTGCAAGGCTCTGACATCAAAAAGCACGTCGAAAATTGCGATAAAATCATCGTCCTTGCCGCGACGCTCGGCTTGCAGGTTGACGAGCTGATTCGGCAGACGGAAGCCGCCGATATGGCGGGGGCAGTGGTTTTGGACGCGCTCGCAAGCGCGGCGATTGAGCAAGTTTGTGACGAAGCGATGAAAAAAATACAACTGTCAACTGTCAACTGTCAACTGTCAACTCGCTTCAGTCCGGGTTACGGCGACTTCCCGTTAGAAGTGCAGGGTGAGCTTCTCGCGCTTCTCGGCGCGAAAAAGAAAATCGGGCTGTATGTAAATGAATCGAATCTGCTGATTCCGCGCAAATCGGTAACGGCAGTTATTGGCTGTAGGGAACGGTTTTAACCGTTCCATATAAATGTAAACGGAACGCATTAATGCGTTCCCTACAAAGGAGAAAGTATTTTGAACTTCATCGACTTATTAAAATCAGATAAGCTTATCTTCGCGGACGGCGCGCAAGGCACAGAGCTGCGCAAATTAGTGCAGAAGCCAATTGAATCCCCGCACCTGTTAAATTTTGAAAATCCCGAAATAGTAAAGCAGGTTGCACGTTCTTACGCCGAGGCAGGCTCGGACTTCGTCTGCGCGAACTCGTTCAGCATAAACCGCTTCAACGTTGCAGACGTAGACGCGGAAATTAAACAGGCGCTCGCAATCACGAAAGAAGCACTTGCAGGAACAAATGCGCTGACTGCCCTTGACGTGACCACGCTCGGAAGGCTCTTAGAGCCCGCGGGTTCGCTGACGTTTGAGGAAGCGTATGATATTTACAAGGAAATAATGACGGCAGGTGAAAAACACGGCGCAGACTTGGTAATTCTCGAAACCATGACGGACTTGTACGAAACAAAAGCCGCGCTGTTGGCTTTAAAGGAAAACACAAGCCTGCCCGTGATTTGCTCAATGACTTTCGAGCAAAACGGCAGAACGTTCACAGGTACGCCGATTACCTGCATGGCGGCGACGCTTGAAGGGCTCGGCGCGGACGTGCTCGGCATTAACTGCTCATTAGGACCTGTTGAGTTAAAACCGCTTGTTCAGGAACTGCTTGCCTGCACAACATTGCCTGTTATGGTGAAGCCGAACGCAGGCTTGCCGAATCCCGAAACAGGGGAATTTAAGCTGTCGGCGGCAGATTTTGCGGAAGCTATGGCGGAATTTAAAGGCGTGAAAATCATGGGCGGCTGCTGCGGGACTACGCCGGAGTTTATCGAAACAATGTACAATGCACAATGCACAATGCACAATTGTACATTGTCAATTGTCAATTGTCAATTATCTACCGTCTGTGGTGCAACCACAGCGGTAGATATTTCCCGCCCCCGCATTATCGGCGAACGCATAAACCCCACAGGCAAAAAGCTTATGAAGCAGGCGCTGCTCGACAACGACATGGGTTATATCCTCAAGCAAGCCGCCGAGCAATTAAGTGCAAACGCCGATATTCTTGACATAAACGTAGGCGCGGCAGGAATTGACGAAGTGCAAATGCTTCCAAAAGTCGTCAAAGCCGTGCAAGGCATAACTGGAATCCCGTTGCAATTAGACAGTACTAACGCAGCGGCGTTAGAAGCCGCTCTGCGCGTAACGAACGGCAAGCCGATTGTAAACTCCGTGAACGCCGAGGACGAGAGCCTTGAAGCGATTCTGCCGCTCGTTAAGAAATATGGCGCGGCGGTAGTCGGCTTAACGCTTGACAAATCGGGAATCCCCGAAACAGCCGAGGGGAGACTCGCTCTCGCGGAGAAGATTCTGAACCGCGCGCTTGCGCTCGGAATCAAGCGCGAAGACGTTTTTATAGATTGCTTGACTTTAACTGCGGGAGCAGAGCAAAAAAGCGCGCAGGAAACCTTAAAAGCTGTCGCGCTTGTTAAAGAAAAGCTCGGCTTAAAAACAGTTCTCGGCGTGTCTAATATCTCGTTCGGGCTTCCCGAGCGCGGGATTATAAACCGCACGTTCCTTGCGCTCGCGCTTCAGAGCGGGCTTGATTTGCCGATTATGAACCCGAACGAGAAGGACATGAGCGATACGGTGCGGGCGTTTAATGTGCTTGCGGGGCATGATAAAAATGCGGTTGAATACGTGGTTTCTGCGAACATTAACCACCCCGCCGCTTCGCGGCACCCCTCCACGGAGGGGAATGACATAACATTAGAATACGCTGTGCTGAACGGCTTAAAAGCCGAAGCTGTTGCGATTACGCGAAAACTCTTGAACGGGACGACAGGGTCGTCGTCCCCTACAGAACCTTTGGAAATCATCAACGGCGCGTTAATCCCTGCTTTAGATAAAGTCGGCGAATTATTTGAGAGCGGGAAAATTTTCCTCCCGCAGTTAATGCTCTCCGCCGAAAGCGCAAGCGCCTGCTTTGAAATCATAAATGTAGGGCGCGACGCCCTCGGCGCGCCGTCTGCTTCCGACAAAAAAATCATCTTAGCCACCGTCAAGGGCGATATTCACGACATCGGCAAAAACATCGTCCGCACGCTTTTAGAAAGCTACGGCTACAACGTGGTTGACCTTGGCAGAGACGTAGACTGCGCAGTTATTTTGGAAGAAGTAAAACGGCAGAACGTAAAGCTCGTCGGACTATCCGCGCTCATGACCCCGACGCTCCCCGCAATGGAGGAGGCTACGCGGCTTATAAAGTCTGCAACAGACTGCAGAGTCATGGTCGGCGGCGCGGTAGTAACCGAGGACTGGGCGAAGAAAATCGGTGCGGACTTCTACGGAAAGGACGCAAAAAGCGCGGTTGACATAGCAGGAAGAATTTTCCGTATTACAAACTAATTACAAAACGCGAAAAACACTTGCTAAATATAAACAAATATGTTATACTTATACAGTACGAAAAAAATAATAAATTTCATGGAGGTAATCATGGAAAACAATAATATCAGAAAAAACCGCGCACCCGTTGTCGTTATACTTATTTGTATGTTCTTGGCGGGGGCAATGGCGGCAGGGCTTTTATTCTTTATGTCGGGCGGCGCGTCCTCTTACGAGAGAGCGGAGCGCAATTCGCTGAACGCGCTTTTCTCGGGCGCTTCAAGCCTTTTCGTAACTGACGCGGCAGAATCGGGAAGCATTGTAATCACCCCGTCGAAGGAGCTCGCCGCTTTAACAGGGCTTGACCTTTCGGAGCTCGGCTCGCTTACGCTCAGCTACGAAATGATTCTTGAAAACAGCAGTGACATTTACGCACTGCTCGGCGCGGAAATCTTCGGAATAGGCGCGTCTGTCGAGTTTTGGCAAATCGGGCAGGAAATAATCGCTCATTTCCCGGGAATATCCGATTACTACATACTTCTCAGCGGTATAATGGGAATGTCGGGCATGGACGCCTTGGCTGGCTACGACTTAGACGTTGATTTCGACAAAATCATGAACGAAGTTAAAATCATCGGCGAAGCGGTGCTTGATAAATACTTTGAGCTGACCGCAAACATAGAGTCTAAGTGGAGCGAGCAGGTAACTGTAGGCGAGCTTAGCAAAAACGCCGACGTTTTTGAAATTATCATGGACTTAGAGTTTTTATACGAGCTCGTGGTAGTCGGCTTTGAAGCGTTCCTTGACAGCGATGAAATTTACGGTTTAGCCAAAACACTGTATGATATTTCCGAAGACCCGTGGAAGGAATACTCGTGGTATCGCTCGTTCGATGAAGCGATAAACGAAATGCGCGAAGAGCTTTACGACGTTGAGCCGTGGGATTTAGAGGGAGACGAATTCATCACCATGCGCGTCTATATCAGCGGGAATGAAGTTGTCCGCCGCGATATAAGCATAGAAGACGTAACGCTCAGCTTTTCGTCCATCACCGAGAAAAACGGTCAGTACGCGAGAAGCGCGAGATTCACCTCAAAAGACTGGCGCGGAAACACCTCGGTTATAAGCTTCCGCGACGAGGGCACAGCAGACAAAAACGGCTACAGCACAGGGCAGATTCGTGCTTCCTTCGCTGATGATTACGACAGCTACTCGCTCACAATCAAATACGAGGACTTCAAGTGCTACAGCAACGGCTTAATCGGCGGCGATATTAAAATCAGCGTTCCGATTCAAGAGGGCTTGAACGTTGATATTAACTTTAAGTCCACCGTAACAGGCGACAGCATGAATGCAAAAGGCTCGGTGGCTGTCTTCGGCATGAAAGCAGTTGATATTGAAATCAACACCAACATAAACACAGGAAAAAGCATAAGCAGACCCGCGCTGACAAACAATAACACTATCGACCCCTCCGACTGGCGCGCATTGGAAAAATTAGAAGAAGACTTCGAGCGTTGGGCGGAAGCTTTAGACCTTTATACATTATTTGATGACCTTTTCTATTACAGTGGGTTGAGTTCGCTTTTCCCAAGCAATTATGAAGCTGTTTTATCACCTTGGGACGACGATTGGTATGGAAACTACTGCTACGAATGTTACGAAATCCACGAAGAGTGGGAAAGCTGCATAGACTGGGAGAATTGGTGCACAGGCGATGAATGGTGCTGGTGCAACGACTGCTATGTTTATGAATGTGTCGGTGAGATGTTCTGCTGGTGCGACGACTGCGTTGACACGTGGACATGGGAAGAATATGAAGCATACTGGGACGAATATTGGGCTTCTTTTGACCCCTGCACAGCTTCAAGCAGAATAACCTGTTTCTGCGAAGATTGTTTTGACTGGGACAGGGAAGATTGGGACGATATTGACTGGGATGCTTATTCCGACTGGGCTGAATTTGTTTACGAATAATTAAACATACGGGAGGGTTAAATAAACTTTGGACTACCCTAAAAACATTCGCAATTTCTGCATAATCGCGCACATTGACCACGGCAAGTCTACCCTTGCCGACAGGATTTTAGAGCTTACGCAGACAGTTGCGCTGCGCGATATGGAAGCACAGCTTCTCGATAATATGGACTTAGAGCGGGAGCGCGGGATTACTATTAAAGCCCGCGCTGTCCGCATGAATTACGTTGCTGAAGACGGCTCGGAGTATGTCCTGAATCTAATTGACACGCCCGGGCACGTTGACTTCAGCTATGAGGTCAGCCGAAGCTTAAACGCCTGCGAGGGCGCGATTCTTATTGTTGACGCGTCGCAGGGAATCGAAGCGCAGACATTAGCGAACGCCTACTTAGCGGTTGAAGCGGATTTAGAAATAGTCCCTGTTATAAACAAAATCGACCTCCCTGCCGCTGACCCGAAAGCCGCGAAAGAGGAAGTCGAAAGCGTAATCGGCATACCCGCTATGGACGCGCCCGAGATTTCCGCGAAGAACGGGATTAATATCCGTGAAGTCTTAGAGCAGGTTATCAAGCTTGTTCCGCCGCCTGTAGGGTGCGACGTCCCCGGCGCACCGTTCCGTGCGTTAATATTCGACAGCTATTACGATACTTACAAGGGCGTAATTATTTATATCCGCGTGAAAGAAGGCAAAATCGCACAGGGCGACAAAATCCGCATGATGGCGACAGGCGCAGAGTTCCAAATAGTTGAGCTTGGTTACATGGGCGCGACGGGCTTGGTTCAAGCCGCCGAGCTGAAAGCGGGGGAAGCGGGCTTTATCTCGGCTTCGATTAAGTCTATCAGCGATACGCAGGTCGGCGACACGGTCACAGCCGTGGCGAACCCCGCGCAGGAAGCCTTGCCCGGCTATCGCCCTGTTCTGCCGATGGTTTTCAGCGGGATTTATCCCGTGGACGGCGCGAAATACAACGACCTCAAGGACGCACTTGAAAAGCTGCGCCTTAACGACGCCGCGCTGACCTTTGAAGCGGAAACAAGTAACGCGCTCGGCTTCGGCTTCCGTTGCGGGTTCTTAGGACTTCTGCACATGGAAATCATTCAGGAGCGGCTTGAGCGCGAGTATAACCTTGACTTAATCACCACTGCGCCGTCTGTTATCTATGAAATTGAGCTGACAAGCGGCGAAATCGTAAAAATCGACAACCCCGCGAATTACCCGAACCCGACTGAAATCGCACAGGCGTTCGAGCCTATGACCGACTCGCACATAATTGCACCTGCCGAGTATATCGGCGCGATTATGGAAATAAGCATAGAGCGGCGCGGAGTTTTCAAGGACATGAAATATCTTGACGAAAAGCGGGTAGACATGAATTTCGACCTGCCGCTCAACGAAATTGTTTACGACTTTTTCGATTTGCTCAAGTCCAAAACCCGCGGCTACGCGAGCTTTGACTATGAAATCAGCGGCTTTGTGCCGTCTAAATTAATCAAGCTTGATATACTGTTAAATGCAGAAGTCGTAGACGCGCTGTCGTTTATTGTGCACGTAGATAAGGCGTATACAAGAGGACGCAGAATCGCCGAAAAGCTGAAAGATAATATTCCGCGCCAGTTGTTCGAGGTGCCTATTCAGGCGGCAATCGGCGGGAAAATAATCGCCCGCGAAACTGTTAAGGCTATGAGAAAAGACGTACTCGCGAAATGCTACGGCGGGGATATAACGAGAAAGAAAAAGCTACTCGAAAAGCAAAAAGAGGGTAAGAAGAAGATGCGCCAGTTAGGCTCGGTGGAAGTGCCGCCGGAGGCGTTTATGGCAGTGTTGAAGTTGGATACTTGATATGTAGGAGGGCATTATGTTATCATTTGAAGGTTATTATTCCGGAAACGGTTATATTTTACCACTCGGAAATCCGTCTATACCAGAAGGGCGGAAGCTTTTAATTACAGTATTGGACGAAGTAATTTATCCTAAAGGGTTGGCATTTAAAACTGCAAGGGAAACTATGTTTGGTTGCATGAAAGGAAAAATGTCTGTACCCGATGATTTTGACGAACCGCTTGAAGAATTCGAGGAGTATATGTAATGAAATATTTACTTGATACTCACACTTTTTTGTGGTGTTTTGAAGGCTCAAATAAACTCAGTGAAACGGTTAAGAATATTTTGCTTAATGAAGATACCGCAAGATATGTTAGCACTGTTTCTCTTTGGGAGTTTTTAATTAAACACAGTAAAGGTAAGCTTCCGTTTGAAGGCGGATTTATGAATTTATGCAGATTAATAGAAGAATATGAGTTTTTCATTTTGCCGATGACAGAACAACATATTATCACATTAATGGATTTACCATTCATTGACAACCACAAAGACCCTTTTGACCGCCTGCTCGTCGCCACGGCAAAAGCAGAAAACATGACGATTTTAACCGCTGACGAAAACATTCATAAATACGATGTATCTTTTATCTGGTAACTGAAAAACAAAAAGGAGAAAAAGCCATGAGCCTCGGACTTTACATTCACATACCCTTCTGCCTGCAGAAGTGCCCCTACTGCGACTTTTTCTCCGCGCCCTACGACAGCCGCGCGTCTTATTCTTACGCAGACGCGGTTATCAGAAACGCAGAGTTTTACAAGGAACGCTTCGACACGATATACTTCGGCGGCGGCACGCCCTCGGCGGCGTGGTGGGACGTCTGCCGCATAATGGGTAAGCTCAAATTCACCGACGACGCTGAAATTACCGTAGAAGCCAACCCGAACACCCTCACAAGAGATTCATTGCTGTCAATGAAAAACAGCGGCGTTAATCGGCTTTCCGTGGGGGTGCAATCCTTCTCAAACGCAGAGCTTCGCGCCTTGGGGCGGGTACATACGTCAGAAGACGCGACAAATTCCATAAAGCTTGCATTAGAGTGCGGTTTTAAAAATGTTTCGGTTGACCTTATGCTCGGGATTCCCGGGCAGACGCCCGACAGCGTGCGGCGTAGCATAAAAGTAATCGCGGGGCTCGGCATTACGCACGTTTCTGCGTATATGCTGAAAATCGAGCCGAACACGCCTTTCGCGGGAATGAATCATAAGTTTCCCGACGAGAACGTAACAGCGCAGATTTACTTAGCGTGCGGCGAGGAGCTCGAAAAGCACGGCTTTGCACAGTATGAAATCAGTAACTTCTCCAAAGCGGGCTATGAGTGTAAACACAACCTCAAATACTGGACAAGCGCGGAGTACCTCGGAATCGGCACGGCGGCTCACTCTTTCTACGACGGAGAAAGGTTCTTTGTGATGAGCGATATAAAAGAATTCGCGAAGTCGAATGTGCAAAACGTAATCACAACCGAGAGCGAGGAGATTACCTTCGAGAGCTACGCAATGCTCAAGCTGCGGCTGACAGAGGGGCTGACCTTCGCGGAGTGCGAGAGGTTCGGGCTCAAAAAAGAAGCCATGATGAAAAGGTGCAGGTTAGTGCCGCCGGATTATCTGCGGATTTCCGATAAGGGCATCGCGATAACGCGCGAGGGCTTCTTGGTTTCAAATCAGGTGATAAGGAAGCTGACGACAGAGCCGGTGGTGCAGGTGGCGAAGTAGAATAAAAAATCGGCGCGCTTTTGAAAAGCGTGCCGATAATTATGCAGAAACATTTCGCTAAAAAGCCCGCCACCCCCTGCGCGAATCGAACGCACAACTATTCCTTAGGAGGGAACTATTATATCCATTTAACTAAGGGGGCAATTTCAATTGACAATTGACAATTGACAATTGACAATGTACAATTGATTAACGATAACAGTATAACAAAAATTTGCGGAAATGTCAACTACTGCGAAAAAACTTGCAAAGTCTGCACATTTATGCTAAAATATAAAAGACAAAATAAACTTAAAAAGGGAAACAGCATGAAAAAACTATCAGCCTTTTTACTCACAGCCATAATTCTAATCGGACTTACGGCGTGCGGGGGTGAAATTGAAATTGCGGAAGCTTTAACCACCCCGCCGCCTGTCGGCGACACCCCTCCACAGGAGGGGAATGAACTTGATGTAGAGGACAACGAATTCCCCTCTGAGGAGGGGTGGACGGCGCAGCCGGACGGGGTGGTTGACGACCACGAACCGGAAATAACAAGCAGAGAGCGTCTTCCGCATCACTATGATGTAAACACTACAGAAGACAGAGGCGAGGCTTTATTAGAAATATATGCATTTTTAGACGGTGCATGGCGTTCAACTGTAATTAATTCCTACGCTTTTTGGCTCACATTAAATGTTACTGATGAATTTATTGAACTCGTTGATGAAAATGAGTATGAAAACTGGCAAAACAAATACCTGTCAAAAGATTTTTTTGAAAACTGGCATGGTATTCATGCTGTTCGTGAAATTAGGGCTCTATATACCGATTTCAACGAATTTATTAATCTTGTTTCGTTTATAAGTGATTTTGATTTATCTGAACAACAAGTCAGAGAAGCACTTTTAAAATGGAATGAGTTTGGTGATGGCGGGGTAATGTACACAAAGCATATATATTCTGAAGAAGAAATAACTGCTTTAGCAACGAGAAACAAAGAAGATATTGTTGCGCTATTTAGAATGGGTGAGAGCTGGCCTCCTCTGCCATTAATAAAACATGATAAACTCTATGCTATAGGGTGGTTTTTCTATGCTTCCCCCGAAGATTACAAAGCACACGATATAACAAAAGATGATATGACATTTGTTATAAAAGAATTAAATGGTTTTATTGCTTTTGAAGATGGTCTTAATTATGGTTTTGCTTTCCCTCATTTTAAAGACGTAATCCAACAGAAATTTTATGATTATTTCAATGGCGACATTTGTGTTATGGAGCTTTGCGGATATGAACGTGATTTCGATATGCCGCTTGCTTTTGAAAACTATTGGACAAATCGCGTGGGAAGTTATTGGCATTTCTTCGATTCACGCACAGATTACGGTCTTTTCAAAAACAATTTTAACTATACACCGCACTGGATTTATTATAATAATCACGAAGCATACAGCGAAGCAGATATAACACCGGAAGAATTAACTAATATGATTCCAAAATTTAAAGCTTTAGATATTTTAAGTATTGAAGCTATTGCAGCATTAGAAAATAAGATTATGCTTTATGAGGATTATTATAACCTCTTGCAAGATTAACAAATTTATGCTATAATATAAAAACCAAAAGAAAGGACATAAAAACCATGAACATAAAAATAACAAAAACCACTAATCCCAAGCCGATTCCTACCGATGACAGCACGCTCGGCTTCGGGCGCATCTTCAGCGACCATATGTTCGTCATGAACTACAAACAAGGGCAGGACTGGCATGACGCCCGCATAGTGCCTTTTGACGACATTGCGCTTTCCCCCGCCGCTATGGTTCTGCACTACTCGCAGACGATTTTCGAGGGCATGAAGGCTTATCGTGTCGAGGGTGATAAAATTCAGCTTTTCAGACCCGAAGAAAACTTCAAGCGCATGAACCTTTCGGGCTCGCGCTTAGTTATTCCCGAAATTCCCGAGGACGTGGCTTTAGAGGGCTTAAAACAGCTTATAAAGCTTGATAAAGACTGGGTTCCGCACAGCGACGGCGCGAGTCTTTACGTGCGTCCGTTCGTGTTCGCCTGCGACCCGTTCGTCGGCGTGCGCCCGGGCGAGGAATATATGTTTATAATTATCACATCGCCTTCGGGTCCCTATTACGCGACAGGCTTAAACCCTGTTGGAATCTACGTCGAGGAGAGCTTCGTGCGCGCGGTGCGCGGTGGTCCGGGCTACACCAAAACAGGCGGTAACTACGCGGCGTCGCTTGCAGGGCAGGTAGAGGCGCAGAAGCAGGGCTTGGCGCAGGTGCTTTGGCTTGACGGGATTGAGCGCAAATATATTGAAGAAGTCGGCGCGATGAATATTTTCTTCGTGCTGGGTGACAACGAGGTAATTACGCCCGAGCTTTCGGGCTCGATTCTCGGCGGCATTACAAGAAAATCCGTAATTGAGCTTTGCCAAAAGTGGGGCATGAAGGTCAGCGAGCGCAAAATTTCCATAGACGAAATCGCAGAAGCATACAAGAGCGGCGCGCTGAAGGAGGTCTTCGGAACAGGCACAGCGGCGGTGATTTCACCTGTAGGGCTTTTGAAGTGGGGCGAAACGGAAATGAAAATCAACGATAATAAAATCGGCGAGGTTTCCGCGAAGCTTTACGATACGCTGACGGGGATTCAGTACGGGAAGCTTGCTGATGATATGGGTTGGGTTATGCCTGTGGAGGTTTGATTATGATGTATCCTTATATAACCTTGGCGGACGAAACGCTGATTACTCACTCGCACCTAATGGGGAAAGGTGAGGATAAATGTGTCAAGGTTCATTTTGAACGCCCGAAGCCTTATGGCTTTGATTCGGTAACTTATCTTCTTCCGTCTTATAAACAGACTGAAAGGATTGGATATAGTGACGAAGAAATAAAAGATTTCGAAAAATTGCTTAGAAGGGCGGCTCACTCGTTTTTCAGATATGCTGAAATGGGAGGATTAGACATTGCCAAAACTAATTCGCATTGGTAACTATATTGTGTTTTTCTGGTCAAACGAGAACAATGAAGCGATTCATGTTCACGTCAGCAGAGGAACTATTTCTCCTAATTCAACAAAAATATGGCTTACAAAGTCAGGCGGTGCTGTTGTTGCTAAAAAGAGCAGAATACCAAATAAAGACTTGAATGAAGTTATAGACGTAATCACTGATAACCATGCCTATATATGTAAAAGATGGAAAGAATATTTCGAGAAGTCAAAACTAAAATTCTACTGTTAAAGAACGAATTTCTTAATCATGCAGCAATAGCTTAAAAACATGACGAAAACCATAACGAAAACCGCACTTGAAGTCATTTCGGCACATTTCAATAAAATAATCACCTAAGGCTTCATCATATTCTCTAAACAATGTTTTTCCTTCTTCATCAAGGAGGTTAAGCAAATCCTCGCAAATCTTACCTCTTCTTTGCAAATTAATATCCTGCGTAAATCTTTCGTCAATAGAATTATAAATCTCGTCAAGTATATCGTTCATAGTGTTAATTCCTTTCTTATAGGATTATATAAATCCTATAAATGTATTATACAGGATTTATATAATCCTGTCAAGTGTTTTGGAGAATTTTTATGGTTATTTCAGCAGAAAGATTAAAAAAACTGCGAAAAGCGAAAAATGTATATCAAAAAGATGTAGCCGAAATACTTGGTATTGCGGAAAGAAATTATAGAAAATATGAAGCGGGAAAGGTTGACCCGCAGACTTCTAAAACCGTCATGCTTGCCGATTATTTTGATGTGTCGGTAGATTATCTTGTGGGGCGTTCAGACGACCCGAAAAGGCGGTAAAAATAAAATAACAGGAGACAAAAATGAAAAACACCGAAAAAACAATGGATAAGCTGATTGCCTTATGCAAGGGGCGCGGCTTCATCTTCGCGGGGAGCGAGATTTACGGCGGACTGGCGAACACCTGGGACTACGGCCCGCTCGGCACTGAGCTCAAAGCCAACATAAAAAAAGCCTGGCTGAAAAAATTCGTGCAGGAGAGCAAGTACAACGTCGGACTTGACAGCGCGATTCTGATGAATCCGCAAACCTGGGTTGCTTCGGGGCATCTTGCGGGCTTTTCTGACCCGCTGATTTCCTGCAAGGGCTGTAAAACTCGCCACCGTGCCGACAATCTTATTGAAGACTTCGACGGGACTTTAACCGCAGGCTGGGAAAACAAGCAGCTTGAGGATTATATCGCCGAAAAGAAAATCGCCTGCCCCGACTGCGGCAAGCTTGATTTCACCGAAATAAAAAAGTTTAATCTCATGTTCAAGACTTTCCAAGGCATTGACGAGGAAACCGCCTCTGAAATTTATCTGCGCCCCGAAACAGCGCAGGGGATATTCGTGAACTTCGCAAATATTGCGCGCACAACGCGCAAGAAAATACCCTTCGGCGTAGCGCAAATCGGGAAATCGTTCCGAAACGAAGTGACCCCCGGCAAGTTTATCTTCCGTGTGCGCGAGTTTGAGCAGATGGAGCTTGAATTTTTCTGCAAGCCCGACACAGACTTAGAATGGTTCAATTACTGGAAGGACTTTTGCAAAAACTGGCTGCTTTCGCTCGGCTTAAAGGAAGAGAATCTGCGCCTGCGCGACCACACCGCCGAGGAGCTTAGCTTCTATTCAAAGGCAACGACAGACTTTGAATATCTCTATCCGTTCGGCTGGGGCGAGCTCTGGGGAATCGCCGACAGAACCGACTACGACTTAAAACAGCATATCAACGAATCGGGCAAGAGCCTCGAATACTTCGACCCCGAAACTAACGAAAAATACATTCCCTACGTTGTCGAGCCGAGCTTAGGCGTTGAGCGGCTGCTGCTTGCGGCTCTGACTGACGCTTACGACGAGGAAAGCTTAGACGACGGCACAGTTCGTACTGTTCTGCGTTTTCACCCGTATCTTGCGCCGTTCAAGGCGGCGGTTCTGCCTTTATCAAAAAAGCTCGGCGACAAAGCCGGCGATGTTTATGCAGAGCTGTGCAAGTCGTTCATGTGCGACTATGACGAGGCGGGCAACATCGGCAAACGCTACCGCAGACAGGACGAAATCGGCACGCCGTTCTGCGTGACGGTGGACTTCGAGACACCCGAGGACGGTAAAGTCACCGTGCGCGAGCGCGACAGCATGGAGCAGGTGCGGATTGAAGTTGATGAGGTTCGAGCTTATATTGAGGAGAGAATTAAGTTTTAATAAAGGAAAACCGAGCGGTAATAACCGCTCGGTTTTTAGTTTTAAGTTTTTGGGGGAGAAAAATAACCTCTTATGCATTTCGGATTAATAACACATAACTGAATATGAGTTTTTTCTCTGAATCCTGATGTTGGGTATAATTCTTCACCTTCAACGAAAACCCCTCTGACGGAGTCAAAAGGTTCTTGATTTAATTTACGTAAGGTGCTATGTAAAAACTCAATAACAGCGCAATCTAAATCTCTTAATAAATAGTTAGAGCTTTCATCAAGGACTTTATTTTTAGGAAGTTTTTTGTCAATAAAATGGTGAAAAGCACTGTACATTTCATAGGATTTTTTTACGAGCTCTAAACTGTAATTGTCAGTTAGATTAAGACATACGCCTAAATCTAAAACCGCTCCGACAACAGCAACATCTTTTACATCTAAACCCTTACGCTTTGCAGTTTCCTTTGCCCATTCTAACGCTCTATTTGGATTATTTTCCCAAAAATAAATCCCATGCCCTAGCCAATCATAAGGATTTTCGCTTTTTTTAAGCTGCTGATGTTTACGTATAACATTGTCAAAAGTGCTTTTATTACAACCGTGATAACCTAAAACTAAATTTGATAATCTGGGATGCATTTTAATCACCTAAATTGCGGTAAATTTTTGAAATATATCCCTTTTTATCAAGAATACCGGCTTCTGTGAGGCTTTTGTTGGCAATTATTTTTTGCTCGTGTTCCGGGAGGCTCTTAAAATCTGCAAACGATTTCTCCATTTCCTTTAAAATGGTTAAATTATCATTTCTCATTGTTAATGTCGGCATTTCTTTCCGCCCCCTTCTTTTTATAAAATCAAAAATTAAAAATAAAATAAATAAATAAATTGTCGAATATAGTAATATTTTACCATTTTTAAACAAAGATGTCAACCCCCTTAAAATTATATAAGTTTATTATAACGCAAAAATCATTTTTTTCATGTCGAATAAGAATACATAAAGAAAAAACCCCTCTCATTGAGAGGGGTTCATTTTGTGCTCAAGTCTTAATACGGGAAAACCTTTTGCGTTGTTTCGCAGGTCAGTAAAACCCAGTTGGACTCTTTGCGGTACAAGGATTATGCTCTTTGTTTTGCGAAGCATTCGCTGCAGTAAACGGGCCTGTCATCGCGGGGGTTGAAAGGAATCTTCGCTTCGCCGCCGCAGTCAGCGCAGGTAGCGATAAAGGTTTCCTTGTTTCTGGACGCCGATTTTTTAGCGTCACGGCACGCTTTGCAGCGTTGCGGCTCGTTTACGAAGCCTTTTTCACTGTAGAACTCTTGTTCTCCCGATGTGAAAATAA
>WQYC01000033.1 GCA_009781425.1 Oscillospiraceae bacterium
AAAGGCTACGACGATATGCACGGCTTTATTGCGGGAATACTCGCTTCTGACTACGACTGCACAGATATTTTTGTTGACGGTCTGCTCAGAATCGTCGGCAGAGACTTAGAGCAGGTCGGCGCGTTACTTGACAGAATCGCCGAAATCACTGATTCTACCTGCGTTACATTCACTATTTCCTGCGATATAAACGAAATGCCGGAGCCCGTTAAAAAATATTTGTAAATATTCTTGACAAGAGCTTTTCTCTGTGTTATAATAATCGTTAGCGCCCGTCAAACGGGCATACGTTCTGACGTTGGGAGTGATAAAGAAATGGCAGTACCAAAAAGGAAGGTTTCGCGCACGCGCCGCGACAAAAGACGTTCGCAGGTGTGGAAGCTCGAAGCGCCCGCTTTTTCCCGCTGTACTAAATGCGGCGAGCTGAAAGCCCCGCACAGAGTATGCCGCTCATGCGGATTCTATAAGGGCAGGGAAATAATCGCGCAGGAAGAAGCGTAATAACAAAACAATTTAGGGCGCGTTTCGCGCCCTAATATTATGCGTAGGGAACGGATTTATCCGTTCCGTCGGGGGATTGCAATTTTATCGGAACGCATTAATGCGTTCCCTACAAAACAACATGAAAATTATAAATGTAATTAAAAATTCGCCCGCTGACAAAGCGGGAATCAAAGCAGGGAGCAGACTTGTTTCGATTGACAATCATAAAATCAACGACGTGCTCGATTATATGTTCTATGGTGACGAGTTCGGGTTAGAGTTCGAGACGTTTCTTATGGACGAGCAGAAAAACTGCAAGAACAAGTGTGTGTTCTGTTTTATCGACCAGTTGCCGAAAAACCTGCGCGAAACGCTGTATTTCAAGGACGACGACTCACGGCTGTCATTTTTGCAAGGGAATTATATTTCGCTCACAAACTTGACAGAGCGCGATGTCACGCGTATAATTAATATGAAGCTGTCCGTGAACGTTTCGGTTCACACAACGGACAAAGCTTTACGTACACGTATGCTCGGCAATAAAAACGCCGGTGAAGCGTTAGAGCATTTGTATGCAATGGCGCGCGCAGGTGTAAATTTGAACTGTCAGGTCGTAATCTGCCCCGAAGTCAATGACGGCGCGGCTTTAGCGCAGACGCTTGCGGATTTAACCGCGCTGAACGTTAACAGCATTGCCTGCGTTCCCGTCGGGCTTACTAAGTTCCGCGAGAATTTAACGCCGCTCCTGCCTTTCAGCAAAGAAAGCGCGCAAGCCGCGCTTGAAATTATCGAAAAGCATGAAAATGTTTATGCTTCCGATGAGCTTTATCTGCTTGCCGAGCGGGAATTGCCGCCTTACGAGCATTACGGCGATTTCCCGCAGTACGAGAACGGCGTGGGAATGTTAAGGCTTTTGGAAGAAGAATACGTAGGGGCGGATGGCAATCCGCCCGATAACGGGACGATTACCATCGTCCCCTACAAACGCAAATCCATCGCCACCGGTGTTTCAGCCGCGCCTTTCATCAAGAAGCTTGTCGGCGCAAGCGTGCAGGTTCATGCAATTAAAAACGACTTCTTCGGACACTCGGTCACAGTCGCAGGGCTGATTACAGGGCAGGACTTAATAAACCAGTTAAAATCAAAAGACCTTGGCGAGGAGCTTTTGATTCCCGAGACGATGTTAAGAAGTGGCGAAGATGTTTTTTTAGACGACGTAACTGTCAGCGAAGTTGAAAACGCGCTTGGAATCAAGGTTCGCGTGGTTGAAGTGGACGGCGCGGAATTATATAACGCAATAAAGGATTAAAATTATGGCTTTAGCAGCAATCGTAGGACGCCCAAACGTAGGCAAATCCACGCTTTTTAATAAGCTTACAGGCAAGCGCACGTCTATAGTTGACGATGCGCCCGGTGTTACGCGCGACAGAATTTACGGCAAAACCGAATGGCTCGGTCGCGAGTTCATGCTCGTTGACACGGGCGGAATCGAGGATTCAAAGGACGAAATCATGTCTGAAATGCGGGCGCAGGCACAGCTTGCCATAGACACCGCTGACGTGATTATTTTTGTGGTTGATATTAAAAGCGGCGTGACTGCGGGCGACAGCGAAGTCGCTGTAATCCTGCAAAAAAGTGGGAAGCCGATTGTGCTTTGTGTGAATAAATGCGACAACGTGGGCGATAATCCGCCCGAATTATACGAGTTTTATAACTTAGGCTTGGGTGAGCCGTTCCCCGTTTCGTCGGTTCACGGGCACGGCACGGGCGACTTGCTTGACGAGGTTATAAAACATTTTCCTGTAGGGGGCGGCGTCCCCGACGACCCGGATATAACCCACATAGCCATAATCGGCAAGCCCAACGCAGGGAAATCCTCGCTTGTCAATAAAATCGCAGGCACAAACCGCGTAATCGTCTCGGAAATCGCGGGAACAACCCGCGACGCAATCGACACGCCTGTTGAGTTTAAAGGTGAGAAATACGTTTTAATCGACACTGCAGGCTTGCGGCGCAAGAGCAAGGTAAGAAGCGGCGAAAACGTCGAAAAATTCAGCGTTTTGCGCGCGCTCATGGCGGTTGACCGCGCTGACGTCTGCGTGATGATGATTGACGCTGTTGAGGGCTTCACCGAGCAGGACTCAAAGGTCGCAGGTTACGCTCACGATAAGGGCAAAGCAAGCGTAATCGCTGTAAACAAGTGGGATTTAATCGAGAAAAACGACAAAACCATGAAGGAGTTCACCGAAAAGCTTGAAAAGGATTTCTCGTTCATGAAATATGTGCCGTTCGTTTTTATTTCGGCGAAAACAGGACAGCGAATCGACAAGCTTTTTGAGCTTATAAAGTACACAAGCGAGCAGAACGCACGCCGAATCTCAACAGGTCTGCTCAACGATATGCTTGCTGTCGCGACTGCGCGGGTTCAGCCGCCGACAGACAAAGGAAAAAGGTTAAAGCTGTTTTATATCACGCAGGCAAGCGTAAAGCCGCCGACGTTCGTGATTTTCTGCAATAAGCTTGATTTGTTTCATTTTTCATATCAGCGGTATATTGAAAATCAAATCCGCGAGACGTTTTCAATGGACGGCACGCCGATTGTAATAATTCCGCGCGAACGCGGGGAGTAAGGAACGGATTTATCCGTTCCGCAAAAATCGGACACACCTTACATGGCGTTCCGCAAAAAACGGAACAAAAAACTAAACACGCAAAAACGGAACGCATAAATGCGTTCCCTACATGGAGGTTATATGCTTTTTATATGTATCGCATTTGCAATAATCGTGCCGTATCTGATTTGCAGTATTAACCCCGCGATAATCGTCACAAAAATCAAAAGCGGCGAGGATATTCGTAAGCTTGGCTCGGGAAGCGCAGGGCTTACGAACGTACTGCGGACACAAGGCAAAACCGCAGCTATTTTCGTTCTGCTCGGCGATGTGCTTAAAGGCGTGGCGGCGATTTTATTAATTAAATTATTCTGCCATCTTATGATGCCATATCCCAAAATTTTGCAACCCGAATACACGCTTGAAAATATTGAAACATATACTTTTTTTTGTGCGTGGCTTGGCTCGCTGTCGGCGGTTTTAGGGCATTGCTTTCCGCTTTATTACAAGTTCAAGGGCGGCAAGGCTGTGCTTGTCACAGTCGCGACAGGCATGACAATCGGCTGGCTTCCGCCTTTGCTTGCGCTCATCGTGTTCATTTTAATAGTAGCGGTGACGAAATATGTCTCGCTGGGTTCTATAATCGCGGCGGTTGCGTATGTAGTATTTACTTGGCTTATCGGGGTTTTCGTCTGGCATAATAATCACTGGTACATAGGCACGATTTTCACGGGAATAATCGCGCTGATTTTAATTTTTATGCACAGAGCGAACATAAAACGATTAATAAATAAAAACGAGAAGAAATTAGGGCAGAGCGAACGTAAAAAGTAGGGAACGCATTTATGCGTTCCGATAAAATCTGCGGAACGCATAAATGCGTTCCCTACGGAGGCAAACATGGCTAAAATAGCAATACTGGGTTGCGGATTCGGTGCGGCTTTGGCGGCGTTATGGTGCAAAAGCGGGCATGACGTCACCGCATGGACGGCGTTTCAGGACGAAATAGATGCAATAAAGCGCGACGGCGAAAGCAAAAAGCTTCTGCCGGGCGTAAAATTACCGCCGGAGATTAATTTTACGGCGGACATAAGTGCAATTAGAGACTGCGAAATTTTAGTGTTCGCAATTCCGTCGGACTTTGTGCGCCAAACTGCACAAAAAGCCGCCCAGTTTATTTCGCCGAACACGATACTTTTGAGCGTCGGGAAAGGCTTTGAGCGCGGCACGAAGAAGCGGCAGTCGGAGGTAATCAGCGAGGTGATTCCGAACAATCCTATTGCGGTTCTGACGGGACCTTGCCACGCGGAGGAGGTCGGGCGCGGCGTTCCGACGACTGTCGTCTGCGCCTGCAACTGCGGGTTTCAAACCTCTGCATACTTCATTCAGGACACGCTCCAAAGCGAGAGCCTGCGGATTTATCTTTCGGACGATGTAACCGGCTGTGAGCTTGGCGGCGCGCTCAAAAATATAATTGCGCTCTGTTGCGGAATCGCGCTCGGAATGGGGCTCGGCGACAACACAATAGCCGCAATCATGACTCGCGGCTTAGCAGAAATTACAAGGCTCAGCGTTGCGCTCGGCGCGCGTTGGCAGACGTTCACGGGGCTCGCGGGAGTCGGCGACTTAATCGTGACCTGCACCTCGGAGCTGTCGCGGAATCACCGCGCAGGTAAATTAATCGGCGGCGGGTTGTCAGCCGCGGAGACAGTAGAAAAGGTCGGGACTGTCGAGGGTTATTGCAGTGCGAAAACCGCACTTGAGCTCGCGGAAATGCATAGCGTTGAAGTGCCGATAATTGAACAGCTTTGCAAGATTCTTTTCGAGGGCGTGAAGCCCGAAAACGCTTTAAAAGCACTCATGAGCCGCCCTGCGACTCATGAAAAAGAGAAATATTGGGATTGCTGTGAAAAATAATTAACCTAAGAATTCCTCCAGCGTCGCAAACGGCTCATAGCTGTATTCCAACACATAATCACCGTCCGGAAGCATTGAAATATTAACATTGACTATCAGAAGCTGCTTTTCAAGCATGGTTCTCGAGAAAATATTGCTCGTGGCTACGCTGTATGTATATTTGAGCGTGACTGTGCCTGTCCCCGCTACGTGGAACGAATAATCGTGAGTATCGCCGAGCTCTGCCGCGAGCGAACGCCCGTCTTCGCTTTTAATCGTCGGCGCACCGGGGAATCTTTCGCCTGTTCCGCCCGTGCTTTGGAACTCGTCGCTAAGCAGATAAATCTGCGGTCCGTCAGTAGTTACTTCAAGATATAAGTCCGATAATATGAAATCAAAGTTTTCCTGTCCGATTGCGGACTCCTGATTTATTCTCGCGGAAAGAACGAAGAACGCGTCGCCCTCGCCGAAGAGATTCAATATCGTGCTGTCCGCGCTCATGCTGAAATTGCTGTAGGAGTCGGGATAAACGCTGTAATGAAAGGCGAGATACAGCTCAGGTTCGCCCGAATACAACGCCCATTCGTTGAACTCCTCCTCGGTGAACTCCGCGTTAATCAGCAGCGGCTCTACCCGCTCGCGGAAAGCGTCAATGTCAACGCCCGAATTATACAGACGGCGCATTACATACTCCCGCCCGTGTGCGCGCACTTCCCAGTTCCCGCCTACATAAACGATGCTGTTGACCCTGTATTCAAGGAAGGTATACAACCCCACCACAGCGACAACCGCCACAATCAGCATAATAAAAACAATTCTTCTCATATTTTCATTCCTTTCGCCCTACTAAACACAGTATAAGTTAATATCCCACGCGGGAATATATTCATGCCGCCGCAGATACATTTTGTATCTGCTGTTTATTTTTTTAAGCAGAAGCGGCAGCTCAAGTAGGTCTTCGGTTCGGTGATAGAGCGAAAGTATAAGCTTCGGCTTGTGCTTTTTCAAGGTCGCCTCAGCCCCGAGAATCGCCTGCCTTTCGCACCCCTCAACATCTATTTTTATAAGCGTCGGCTTGACCTTCTTTTTCTCGCAAAACGTATCGGTTTTTATCGTTTTGATTTTTTTATCCTTAGTCAGCACGCCGAGCACCGACGACTGCCGCCCGCCCGCGTGCGAGAAGCTTTCCTCGCCGTCCTTGTCGTAAGCGGCGGCGTTAACCGCTTCAAGCTTTACAGGCTCAATTAAATAATGCCTGCGCCGAAGCTTGCAAAAGCTTCGGAAATCGGGCTCAAACGCGTAGATTTTATTATAGCTCCCGCCTGTGTACTCGGCGAATTCCTGCGCGGTGTCGCCGTCATAAGCCCCAAAGTCGAAGAAGACTTCGCTTTCGTCGCGTTTTATGTTCAGCAAGCCGAGCCCGTCCTCCCGCGCGGAAGCCGTAGCACGGAGCGGCTCAAGCTTGCCGCTTATTTTATAGTCAATCAGCCTGTCGAAGATTTCCTTAGACTGCTCGTCCGCGAAAAGCTCACGGACTTCCTTGATTTTGCCGAAGCTTTCAACCACGTACTTCTCGTCGAACAGATTTTCAAGCACGTCGCCGTAGACAGGAACATCAGGCGCGTAGACCTCATGACGCTCCGAAAGCGCGTAAAGCTTTTCAAGCACCTCAGGGCGATTCGTCCCGAAGGCGACGAGAATAATAAAATCGCTGTATTGTCTTTCTATGTCGTCGAGCTTCTTCACTTCAAAGCCGCGGAAAGAATGACCCCGCACGAACTCATCACTCGCCATGAACGCCGCAGGCGCGAGCCCGCGCTTCTCCATAACAGCGAGGATTTTATCCGCGCCGTTGCCCATGCCGTAGATTACGACAGGCTTATTTTCTTCAGAAGCTGCGTTTTCTTCTAAGTATTGCCACAGACTTACGGTTTCGGTGAACATAATTTCGCTCCCTGTATTGCATATAGAGTTATTATAACATAAAAAACTTGCAATTGCAAGTTTTTTGAAAATTATGATAAAGTGCAAATGTTTTTCAAAACGCAGTTCCCGCAAGCGGGCTTCTGCGCCTTGCAGGTGTCCCGTCCGAAAAAGACTAAGCGGTGACAAAAATTCATCTGCTCACGCTCGGGGACAAGCTTCCTGAGCGCGTTTTCGACTTTGACAGGATTCTCGGACTTCACAAGACCCAAGCGGTTAGACAGCCTAATTACGTGCGTATCGGTCACGACAGCGGGTTTCCCGTAAAGCGTGCCTATGAGCAGGTTTGCGGTCTTTCTGCCGATTCCGGGAAGCTTCAGCAATTCATCTATACTATCGGGAATGATTCCGCCGAAATCGTCGCGCAGTATCCTGCACATATTCACAATATCGCTCGCTTTAGTCTTGTAAAGCCCGCAGGAACGCACGAAGCTTTCGACTTCGCTGACCTCGGCTTCCGCGAAATCATTAACACTCGTAAACCGCGCAAAAAGCGCGGGCGTAACAAGATTCACGCGCTTGTCCGTGCACTGCGCCGACAGCCGCGCCGCAATCATCAGTTCATGCGGTGCGCCGTAAAACAAGGCGCAGACAGGGTTTGGGTAGAGCCTTGAAAGCTCATTAATTATAAATTTAATTTTTTTCATTACACATCAAAATCCAAAAGCTCCCGAATCTGCTTTTTCTCGTCAATTCCGTTATAAACTTCTTTTAATTTGAGTCCTGTTGCAGTTAATTCAAACACGCACCGCTCGGTAACGTAAAGCACCCGCTGACCGCGCTTTATCGCGTTCGCGCCCGAAAAGCTGACTGCGGCGATTTCGCGCTTGAATTTAATTATCGTGCCTTCTTGCTTTATGCTTATGCCGTCGCCTTTTTTAGCGGCGATTAAGCCTTTTGTAGTAAAGCTCATGCAGAAAACGATGGTTTTAGTGGCGAACGTGATGTTCGCGAAGCCGCCGATTCCGGGATAACCGCCCTCAATTTTATGCACGTTGACGTTGCCCTGCATATCGGCTTCGAGCCCGCCGAGGAAGCAGATGTCAAGCCCGCCGCCATCGTAAAAATCGAACTGCGCCGCCATGTCGCAAACCATGTCCGCGCCGATTGTCGCGCCGAAGGCTACGCCCGGCGCGGGAAGCCCGCCGATTCCGCCTGCTTCGACCGTAGTTACGATGTCACCGAGAATCCCCAGCTTTGACGCGTATTTGCCGACCATTTCGGGAATCCCGATACCGATGTTCACGATATGCCCCGCCTGAAGCTCGTGCGCGGCGCGCTCGCCGATAATATCAGCGGTGTTATCATCCTTTTGCACTTTTTTATACTTAGTCGTAGACAGCTTGTTCACGTAATAATCCATCTGCGACGCAGGAACGTGCACATCACCCGAAAGCGCGGGATTATACTCGCCCGCTTCAACAACAGGCTCGACAACCACAACATCGTCCACTAAAATCCCGGGTATAATCACATTCCGCGGGCGCGAGAACTTATGGCTGACCCGCTCAACCTGCACGATTACCCGCCCGCCGTTGCGCTTGGTCGCCTGTGCAAGCGCAAGCGCGTCCACTGTGAGATATTCCTTCTCGAATGTAATATTGCCGTTCGGGTCAACGGTAGTGCCTTTAATAAGCGCAACGTCGATTTTCGGAATATGAAAGAGCAGGTATTCCTTGCCTTCAAACTCGCGGACTTCTGCGATTCGCTGTTTCGAGACAGAGTTCAGCGCACAGCTTCCGACTCGCGGGTCAGCGTAAATGCCGATTCCTACTTCGCTTAAGAACCACTCCTTACCTGAAGCGGCTGCACGGATTGCTTGTGACAGCAAGCCTAAAGGCAGGCAGTACGCTTCAATTTTCCCGTCAAGCGCAGCTTTAATCGCGGCAGGCATACTGTTATAGTGCCCCGCAATTACCTCGCGGACTGCGCCCGCTGTTATATAAGGGTCAGCAAAGCGGTTCACGTCCCACGCTCCGAAGCCCGCCGCACAGAAGAGCCGCAGGTTATTCGGCGAGCCTGTTTCCATGAACCGCTCGTGAATGGCTTTGTGGAGCTCTTCGGGGTTGGAAAGCGCTAAAAACGAGTTAATAGCAACCCGCGCGCCGTCGGGGATTTTATCAATTGCTTCTCTTGCCGAAACGATTTTGAACATTTGTTTCTCCTGAGTGTTTTTAAATAAATTATAGCATAAAATATAGCAAAAGTAAATGCGAAAATTGACAAAATTTGGCGGGAGTGTTATAATTATGATTGCCGCCCCCTATACTGGAAATCCCGGCGCAGGAAGGAGGGTTGTACATAATGATTATCACCTTAATCATTTCTGTCGTGGCAGGTGTAATATCTGGGATAATTTCATATTATATCTGCAAATGGTTAGACACGAAATTTGGCGGCGAATAACCAAGCAAATAACCAAATGAATACCCCGAGGCTGGTCCCTCGGGGTATTCGCTTTGGTTGTAAAATGATTTTCACCTTAAATTGTGCTTTCGCATTGATACCATTATAACACGTATCATTTCAATTGTCAAGTTCTTTTTTATGCATTTACCGCAAATGCTTTTACTACACTTTTACAACTTATGCCTTTATAATGAATTCATATTAAATTCACAGTGAGTTCACATTGGAGGCGTATAATGAAAAAGGACATAAAGCATTTATCTTTGAGAGTATCACCCGAAATGATGTATAAACTCAACTATGTAGCGTCCTATGACGATAGGTCTATGAACTGGCTTATGACAAAACTTGTCAGCAATTATATTGCAAAGTTTGAAGCCAAGCACGGCGTTATTGAGTTTGATGAGGAAGAAGGCGATTAATTTGAAAAAAGCATTTTTTCCTTTAATCTCGCTGATTTTTGTCATCGCTTGCGCGGTGTTTGTTTACCTTGCGCGGGAAGCCGAAACGGTGTACGTGAATGTAATTCCGGCGGTAGTTGAAAACGCGGATACCGGCGTGCCGGGGGCGTCACGCCCTACGTCAACGCCGATTGAACCTGCAAAAACCTCGCTTGTCAATATAAACACCGCGAGCCTTGACGAGCTTATGACGCTTCAGGGCATCGGACCTGCAATCGGACAGCGGATTATTGATTACAGGGAAGAAAGCGGCTTGTTCATGACGATTCACGAGCTGAAAGAGGTCAGCGGAATCGGCGAGGTTATGTTTGAAAGAATTCGGGAATTAATTACGGTGTAGGACGTGACGCCCTCGGCACGCCGTGTTTCGGTGCGCCGAGGCGTCGCACCCTACGAGTTAGTATTCCTCAAATTATCCTTCAGAATTACATCGTGCGAACTGCCCTCAACTATGCTTGTGCTTGAAACAAGCGTCAGCTTTGCATTTGATTGCAGCTCGGGAATGGAAAGACAGCCGCAGTTGCACATCGTACTGCGAACCTTAGAAAGCGAGCGGTCAACGTTGTCCTTGAGCGGACCTGCGTAAGGCACATAGCTGTCCACGCCCTCTTCAAACGAGAGGTGCTCAGAGCCGGGAGTTCCCGTTCCGAAGTCGTAACGCTGCCAGTTGCGGGCTCTGTTCGTGCCCTCGCCCCAATATTCCTTTACGTAAGTTCCGCCGAGCATGATTTTGTTGCCGGGGGCTTCGTCAAAGCGCGCGAAGTACCGCCCGAGCATTACGAAATCCGCGCCCATTGCGAGCGCAAGCGTGATGTGATAATCATGCACAATGCCGCCGTCTGAGCAGAGCGGTATGTAAATTCCTGTTTCCTTGAAATACTCGTTGCGCGCTTCGGAAACGTCGATAATTGAGCTGGCTTGTCCGCGGCCTATGCCTTTTTGCTCGCGGGTAATGCAAATTGCGCCGCCGCCTATACCGACTTTTATGAAGTCCGCGCCTGCTTCTGCCAAGTAGCGGAAGCCTTCCTTGTCAACGACGTTGCCTGCACCGATTTTCACGCTGTCGCCGTACTGCTTGCGCACCCAGTCAATCGTGATTTTCTGCCATTCTGTGTAGCCCTCGGAGCTGTCGATACAAAGCGCGTCTGCACCTGCCTTTACGAGGGCGGGAACCCGCTCCTCAAAGTCGCGGCTGTTGATTCCCGCGCCGACAAGATAGCGTTTCTGAGCGTCCAAAATCTCGTTGAAGTTCTCCTTATGCTGTTCGTAGTCCTTGCGGAAAACGAAGAATTTTAAACGTTTATTCGCGTCTATAAGCGGAAGCGAGTTAAGCTTATGCTCCCAAATTATATCATTGGCTTCCGAAAGCGTAATATCAGCCGAAGCGGTGACAAGCTTGTCAAAAGGCGTCATGAAATTGCTTACAGGCTCGTCGATTGCCATGCGCGAAACCCTGTAGTCGCGGCTGGTGACGATTCCGAGCAGCTCGGAATGCTCCGTGCCGTCCGCAGTGACAGCCATCGTGGAATGTCCTGTTTTGTCTTTAAGCCTTAGCACATCTTTGAGCGTCATATCTGCGCGCAGGTTAGAATCACTGCTGACGTAGCCTGCTTTGTAGCCTTTCACACGGGCGACCATGTCCGCTTCGTCCTCGATTGACTGTGAGCCGAAAATAAACGAAAGCCCGCCCTCGCGCGCTAAAGCCACAGCTAAGTTATCATCTGAAACAGACTGCATAATCGCGGAAGTGAGCGGGATATTAAGTGATAATGACGGCTCTTCTTTACCTTTTCTGAACTTTACGAGCGGGGTTTTGAGCGAAACGTTCGAGGGCATATGCTTCGTCGAGGTATAGCCGGGAATCAGCAGGTATTCGCCGAAGGTGCGGGAGACGTCTTGTGTGTAGATTGCCATTTCGTTTCCTTTCTCAAGTGGGCAGATTTTTTCTGTATTTAGTATATTCTAAGTATTTTAACACAATCGACAGCAAAAGTCAACACGGAAAAGTTCACAAAAAAGTATTAGCACAGCGGTCTTTTTATGCTATAATTTATAGAAGAACCCCCGACTGCTGAAAGTCGGGGGGGTTTTGCTGTTATAATCCTAACAGTTGTTGTTTCTTTGCATTAAATTCTTCTTCTGTGATAACTCCTGTATCAAACAAGTCTTTAAATTTCTTTAATTCATCGGCATCGGAAGTGTTTATTACTTGTGTTACAGGAGCATTAGCGGAAACCTTTATTTCCTTGGCTTTTGCGGAATTTGCCCAAACTAAGAGTAGAACCCAACCTAATACCGTATACGCAAAAAGCAGGTTCAACCACGCAATAGCCGTTGTTTGCTCATGTTCAAAGCGTCTTGCTACTCTTGTGGGATACATATAAAGAGGGAACAGAACAAACTCAACACCCAAAGCAATAAAGATAATGGCGTGCATTATGTCACCGGAACCCATAAGAACAATTATACCGCAATATATAATTATTGCTCCGCATATAAAAAGAACTGAATTGGCTTTAAATCTTGCTTTTTCATCATGTCCGTCTGTTGATACGCCGTAGGCATTAGAATTTTCATGACTTTCTTGCAACTTATCTGTCAAGCTGACAGTTTTAACAATCATACCTAATGAACCAATGATTGCATTCAAAACAATAAAAACAAGAAAAGAATTGGGATTTATATCTGTATCGAGCGTTTCAAGCAGAAACGGAACAAGGATAAAACCTGCAAATAATAAAATGATTATAAGTTTTTTAGTCATGATGTCCCCCTAAATTAAAATTCTTGTTTTTTATTATAACACACCAAATTCAAAAAAGCAACCATTTATGTTTGCATTTTGTGTTCTTTTATAAAATAATTAAAGCAATTATAATATAAATCAGAGGTAATTGCTTTATGAAAGAAAAATTTATTGTCAAACCACGCACAACGCGCTCTGTTACAATGACTATACGCATTGAAAGCGAAACAAACGACAGGCTTGAAGAGCTGGCGTTAAAAAGCAACCGCTCGCGCAACGAGCTAATAAATATGTCCTTGCGTTATGCTTTTGAAAATCTTGAATTTATAGAAGAAACCCCCGATTATTGAGAGTCGGGGGTTTTCATGTCGTCCCTCCGAAAGGTTTATTTTTCAATTTAATGGTACTATATGATACCATTTACTTGATATTATAGCACCGTATGGTACCATTGTCAAGAGGTGCTATATTATGTTTTTCAAAAGAATCGGAGATTTAAGAACTGATAACGATAAAACACAACAGGAAATCGCAGATATGCTCATATGTAATCGGCAGGTATACGCCCGATACGAACGGGGAATTCGCGAAGTTCCCATATCAATGCTTATAAAGCTCGCAAAATATTATAATGTCAGCATAGATTATATCGTAGGATTAAATGACAGCAAATAAAAAACGGCTTTTGAAAAGCCGTTTTTTATTGACAATTTTCGACAAAAATGGTAAAATGTAACTATTGTCGCTCCCCTATACCGCGACCGAAGGGAGGGATATACATAAATGTTAATCTCATTCTTACTTTCCGTTATGGCGAGCGTAGCTACACACTACCTTTGCAAATGGTTAGACGGAAAGAACGGCGGCAATTAGCCATGTAACAGCAAATGAAAACTTCGGGTCTACACACCCGAAGTTTTCGTTTTGGATATACAATGCTAATCTCATTCATTGTTTAATTTGCTAACGCCATTATAACACAACAATAACAAAAAGTCAAGTGTTTTTATTTACGCTGTCTGTATTCAATTAATCACTCGCCGGTGCAATCTCAACCGGCTGAGAATTTTTCTTCTTTTCTTTCTTCTCCACATATTCCTCCAAGAGCGTCTTCAGGACATTCACTGTAGGTACGCCGAAAATCATTCCCGGGACGCCGCCGATTGCTCCGCCTACCGTGATTGCGATGATTACGAGGACGGGGCTGATTTTAAAGGAGGTTCCCATGATTTTAGGATTGATGAAGTTTCCGTCAATCTGCTGTGTAATCAGCAGTATAATCGCAGTGATAACGCCGATTTCCCACCCTCTGTCGAACATCATGATGAGCGTCGCTATGATTGAGCCGAAGATTGACCCGAAGTACGGAATAATATTCAGCACGCCGAGCATCATGCCGAGAATCAGCGCGTATGACGACCCGAGCAGCATAAATTCAATCGTTACGATTGTCCCGAGGATAATTGAGTCGAGCACCTGACAGCTGATGAATTTGCGGAAGCTTAAATCAATCAGGCGAACGTATTTGAGCAATCTGCCCTGTCTTTTTTCTGAGCCGATTACGCTGATTAAACGCTTGAAAAAGTCTCTCATGCGGTTGTATTCAAGCAGGAAGTAAACCGTCGAAACGATAGTGAGAATCGTCATGAACAAGCCCGAGAAGAGCCCCTGCGCCACGTCTGTGGCTAAGCCGGGAATATCGAAGCTTCCGAAAGCCCCCGCAAACGGATTCTCACCCTGCTTGAGAGCCGTGATTTGCTCGTCGAAGCCGAGCGTCGCCGCAATGGGAAGCCCGCCGATATAGTCAAGTGCCTGCTCGTAATACACAGGCAGAAGCCCCGCAAGCTGCACCGCGTTGTTGTAAACCATCGGAATCAGCAGTCTTACGCCGAGGACTATGATTGAAATAATCACCGCGCAGACAAAAAGGATACTGAAGGTCCGCGCGGACTTGCGTATCCATTTAACCTTGATTTTAAGTATTTTATGCTCAAGCCACGAAACGGGAATATTTATGCAGAACGCAACAACAAACCCGATAAGAAACGGGCTGATAATGTTTATGATTGCGTTGAACCAGCTTGCAACAGAAGCAAAATCGAACAGCATTTTATATGCGAGCAGAACGAATATTGCTAAAAAAAGCAGGTGTATGTGTTTTAAGATGATTTTCATAAGTTGTCCTCTGCCTGTCAAGGAAGAAACGATATTGGGAGCGCGGGCTCCGCGACGGAGGCGAGAGGATTCGAACCTCCGTGGGGTTGCCCCCAAACGGTTTTCAAGACCGCCCCGTTATGACCACTTCGGTACGCCTCCATAACTACATGAAGTATTATATCATATCCCCGAGCCTTTGTCAACAAAAACTCGGGGATTTAATAACACTTTTTTATCCTTTTTCGTCGGAATCACGAATCAGCTCGTTCAAATTCGGGATATTTCCGTCAGGCGCGGCGGCAAAATTCTCTTGCTCGTTTTCAGAAGTCTGCACGCCTTCAAGCAATTCGTCTAAATTCGGGATACCAAGGTCATCTTCGTCAATCTCGCGCACAGGCACAACCTCGTCCGGATTGCCGTCCTTGTTGTCTAATTCCCAGTCCTCGCGTTCAAGCGGTAAAACACCGACAACAGGTTCAATTCCCGTTTCGCCTAAAATCGACGCCATGATTGCATCGGCTTGCGTTGTTGTCAGCTCCGAAAGTGCAGTCAGCTGCTCGGTGGATAAATGCGGCGTGATTCTTATTGCGACAGGCACGGGGACGCCCTCGCCCGTTGCAACGCCGTCGCGCAGAGCCGCGATTTCTTCAAAAGTTAAATGCTCAAGGAGTAACGCGACCGCTTCGGTCAGCGCAGGGTTATCGAAAAGCTCGCCGCCTGTCGGCAGAATCGTCCTTACCTCGCGGATTTGCTTACCTGCGTGGTCAATGCGGTAATCGTCGTGATAAATCAACTCGCTCGTTCGCACGAACTCGAAGCCCGCCTGCCGAAGCCGCGTAAGCACCTCAGGCAGAGCCTGCGTAGTGTTTTCCAAGTCGTTATGGAACAGCAGAATCGAACCCGAAACTGTCTTATCCATTATACGCTTGATGATTGTCGCAGGGTCAGGCTCTTGCCAGTCGATGCTGTCCACAGACCATTGAATGAACTTATAGCCCAAGCCCTCAACGGTTTTTATGGAGTTTTCGTCGTACTCGCCATATGGTGAACGATAGAGCGTCGGGCGTTCGCCCGTGACTAACAGGATTTTGCGCTCGGCTTCGCGAGTGTCTTCAATCAGCCGATTAAGATTCATGCCGCGGATTCGCGGATGCATATCCGAGTGATTGGCGATTTCATGCCCGGCAGCGTGGATTCGCCGCACGTCATCGGGGAATTTATCCACGAATTCGCCTGTTACGAAGAACGTAGCGTAAACGCCGTGCTCTTCAAGAATCGCAAGCAACTCGTCAGTGTTGGAATTCCCCCACGCGCAGTCAAAGGTCAGCGAAATTTTGTTATCCGGTCGGTCAACCGAGTAAATCGGCAGAAGCGTTTCCGCCGCGCCCGTGTTGACTGAAGTGAACACCGCCGCAATCCCTACTGCGATTCCGATAAAAACCGCAAGAATAATCAGCGTGGCTCTCAGTGCGCGTTTGCGCGATAAAGTTAAAACAAACATATAATCCCCTCCGAAACTATGGACAGTTGCGCGCCGAGACACGCTGACAAGTCCGTAATTGATGAATTATATGCTTGTTTTGCTTGTATTATGACGAAAGAATAGAGCCGCTTTAATTTTCTGTCAACATCGAATTTATAACCCCGCTCATTTCCTCCTCGCCGAGGTTATCCGCTACCACCGCCGTCCCTGCCATTTCGACAGTTTCAGCCAACGCCCTTAAAACGATTACGTCAGCTATCACCAAAAGCGGAACGTCCTCTGTCGCTTCGTTACGGCGCAGGCTCTTATAAAACTCAAACAGCAGACTCAAATCCCTGCCCGCGCGGTAAACCGCAAGGTCAGTCGTCTTGCCTTTAAGGCTTTCCAACGCGCCGTCGGGGGAGTTCGTCGCGCTGACCTTGAATTCAAAGCCGATAGCTCGCCGAAGCTTATTTATTTCTTTTATATTTTCGCCGACTATTAATACGTTTTTCATGAGCTTTCTCCTAAATCTTCTTTGAGCTTTGCCGATATTTTATTAAGTCTTTTTCTGTCCTTTGAAAATTGTCCGACGAGCTGGTCGGCGGCGATTAAAACTAATATGCTGTAATTGTTTGCATGAATAAAGTTCATAAGATTTTCGTTTAATAACGCCGGGTAAGAATCAATTATTTGCGCGGCAACTAAAACAAGAATATAAAATAAATACAATACTGTTTTAAAGGAAACAAAGGAATCTATTACCCATAGAATCTGACGGCTGCTTCTTTCTCTGTTTTTATCCTCTTTTATCATTTCGGCAAGCTTTTTCGGTTCCAATATTCTCAGCATACCCTCGTCCAATGCCAAAAATAAAAGAATCAGCGCGAGATTCGCTAAATACACGTATAAAAGAGAAAACCCAATGAGCCATGTATATAAAAAATATACAATAAAACCGTATATAGTATTTGAAAGAATGGCATATGTAAAATGATTGAAGAACTTTTTGAGTTTTGTTGACATTTATGTTTCTCCCTTTCATCACCAGCTATAAAACTTCGCCATGTTTTTCCCGTGCTTGCGGGCTTCGCCGAGTCCGCGGTCGCAGGCTAAGTATAAGTCCTCGTAGTTCTTGCCGTGCCGCTCGGAAACCGCAAGCCCGACAGAAACATAGATTTTCTCGTCCTTTATGCGTTCGAGAATCGTTTCGATTAGCTTCGCCGCGTAGTCTTGAATTTTATCTTTCTCGCGCAGCTCGGGGACGAACAACAGGAAGCCGCCGCCCTTCATGACTGCGAGCACTGCCTTTTCGTCAATCGCCGCTTGAATAATATCGCGGCAGGAGAGCAGAGCCTTCTCGCTTATGTTCGTGCAGACGAAGCTGTAATGGTCGAGGTCAATCATCATCAGCGTGCCTTTTTTGCCGCTGTTCAGCAGCTCGGCAATCGTCAGCTCGCCCATCTGCTTCTTCGGCAAACCTGTAATAGGGTCGGGAAGCTCGCGCGGATGTGAGAACGCCAACAGCGTAGCGTCAATCTTATCGCTGAAGATTAATGGGTCAAACGGAAGCTTGATTACCTCCGAGACCTTGTTCTTCTGCGATTTTTTTATAATTTCTGGCGTTACATCGGGCGCGGCGAAAATCACAGGCACATCAGCAAAGCGCGCGTCGGAAGCGCGCAGCTTTTCAAGGAATCTGAAGCTGTTCTGCGGTTTTAAGCCCGCCTTGACAGACGGCGTGAGAATCACAAGGCTGATTTTCCTCCCGCCAAGCACAGACAGCGCGTCTTTCTCGGTTTCTGCCGAGAAAATAAAGTGCTGTTTGCGCAGAACCTCCTGCGTTATATAATGGAAATTTTTTGAATCACCGATTGTTAAAATATTTTTTTTCATATTCTCGTTATTCCCCCATTTACAGCGCGTTGTATTAATTATAACATAAAACTCTTGCACTTGCAAGAGTTTTATGTTATAATAGATGTTGCAAAAGAATATAAGGAGGCAAATATGAGAGTATATAATTTTAGCGCAGGTCCGGCGGTTCTGCCGGAGGAGGTTTTAAAGAAAGCCGCTTCGGAGCTTCTTGAATACGGCGATTCGGGGCAGTCGGTCATGGAGATGTCGCACCGCTCTAAGGAATACGAGGTGATTCACGACGGCTGTATCGCGCTTCTGCGCGAGGTCATGGCGATTCCCGATAACTACAAAATCCTGTTCATACAAGGCGGCGCGCATATGCAGTTCGAGATGATTCCGCTTAATCTTATGCAAAAAGGCAAGGCGGACTTCGTGGTGACAGGTCAGTGGGCGGGCAAGGCTCACAGCGAAGCTAAAAAATACGGCGAAGCAAATTTAATTGCTTCTTCAAAAGATAAAACTTTTTCTTATATCCCCGAGCTTGATAAGTCTAAATTCACTCCCGATGCAGATTATTTCCATATCTGCGAGAACAATACGATTTTTGGTACAAAGTTTTGGAGCTTGCCCGAAACAGGCGGCGTTCCGCTTGTTTCCGATATGTCGAGCTGTATTCTTTCTGAGCCTGTTGACGTGTCGAAATACGGCTTGATTTACGCCTGCGCCCAGAAAAACATGGGACCTTCGGGCGTGACTATCGTGATTATCCGCGAGGATTTAATCCGCGACCTCAGCGAAACAAAATTCCCGACTATGCTGCAATATAAAATTTACGATGAGAACAACTCGCTCTACAACACTCCGCCTACCTACTCTATTTATATGTGCAAGTTAGTGTTAGAGTGGATAAAAGAAAACGGCGGGCTCGCCGCTATGAAGGCGCATAACGAGAAGAAAGCGGCGATTCTGTACAACGCGATTGACAATTCAAAAATGTTCAGCAACCCCGTAGTTAAAAAAGACCGCTCGCTCATGAACGTGACGTTCGTGACGGGCAAAGAAGACTTAGACAAGAAGTTCATCGCTGAAGCTAAGAAAGCAGGCTTCGTGAACTTAGCGGGGCATCGCTCGGTCGGCGGCATGAGAGCGTCGATTTATAATGCTATGCCGGTCGAGGGCGTGCAGGCACTTGCAGACTTTATGAAGAAATTCGAGGAGGAAAATTAATGTACAACATACTAACCTTAAATAAAATCGCCGCCTGCGGCACTGATTTATTTGACAAGAGCAAATACAACATAGGCACAGAAATCGAAAACCCGAAGGCTGTAATGGTGCGCTCGGCTTCCATGCACGAATTTGCACTTAATGACGGACTTCGCGCTATTGCGAGAGCGGGCGCGGGCACGAACAACATTCCGATTGACAAGTGCAGTGAAAAAGGCGTCGTAGTCTTTAACACGCCCGGCGCGAACGCTAACGGCGTTAAGGAGCTTGTGCTCGCCGCGCTGTTTATTTCGAGCCGCAAGGTTCCTGCCGCGCTCGAATGGTGCAAGACTCTTAAAGGCAAGGGTGACGAAGTCCCCGCATTAGTCGAAAAAGGCAAGAGCGACTTCGGCGGCCCCGAAATCAAAGGCAAAAAGCTCGGCGTTATCGGGCTCGGCGCAATCGGCGCGCTTGTCGCGAACGCCGCAGACGCACTCGGCATGGACGTTTACGGCTTTGCCCCGTTCCTCTCTGTGGACGGCGCGCTGAGCCTATCGAGAAAAATTCACTACGTAAAGAGCACCCGCGAAATCTTCGAGAACTGCGACTATATCTCGCTTCACGCGCCCGCAACCGCCGAAACCAAGAAGATGGTGAACGCGGAAAGCATCGCGGGAATGAAGAAAAACGTGCGTATTATCAACTTTGCGCGCGCTGACTTAGTTGACGACGAGGCGGTAATCGCCGCGCTCGCAAGCGGCGGTATGGGGTGCTACGTGACTGACTTCCCGACTGACGCGCTTATCGGCGTTGATGGCGTGATTGCGATTCCGCACCTCGGCGCGTCTACGCCTGAAAGCGAGGACAACTGCGCGGTTATGGCGGCAGAACAGCTGATTGACTTCCTTGAAAACGGCAATATCACCAACAGTGTAAACCTCCCGAATCTCACAATGCAGATGACAGGCGATGCGAAAATCTGCGTGATTCACAAGAACGTAGACGGCGTGATTACGCAGATTACAAAGGTCATGGCGGACGCAAAGGCTAATATCGAGAACATGGAGAGCAAAAGCAAAAAAGATTACGCTTACACCGTGCTTGATGTGCGCGGGTATGAGCACGGGCTCGCGGCGAAGGTCGAGGCGATAGATACTGTTATTAGTGTGAGGACGATAAAGAGGACGTAGAAAGCGGCAAGATATAAGCGCGACACCGAAAGGCGTGCAAGACGGAAAACAGAGAAGAATTTTGAATAGAAGAAAAGCGGGCGTAATGCCCGCTTTAAAATATATTTATTATTTCCAATCCTTGCTTTTCCGCCATACGCACAGTCTGCCCTGTTCCCGACCTATATCTGCTTTCGTTATAATAGCATATACAATATCGGCTGTTTTCCACAAGATATTGATTTCTTTTTTTATAACAGTCGGCAGAATAATTTTCCTGCAAGATAATATTTTCGTCAGTGAGCGTCATCAGATGTTCAAGTCTTTTCCTATCTATTTCGCTCCACTTCTTCGTAAAAATATCGAAACTGCACGGCAAAACCATCGTAAGCTTTATATCACCTATCATATGGCGTACTGCCGTTTTGATATAAAAGCTGTGTTGACCTGCGATTATATCGAAGCCCGTCGCGCCGCCGATAAGAAAATGTCTTACGCCTCGCCCAATTAAATCAAAAGTTGCTTCTATATGCCTTTTCTGAGTTTCAATTAGATTCTCAATTTCTCTGTGTCCCGTGAAACAGGCGGTATATTCTTTCATGGTTTTCTCCTTTGCTCTATTATTAGAACAATTATAACACACTATTGAGTTATAATCAAGTTAAAATGTTCCAATATAGAGCAAAGGAAATGAAATAGAAATATGAGTAAGACAATAAATCAAGATGATAATATAGGTAAAAACATAAAAGAAGCGAGAAAAATTGCCGGTTTAACACAAGAAACATTGGTTGCAAAAATGCAATTATCAGGTTGTGATATTTCTCGCGGAACATTAGCAAAAATAGAAGTTGGAATCAGAAATATTAAAATTTCTGAGATAAGAGCTATAAAAACTATACTTAAAACAAGTTATGACTTTTTATTTAAAGAAGCAGACTGAAACCCCCGCTTTGGCGGGGGTTTGACAACAACTGACAAAATATGTTATAATTAAACTGCGGTGGATACCGCAGGGCAGACTGGCACCAATTCGCAAACGAATTGGTGCGACGGTGGTGGTTAGCTGACCCTCCTCGCACAATTTCTCAGAAAGGGGGTGAAGCAATGCTGTGGAACGAAGTATTAAATACACTTATCGCGCTGTTCAGCGCAGTATTGACATACATAGCACTCCGGCAAAACGGCAAAAAAAGTAACCGCCCCCTGCAAGGAATCGGTTACTTAACCCATTTATTGTAGGCTAACCGTCACTGGTCTGCCTTTTCATTTGTATTATATCACATTTTGTAACTCATGTCAAGCATTTTTTGAATCACAACCCCCTGCTCGCGCTTGCGTTCAAGTCCATTCCCGCTCTATTCCCCGCCAAAAATTCATAATACCCCTGCGCCGCAATCATCGCGGCGTTATCGCCGCACAAGCTTAAAGGCGGGACGAACAGTTGACAGTTGACAGTTGACAGTTGACAGTTAAGCATATCCCGCAAGCCCGAATTCGCCGCGACTCCGCCCGTGAGGGCGATTGTCTTGTGTCCTGTAAGCTCTGCGGCTCTTTGCAATTTCGTGCAAAGTATATCACAGACAGTATGCTGAAAGCTCGCGGCGAGTGCGTTTTTGTCTAACGGCGCGTCGAAGACGCCGCGCCCTACAGCGCGCTGTTCGGCGTTGTGGATTATGTTAATCACTGCGGTTTTCAGCCCCGAAAAGCTGAAATCAAGCTCGTTTGGCGTCTTTGGATAAGGCAGCTTGTATTTAGATTTATCGCCGTCACGAGCGGCTTTGTCAATATAAATGCCGCCCGGATACGGAAAACCGAGCGCCCGCGCAACCTTATCGAACGCCTCGCCCGCCGCGTCGTCGAGCGTGCGCCCGAGCACAGCGAAATCCGTGTAGCTTTTCACTTCCATAATCTGGCTGTGCCCGCCCGAAACCGCTAAACACAGATAAGACGGCTCAAGCTCTGGGAACGCCAAATAATTAGCCGCCGCGTGCCCTTTTATATGATGCACGGGAATCAGCGGCTTGTCCGCGGCTAAAGCTAAACCCTTCGCGAAGTTGACACCGACAAGAAGCGCGCCGATTAAACCGGGCGAAGTCGTCACCGCAACTGCGTCAATATCGCTGAGGTTGCAACCCGATTTTTCAAGAGCTTCTTCACAAACCTGCACAATGCACTCCGAATGTCTGCGCGAGGCAATTTCGGGCACAACCCCGCCGTACAGGCGGTGCTCGTCCACCTGCGAGGCTACAACGCTTGACAATATTTCCCGCCCGTCTTCGACAACAGCGCAGGCTGTTTCATCGCAGGAGGTTTCGATTCCGAGTATTCTCATGTCGTTATCTCCTTTTAAACCCGTTAAACCATGCCCTCGCTTCAAACGGCTTTTTTTCTACATAATTTAAGCCCTCTGCCGCTATTCCCACAGGTAAAAAACACACTAATTCATAATCCTCGGGAACTTCTAAAATGTCTGCCATTTTCCGTCCGATTCTGTCAACGTCAGTGATTTGCCCCTCATACCAACAGCTTTGATAACCAAGCTCGACAATCGCGAGAAGCATATTTTGAATCGCCGCCGAATAGTCCTGCACGAAAAAACTGCGGTCGCGATATGCGATGATTTCCTGCGTTAATACGCAAATCATCGCAGGTGCAGTTTTGACCGTTTCGAGTTCTGTCAATTCATAAAGCTTCTGCAGAAGCTCTGCGTCGTCCACAGCAATTAGGCTTGTTGTCTGCGTATTACAGCCGGACGGCGCGGCTAAACCCGCCTCCATGATTTTTATTAAATCCTCTCGCGGAATTGCTGTGTTTTTGAAATTACCGCGATAACTTGTGCGGTTTTTTATTGCTTGTGATGCTGTCATTTTATTATCTCCTTAATGTTTTTATAAAGCCCGATAAACTCCTCAAGCGTCAGCTCCTCAGCTCTTGCTGTCGGCTTTTTTCCAATGGCTTCGAGGGCGGTTTTTACCGCTTCTTTTTGCAAGCCGAGCTCGCTTGACAGCGGGTTCGCGAGCTGTTTGCGCCTCTGCGAGAACGAAGCGCGGACTATTTTGAAGAAGAATTTTTCGTCGATGTTTGCGGCGTAGGGGACGGCACGTCCCTCGCGCAATCCGCCGACGACCCGAACATCAAGGCGAATTACCGCGCTGTCAACGTTCGGCGCGGGCATAAAACTGCCCCGCGACACGTCGAACAGCTTTTTCGGCTCGCTGTAATACCGCACAGCCACGCTCACCGCGCCGCAGTTTCTTGTTCCCGGCTTTGCACAAAGCCGCACAGCGGCTTCTTTTTGCACCATGACGGTGATTGAACTGAGCGGCAGGCGTTCTTCAAGAAGCCGCATGATTACAGGCGAAGTGATGTAATAAGGCAGGTTCGCACAGACAGAAATCCGCTCACCGCCGAACTTTTCAGCAATTAAGCCGCGCAAATCCGTTTTAAGCACGTCAGCCCAGATAATTTCAACGTTCGGGTAGTCGGCGAGGGTTTCTGCGAGAATCGGCTTCAGCGTTTCGTCAATCTCGATTACCACGACTTTTTCAGAGACCTTTGCAAGCTCCCGCGTCAGCACGCCCACACCCGCACCGATTTCAAGCACGCCGCTTTTCTCCGCGCCAAGCGCGATTTTCGGGCAGACAGAGGGATTAATCAGGAAATTCTGCCCCAAGGACTTCGTAAAAGCAAAGCCGTGACGCGCAAAAAGGTCTTTTATTGTATTAATATTTGTAAGGTTCATTTTTTTATTATAACACAAAATATTGACTTACGCAAGCAAAAGGGGGAACGCAGGGTCTTTCTGAGGAAAGCCCCGAGGCTTACGCCCCCGCCAACACCCCCATAACAGTAATAAAAATATTGACGTGGCAATATTTTTATGTTATACTTATTAAATATACGTGAATTTTGGAGGCTTGCGAAATGCAAAGACGCGATAAAATCAATTATTACTTAGATATTGCCGAAACCGTAGGCGAGCGCGGAACGTGTTTGCGGCGTAATTACGGCGCGATTATCGTCAAGAACGACGAAATTATTTCCACCGGCTTCAACGGTGCGCCGCGCGGACGTGCTAATTGCTGCGACATAGGCACTTGCGTGCGCGAAAAGCTGAACATTCCCTCGGGTCAGCGGTACGAGCTTTGCCGCTCGGTACACGCAGAGGCGAATTGCATTATCTCCGCGCCCCGCACGGAAATGCTCGGCTCGACGATTTATTTAGTCTGCAAGAACCCGAAGAACGGCGAGCTGCTCGACGATTCCGAGCCCTGTACAATGTGCAAAAGGCTAATCATCAACGCGGGAATAATCGCGGTTATGATTCGGCTTGATAAAAATAATTTCCGTACTATCAAAGTCGAAAAATGGATTGAAAACGATGAAAGCTTAGAAGGGTCAAATGGTTATTAACATGAAACTAATTTATGCAATAGTCAACAATGACGACTCGCACCCTGTCTCAAACGCGCTGACACAAAAGGGCTTCGCGGTGACGAAGCTTGCGTCCACGGGCGGCTTCCTCATGTCGGGGAACACTACGTTTTTAGTCTGTTCGGACGACGACAAGGTTGACGAAATCATCGAAATCATCAAGGACCACTCACGCAAACGCAATCAGTTTGTGCCGTCGGCGTCGTCCTACGGCGCAGGGAGCTACACCAGCTTCCCCGTAGAGGTCAGCGTGGGCGGCGCGACAGTGTTCGTGACTGACATAGAACGGTTTGAAAAAGTATGATGAGCGCAATGCGCGATTCAAATAGGCACGCGGTTTGTTATGTCGGTGAAAACTTAGATGAGTTCGCACAGCAAAAAGCAAAAGTAATTCTATGCAATTCCGGACAAGCAGAGCCTTGCGGCGTTTGCAACAGCTGTAAAAAAGTGCAGAATAGCTCGCACCCCGACTTGATTTGGGTGCGCGAGCATAAGGTCAAGGAAGTGCGGGAGGTGGTCGCAACCTCGGTTATCCGCCCGAACGACGGTGAGTTCAAGGTTTATATTTTCACGGAAGCTGATTCCATGCGGGCTGAAAGCCAGAACGCGCTGTTAAAATTCACCGAAGAGCCGCCGGACTATGTAAAAATAATTTTTACGGCGAAGTCGCCCGATTTGCTTCTTGACACGATTAAATCGCGGTTGGTTTTTATAAATGCGGACGGTGCGTCGGGGACGCCGCACCCTACAGCGGAACTGCTTGAAACCACGAAGGCTTTCGTCAGCGCGCTGGTCAATAAAAACGAATACTCAGCCGCCGCCGCGCTTTCTAAAATAAAAACCCGCGAGGATTTGAGCGCGGTGCTGGATTTAATTTCCAAAGCAATGCACAATGAACAATGTACAATGTACAATTACGTTGAAGCACAGAAGTTTTTGCTTAATTGCATTGATGACTTAAAATATAATCCTAATATAAATCTCGCTTGTACGTATATAACAAGCGGAATTTGCGAAAAATTAAAACTGTAGGGAACGGATTAATCCGTTCCGGTACGCATGAATGCGTACCCTACAAAAAGAAAAGGACAAAAAAATGGCTGAAATAGTAGGCGTAAGATTCAAGGACGTGGGCAAGGTGTATTATTTTTCACCCGGCGCGTTAAAAATACCGCTCGGCGAGAAGGTAATCGTCGAAACCGCGCACGGCGTCGAGTACGGCGAGGTGGTCATCGCAAACAAGGAAGTGCCCGACGGCGAAGTCGTAGGGACGCTCAAGAGCATTATGCGCGTGGCGACTAAGAAGGACGCGCAGACGCTCGAGGCTAATAAGAAAAAAGAAGCCGAGATTCTGCACGTTTTCACTAAAAAAATCGCAGAGCATAAGCTTTTGATGAAGCCCATCGGCATAGATTGCACTTTTGACGGCAGTAAAATTTTGTTTTACTTCACCGCGGAGAACCGCGTGGACTTCCGCGAGCTCGTAAAAGACCTTGCCTCGGTTTACCGCACTCGGATTGAGCTTCGGCAAATCGGCGTGCGCGACGAAGCGAAAATGCTCGGCGGACTCGGCGTTTGCGGGCGCGGGCTCTGCTGTTCGAGCTTTCTTGGCGAATTCCAGCCTGTTTCTATCAAAATGGCAAAAGAACAGTCCCTCTCGCTTAACCCCACGAAGATTTCGGGCACCTGCGGACGGCTGATGTGCTGCCTAAAATACGAGCAGGACACCTACGAGGAGCTGCTCAAAATCACGCCGAACGTCGGCGCATACGTTGAATGTAACGAGGGCAGAGGTGTGGTTGAGGACGCGAATCTGCTGACAGGAAAGCTGAAAATTAAGCTCGATAAAAATAAAGACGCTCCCGCTGTCGCCGCCGACCGCAAGGACGTCAAGGTTCTGCGCGACGCACAAATCCGCGTAGAGCGCGACGAAATCAACGCTTTAAAAGGGCTTGAAGATTGACAAGGGGGCACACGGGGGCTTTCCGCAGAAAGCCTCGAGGCTTCTGCCCCCGTCCAATAAAAAAGTTGTTGACATTTTAAAATTATTATGTTATAATGTATAAGCGAGATTTTGCGGGTGTAGTTCAGTGGTAGAATCCCAGCCTTCCAAGCTGGTCGTGTGGGTTCGATTCCCATCACCCGCTCTTTACAAGAAACTAACGAGGTTCGTTAGTTTCTTTTTTATTCGCTTATAATGCGCCTTTGCGCCGCTTTTGCGTTTCTAAGCTTTTAGAATATTTTATATAATATTTGATAAAAAAGCGGCTTTTTTGAAACGTTTCAGCCACATTTTCAGCCACGCTATTGACAAGCGCAAAGCCTTATGTTATAATGGTTTTGAGGTGATTTTATGGCTAAAGCGACTAAGTTAAAAAGCGGAAACTGGAGATGTAAGGCAAACTATAAGGACGAGAAAGGCAACCATGTAAACAAGTCTTTTACGGCAGAAACTAAGAAAGAAGCGGAATATATGGCGGCGCAGTTCCTTGTTGAAAGGAAGCACAAGCAGAAGCCTATAAATAGAACAATAGGCGAATTGACTACAGAATACCTTGACAGCCGTTCAAACCTGCTTTCACCGTCAACACTGCGTTCTTATAGGGCTTATAGGCGTACAGCTTTTCCCGTCCTTATGGCAACAAGAGCAGGCATGGTGGATAAGAAAACGTATCAAGCGCACATAAACGAATACGCAGAGGGCAGAAGCCCTAAAACTGTTATGGAAGCGCACAGGCTTATGTGCAGAGTTTTTCAAGAGAATAAAATAGATATAGACACTAAAACCATTATATTGCCGCCGAAAGTGAAAACAGATATAAGCATACCGACAACGGACGAGGTAAAACAGATTTTAGAAGCTTCAAAGGTAAAGGGCATTTATTTTCCTGTACTGCTTGCCGCTCTGCTCGGTTTAAGGCGTTCAGAAATATTTGCTTTAACTTGGGAAGATATAGACACAGAAAACAACCGCATAAGAATCAACAAAGCAATTGTTAAAAACACCGATTGCCGCTATGTTGTGAAGTCTACCAAAACGCAAAGCAGTACACGCAGTTTATATATGCCGCCGCAAATCGTAGAAGCATTACCCGAAAGAAAGGCAGACAATGAAAGGATTTTTGATGTTTTTCCCGATGCTTTTAGTAATCGCTTTAGGAAAATGATAAATGCTTTAAAGCTAAAGCACAACTATAATTTTCATGCTTTGCGGCATTATTGCGCTTCTGCTATGCTCAAAAATAACATACCGAATAAATACGCTATGGAAAGATTAGGACACAGCACTGACAATATGCTAAAACAAGTCTATCAGCATACTTTTGCAGATACGCACCGAGAATTTGACAAGGTTATGGACGATTATTTTACAAACAGCGGAATATAACATAAAAAGACTAACCGTTTTGGTTAGTCTTTGCTATTTATATAGCTTGTGCCTGTTCTTCGGGCGTAAACTTTAAATAATGAAAGAGTGCTTGAAGTTCTTTATAAGTGAAGCTGTCGGGGTTGTTGAGCCTGTTGTAAAGTGAAGCAAGCGATAGATGTAGTAAAGCCGCTAACTGCTTCTTGTCGTAATTCCATTGAATCATCTTGATTCTTATTGTTTTGTCAAGCCATACGTGCTTGCGTTTGCGTTCATGTACTGACATTATTGCTTGCGCCCCTTTCTTTAGTTTTCATGCGGTTTTATGCTGCGCTTAATTCGTCAAGCCGTTCAAGCAGTGATTTTCTGCCGCTTTTTGACTTTTTCGCTAACAGTTCGGGTTTGAATTTCTTTGCAAATTCCATGCGGAATTTAACAAAGCTTTTGGATTCGCCCACTTCGAGTTCAATCTGCGCTAATCTTTGCATTATCCACGCACGGTCTTGCGGATTAGCGGATTTAAAGAAGTTTTCTATATACGCTTTGCTTATTTGCAAAACCTTAGTTATTTCCTTGTTTTCGCTCACGTCTGCTGTTCTCCTTTCTTCGTTATTGTTTGCTAATGCTTTTATTTTTTCAATTGTCATGATATACACCATGCCTTTCTTAATATGTAATTTTTTTGTTTTTTAGGTTGTTGCAACTTCCTATGATTTAATTATATCACCCTACAAGCGTAATTGCAAATTTTGACTTTTCTATTATTATGTGGTATAATTATACATTTGTTTTCTTGTATATGGTGATTATATACATATTATATTATGTTTGCGCTTGCTTTTCATGTGTAATATTGCTATATTTTCTTGTTGTTTTCTTTCATGCAGACAATGAGAATAAAATAAAAACGCAAGAATTACCCCTTTTACTCGCCAATGCCGCCATAGTGATTATTAACAAATATAAAATGTTTTTGTTGTGCATATTACACATAAAAACAAGAGGCTTTCACCCCTTGCCGCTATCTATGCACTTGTTTTACGTACTACTGCGCACTATCGCCACTGCGTGGCTCAGTGCGCTAACTTTTTTATGTAGTTTTCTATTATTAACCGTATGCTTGCCTTTTCCTGTTCGTTTAGTTCTCTATAACCGCTTATCAGCTTACTTTCATCAGCGTTTAAATCATGCGCCTTGACGTTTTCTATAATTCGGCTTATATTTGTATGCCCGACCAAATAATCAATCGAGGTTGAAAAATAGTTTGCTATGCTTATTAATGTGCTTATGTCGGGTTCTATTTTATGGTTTTCATATTTGTTTATGGACTGCTGACTGACTCCTATACTATCCGCAAGTTGTTGCTGACTTACGCCTTTTTTATTGCGTAGCTTCTTTAGATTCTTTACCATAATAACACCCCTTTGTTTATTATAACAACCGCAAGGGGTTATGTAAAAGTCACATACTTAGTTATTGACAACAACTGCAGGTTGTGATATAATAGGAAAAATAATACTTTTGGGGGTACAAAATGAGCAGTAGCAAAAAGAAAGTTTTAATTATTTGCATTATCGCGGTTGTGGTTATAGGGGTAGGTTTGACGCTTTTCTTTACATTAACGAGCGACAAATCACGGATTGTAGGCACATGGGTAGACAAAAGAACTTACTCTTACAACAATTCGACTTCAATATCAACTTATGAATTTTTTAGAAACGGGACAGGAACATCCAGCTGGGATAGCATTTGTAATAAAACGAATGAAATTTTGGATTTTACTCTAAGTCGTATTAGGTGGGAAATTAAAAATAATAAACTAATAATTACAGGATTCTCTGAAAATGGCGATTCAAATACTTTTGTATATGACTATATTCTATTAGATGATTTAGATAACAGGCTTATTATATCTCGTGAAGTATCAGGTTACGGTGTTATATCTTCTACATATATTAAACAGTAATAATAAGTAGTTATTAAATTTGAAAGGAAAGGAGGGGTTTTTATGAAAATACAAGAAAAATTTGAAATGCTCGATAAGGAAATAAACGAAATGAAAATACCGTTTGATAAGGCTTTGCCTCATTTCCAAGAAAAGTTATGGAAAATAGCAGACGAATATAACACAACAGGAGATGAAATCTTTATTCAATATATAAATTGGAAAAAGAAACAGTAAAATTAAACCACCGATTCTATTATCGGTGGTTCTCTATATCAAACACAGCTAAACAGGACAACCCCCACCATGACAAAAGCAACTATAGTTTCCTATTAATACGTACTACTAATACGTACTACTGTTACGTACTTGCTTACATAAAAGGCGGTTTAGCTTGCCGCTAACCCTTATATGTATACGTTGGCTTATACGTTTTACGCAACAACCTACGCACTATACCATTGTTCGGGTTTAACGGCAAGCACTACGGCGGCTTCGCCGCCTTGTGTTTCCCTACCCTCACAACGGCGAGCATACCCTCGATGGTCGACATGGCACGTGCGGCGGCTTTGCCGCCTTACGCTTATGTCGAAATAGTCCATATTGGAATAATTTTATAATCCATGACCCCTTTAATTAGTAATATATATACTAATACCCGTTGCGGTTGTCTGTTATATATAAGAGATTTTATTTTAATAACCACTCTAAAAAATTGAGTTTGAAATTTTCTTTTCGGTAAACTAATGCGGCAGGGGTTATTTTATATTTTAGGAAAAAAATAATATTTTCCTAAAATATATCCCCTCATATTTTTTAACGTCGAAATCATACGATTTTTTTCATGGTAAAATATAATAGAAAAGAAAGTCTGCTGTTGTTTGTAAAGGTACAGAATAACAAACACATAAAAGTCATGCTTTTTCATAAGAAAAACGTGTTTGTATTATATATAAAATTAATTTACAAATGTTTGTTTAAGCCTATTGACATATACAAACGGTTGTGATATAATAGAGGTATCATAACAAGGAGGTAAAAGTCAATGACAAACACAAGAACGCACGGTTATGCAAGAATCAGCACGGCAATGCAAAACGCAGACCGGCAAGAAAACGCTTTGAGGGAATACGGCATAAAAGAACATGATATTTATATTGATGTTATAAACGGAAATACTAACGACAGACCACAGCTTGAAAGGTTATTAAAGAACATACGCAGTGGCGATTTGGTGGTAGTAACGTCAATAGACAGGTTAGGCAGGGATTACAAGCTGATACAGGAAGCATGGGCGCAAATTACTAACAGCTTACAAGCTGACATAGTTGTGCTTGATATGCCGCTCTTAGATACTCGGAAGAAAGGCAAAAGCATAGACAACCGCTTTATTAGCGATTTAGTATTGCAAATACTTTCATACGTAGCGCAAAAGGAAAGAGAAAACATAAAGATAAGGCAAAGACAGGGTATAGACAACGCAAAGGCAAAAGGCAAAGTATTAGGCAGACCTAAAGCCGATTACCCCCAAAACTGGAGCAACGTATATAAAAAATGGCAAAGCGGCAAAATAACAGCTACAGCCGCCATGCAGGAATTAGGCTTAAAGCGGAATACTTTTTATAAATTAGCCGCTATGTACGTTGACAAAAGTAAATGAATATAGTATAATATTAAAAAGGACGTGAAATAATTTGACAAGAGAATTTATTAACACCCCTGTCTATGACAAGCTGTGGAATGATTTGGGCTTGACTGATGATGATTTATGCGATTTGCAAAATACACTGTTGTCAAATCCGCAAGCAGGGGATATAATAGAGGGCGCAGGGGGAGCGGCGAAAGTACGCTATGCTTTGCAAGGTAAAGGCAAAAGTGGCGGCATAAGGGTAATATATTGTGATTTAACACATAAAAAGCGACTTTACTTGTTGCTTTGCTATCCGAAAAGCAAACAAGACGATTTAACGCAGGAACAGAAAAAGCAGTTAAAAGCATTGATAAAAACCTTGAAAGGGGAATAATATTATGGAAAAAGAATTATTTGATGATTTAATTGCTTCTTGTAA
>WQYC01000034.1 GCA_009781425.1 Oscillospiraceae bacterium
CATGAGCTCAGACATAGGAACCTCAAGCACGCCCGAAAGATACTCCAGCGTGCGGATTGACGGAAACGCCGCGCCGCTCTCGATTTGGCTGAGCATATTGCGCGTGATATAATTGCCCACAACGTCAGATTGTGTCATCTTTTTAGCGAGCCGCGCTTCTTTTAACTTTTTTCCTAAGACTAAACCGTCCATGCTTTTTTTAACACCCACCAACGTAAACCTAATTTACGCTTATTGTAGCATTAAATCGCAAAAAAAGCAAGTCTTTTTTCAAAATATTTGAATAAAATTTTTATAAAACATATTGACAATCTGTCGAAAAAGGACTATAATATTATATGTAGAGGTAAATTCTATTTACAAATTTTGGAGATTAGAATGAAAAGAATTCTTTCGCTTTTCTTAATTTTTATAATGACGGCGGTGTTATCCGTGTCGGCTGTTACTACTGAAGCTTCGGACGAATTCACAACAGCAGACGCGCTTACTGTGCTTCGGGCTTCTGCGGGGCTGATAGAACTGTCGGCAGAGCAGGTTGCACGATATGACATAAACAACGACGGCGTAATAAATACCGCTGACGCTGTTGAGATTCTGCGGATAGCGGCAGGGATACAGTTGCCCCCTGCACCTCCCGAGCTTCCCGAGCCTCCTGCGCCACCCGAGCCACCCGAGCCCGAACCTCCACCGCCGCCGCCGCCGCCCCCACCACCGATTATAAAGCCGGCGACCCTGCCGCTCCTTTCACGTCCCAATACGCCGGAAAATTTGATTTCTAATTACACGCTTGTGCCGGGCAGAGGTTCTAATGAAGGTCGTTTCCGCTTTAATGTTTCTTCTCTTTTGCCCGAAGTACCCGACGCCATACGTGAATTAAGAAACGGAAATATTTATATGTTTTCTCTTGCTCCAAGCGAACTCACACACTCTGACGGAGACGAAAGCACTTGGGTTCAGCACGTTGATTTGCATGGACGTTATAACAGATATGTTCGGGAAAACGGAGTTGGAAGGCAAAATCTTACAAATAGTGTAAGATATGATGTTAAAATTATGGACGCAGTTTTTGAAGAGACTTTTTCAAAATATGCAACAGACATAATTCCCTATTACAGAGAAGACGCAGATGAAAAAGGTATAATTTCAGCAACTTGGACTCCCAACAGCGAAAGGGTTTTCTATTCAATGGGCTATACAATAGGGGAAGATTTTATAGATATATATTATTATTTTTTCTACTTGAACCGTGATACAGGAATAAAAATCCAAATGGATTATAACGATGATGAAGCCATTGGGCAGTCGATACATTCATCTCCGCCAAGCCCGTTTTACTTTTATGATGAGGACGCGCTTGATTATCTTCATCTTATAAGACATACATTTATATTAGAAGACGGCAAATACAAAATTTTAAGCATAGAAAACGTAAGGTAGGGAACGGATTTATCCGTTCCGTGGAGGAGAAATATGTCAGACGATTTAAAAGCTTTACTCACAGTAAAGGCAAGCGACTTGCAAAAGTCAGCCGAGGCTGACGACGCTTGGGATTATTTGTTTCATTTTACCGACAAATACCTTGAAGCAGTAACCAAATATCCGGAAGCAGTGCAGGAATTTAATGATTCTCAGCTTGTGCTTCTGACATACAATATTTTGTACGGTGAAATAATGAACGGCGGCTTCATACAACTTATTATTAACGGAAAGGCTTTCGTTTTTGAGCCGCCTTTTTCGGAAACTATAAAATTATGGGGTGCAGAAAAAACTGCCGAAATCGTTGACAAAGCAAAAATAATCTTTGAGAAAAACAAAGAAGAGCTACTGCGCGGAGAGAAGCTGATGGTTGACTATTCCGAGGCTCGCGGTAAAATAACCGACAAGGACGAAGCCGAGCTGTTATCGCGGAAAACCGCAGAGGAACATTCAAAAATTTATAACAGCATAGTTGATTTTGAGCCGCTCGAGGATGAATTTTATGATTGCGCGGACGAAGAAACAGCGGCAATAAAAAAATATGTGCAGAGCAATGCAGAAAAGTTTGCAACGATTATTTAAATTGTAAATTTGGGAGGTACATAAACATGGAATGGTTCTCGGAATTTTGGGGCGGGCTTGACCTCCTGCGGCAGGTGCTTTACTGCATCGCCGTGCCGGGTACGCTCGTGCTGATTGTGCAGACGGTTCTGATGTTTTTCGGAATCGGCGGCGAAAGCGCGGAGTTCGACATGGGTGTCGAAGCCGCTGACCTGACCACCACAGGCGCAGACGGCTTCGGGATTATGGGGCTTTTCACGTTTCAAGGAATTATCGCATTCTTCTGCGTTTTCGGCTGGAGCGGAATCGTGGTCATGAACGCGACAGGAATAGTCGCGCTGTCGCTTGCTTTGGCGTTTATTCTCGGCTTCGCGGCGATGTACGGCGTTGCAAGGGTAATACGAGCCATGACGAAGCTCGCGGTAAGCGGAACGCTCAACATGAAGCTTTTAATCGGCGAAACAGGCGTGGTTTACATACCTATTCCCGAGGATAAATCTAAGCGCGGGAAGGTTAATGTTCAGCTCTCCGAGCGTATAGTCGAGTGTGAAGCTATCAGCGAGACCGGCGCGCTCGCCACAAACACACCCGTGCGGGTTACGGACATTATCGGCGGGAATGTGCTTGTTGTTGAAAAAATGTAAATAATTAACACACAGGAGAAAACATAATGGTAAAGAAAATATTAGCGGCTTTTGTCTTATTGGCAGTATTCATGACAGGATGCGCCGGCAGTAATACAGCGGGGAGCTCTGCTGTATCGGGAACAAAGGATATTACAAACACAACCGCCCGTGAAATTGTTGCAGATATGCGAGTCGGCTGGAATCTCGGGAACACGCTCGACGCTCACGGAAATTCACCGGAGGGCTTCGCGTGGCTCGGTGACGGAACCTACGCGGGAACAACAGTCGGCGAGTTGGAAACGGCATGGCTCGGCGAGGGCGCAGTAGCCGCTACGCAGGAGCTGTTTGACACGCTGAAGGAGGCAGGCTTCAACACGGTCAGAATCCCCGTGACCTGGTACAAAGCCGCTGATGCCGCTAATAATTACGCAATCCGCGCGGACTGGATGGCACGGGTAAAGGAAATAGTAGACTTCGCCGTAGTCAATGATATGTACATAATACTTAACACCCATCATGACGAAAGCATTTTCAAGTTTTTCGACGGCGAAATGAAGGAATTCGATTCGCTGAGAGCGTTCGAGCTGATTTGGAAGCAAATCGCAGAAACGTTTAAGGATTATAACGAAAAGTTAATTTTCGAGGGGCTCAATGAACCCAGAACACAAGGGAGCCGTAACGAATGGACAGGCGGCACAAGAGAAGAGCGGTTAAATATTAATACTTACAATCAGCTTTTTGTTGACACCGTAAGAGCTACCGGCGGCAATAACGCCTACCGCGCTCTGATGATTACGCCCTACGGAGCAAATTCCGATGCCGCGGCAATGAAAGACCTGAGAATCCCGAAAGACTCTGTCCGCGACAGAATTATTGTTTCGATTCACGCTTATACTCCGTGGGAATTCGCACTGCGCAACGATGAGGAAGCGGTTGATACTTGGAGCAGAACCAACCGCGGCGATACTAATCAGATTCATCATATGTTCAACCGTATTTATGACGCCTTCATTCATGACGGAATCCCTGTAATTATGGGAGAAATGGGTGCAATGAACCGCAATAACATAGAAGCCCGCGCCGACTGGACAGAGTTCTACATTGAAACCGCAAGGAAATTCGGAGTCCCTTGCATTTGGTGGGATAACGGCTTAGTTGAGGGTGACGGCGAGCTTTTCGGGCTGATTGACAGAAGCACCAACGAGTTTCATTATCCGGAAATCGTGAGAGCCTTAATGAGAGCAACGCACCCGTCAGGAGCACGCGCCTATGACTTCGCACATCAGCAGAACGTAGGGAACGACGACGTCCCGCTTGACGAACCTGAACCCGAAATTTCGGACGAACCCGAACCCCCGCGAGAAGAAATCCGTATACCACGGAACGAAAGCGGACTTTCATTGATTGAAGATGAAGAAACCGAGCTTACAACAGAATTAAAAGCACTTGTTAATAAGTTTTGGCTTGCTTTGCTTCCCGCCGATATAATAGAAGTCAGTTGGGTAACATTGGTTGGACATCACCGAGAATATGTTGATAAAGGCTTAATAGAAGATGTTATTATAGATGAAAGTGAAAAGTTCTACAGTGTTGAAAATATGGATTATGTTTTCAATGATATATTTTCAAGTCATGCCGTAAATATTGTTCCTGTCTATAGAGAAAAAACTAACGAGAATGGTTTAATAGAAATTCCGACTTTCGGGATTACAGAGGGTTATGAATTTGTTTTAAAAGAACAAATAATAAACGAAGAAAATATTGAATTATATTTTTATTATTTTTACTATGGCGTCCTCCGTGAAATTTTCACGGACGGCAGCTCTGATGCTGAGGTTATAGGCAGATGGGACGATGGACTTGTGGTTTATGAAGATATGCTCGAAACTCTCGACATCGTAAAATACACCTTCGTTCTTGAAGACGGCAAGTATAAAATTTTAAGTATAGAAAACGCAACGTAGGGAACGGATTAATCCGTTCCGCTAAAAAAGGAACGCATGACGGTTTCCGCAGAAAACGTTTTAATGCAGTTCCCTACAATAAAATTTATGGAGGTATATCATGGACCCTAACGCTATTATTCTTATTTCGGTATTCGCGATTATCGCTTTCGCGCTGTTCATGGGTATTTTGTCGCGGTACAGAAAATGCCCGTCGGACAAAATCCTCGTCATTTACGGTAAGGTCAAAGCCGACAAGAGCGGGCAAGCCCGCAGTGCGAAGTGCGTTCACGGCGGCGCAAGCTTCATTATGCCTATTTTCCAGGCGTATCAGTACATGGATTTAACGCCTATTTCAATCACCGTTGACCTGCGGAGCGCGCTCTCAAAGCAGAATATCCGCGTTGACGTGCCTTGCCGCTTCATGGTGGGTATTTCGACCGAGCCGGGCGTAATGCAAAACGCCGCAGAAAGACTGCTCGGACTGCGCTTGAATGAAATTCAAGACTTGGCAAAGGATATAATTCTCGGTCAGCTTCGTCTTGTTATCGCGACAATGGAAATCGAAGAAATCAACACTGACCGCGATAAGTTCCTGCTTGCGGTTTCCAACAACGTGGAAATCGAGCTGAAGAAAATCGGGCTTCGCCTCATCAACGTTAACGTCACCGACATCAGCGACGAGTCGGGCTATATCGAGGCTCTCGGTAAGGAAGCGGCGGCGAAAGCGATTAACGACGCGAAAAAATCCGTAGCGGAAAAAGACCGCGACGGTGAAATAGGGCAGGCAGAAGCCGTGCGTGACCAGCGTATTCAAGTCGCTTCGGCAGATGCAATAGCTGTTCAAGGGGAAAACAACGCGAAAATTGAAATCGCGAAGTCCGATTCAAACCGCCGCGAGCGCGAAGCAGAAGCTTTAAAGCTCGCGATGGCGGCAGAAGCGGTTCAAGCGGCGAAAGCAAAAGAAGAAGCCTACGCGGCTCAGCGTATGGCAGAAACCGCGAGAGCAGAGCGCGACCGCGCTACTCAGCACGCGAACATCGTTGTAAAAGCTGAAATCGAAAAGAAGCAAGCCGAAATCGACGCGGAAGCCAAAGCGGAAGTAATCCGCAGACACGCGAAGGGCGAGGCTGACGCTATTTTCGCGAAGCTTGATGCACAGGCACGCGGCTCAAAGGAAATTCTTGTAAAGCAAGCCGAGGGTATTCGCGAGCTCGTCGCGGCGGCAGGCGGAGACGCTGACAGCGCGGTTAAGCTGCTGATAGCCGACAAGCTTGAAGAGCTTACAAGAATTCAAGTTGAAGCGATTAAGAATATTAAAATTGACAAGGTTACTGTCTGGGACTCGGGCTCGAACAGCAGTACTGACGGCAAGACAGCAACCTCCGACTTTCTCAGCGGACTGATGAAGTCCGTGCCGCCGCTCGGCGACGTATTCAGGCAGGCGGGAATGGATTTGCCTAAGTTCTTAGGAGAAGAAATAACGACAGTTGACAATTGACAGTTTGAAAAGCCGGCTTCGACAGCCGGCTTTTGTTTTTAGTAATTATTGCTATTATTTTACATTATATGTTGTCTATTTTGTCTATTGATGTTTTCTGCAAACTTCTGTATAATTAGTATGTGTAGTTATTTTTGGAGGTGATAAAATGCTTGAAACTAAAATGCTCATCGCATTGCTCGCCGAAGCCGCGGCAAAGGCAAAAACCGCAAAAGAGGTTTACAACTCTATCGCTGTAGCCGCTAATGTTGAGGGTTTAAATTTACCGACTTATGAAGAATATCAAAAAACCTTAGAAGAAAAATCAAAATAGTACCAATGCGTTGCGAACGCTCAAAATAACAATTTATTTCTTAGGAGGAAAAAAATGAAAGTACGAACCAAAACGCAAAAACTCTTATCCATTTTCATAACGCTGGCGATGCTCGCCGGCATGATGACGTTCATGCCGATAATTTCAGCGGCGAGCGGAAAATGCCTGTGCGAAGCCGTAGAAGGCGACTTCCAAGCACAAATATTTGCTCAAGAGCATAACGGTGCTAACTGGACTCGCTCGGGAGACCAGTTAGACTTAGACCAAGAGCGCACATTTACTATTGATTATAATGCGGCTCCTTTTAACACCCTTACCTTAACAGGTTCAGGCGTTCAAGTTCAGTTTAAAACAGGGGGCTTTGATTATGCAGGCGGGCATGGCTTTGATGTTTCCTACACGTATAACATCAACAGCGAAGGTCCTCAAACCGGAACCGACTTTGTAGGCTACGGTCCTTGTGCGACAATATGGTGCTGTGATAACAATGACGGTTGGGGTTGCTTCGGCACAGGCTTCGGCTGGACAGAAATCGGGATTGACTTAACCAGTCGTATCAATGGCGGCGTTCCCGTGACTGTTGTATTTGAAATTGATGGTTTTGACGTTGTTAAATGCGGTCATGATGCTGACGGTTTAACTTGGCAGGATTTTATTGACAGTGATTTCGTTGATACATCTTCAACTCACTTAGGTTCAGCTGCGACTATCACAGCTGACGCTAACGGCTTCACAGTAGCTGCCCGCGACTTTAACTATCGCGGAATCGGGCTTGATGTACAGGGTCTCAAAGCCTTAGCTACAGGTGCTAATGAAGATATTGTTATCACCGGTACAATAGTAGCCGGAGGCGGTTGGGGACCCAGATTTGACGTTATGCCCAACGGCTCAAGCGCCAACGAAATCCAAGGAAACACAACGAGCGTTACTATTCCGGCGAACAATGCACATATCGTTGCCGGAACAAATAACAGACTTATTGCTAACGGCGGTGACCTCGCACCCTCGTTCACAATTACAGCAATCACCGTAGGCGGCGTCAGCGTGCTCGAACTCATGGCGAGCGCAGGCGGCGATGATACTCCTGCTAAGATTTTGAATCCGCAGTCGGCGAATATCGCTCATGGTGAGTGGGACCATATCGGTATAAACAATACCGGCGCTGCTCTGCAAAATATACCGAATGGCAGCTTTGGTATGGGAAATGCTATCCATGCTAACTATTACCAAGGCGTTGACGTTCGTGCTTCTGCCGGATACAGAATTGTAGTACAGCCCGGACCGGACGTTACAGGCGGCGACCTCATGCTTCAAGCGGGAGCGGCTAATAGACCGAGCGGGACTGTAGTCGGTCCGGAGCTTTCTATTTCGGCGAGCGGAAGCGGACCTTTTGTGTTTGAATGGTTCAACTCTTCTGAAACAGTTTTCCCAACCAATCAAACCGGCTGGGGTTCGTTCTTTGTCACTCCTAAGGGAACAAATGACTTTTTCATAACTTCATTTACCCTCCTCGGCACAGACGGAGAAGCCTTACTTCCATTACCTCTTTATACATACACCCCGCCCTCTGCAAACGACTGCCCTGAAGGCGAGTGCGTATGGAATTTCGGCACCTCCTGTACAGTAGGTCTCTGTGGTAAAGTACACGCGCACAACCATTTAGGTACTAACGGCGCGTGCAACATATGCGGATTAACCCCTGTTTTTAGCTACGTCAGACCGATTCCTACAGGTGCTTCCGCATGGTATAATAACTTTACACAGCTCGGCGTTACTCTTAACGCAGCTACGGCTACAGCTGTTTCTGCTGCTGCATACATGAGAGTAATAATTGACCTCGACGGCACACCCTCCGGTATAGAAGACAATATGGAACTGTTTATGCAGTCAACGGGGAACTGGGCGTGGGTTGTGCACGATATAGGCAACATTGATGACGCGTTAGAATTCACTGTTCCTATTGAAGATTTTGTTACCACCGGCGGAGATTTTGACACCCCCGGAGATTATGCAATTGCCGGCGGCGCTAACATACACATGGGATTAGGCTATGAAGGCGAAACCGAGTTTACCTTCCACTTTGAATTCTTAGCCGACTGCGGCGAATGTATTCTTTTCGGTAAAGACGGTGTAAACACAGCGTTTGACTGCTCCTGCGGCGAATCCGCTCTTCCTGCGTTTGTCGATTCTGCAGTATACAAAGACAACGCGACACAAGCGGCAGTAAACTTTGAGCTTGTAGAAGCAATCGACGGCATATGGACAGTTTACGCGTCGGCTGACGCTCTGCTCCCTCACGGAACAGTTGACGTTGCAGTTATCGGCAAAACGCTGACACTGACTGCTTCCACAAACGTTCCCGAGGGCTTCTACTGGGTCACAGTAACAGAAGCGGGCAAAGCTTCAAGCGCGAAAGTTATGATTCAGGTGCTTGACCCCGGCTCTTCATCTGCTTTAGTAACAGGCGAGCAAAGCCGTGCATTATACCGCGGCAGTGCCGGAACTGCATCTTTCGCATTAGAAACATTAGGCATTGACTCAGGCACGGCGATTACTCTCAACAACATTAATTCTGTTGAAGGAATCACACTTACAACAACTACAACAACAGGCAACAATACAACTGTTACAATCAGCATAAACAACGGCACTCCCGCAGGCACTCACAAGCTGAAGCTGACAGTAGGCGGAACAGATTCAAATGAGTTTGACCTTGTTGTCACCGACGGGAAAATTCTTAGCGTAAGCCGTCTCGCAGGCACGCTCCGCGCGGGGCAAGCAGGCGAGGTTACCTTCACTTTTGAAACAGAAGACGTCCCTAACGGCGATTACGCTCTTTTCGTATTCGGCGCACTACCCAACGGTGTAAGCTTATCTGACCTTGAGGACGGCTGGCAGTATACATTTGTCACAATAGCTGACAACAAAGGTACATTCAAATTAGAAGCAACCGACGAAATAGTTGCAGGTGTTACAAACGACTTAACTATTTATATATCTGCATTAGGAATCGGGGCAGCCGGCACTGCTTTCTCTCCCGAGTTCTCGCTGACAATTTTACCGAGCGGCGGCGCAGCAGGCTGCGGAACTAACTTCTCGCGCATAATCGGCGCAAACGGCGAAGCGTTCACAGTTCATGGTAACAACGGACTCTTCCAAGGCGCAGGCTTAGGAGAAGGTAAGAGCGTAGTAACAGGCGGCAAATTAGTTATTACTAAAGACCGCGCGTGGGAAGCAATTGACCTTCGCTTAACAGGCGCAGACGGCTTAAATCTTGCAAACGGCGAATATATTATTCAAGTTGATTTTGAAGCCGCAAGCGGCGGATTCGGAATCGGACGCATGGTAACAGGAGAGGATAACCCTGTAGGCAACTGGATTGAACCCGCAGGAAACACAATCGCTGTAAAACTCAACGTAACAGCGGGCGGCATAACAGTTACTGACATGGCAGGCGGCAACTCTGTAGATAACGTAGCAAGGCTTCGTATGCAAACCAGACCCGAAGTTGCAGGTCTTGTATACACAATCGCAGAAATCAGAATACTTTGCTGTTTAGACTGCGGCAATACAGCAGAATGTATCAACCCCAAGTGCACAGACAAAGCAAAATGCGACTGCCCTGTTCACGTAGGCGGCTTAGATGAAGGCGACTGCGGCGAATGTGACAACTGTCTCGGTCTCGGTAGCGACTCAAAAGTAGTATTTTCAGGCACAGCTGTTGCCGGCGAGGTTGTCAACGAAGTCCCCGGCGCGTGGGGCGGTTATGAACCTATCGTAGTTTTTGCAAATGCTCCTTTCTGGTGGGGTGACTTTACTCCTTCAGCACCTTTTAACTTCTTAGATGACATAGTGGAAGACAGCTATTTTGAAGTAACCTACACAGGCACTATACCTCCAATGTTAAAATTCGGTGATGCAACCGATGTACCGGAAGCTATGCTCCCCGACAGCGATAACGACCCCATAAAGGCTTCCGATGTTGAAAACGGAATAGCAACATTCACGTATGACGATATTGTAAGTGCATTACCCGATTCTTATGATTTATCAACGTCAGTAATTATGGTATTCAATGCTGACGGCGCAGCAGTAACAATCACAAAGATTGAATTATTCGTTCCGGGCGGTGGCGATTGCTTAGAGCCTATCGAATGTACCTGCGAAGAAGGTTGCGAGCATGATTGGGGCGACTGGGTAGAAACTAAAGCACCTACCTGCACAGAAACAGGCACAGAAACAAGAGAATGTGTACTCGACAACTGCGACGAAAAACAAAACCAAGTCATTGCTATGATACCTCACGACGGCGAATGGAAAGACGACGAAGAAAACCCTGCAACCTGTGAAGGCTTCGGATTAATACACCTCATCTGTACAGGCTGCGACGTTATCCTTGAAGAAGACTCCATCGACTCCTTAGGTCACGACTGGGCAGAAGACTGGCAGCCTACAGAAGAAGAAGGCGTTGAAGATGACTACTGTGAGCGCGACGGTTGCAACCACAGAAGAGAAAGAAGAGAAACAGGCGGCAAACCGGGTTGTGTTCATAACTATGGTGCACCGACTGTAACAACAGAACCGACCTGCGCTGAAACAGGCGTAGCGACAGAAGAATGTCAAGAAGCAGATTGTGATGGTAAAAGATTTACACCTGTAGATAAACTCACTTCCTGCGACTCAAGCACTGTAAAACCTGTTGACGTAGCGGCAACCTGTACCGAAGACGGAAAATCAGGTGAAGAATGTGAACTGTGTAATCGTCCTTTTGGCGTGGAAACTGTCTTCGCATCAGGTCACGACTTTGACAGCAACGGTGACGGCACACATAGCTGCGAAAACTGCGACGAAACAGAAGACTGCTCGCCGAACGGAAAAGGCGACACCTGCGCAACTTGCGAATATACTTTCCCCTCTGACTGCGCACACTCATGGAGCAGCTGGGCGAGAATCGGCTCAACCAACAGAGAATCCAGAACCTGCTCGCTTTGCCAAGAAGTTGAAGAACGCAACAGACAAACCGGCGGCGGTGGCGGCGGTGGTGGAGGCGGCGGCGGTGACGACGACGTAATCGCACCTCCGACAACAGTAACAGCAGGAACAGGCAATATCGCTCTTCCTACAGGCTTCACGATTCCGAGAGAAACAGTAACATCAGTTATTGGCACTCTCCCCGCGGCAGCGATTCAAGCGACAGGAGCAGGCGCAAGAACAGTAAACTTCACAGCTGCACAAGCAGGTGAAAACGCGCTTCTCGTCAGAGTCAACGCGGCAGGCGAAGTCGAAGTAGTATCTTCTGTAGCCATCGGAGCAAACGGCGTAGCTACAGTTAACGTTCCCGCGGCAGGAAGCTACTTAGTAATAGCACGTAAAACAGGCGACATCACAGGCACAGGCGAAGTCACCACAGCAGACGCAATCGCACTGCTCCGCGACATCGCAGGCATATCCAAGCTTGACGCTGTTCAAAGCTTCGTAGCGAACGGCAAACCGGGCGACAACTCAACTGCAGACGTATTGCAAATCCTCAGACTCATCGCAGGTTTAATCGAAAAAATCTAAAGTTTAGATTTAAGAACCGCCCTTTACGGGCGGTTCTTTTGTTGTAGGGAACGCATTTATGCGTTTCGATATTCATGCGTTCCGAAAAAATTGCACACGCCCCTACAAAAAAGGCACGCATAAATGCGTGCCCTACGTTTAACTTTGTTTTATTCAGCTATTGAAATAGCATCAGGGAAAATATTTCTGCTTTCTTCCTTATTGAGGAACGTCGTGCTGACGTAGCCTTGAATTATCGCGCCGTCGTCAACGGTAATCGTGCTCGCGCTGATGTCGCCGAAGATAACTGCGTCGCTCTTGAGCTCTGCCTTGCCGCCTATTTCAAGATTACCTTTGACCTTGCCGTTGACCTTGGCGTATGTAGACACAAGGTCGCCGATAAGGAGCGTGTCGCGCCCCATGAGGATATTGCCCTTCATGCGGATATTGCCCTGAATCTGCGAGGTGAGCATTTGCGCATTATTGCAGGTAAGATTGCCGATAATCTTTCCGTTAAGGTCGATGTTTTTGGTGGTTTCAATATCACCTCTGATGTTGCCCTCGACGTTAATATTCCCGAACGAGCGGAGATTCCCTTCAATTACAGTGCTCTTGGAAATCAGCGTCAGCTCTTCCTGAGCGTCGGGTGCTTCGCCCATAGCTTCTGCCATCGCGCTGTTTGTGTAAGGCGACGCGGCTACAGGTGACGGCTCTGCTTTTGGGAAGCCGTTCTGCGAGCTCGGAGAACTCGGGAAAAGAGGATTCCCGTTCACAGGTGTCGATTCGCCGTTGCCGTTACCGTTACTGCCGTTAATGAAACTCGAAGCGAACAGCGGGTCATTAGCGTCCGATGTTTGCCTAAGCTCCTGAATACTAACGTCAAGCCCCGAGTGCGTAGCCTTCGGCGCGTAGAAGGATTCTGCGCCGTTGTTGTTTACATTCGCAGGAATTACAGCCTCGGGAACGCTCAGCTCCGCGGGCGCAACCTCGGGTAAAGGCTCCGCGAGCGCAGTTACAGGCTCAACCACAGCGGGCTCAGCTTCGAGCGCGCGGCGTAAGTCCTCCACCTGCGATTTATTCTTATCGTTGTCTTTTCCCGCACCGGTTAGCTCCTTTACCGCCTGCGTAAAATTCTCTTTTATGCCCATAACTGTGAATTCCTTTCGTTGTGTAAAAAACTAAAATTGCATTGGTCTTGTTTCGGGGGTGATTACGCTGAAAATGTAATCAGCGGGGTCAGCTATTAACGCTTTTATTATATCTTCTATTACTGTTACCGTGTTATATCCGCCGGGGCGGTCGTGAAACAGCACTACAGCGCGCGGAACGTTCGCAACTTCATTGAGTACAGTGTTGTACATTTCTGTCCAGTTAGCGTCTAAGGCGTCGCGGCTGTCTACGTTCCAGTCGAAATAAACGAAGCCGCGCCTTGTCATTTCTGCGATTATATCGGCTCTGACGTGTCTGTTGAAGTCGTTAATGCTTCCGCCGGGGAAGCGGAACAGGTACGGCTTGTACCCTGTCTGCTCGTATACTAAGTTCCACGCTGTGTTAAAATCGTTTAGATAATCTTCAACGCTCGCGTAAACAACGTCATAATCGTGGTCAAAGCAGTGGATTCCGATTTCATGCCCGCGCTCAAGCATATTGTTTAGGAAGTTCTTCCCTGCTTCCGTATCGTCGGGCATTACAAAAAATGTTGCGGGTATATCATGAATTTGCAAGTATCGCATAATATCGTTGGTATATCTTGAAGGTCCGTCGTCAAAGGTAAGGTAGATATAATTGCTGTCGTCCATATAGCTCGCGGGCGGGATAAAATCCGAGTAAAGGTGCGGTAATAAATCGGCGTAAAGGCTTTTCTTTTCAACCTCCGGCTCGGGCAGTGCGGGTTCGGGCTCGGGCAAGGGTGACGAAAGCTCCTGCTCGCCCTCGGGCGCGGCCTCAGAATCGTCGCCCGTATCAATTATATTATTATTAACGGATAAAGCTTCTATTATTTGACCGAGATGTTCTATTTCAGCCTTTTTTTCATTATTTCCTGCCGCCAAAATAGATACCGCGACAGCAAGTCCGAAAATGATTATAAAAATTAAAGTGACAATCAGATGCTTGAAAAATCTGACGCTTCCCAGATACAATGCGGTTTCCTCCGATTTCTGAAGAGTTTATATTCCTTATATTTTTTGTATTTTCATAATTACTCATACTAATAATACTATAATATAACCGAAATGTCAAGAAAAATTGCATATTAATGTGATTTTTCTGTTTTTTTTAAAGAAAATTGCCGAAATTCTATTTAATTCCGCGCGCTAATTCGTCGCAGCGTTCGTTTTCAGCGTGCCCCGCGTGCCCTTTTACCCAGACGAATTCGACGTTATGAAGCTCGCAAAGATTAAGTAACCGCTCCCACAAGTCGCTGTTCAGCGCGGGCTTCTTGTCGGATTTAATCCAGTTGTTCCTGCGCCAGCTTTTCGCCCAGCCTTTTTCAATGCCGTCTACGATATAACGTGAATCGGTTTGAAGAACCACCGCGCAAGGACGCTTGAGCGCGGAGAGTGCTTCAATCACGGCGGTGAGCTCCATGCGGTTGTTTGTGGTGTCGGGGCTTGTGCCGCTTAGCTCGATATCCTTCCCCGGACAGCGCAGAATCGCGCCCCAGCCGCCGGGACCGGGGTTGCCGGAGCAGGCTCCGTCGGTGAAGATGTGGATTTTTTCTGTCATTTTCTATGCCTTTCTATAATGAATTGTGTCAGCTTCGGCAAAACTATGCAAGCGGGCAGCATAGACGCGCAAATCAAAAACGCAGTCATGTGCATTTGCGGCGTGAACGCCGAGACGCCGAGCAGCTCTTCAAAAAATTCTATCCCGAGCGCGAATAAAATCCCTGAAATTGCCAAAAGCATAAGCTTTCCTCTGTTTATCGGGCGGCAAATTCTGCACAGAACCATGAACGAAGCCATGCCGAGAATAAGCGTCGCGCAGGTACGGAATTCCTCCTTCGTGAAGCTTAAAAAGCTCGCGAAGAAAGTCAGCGCGACGATTCCGAGCGCGGCGCAAAGCCCGTAAGGAACGGCTTTCGCAAGGACATTGCGGATAAACCTTCCGCGTACAAGCTTACTATTTTTTTCGAGAGCTAAAAATAAGCTCGGAATTCCGATAAACGCGCCGTTGATTAGCGTCATCTGAATCGGCGTAAACGGGAACGGCAGGGTTATGAACAGGAAAAGCAGGGCTAAAAGCAAAGAATAAACCGTCCGCGTGAGGAAAAGCCCCGCGCTTCGCTCGAGGTTGTTGATGCTTCTGCGCCCCTCTGCGACTGCTTTTGGAAGTGAGGCGAAATTATTGTCAAGCAGAACGAGGTCTGCGACATTGCGCGCCGCCTCGCTTCCCGACTGCATGGCGATTCCGCAGTCGGCTTCTTTTAAGCTCAGCACATCATTAACGCCGTCGCCGACCATGCCGACTGTATTTGCACGCTTTAACGCTTTAATCAGCTCTAATTTAATCTGCGGCGTTACCCGCCCGAAGATTGCATATTTTTGCGCAATTTCTTCAAGGCTTTCAGTCAAATTTTCGCTCATGTCGATAAATTTATCGACATTTTTAACACCCGCCGCAATAGCCGTCTGCATAACTGTGACAGGATTATCACCCGAAATTATTTTTACGGCAACGCCTTGCTTATTAAAGAAATTAATTGTTTTTTTCGCTTCGGGGCGGATTTTATCGCTGAGGATTATATTTGCAATCGGTTGATTGTTTTTCGCGAGCGTTAATGTTCGTTTGCTGTTGTAGGGTGCGGCGTCCCCGACGCACCGCGGAAAAATTTCTGCCGCACCGAGCGTGTACGTAACCGGCACGCCGGGGGCGTCGTGCCCTACGAAAGTCGCGCCGCTATACTGCCGCGCGCTTGAAAAGGGTGTAATTTGCACCGCTTTCCAACCGACATCGCGATTATAAACCGCGCGAATCGCGGTTGCCGTCGGGTTTTTATCGGGCAGAGCGTGCATAAGCGCGCAAAGAACATTCTCAATTTCGCGCAGACCTGTGCCTGCGAGCGGAATTATTTTTTCAACGCTCATTTCGCCCGTTGTCAGCGTGCCTGTTTTGTCAAGGCAGAGCACATCTACCCGCGCTAAGGTCTCCGCGCAGTATAAATTGCGCGCAAGAGCCTTATGCCGCGAGAGCCGAATTACGCTGATTGCCATCACCGCGCTGGTCAGCAGAATCAACCCCTGCGGAATGATTCCGAGCACGCTCGCAACTGTGCCGGTTATTGCGGCGGGGAGCTCCTCGCCTGTGACCCAATACGACTTCGCGAGCATACAAAGCCCTGCCGGAATAATGATGAGCGCGAGAGCTTTTACGATTTTGTCGGTTGAACTGCGCATTTCAGAGACGGGGGCTTTGAGGTATTTCGCGCCTTTCATGATTGAAAATGCGAAATTTTCCTCGCCGACCTTGCGCACTATCGCCCGCGCTTCTCCGCAAACCACGAAGCTCCCCGCTAACAGCGAATCGCCCGCTTTTTTGACAATCGGCTCACTTTCTCCTGTCAGCAGGCTTTCATTTACTTCAAGCTCGCCTGTTAATATTTCACAATCGGCAGGAAGCTGACAGCCCTCGCCGAGAATAATTATATCGCCTGTAATTATTTTTTCTATATCAAGCTGGAGCTCTGCGCCGTTTCTGACGACTTTCACTTTAGCTCGGTGAAGCAGTGAAAGCTTGTCTATCACGCGCTTCGCACGGAGCTCTTGGAATATGCCGATGAACATATTCGAGACAACTACGCCCATGAAGAGCATATTCTGATACTCGCCCGTGAAAAAAACCGCCGCCGCCAAGCAGAAGTTGAGCAGGTTAAAAAAGGTCAGCGTATTTGTGCGGATTATTTCCGTGACTGACTTTGTGGGGATACTGAAATGGTTCATGATACTATTATATCACAAAATCGTTGACGTAGCAATGAATTTATGTTATACTGGATATAATATATACTGAAACGGGCGGCAAGTCCGCTTCAGTGCCACAAATTCGGAAAGGGCGGAGAGGTTTTGACGCACGAGAAGTCATGCGGCGCCATAGTTTACAGAAAATTCCACGGAAACACCGAGATATTGCTGATTAGACACGTTAAATCGGGATATTGGTCGTTTCCCAAAGGACATATTGAAGACGGTGAAACAGAGCTCGAAACAGCGGTACGCGAAATAAAGGAGGAAACAGGTCTCGATGTTTTTGTCGATACGGGTTTCCGCGAGACTGTGACGTTTTCACCGCGGCGCGACGCACAAAAAACAGTGGTTTATTTCGTTGCCAAGGCGAAAAGCCGCGATGTTTCCCCGCAGGCGGACGAAATATCGGAAATAAAGTGGGTGGAAATAAATAAGGCGATGAGCCACCTTACATACGATAACGACCGCATTATCGTAAACAGAGCAAAGGCGTTCATTGCGCTGATGAAGTATTAATATTCTGCGGTGATTATTGCTTGTAGCTGTAAGCCCCGCGCAAGGCTGCCCTGCGAACCATGTCAGGCGGGGAACCGAGCAGCATTAAGCGGTAAGCGGCTTGTGATGCGGTTCAGCTTGCGGCTGCAAGGAATAATCACCGCGACGTAGGGGCAACCCTGCGTGGTTGCCCGCAAAATACGGAACGCCACATAGGGCGTTCCCTACAGAGGGGTGAAATTTATCTACTTAGCCTTATACAGAAAATACCGTCCGATGACCTTTGCGGACGTTTTTTCGCAGGAGCATATCACGAGAACCCTGCAAAACCAAATACAAAATAATCAAACCGTCCACGCCTACCTGTTCACAGGTTCGCGCGGGACGGGTAAAACTACGTGCGCGAGAATATTGGCAAAGGCTCTGAACTGCCTTTCGCCCGAGGACGGCAATCCCTGCCAAAAATGCACCGCCTGCGAGGAAATCGAAAAAGGCGCGACAGACATCAGCGAAATCGACGCGGCGAGCAACAACGGCGTTGATGATGTGCGGGTGCTTCGTGAGCAGACGCATTACGCGCCTGTTAGCCTTAAATTCCGCGTTTTTATTATCGACGAGGTGCATATGCTCTCGGCAGGCGCGTTCAACGCGCTGCTCAAAACCTTAGAAGAACCGCCCGCTCACGTTGTTTTTATACTTGCGACGACCGAGAATCATAAGGTTCCCGCTACGATTCTTTCCCGCTGTCAGCGGTTTGAATTCAGGCGGGTGAATATGCAGGACTGTGCAAAAGCCCTCAAAAACGCCGCGCAGTCCGAGGGTGCAAGCATAACAGACGATGCGGCGGAGCTGATTGCAAGATTGTCCGACGGCGGAATGAGAGACGCGCTGAGTCTGCTTGAAACCTGCATTGCGCATAATAACGAAATCACAAGCAAAATCGTGCGGGGAGCCGCAGGAGTTGCAGGCGGCGAGCATATTTTCGGGATTTCCGAGGCTGTAATCGCCGAGAACGCGGCAACCGCGCTGAAAATTTTAAGCTCACTGCACGAGCAATCGAAGGACATGGGCAGGTTTTTGGGCGAGCTAATCGGGCATTTCAGAAACTTAATGCTGTTGAAAATTATCCCCGACGAAACAGATTTAATTTCATGGCTTCCGGAGGAAGCGGACGATTACAGGCGGCTCGCGGAAAAATATGAACTGCCGCGGATTATGAAGTGCCTTAACACGCTTGAGGAGTATTACGAGCGGATTTCGCGCTCGAGGGATAAGAGATTGACGGCAGAGCTGTGCGTGATTGAATTATGTAATTGCAATGTAGGGTGCGGCGTCCCCGACGCACCGCCGATAACGCAGAAACAACCGGAAATTCAAACCACCCCGCCGCCTGCGGCGGCACCCCTCCAAGGAGGGGAATTAACCGCGTCGTTGCCAATACCGGACGCGCCGCCGTATTCAGAACCACCCCGTCAGGCTTCGCCTGAGGTTGTGGCGCAAACTCATCACCACGTCCCTCCACAGGAGGGGAATGAACCTGTCGTTCTTGCCGAGGGCTGGGGTGAAATACTGAAAACCGACAAAATTACAGAATTCAAAAATACATTAAAACAAAAAGGAATCGAGGTAAAAGAACGATGAAAGCGAGACTTCCTAAAGAATATCAAAACAAAGGCGCGGGAAACATGAACGACATGATTCGTCAGGCGCAGAAAATGCAGGAGCAGATGGGCGTGAAGCAAGCCGAGCTCGCCGAGCGCGAGTGGACTACGACTGCGGGCGGCGGCATGATTGAGCTTGTCATGACGGGCGCGCATGAGCTTAAATCTGTGAAAATCAAGCCCGAGCTGATTGACCCCGAGGCGCCCGAGGATTTGGAAGATATGATTATCGCGGGCGTGAACGCGATTATTAAGCTGGTCGACGACGACAGCGCGGCGGAGATGGAGAAGATTTCGGGGGGACTTAATATTCCGGGGATGATGTAGGGGAAACAAGCGGACACGATAAATCGTGTCCCTACAATTCCGACAATTCCTGCGCAAATTCGCACCCAAGCTTGAATCCGTTCTTAAATCCTGCAATTGCACAAAGCGTAGCGTACTGCGAATACGCGCACTAATAATCACTGAACAGTCGCTTTTCCTTACCTTTAAGCATTTTACAAAGTTTATTTTCAGCGTTGCTGATTGTGTTTGCGCAATCGCTTTCTATAAGCAAAGCCGCAGAATAAGTAAAAAATAATTCTTCAAGAATAGAATCCATGGCAGATAATCCTTTCGTGATGATTTCTATATAAACATTATATCACGCTATAATAAGCGTGTCAAGAGGTATTTATGTTTAATTTTGCAGAACACTTAAAATTAATAAGAAAATCAAAAGGATTAACTCAAAGTAAAGTCGCACGTGGGATTGATATTTCAGAACGTATTTATCAAGGTTACGAGAGCGGCGAGGGAAAGCCGTCCTTTGATAACATTATCGCCCTTGCGGATTTTTTTGATATTACTACTGATTATTTATTAGGACGAGAGGACTTAAAAAATGGCTGAATACACCCCCCTGCCTTTAATTTTAGCCGCCGAGCAGTTTGCGAGGCTGCCCGGAATCGGCATGAAAACCGCACAGCGGCTTGCTTACCATGTACTTAATATGCAAAGCGCGGACGTTGAGCATTTTGCGAATACGCTGATTTCCGCGCGCGAATCAGTGCGCTGTTGCAATGTCTGTCAGAATTTCACCGAGAAAGAAACCTGCGTGCTTTGCACTGACGAGCGGCGCGCGCGCGCAGTGATTTGCGTGGTGGAATCGCCGCGCGATGTTACTGCAATTGAGCGGGCGGGCGGTTTCGACGGGAGCTATCACGTTCTGCACGGCTTGCTGTCGCCGATGGACGGCACGGGTCCCGAGCAAATTCGCATGAAAGAGCTGATGACGCGGCTTTCGGGCGATGTCAGCGAGGTGATTATGGCGACGAATCCTACGGTTGAGGGCGAGGCGACCGCGAGCTACATAAGCAGGCTGATTAAGCCGATGGGGATTAAGGTTTCGCGCTTGGCTTACGGGTTGCCGGTGGGAGCGAGCTTGGAGTTTGCGGACGATGTGACATTAGTGCGGGCGATGGAGAATAGGAATTTGATATAGCGCGAGAAATTGAGATAAATATAACCCCTCACAAACACAGTGTTTATGAGGGGTTTGATTCTTGCGGGAGGCGGATTTGAACCACCGACCTTCGGGTTATGAGTGAGAATTCGCTCGATTTTTATTGTTTTATAATGTCGCTTAATGCTTGTGATTATGCGGTTTTATGCGATTTGTTGTTTTGTAGTGTTTTATGATATTTTTGTGTTTTTTGGGGCAGGTGTGAGCAAATTGTGAGCAGGATTATTAACTATATATTTTTATGAATTCTCTTCGGAATCATTAATATCGTACTCTAAGCGCACTCGCTTTTCGATATCCTCTGCACTCGGCAGGGTGTCGGCAAGTTCTTCCGGTACAAAATCCGACAGCTTATATTCACTGACGCCGATGGGCTTATTAATATCCTTCAATGCGTATTCGGCAGTTAGCTTGTCCCGCGTTTTACAAAGTATAATGCCGATTGAAGGATTATCGTTTTCGTGCTTTAAAATATCGTCAATCGCTGACAGGTAAAAATTGAGTTTCCCTGCATATTCCGGCTTAAACGGAGTGTTTTTCAATTCGATAACGACATAGCAGCGGAGCTTTGTGTTGTAGAACAAAAGGTCTATATAATAGTCTTTATTGCTGACCTCAATACGATATTGGTTTCCGTAAAAAGCAAATCCCGTGCCGAGTTCCATGATAGTTTTCGCGATATTCGCTACTAATTCATCCTCGATTTTACGCTCGACAAGCCCCTCGCGTTGTTCCACAAAGTCAAAAACAAAGGGATTCTTTAAGGTATCCATCGCGAGACCGTTTAAAGCCGGAGGTAGCTTTTCGGGATAATTGCTCGCTTTTTCTGCCAATTCCTGCCGAACATACGATTTTGTTTGGACATGATATTCCAGAGACGATAAAGCCCAACCGTTTTCAATAGTTTGCCGCGCATACCATAGATACTCATCAGAAGATTTCGCTTTATCGAAAAGATAAGTGTTATGCGACCAACTCAAATCTGCAGACACTGTCTGCAGATTTACTTCATTAGGCACCAACCCTGCAAATTTCTGCATATATCTTAAATTTCGGACAGAATAACCCTTTGCATTCGGGAAGTCCAGTTTAATGTCCCGAGCAAGATTTTCAATGAATCTGCTACCATGTTTGTTATTCTCTATTATATATTTGCCTATATTCCAATACAAAATTATCTGTTCGCGGTTTGCCCCTAAAACCGCACGATACTGTGCTTCGCGAATTGCAGTTTTGATTTTTTCGAGAATCTCAAAATATTCGTTGTTGTTGATTAACATTGATAACTCCTTTCAAATTCAACGTGGAAATCCATCATCGCTTAAACCATCGAAATATTTTACCGGTTCAAATCCGAAACGTCCATTTTCGCCTCCATATAAAGCTGCGCCTATAATCTCATCAGGTAGTCCGATTGCCTGATAAATAGCGGCTAACACTAATAAATGTAATATATTAGAAAAATATCCATAAATCAAAGGTTGTTTCAAGAGCTTATTTAATAGTAGTTTATCTTTCTTTGTGTTTTTACCTTGAGGCTCGCCATAATGCGTATAATGATTTCTTAATAATGTAATTTCATGGCATAATTTCTTTACTTTCGGCAAATTCGCATTTCCATTATTAGGCAAAAAGCGACCATATGCTGTGAACATTTCAATGTATCTATAATATTGACCACATTTTTCACAGCTTTTACATTTATTTTTGCATTTCTGATTATATCTGCGACTGACTTTCATTACTTCTTTAGGTCTGTTTTTTCTTGAATATGATTCGATAATCCTTGTTAAATCTAAAAATCGGTTTATTTTTGTTGATTTGTTAGCTAATATTTCAAAGTAAACTTCTATTAGTGGTTCGTTTTTAAATTTAAAATCAAGCCATTTGTTATATATTTCTTGAAAATTACCTTCCACAGCTTCATAACAGATACGAAATGGCACATCTGCAGTTTGGTTAAAATATTCAATATCATTGAGAAAAACAACAGAATTATTTATCAGTGGTTTGCCACTTTTATCAGTCCGAATCACACCAAAGACATCTTTAATTTCGCCAAATTTAATATAAAACGTTTCGTTAAAATTCACTCCGTAATCAGCAAAAAGGCATAATAACTGCCGAAAGGTAAACAATTTTTTTAAGGCGGCAGACACCTTTATTTTTCTTTTGAAATTAATTCCAAGCTCGTAATCATGAATATACATATTAGATGAGTTAGTCATGGATTCCAATTTTGATTTTAATCCAAACCATTTTAGAGCAGGGATACTCGTATAGATGTGTTTAGTTTCAATTCCTTCATATGTTGCTGCCCCGATAATTAAAATATCTAAAAATAATAATATTTTACATGTTCCGTCGCTATGCCATAGATTACTACAGATATGGGCGTTTAAAACTGTTACATCTTTGCCGTTAACTCTACCACACAGTATAGGAAGAATAAGGTGTTCTTTTCTAAGTAATTCCATAGCCTGATTATTTTCGGGACGAAGATTAGCCCAAATATTTTTCTTCGGTTTATAAAAATATCCTGTAAAAGATGCTCCATCCTCAGTTTGTAGCGTACACACTTCATAAAGGATTTTATTAACTTCATTCATATTTCGTTTTACTCCCCAAAAAATTCATTTAAGCCCACACATCCGCCAAATTCTCCGCCTGCTTCATCACAAGCTCAATCGCAACAAGCTGTTTATCCGGCGGATATCCATAATTCGTAAGTATCCTGCGAACAAGCACCATAATTTTTGCGCGAACGCTTTCTTTGATTGTCCAGTCTATAGTTGCGCTATTTTTTACCTTTTCGGCGATTTCGCGGGCGATTTTACGAAGCTGTTCATCACCCAAGACCTTTACTGCGCTGTCATTCGTTTCAAGCGCATCATAAAACGCAAGCTCGTCTTCGGATAAACCCATGTCTTCGCCGCGTTTGTCGGCGGCGTTAATTTCACGGGCAACACGAATCAGCTCATCAATGATTTCCGCAGTGGTTAATAAATTGTTCTGGTAACGTTTAATGGCGTTATCAAGCATTTCCATAAGTGACCTTGACTTTGTAAGGTTATGCTTGGAGCGCAGTTTTATTTCATCATTTAAAAGCTTTTTCAATAACTCAATTGCAACATTCTTGAACTTCATACCTTCGATTTCCTTGAGAAATTCCTCTGAGAGAATCGAAATGTCGGGTTTTTCTATTCCTGCTGCATCGAATATGTCAATCACTTGGTCGGAAGCAATCGCAGAATCAACAATATTGCGAATCACCGAATCATAATTGCTGCCTTCGTTGCTTCTTCCTGTTCCAAATTTAGTAAGTCGGGATTTTACCGCCTGAAAGAAAGCGATTTCCTCTGCGTTTTCAAAAGTAGCGGGGGCAGGCTTCGCAAGAGCGTAGGCTTGTCCGAGCAACGTTACTTCTTGTAAAAAACGAGATTTTCCGTCTTTTATATTCAATATGAAATCTTCCGCTTGAAGAATGAAGGATAGCTTATTTTTGATTTCGGAAGAGAAAAACTCCGAATAATTAAAGCCATACAGAATATCTCTGACCACTTCAAGTTTTTCGAGCATAATTTCAATCGCTTTTTGGTGTGTTTCTGCCGGAACACCTTTGCCGCCGCTCTCTGCATAGAATCCGAGTGCTTTCTTTAGATTCGTTGCAATCCCTATGTAATCCACAATTACGCCGCCGGGCTTGTCCTTGAAAACACGGTTGACGCGTGCAATCGCCTGCATGAGATTGTGGTCTTTCATCGGTTTATCAACATACATTGTGTTGAGGCAGGGTGCATCAAAGCCTGTCAGCCACATATCGCGGACAATAACGATTTTCAATGGGTCGTTTTCATCTTTCAAGCGTAAGGCTAATGCTTTCCTCTGTGCTTTCGTAGTATGATGCTTTTGAATTGCCGCGCCGTCAGAACTGCTTGAAGTCATAACAACCTTGATTGCGCCTTTATCCAAATCGCCGCTGTGCCAATCGGGGCGCAGCTTTATAATTTCATCGTAAAGCATAGCGGCAATCCGTCGGCTCATGGCGACAACCATCGCTTTACCCTCAAAGACCTTCTGCCGCTCTTCAAAATGGACAACTATGTCATTGGCAAGAGTTTTAATGCGTTCGTCGCTACCGACAATTGCTTCTAACTTTGCCCATTTTATTTTTGCGGGATTTGCTTCATCGGCTTCGCCTGTTTCGTCTAATTCCGTGTCGAACTGCTCTACAAGCTGTTTGCCTTCTTCGGTCAGATTAATCTTTGCGAGACGGCTTTCATAAAAAATACGAACTGTCACCTTATCCTCGACAGCTTGTGAAATATCGTATATGTCGATATAATCTCCGAAGACAGCGGGGGTGTTTGCGTCCTGCTTTTCAACAGGTGTTCCCGTGAAGCCGATAAACGTAGCATTCGGTAATGCGTCACGAATATATTTAGCAAAACCGTAGGCGATTCGTTTCCCGATTACTTGCTTGTTTTCATCTTTTACATCGCGGATTTTTGCGTCGAAGCCATATTGCGTGCGGTGAGCCTCATCAGCAATAACTATAATATTGTCTCGTGCCGAAAGTAACTCATAAACCGATTTATTGTCATCGGGAATAAATTTTTGTATTGTCGAAAATACAATTCCGCCGGAAGCCACTTTAAGTAGTTCCTTTAAGTTCTCACAGGAATCTGCCTGCTTCGGCGGCTGACGTAAAAGCTCGCTGTTCTCTGCAAATGTATCGAAAAGCTGGTTGTCAAGGTCGTTGCGGTCATTTATAACAAGAATAGTAGGATTATTCAACTTATGAACTATTTTCCCTGCGAAGAACACCATCGACAGCGATTTTCCTGCGCCCTGCGTATGCCAAATTACCCCCGCCTTCTTGGTGCCGCCGAACTGCGCCGCCTCAGCGGTGCTTGCAACGGCTTTATTCACAGCATAATACTGATGATATGCCGCGATTTTCTTCACGGTTTCAACCTTAATTATTTTCGTAACCCTGTCCTCTGTGCTTGACTTCTCAAAAGTTATGAAGCTCCGGATATAATCAATCAGTGTCGCAGGGTTGCAAAGCCCGTGAATAAGCGTTGACAGCTCGTCCGTGAATTTACACACCTCGCTCACACCGTCCTTGGTTTTCCATGCGCTGTAACGCGAATACGAAGCCGTCAGCGACCCTGCCTTAGCCTCCAAGCCATCGGAAATTATACATATTTCGTTATATGTAAACAATGCCAGAATCGCCACTTTGTAGGTTTGAAGCTGTTCATAAGCCTTGAAGCAGGTCGCGTTCTCGGAAGCGGGATTTTTCAACTCGAATATAACTAATGGAATACCATTAATAAATAACAGCATATCGGGGCGTTTATTGGAATTATTCTGCACAATCGTATATTGATTTACAACCAAAAATTCATTATTTCCGACATTTTCAAAATCAATCACCCGCACATAATCGCCGACAATGTCGCCATTTCTGCGGTATTCCACAGGAACACCGTTCACGAGCATTTTATGAAATTCCTCATTGTCTGCAATCAAATTTGAGGTTGCAATGCGCGAAAGCCGCCTGACTGCACCATCAATCGCATCAGCGGGAATATTAGGATTAAACCTTGAAAGCGCGTCTTTCAATCTTCGCATTAATAGCACATCACTATAGCTTTGCCGCTCAGAGCTCATAGAATCAGGCGCAAGGTCAACACCGGATATATAAGTATATCCGAGGGATTCAAGCTCCTCGATAGCCATAATTTCAATTGATGATTCGCAGAGTTTAGGCATGGATTTTAACCTCCCCGGAAATTAATTTCGGCAGCAGCGTATCCCGCAGTTTTTGCAAGGTTTGGATTTGTGCGTTGTTATGTTCAATTTTTTTAAAATATATAGCTACTTTATCATGAAATCTTTCAAATAACATATTTGATGCGAAAATGGTTTGATTCTTCAAATCTGTTTGTGTAATAAGGGGTTGAGTGCTTCCTACATTGAGAGATTCATAATCTAAAGATTGTAAAAGAAAATACAATGCGTATTTATACAGGTTTTTCATCGGTTTAATAATTAAAGCATTATCAGAAATCCAAACCTTGCTGTTTATAAGAAATATTTTTCCGTGTGTTCCGACACGTCCTGTCAAAATAACCTCTTCATCAAGTAAATATTCATCAGTACGCCCAATTTTGCCATTTGCACCCATGACAGGGTATTTTCCACAATCATTATATTTATCTTTATTTAATCCTTTTCCTGTTGAAACCATTGCTAAATTACCAAGTTCTATTTCTTCGTTTATGCCATTATCCACAAACCACTGCCTAAAATACGTCTGCGCCAGTGCTTCGAGCGTGATGTTCTGGCGCGTGAGCAGGTCGATTTTGTCGTCGAGGGAGGAGAGGATTTCGGCGATGTCACGTTGCTCGTTGAATAAAGGAATATTTATGCTTAACGGGTGGATATGATTTCTATTTAATGTGGGAACTGCACTTCCAGCGTTAAATTGTGTAAAATCAAGATTTTTTAATAAGTAGTAAATATATTTTGGGTTAGAAGTTTTGAAATCCTTCACATATAAAACTGTATTATGAGCCCAACAATCGCAATCATAAAAGAAAGCGTTTCCAATACTACCGCTTCTTCCAATAGTTACACAAGGGCGGTTTGTGGTTTTAGAGCTGTGATACCCAATAATACCGTTTGAGCCCGCAACAGGTATATCACCGTTTTTCATCTGTGCATAAGTTAAATCATGTCCCCTTTGAAGAGTTATCACGTCTCCAAGGGTGCATTTTTTCCACTCACTCATCGTATATTCACCTGCCGTCTATTCTTTCTAACGTCAATAAACCATGTTAATAAATCTGCCCAGAAATTAAACTTATCTATATCTTCCTTTGAAGTACAGGCTAACGTTACAATGTTTTTAAGTATTTCAATGGCTTTTTTTATATCTTCGTCGCTCGGGTTGAAATTCGTTCCCATAAAACCGCGCTTTATACCTTTATAGAAATCTATAATGAAATCCTTTGCATCTTTGCTTAGCGAAACAATAGCTTTTATTTTTTCAATTATTACATCTATATCTTCGATTAATCCTTTTATTGTCATGTCTTTACCTGTGGCTTTTTTATACTCATCTTTCGCCATATCAAATGCAGAGCTTAATGTGAATTTTTCAAAACTCGATTTTTGTTTATAAAACATTTTCATTCACCTCCACTCTTCAATTTCTTCTGCATTTCTTTTAACGTATCCAAGTATGCTTTTTCTACATCGGTCAGGTCATCGGGTAACTGTTTGCGGTAAGCGTCATATTCGTTATGTGCTTTATCGATAGCCGAATCGTGACTGACGCTTCCCGCGCCTTCTAAAATACCCATTCCAAAATCACGCGAGAAATTATCAAGCGTTTTAAGCCAGTCTTTCATATACATAGGCTCTTGGGTTTCGGCTTTCAACTCTGCCATATCAAAAAATGCGTTGACCATTCTGCGAAGCGCGAACAGTTCTTTCTCCGTCATGTAGTTTTTTGCAGTTGTTACTTCGCTTTTTACAGGGCGGTTGCCTTTAAAAACCGTTAAACCCATAAAAGGCAATTCAGAGTTAGCGCGATTGAAAATGATTTCGCTTGCGGTGTGGCCGCTGACGGCATAATGCAGTTTGTTTTGCACAATTCTGAAAAACTCTAAGGTTGCAGGCATGGTTGCATTATAATCAAGACTGGTGGCATATAAATCAAGGATTTGACGGTACATTACCTTTTCGCTTGCACGAATATCACGAATACGCTCCAACAGGTCTTTCCAATACAGTCCGCCACCCATGTTTTTTAGAAAATCATCGTTCATGGAATAACCTTTTTGCAAGTATTCATGTAAAATCGCGGTCGCCCATTGCCGGAATTGTGTACCCTGCGGGGATTTAACGCGATAACCTACCGCAATAATAACATCGAGGTTATAAAATGTAACCGGTTTATCAGAATTTGCAATTTGCAAATTTTGCAAATTGCTTTTTTTGTCCAGTTCGCCTTCTTTAAAAATATTATTTATATGCCGAGAAATAACGCTAATGTCACGCCCGAATAGCTGTGCGATTTGTGCTTGATTAAGCCAAAGGGTTTCATTTTCCATGCGGACATCAATTTTTGTCAAACCGTCTGCGGTTTTATATATGATAATTTCTGATTCATTATTCATTCGCCGTAACCTCCACCTTCGCAAGATTCCTGCGAATCCGCTCGTCAAGCTTAACGCTCTCCGTCATCTGCGCTTCAAGCTCGGCGGTGAGCGTTTTTACACGCTCGGCGAAGTCAAAATCGTCCTCGTCATCGGGTAAGCCGATATAACGTCCCGGAGTTAATACATAATCAAGCGCGGCGACCTCGGATACAAGCGCAGACTTACAGAAGCCGGGAATATCCTCGTAGCCGCTCTCAGCTTTCCAGTTGCGATATGTGTCGGCTATGACGCCAATATCGTTATAATCAGGGTTTTCTCTGCCATTAGTTAACTCACGGGTTCGGCGGTTAATCAGCGTCCCCATGTTCCGTGCATCAATGAACAGGATTTTATTGCGGCGCGGGTGGTTTGGGTTCATTTCCTTCTCGCGTGAAAGAAACCAAAGGCAGGCAGGGATTTGCGTGTTTAAGAATAATTTAGTAGGTAAATTGACAATACAATCCACAAGCCCTGCCTCAATAAGAGTCTTTCGGATTTTATCTTCACCGCTTGTTTTAGAAGAAAGCGAGCCTTTTGCTAAGACAAAGCCCGCAACGCCTTTTGGGTTCAAATGATAGACAAAGTGCTGAATCCATGCGTAATTGGCGTTTCCCGGCGGCGGAGGTGTTTCCTTGCTGTACTTCCAGCGTCCGTCAGTGCGGAGCAAATCGCCGCTCCAGTCGCTGTCATTGAAAGGCGGATTGGCAATAACGAAATCTGCTTTCAAATCGGGATGCGCGTCATTAAGGAACGAGCCTTCATTATTCCACTTGACATTGGAGCTGTCAATTCCTCGCAGGGCAAGGTTCATTTTACACAAGCGCCATGTAGTCTGGTTGCTTTCCTGTCCGTAGACAGATACAAAGCTTTCAAACAATTTATCTATTTCACGTGCTTTCCCGTCGTAACGGTCAGCGTGAGCGGCAATAAACTTTTCGCTTTGCACAAACATTCCGCCCGAGCCGCAGCAAGGGTCAAGCACGCGCCCCTCATAAGGCTCGAGCATTTCAACAAGTAATTGAACGACACTCTGCGGAGTATAGAATTGTCCGCCCTTTTTACCTTCAGCAAGTGCAAACTGACCGAGAAAGTATTCATAAACCCTGCCGAGCACATCATTAGAACGAGAAACGCTGTCGCCAAGCGCGATAGTGCCTATTATATCAATCAATTCGCCGAGAGATTGCTTATCTAATTTTTCTTTAGCATATTCTTTCGGGAGGACGCCTTTTAATGCGGCGTTATCTTTTTCAATCGCGTCCATGGCATTATCTATATCTTTTCCGATGGCAGCGAATTTTGCACGGTCGCGGAGATAATCCCAGCGCGCCTGCGGCGGCACATAGAAAACATTCTCGGCGCGGTATTCATACGGGTCGTCGGGATTTGCTCCCGCGTAATCGCCCTCGCCCGCCTTGAGTTTATTATATAATTCATAGAAATTATCTGATATGTACTTCAAAAATATAAGTCCGAGTACAATATGCTTGTATTCTGCAGCGTCCATATTTTTGCGAAGCTTATCGGCAGATGCCCATAAAACCTGCTCAATAGGCGGTGGTGTCTTTTCTTTCTTAATTTTCGGCATTTTCTTTCCCCTAATTATATGGTTTTTTAGAATACTACATACTATTTTACAGCATAAGCATAAATATGTCAAGATTTTCCTTTTCGTTCACGCTTATCTCGCGCTCACCGTCCACGCTCCAGTTCATCGCGTCTCTCCGAGACCCTCCTCCCGAAGCGCGAACGCCTCGCGCTCTATTTCTGCCTTACCTCAAAAATCTGTACCGTCATCCTTATATGGTCA
>WQYC01000035.1 GCA_009781425.1 Oscillospiraceae bacterium
CAGAAGCTTTTCTCTGTCATAAAGCCGACTTATATCCGCACTGAAGAAGGTGTCCTCCTCGAGGCTGAAGTTAGCCGAGTCAGAATATACCGTGAAGCTCGTCAGTTCAAGCGGGAAGTTTTCAATCAGCGTTACTGACGAATATTTCTTAGCGGTTTTAATCGTCGGGAAGAGCTCCTCAGCGGCTTTATTCGCGCTCAGTAAATTATAGTCAGAGTCCATAATAACGATTGCTTCTTTGATTGAGGTCAGAATCTTTTCAGACGTTTTCGATTCGGAATAGCGGTTCATTTTCAAGATTCTCAGCAGACGCAGAAGCCTTAACATTCTGATGATTGCCGTGTTGAAGGGCAATATTTGCAGATAGAACGGCACAATCGCCGCAAGGTCGACAAGCGACATCGGCGAGAATACGTATCTGCCCCGCGCGCGGAAGGCTTTTACAGTCGGATAAAGCATATCCGCCGTCCACAAGCGCAGAAGGTATTCAATGGTAAATATGATTACCGCTACCATTTCTGCAAACGCGAAGAATATGAGGTCGTCTTCCGAAAGGTCTGCGACCAATTCGATTAGCACCATCACTATATTTATCACAATCAGAAGCGTTATGAAATTGCTGAACACTCGGTTCGCAAGGCTCTTCTGACCGTCGTCTCGGATTATGTTGCAGATGCCGCGTTTAAGGCGTAGGAGCATTATAGGTTCCTCCTCTTTTCATTTATTGAAAAGCTTAAATCAATTTTAGCTGAGATTAAATTTCTTTAGAATTTATATGTTTATTTAATACTGCGTCAAGCTGTTTTAAATCTATAGGTTTTGAAATAAAACCGTCGAAGCCGTTTTCAAGGAACATCTCTTCCTGTCCGACAATGGCGTTAGCGGTAAGCGCGACAATAATCCCGTTGTAGCCGCCATCGCGGATTTTTTTAACGGTTTCTATGCCGTTCATTTTCGGCATCATGTGGTCCATGAATATAATGTCAAATTCTTCTCCGCCTTGTATTATATCAAGTGCTTCAAATCCGCTAACAGCCGTTTTAATCTCTACGCCGTACGGTTCAATCAAGCCTTCCGCTACAAGCAAATTCGTTCTGACGTCGTCAACAATCAAAACCTTGCCGCTCAATGTGTTTTCGCGGTTTTCATGCAAGCTTACAAGCTGTGTGCTGCTGCGGAAGGTATGGCTGCAAAGCTGAGCGGCAACATCATTCCCGATAGTATCACAGTCCACTGCGCCATGCCTGACAACCACTGTGAATACGCTGCCTTTTCCGTATTCTGTTTCAACGCTTATTGTTCCGCTCATCATTTCCGCTAAGGTTTTTGTTATAGATAAGCCCAAGCCCGTTCCCTCAATAGTGCGATTGGCATCAGTTGCAAAACGGGTATATTCGGTAAAGAGACGCTCCTTGTCTTCGAGCTTCATTCCCTGCCCCGTGTCTTCAACAACGAAGCACAGCGATACCTCATCATTCTCTCTCGAATGGCTTACCGACAGCTTTACATGACCCTCATCAGTGTATTTAATTGCATTAGAAAGCAGGTTGTTTAAGATTTGCTTCAGCCGCAGCTCATCACCGAATAAAAGCGACGGGAAATCCTCTTTTACATCGAGAATAAAGTTAATAGGCTTCGAGCCGATACGCACCATGTTCAGCCGTACCGTGTCGTTAATAAACTCGGGAATATTATACTCTGCAGGATTTAATTCTAATTTGCCTGTTTCTATTTTTGTTAAGTCGAGAATATCGTTTATGATGTTGACAAGACTGTTGCCGGAGGTGTATATATTTTCAAACGCGTTAACACATTTATCAGACAGATTGCCTTGCTGTAATTGAATTTGCGAAATACCGATAATTGCATTCATAGGTGTGCGGATTTCATGCGACATTTTTGCTAAGAAGTGTGACTTCGCTTCGTTTGCGGCTTCTGCACTTTTCTGCGCTTTTTCCATTCCGCGCATACGTTCGCCGGCTATTCTTTCCCAACGCTTCTCTGTGCGGCGGCTCTTTATGAACAACACCAAAACGAGCGCGATTATGCAAACTGATACTATAATCACACAAATCATCAGCACAAGCTGCTGCTGTTGTAAAATTGCGCGATAGTCATAGGTTCTGCGCATCCAGTGGTTCGAGATGTTTTCTGTGTCTATCAGCTTCAGAGCTTTATCAATTAAGGAACACAGGACGTCTTCTTCTATGTTAAATCCGAACGTCGATTCGTATGTATAATCGAAAACTATATTAGCTTTAAAGCCCGGTTGTTCACGGAAATTCGTCTGAACTAAAAGCTGATTCAGGCTTCCCATGACCATATCCACTTCGCCGCTCGTGAGCAGGGAAAATGCTTCATCATAGTTATCAAAAATAATTATGTTCTTGTGAGTAGGAAACCAGGTTTTGAAGGCTTCGGTTTGGGCGTAGTTTCTGACTAATCCGACCTTCGCGTGTAATACGCCGATGATTTGTATATTCGGATGCTCCAACGTTGACAAAAGTGCAAAGTTGTCCGTTAAAATCGCCGTTTCAGTCCACAGGAAACGTTCGCCGCGCTCGGGAGTTCTGATTAACTCGGTAATCATGGACGCTTCGCCGTTTTCAAGCAGTACTATCAAATCTTCAGCGTTTGTATCGCGGTTATTCGCAGGCTCAAAGCGCAGCCCTGTTAGCGCTTCAATTTCTTTAATTATATCGAGACTAATCCCTTGAAATTCCTTGTCGTGCGAATTATAAAAGCTAACCGGATAATTATCATGCTCCGCCAAGAAGCTGACAACAGGATTATTTCGGATATAAGCCAATTCCTGCTCTGTGAGGTGCAGGGTCAGCTTGTGCCTGTTGTATTCGTGCATACCGGAATGATAGAGCTCGACGAAATGACCGAAGGCATCGTTTTCGATGGCTCTTTGAATGATATTAATAATCGGTTTGTTTTGCGGGTTTTTTGAGGTCAGAGAGCTCGTGTTGTAATTCGGCGGTAAAAATATCTCAGCTTCAACATCACCGTATATGTCAAAAGCCGCTTCTGCTGTTGTCAGCTCGAAAAAGGCGTCTATTTCCCCGCTTTTCAGCATGACATACGCCTCTTCATAATCATCAACCCAAAAGGTTTCAAAGGTGTAATCCGACTGCTCCTCGATTATACCGTTTGTAATCGTTCCCGCCAAAAAACCGTAGCGCAGCGGGCGCGACTCAGCGATAATCGGAAGCGGTATACTGCCGGAAATTCTAAAATATCCTATCAACCGCTCAATAATTCCATCTGTCATGGAAAATGTTTTTCTGCGCTCCTCTGTAGCTGTTAACTCGCTGGTAAAATCAATTTCGCCGCTTTCAAGCCCTTCAATTAATTCGCCCCATTCATACAACTGCGGAATAAAAGGCGCGCCGAACATTTCGGTCAGCCAATCGCAAAAGAGCGCGACGAAGCCGTTGATTTCCCCGTCCTTGTTATAAAACGCTTCGGTGCTCGGCATTACGCCGAACACAAATGAATCCCGCTCAAGCAAAAGCGATTCAACAGCGCGAATATCGTCTGCCGTAACGCCCGGAACATCACGAAAAGAGGCGTGCCTTACCGCTTCTGAATCCGATTCGGAATCAGACACGGAGCACCCCGAAATAAAAGCTGTCAGTACAGCTAACGTGATAATAAAAGAAATCAACCTTTGAATATTCAGCTTGACGACCCCCATGACATAAATATAATTATACAGTATATAATTATAGCACATTTTTCAACGTATGTCAAATTAAAGTTCTCGAAATCAATACATAACATTTTAATACATATATACATTCTTATTAAGCATTTCAGTTTATCAGCAGAAAAATGATTATTTATTCAATACCTCTTGAATTTTAAGCTTTTTTGTGTTAAAATATAAGTTATATATGTTTTGGAGGATAAATAATATGCTGAAAATGTTTTCCGCTTTTACGGAAGAAATTGACGATGTCGGCGCGGCTGTTGCCGATATTTTAAATCAGTTGGATTTAGATAATTCACTTATGAAAAATTCGATAGGGCTTCTACATTGCTACCATGAATTTATTGACAGCGGCGTTGTTAAGGCTCTGTCTGAGAAGCTTCCTTTCGAGATTGCAGGCATTACGGTTCCGACTGTCTGTATGTCGGGGATTACGAGTTCAATGGGGCTCATGTTAAATATACTTACAGGCGACGACGTGAATTTCGTTACAAGTATTTCCGCACCGCTTGACATCGGCGGCGGGAATTTAATGCAAACGACTGAAAAAATGTGCAGTGAGCTTCGGGCTAAAATAAACACAGGCGAAAACCCGCCGATGCTTATGACCTTCGCGCCCTTTCTGCACGTTTTGAAAATCAACGCAGATGAATACGTTGACGGTATAAGCGGCTTTTTCCCGAATGTTCCGATTTTCGGCGCGTTTTCTTTTTCGGAGGAAATCGACTTCAGCAAGTGCTACACGCTTTACAACGGCGAAAGCTATGAGCTTTCGGCTGTTTTGATTGCGATTACAGGAAACGTTGCGCCGTCATTTTTATCGGTTGCAATTCCTGAGAAAAACGTAGTCGGCGAGCTTGCGACCGTAACGAAATCCTCTGATAATATTATCCATGAAATAAATAATATGTCCGTTGAGGATTACGTTATTTCAATAGGCTTGATTGAGCAGAAGGGCGAGCTTGAAAAGCTGTATTCTACCCCGATGATTGCCAATCTCGCCGACGGCTCAACGATTGTGCGCGTTTGCATAGGCGGCGACGGAGAGGGCGGCGCAATTATGGGCGGGCACGTACCTGTAGGCGCGAAAATCGGCTTCGCTATGCTGAAGTTGACAGATATAGCGTCCACAAGCGAGGAAATCACTAAAAGCGCGCTTGAAATATTAGACGGGAAAAATATTATTGTTTATTCCTGTATGGCGCGCCTTGAATTTTTAGGGACTAATCAAAGAGAAATTGAAGCGCAGACGATATGCGGGCTTTTAAACGACTTGGACAACTTCTGTCTCGCTTATGTAGGCGGCGAGGTCTTCCCGCAGAAGCTTTCCTGCGGCAGGTTTGCAAATCATCTGCACAATTTTTCATTAATCTTTTGCGTGTTATAATTTAAGGAGAATAAAGCATGGAAAACAAAACAGCAGACACCATAGAAAGCCTGCAACTTCAAATAAAAAAGTTGAACCGCGTTATCGCGCTTCAGGACAAGAGAATGACCCGCTCGGAGATGGTGACGTCTACGCGCGACAAGGTCATGGATATGCTTAAAGCCGAGCGTTTGAAGGTGCAGGCGACTACCTCGGCTATGTTTGATGCAAACCCGCAAATCAACATATTATTTGACAGTAATTTCAAAGTAATTGACTGTAACCTTGCGGCTATGCAGTTCGTGGGCTTTGACACAAAGGAAGAGATGTTCGCGGGGTTTGTTGAGCGTTTTTCAGCTTGTATACCGAAGCTTCAGCCGGACGGCAGAGCCAGCAAATCAGTAGCCGAACGGCTGACAATCGCCGCAACAGAGGGCTCTGACAAATTTGAAACGGAGCTTCATACAGGTGACACGAAAAAGGCTTTGCTGATTGACTTAGTGCGGATTCCGTACAAGAACAGCTTTGCTATAATTGCATACGCTTACGACATGACAGAAATGCGAAACCAAAAGGAAAAGCTCACAACAACACAAAAAGCAAACGAACAGCAGTTAATAAAATTAAACGCAGTCGTAAAAGCTACGAAAATCGGCTTGTATGATGTTGAAATAACAGATAATAATTTTCTGCACCCTAAAAACACCGTTACATTTACAGACGAGTTTAGAAATATGCTTGGGTATTCAAGCGTTGCTGATTTCCCCGACACCTTGGAAAATTGGAAGGAGCACCTGCACCCCGACGACCGAGAAAGAGCGATTGCAGACGTTATAAAGCATATTTCTAACGCGGCTGAAAATACAGATAATACGCCCTACGACGCCGAATACAGGCTGCTTAACAAAAGTGGAAAATATACGCACTTCCGTGCGTGCGGCGAAGCTATCCGCGATAATAAAGGCAATGTTATCCGCATTGCGGGCGCGCTGATTGACATAAACACTGCCATAGAAAAGGAAATGCAGCTCGCTAAAACGAATCTGATGATTAAAGCGACTAAAATCGGCTTATGGGACGCCGAAATCGTTAACAGCGACCCCTCCGATTCGCATACGACTATCATTTATTCGGACGATTTCAGAAGAATGATAGGTTATAACGACGAAAGCGATTTCCCGAATGTTTTCAGCAGCTGGAGCGACAAGCTTCACCCCGAGGACAGAGAAAAATCAGTCAATGCTTTCGCCGCGCACGTGCTTGACAGAACAGGCAAAACGCCTTTTAACATTGAATATCGGTTGTTAAAGAGAGACGGCGAGTATTCATATTTCCGCGCCTTCGGCGAAACAATCCGCGACAAAAAAGGGAATCCTCTGCGCGTTGCGGGTTCGATTTTAGACATAACAGACGAGAAAAACACCATCTTCCGTATTGAAAAGCTGCGCGAGGACGCAGAGGTTGCGAGCAGAGCGAAGAGCGATTTCCTCTCGAATATGTCGCATGAAATCCGCACGCCGCTGAACGCTATTATCGGCATGACGACTATCGGAAAGTCTGCCGATGATTTGCCGCGCAAGGACTATTGCTTCAAGAAAATCGAAAACGCTTCACAGCATTTATTAGGCGTTATCAACGATATTTTAGATTTATCAAAAATCGAAGCTAATAAATTTACGCTGTCTTATATTGAGTTTGATTTTGAAAAAATGCTTCAGCGCGTAGTGAATATCATTACCTTCCGCGCTGACGAAATGAACCAGAAGCTGACCGTGCATATAGATAATTCTATCCCGCAGATGTTAATCGGCGATGACCAGCGGTTAGCGCAGGTTATTACCAACCTGCTCAGCAACGCAGTTAAATTCACTCCCGAGAACGGCTCGGTCAGAGTTGATACGCGCTTTGTGCGGGAAGAAGACGGCGAATGTATAATAAAAATAACCGTTACAGATACGGGAATCGGCATAAGCAAGGAAAATCAGCAGACGCTCTTTGATTCATTTCAGCAAGCCGAAACAGGCACGACAAGGGTCTTCGGCGGAACGGGGCTCGGCTTGGCGATAACCAAAAGCATAGTTGAAATGATGGGCGGAAGCATAGAGGTTGAATCAGAGCTCGGCAAGGGCTCCGCGTTCTCGTTTACTTTTAAAGCCAAGCGCGGAATAAAAAGAACACCGACTCTGTCAGAAATCGGTGTTAACTGGAGCAATGTTTCGATTATGGTGGTGGACGACGACGCGGAAATTCTCGATTATTTCAAGGAAATAATTCAGGGCTTCGGCGCGTCCTGCGACACCGCGTCAAGCGGGATTGAAGCATTAGCGCATATCGGGGTCAACGGAATGTATGACATATATTTTGTCGACTGGAAAATGCCCGACATGGACGGCGTAGCTTTGGCAAGGGAACTAAAAGCGAAGTCTGAAAACCCCGATAACACAGTAATCATCATGATTTCTGCCGCCGAGTGGAGCGAAATCGCCGACGAAGCCAAAAGAGCAGGAGTCGATAAGTTTTTGTCGAAGCCGCTGTTCCCGTCTGCGATTGCCGATGTGATTACGGAAGCAATCGGCTTAAACTGCGCCGAGACGGAAGAAAAAGTCGGCGAGCTTGACATGGACGGCGTTTTTAAAGGGTATAAAATCCTCTTGGCAGAGGACATAGAGGTAAACCGCGAAATCGCATTAGCTTTGCTTGAAGCCTCGGAAATCAGCATAGACTTAGCTGAAAACGGCGAAGAAGCGGTTGAGCTGTTTAATAAATCGCCCGACGCTTACGACTTAATTTTCATGGACGTTCAAATGCCGAAGATGGACGGATATGAAGCAACAGGCTTGATAAGAAAATCGAATCACGCCAAGTCCGAAACTATTCCTATTATCGCTATGACCGCCAACGTTTTTCTTGAGGACGTTGAAAAATGCCTCAGCGCAGGAATGAACGGTCATATCGGCAAGCCTATTGACGTCGCGGAGCTATATAATATGCTCAGAAAATATTTGAAGAAGACTTAAAAATTATTCACTACAGCTTTAAGCTTCAGCAGCTCCTCCTGCGCCTGTTTGAAGCTAAAGCTGTCAATATATTCCGCTAATTTTTCGCTGCCGGGAATCATGCGGACTTCATCAAGCATATCCTCACAGTCGGGGTTTTTTGAAATTAACAACGGCTCTAATTTCTCGATAATCTCCTGTATTTTTTCCTTGTCGGCAGTTTCGATTACGGTCTTTGAATTAAACTCCTCAAACAACGGCGCAAGCTCCGCAAGGGTAGATTTAAGCTCGGCTTCGAGAGTGCTTAGCTGCTGTTCGGAAATTGCGCCTTGATTATCCGAAAGCGCGTTTTCTATTTCACCCGCGATTTTTTGCAAGCTGTTTTTTCTTATCTGACCCGCATTACTTTTCAAGGTATGCGTAAGTCTGTGCGCGGTTTTTGTATCGCCGCTGTCAGCCGCTTGTTTTATCTGTGCAAATGTTTCCTGATTGCTTTTTGCGAAGTTGATTCGCGCCTGTTTTAAAAGCAGTTCTTCAATAGCCGCCTGCTGATTTTTATCTATGGCGGTAACGCTTATAACTTCAAAGTATTTCACTAAGCACTGCCACAATTCCTGCGATGTGAACGGCTTTCCGAGATAATCCGCCATGCCGCTTCTCTCGTAAAGCTTCAAATCATGTGTCATTATATTGGCTGTCAGAGCTACGATTGGCGTTTCTACTGCGAGCTCTTTAATTTTAGCGGCGGCTTCCAAGCCGTCCATAACAGGCATATGAATATCCATGAAAATCAAATCGAATTGCTTTTCACCTTTTTGCATACGCTCTGTAATAATATCTACGCCTTTTTTGCCGTCGTTGGCTATCACGGTTTTAAGTCCCACACGTTCTAAGTGCTCACAGATGACCTGCTGATTCATAGCGTTATCCTCGCAAATGAGGATTTCGCCGATGAAATTAGGTTTTTCAATACCGGTGAGCATATTTTTTTGTGCCGGATTTTCTGTGTCTGCTTCAATCAATCCGAACGTCAGCTCAAACTTAAAGCTACTGCCGACTCCCGGCGTGCTTTCCACAGAAAGGACACCGCCCATAAGCTCGATTATGCTTTTTGTTATGGTTAAGCCCAGCCCCGTTCCGCCGAACCGCCGCGTAACCGTATCGTCCGCCTGCATGAAGGGCTCAAAGATTCTCGCGATTTGCTCGGTGCTCATGCCGATTCCGTTGTCTTTTATTTCAAACTTAATCGTTGCGAAATCATCATCAGATTCCACTACGGAAATCAAAAGCTTAACGATTCCTTCGTTCGTGAACTTAACAGCATTTGAAAGCAGGTTCGTAAATATCTGCCGCAATCGCACAGGGTCGCCGAGCAATTGCTTGCCCTCAAAAGGCTCAACATAGCAATAAAGCGTTACGCCTTTTTCCTCGGCTCTCGACAGAATCGCGAGCTGACATTGCTCCACAACATCGTGCAAATCAAAAGCGATGTTTTCAATAAAAATCTTTCCGGATTCTATCTTCGCGCTGTCCAAAATATCGTTAATAATATTCAAGAGCCACTGCGCGTTGTCTGAAATATTCTTTAAATATTGCTTAGCTTTTTCAGAAATGCTTTCGTCTAACGCAAGCTCCGAGAAGCCGACAATGCTGTTCATCGGCGTTCTGATTTCATGGCTCATATTAGCTAAGAAAATCGACTTACTTCTGCTGGCATTTTCAGCGACGTCGCGGGCAAAGCGCATAGCTTCCCGCGCTTCTTCTATTTCGGCGATATATTCCTTCTGCTCGCGCAGGTCGCGGGTATATCCGATTACCACATCCCTGTTGCCGTGCTTCGCCCGCACGAGCGTAATTTCCGTCGGTATATACGTATCATCGTCGGGCATTTTATGCATCCATTCAAAAACCTTTTGACCTTCTTCAAAGGCTTGCTTGAGCATTTCGGGGGCTTTTTCATAGGAATCGCTTCCGTCAGGCTGTATATCGGGCCAGCAATCGAAAAACCGCTCCTTATACTCCTGCTTGTTTTTAAAGCCGTAGAGCTTGACCCCCGACTTGTTGCAATCTATTAAGTTAAAGTCCTCGTCCCAAATGTTCGCGCACACCGGCGACGTATCAAGCATCAGCATCAGCCGCTCGTTTGCTGCGGCGATTTCTCTTTCCACCATCTTTGAAAGAAAAACTGCAATTACTACACAAAGACTGAGTACAATCAGAGTAATAAAAACTCCGATTGCGAAGAATAAAAGGATTTTACTGTCGTCCTCTGCTGTGTCGTAGCCGACGAAAATCATTCCCATGACCTGCTCGTCTATTCCGTACAGCGGAACTACTTGCGCAAGCAGATTGTTCCCGAAAACTGCCACGTTGCCAGTGTAAACCTCGCCCGTAAGCACTATTCGGCTGACGTCCTCCGGCGCGTAGCCGCCTAATGCATATGTCCCCTCTTCGTCAAAGAGAGTAGTTGAAATACGCTGATTGCTTAAAAACGCACTGATTTCACAGCCGGTAAGCTCCTTTAATCTATAAGCAAAATCCTGAACGTCTAACCTAAAGCCTAAGGAAATCACTCCGATTAAATTATTCTCTGTGTCGTATATCGGCGCACCCGCATACACGCCGAGCAGTATAACCGCTCCCTGCGTAATTACTGTTTCGCTGTAGCCCTCTAAGGCTAATTCCACATGAGGCTGGTTTGAAATATTATCGCCGTAAATATCGGGCGCGTGCGTCCTTGTTATGACGTAGCCCTCATTATTAACAATATTGCAGAAGTCAATCTGCGTCATTGTTTTTAAGGTGTTCGCCAAATAAATGATAGCATCAAGGTCATCGTTTATGAGTGCTTCGATTAAATCGGGATTGCTCGCCATGCCGAACGCCGCAACCTGTGCACGGATTTGCATTTCACGGATTTCGTTTTCTAAAACAGTTACAGCGGCTTCGATTTTATCGTGCTTGGCATTATTCAGCTCGCCGCTGAAAATAAGCATAGACGAAGCGAGGACAGCCACTCCGCAAGCGACTGTCAGCGCAATCATAGAAATAAATATTTTTCTTTGTATATTCATAACGCTTCGTTTTATCTCCGTTTAACTATTCAATAAATATTTTTCAAGCACTTCCATAACGCCGTCAATTTCAACGGGCTTTCTGAGGTGTCCGTCCATGCCTGCTTCAAGGCATTTTTTAATGTCCTCCGTAAATACGTTAGCGGTTACTGCGATTATCGGAATTTTTTTCGCCTTCGGCACGTCGAGCGCGCGGATTTTGCGGGTCGCTTCGTGTCCGTCCATTATAGGCATACGTATATCCATGAAGATAATATCGTATTTATCCGGGTCAGCGGTAAACATATCTAACGCTTCCTTACCGTTCACGGCGCAGTCGATAATCAGTCCGCTGTCTTCTAAAAGCGAGATTAAAACAAAACGATTGCTCGCCATATCCTCGACAATCAAGAGACGCTTACCCTCTAATGTAGCGTTTTGCACTTCTGCCGCGTTATTATCCTCGGCTTTGCTTTCCTCCGCTTGACTCGGAGCTTCATCTGCGCTGTGAGCCATGCTGTGAGCAACGCGAATGATGAAGGTAAACTTCGTGCCCGAACCTAAATCCGATTCCGCCCAGATTTGCCCGCCCATAGCCTCGACAATGCTCTTGGAAATTGCAAGCCCGAGCCCCGTCCCACCGTATACGCGGGTCGTCCCCGATTCCGCCTGCTCAAAAGCGTCGAATAGCTTCTCAAGATTCTCGGGAGAGATTCCGATTCCGCTGTCTGTTACTTCAACGCGCAGCTCGCAGTATTTTTCGGTGTTTCCTTCTATTGATACGTTCAGTCCGATTTTGCCGCCTTCGTCCGTGAACTTGATTGCATTAGACAGCAGGTTCGTAATCACCTGCGTCAGCCGCTTATCATCACCTATGACTGCCGCGGGTATTTTCTCGTCAACGTTAACGGTTACGATTTGCTTTTTCTCGTCTGAGCTTACATTTGTCACTGTGAGTATTTTATTAATCATGTCTTTAAAATCGAATTCAACAGTTGCGATTTCCATTTTGTTCGCTTCGATTTTAGCTATGTCTAAAATATCGTTGATAATGCCGAGCAGGTGCGAGGAAGCCTCTTCAATTTTATCGAAAGAGAAATCTTTTTTGTCTATATCTTTTGCTTTTTTCCCGATTGCAGTCATTCCGAAAATCGCGTTCATCGGCGTTCTTATTTCATGGCTCATATTAGCTAAGAACTCGCTCTTCGCCTTGCTCGCGGCTTGCGCTTCTTCTCTTGATTTTGTTAACTGCGTAATGTCAACCGCGTACTGCATATGAACCTTGCGCCCGTCATACCAGTTGATATAACAGTCGGAGTGGCGCACGTGAGCGTCCATTGCCGGTATGTATTCGTCCCACACAATCGTCGCGTCTGGGTTTTCATTTAACTGATAGCAGGGGCAGAAGTCGCACATTTTATCATAGCCCTGCCGAAAAACCTCGTAGCAGTGTTTTCCGATAGCCTCGTCACCTACTATACCGAAAGCATTTTTCATGTATGAGTTAACAAAAAGCAGCTCGCCCGTATCCGGAACAGTCGCATAAATCGCCACGCCGATGCTGTCTAATATGCTTTCCATCGTGCTGAGCGTGTTGGCGACGCCCTTGCTGAGTGCGTGACGGTCGAGCGCGCTCACCATCATAAGGCTGATAGACTTCAAAACGTTGATTTCGTTTTCTCTGAAGCTGCGTTCGTTCGTGCAGTCGTCAAGACTGAATATCCCCCAAAACTTACCGTGCAGGAACAACGGACAAATAATTACCGACTTAATCCCAAGCACGCTCAAAAATTTCTTGTCGTTCGCCGGCATCTCTGAAATTATGCCGCTGATAGTTTCGTCACGCGCGAACCGTTCTCCCCAGTCTAAATTATCCTCGCCTGTCGGATTGATTAATACATCGGGGGTTTCTCCCGGCTTGCTTCCCTCTTCGCTGAACCAGCTGTATTCGCGGTGATAATGGAGTCGCCCGTCCTTCATTTCTGTGCGCCAAATATTAAAGCGGTCAGCGTTCATTGATTTGCATATGACCTCCATGCCCTTCATGAGTGACGGCAAAACATCGTCACTGCCGCCGAGCTGGAACAGATGATTCGCGGTGTCATTGACCGCCTGCAGCATTTTTTCATGCTTTTCTATTGCGTAGCGTTCGATGATTTTCATTTGGTTTTTTATACGCATTTTGACTATCGCGTTATGAAACGGCTTGGTTATATAATCCGCCGCACCTAAAGAGAGCCCTTTTTCCTCGGCATCGGCACTGTTGAGCCCCGTGATAAAAATCACGGGAATATTATTAGTTTTCTCGCTTTCCTTCAGCTTCGCCAATACCTCGTAGCCGTCCATTTCGGGCATGAGAATATCAAGCAGAATGACATCAGGCATGACCTGCTCCGCTGTTTCCATTGTCTCGCGGCTGTCCCTTACAATATAAGTTTCATAATCATCGCCCAAAATATGAGTTAATTCAATTATGTTTGACTTTTCGTCGTCCACGATGAGTATTTTATTTCTTTCAATTTGTTGATTCATCAGTTGATGTTCTCCCTTTTTTCTTTAATTAACTCAATAAGCGTTTTGTACGCGAGCTTAAAGTTATAATCATCCATTTGCTGTATAAGGTCTTCCGCGCCGGATATAGCGATGAGCTCATCTATCAGCCTCAAGCACTTACTGTCTTTGTTTCTGAGCAGCGGCTCTATCGTTTCAAGTATTTCGAGTGCTTGCTTATTACTTAGGTATTCGGAGGTGGTTGTGTTTTCGCCGCCTTCCTCAAGAAGATGCGAAAGCTTTGCAAGAACCAATGTTAATTCATTTTCAAGCATTTTTAACTGCTCTTTTTCGGGTCGGCTGCCCTGTGAGGTCAGTGCCGCTTCTACCGCCGCCGCAATCATTTGCAACTGTCGCTCGCCGATTTGCCCTGCGTTGCTCTTTAGCGTATGTGCAATTCTGTGCGCTGATTTTATGTCTTCTGTTTCAATCGCCTTCGTGAATTCAGCGAATATATTCTGATTACTGTTGACAAAGTTTTTCTTCAGCTTCTGCATTAGCTTTTCGTTCTTGTCGGACGGATTATCCATCGCTGAATAGCTCACAACAGGCAGATATGTTTTGAGGCATTTCCAAAGCTCCTGCGAGGTGAACGGCTTCCCGACGAAGTCATACATTCCGTTCATTCTGTAGTGCTCAATATCGTTTGACATTATGTTCGCAGTCATCGCTATTATCGGTGTTTTTATATCCATTTTCATAAGCTTTTCGGAAGCCTCAAGCCCGTCCATAACAGGCATATGAATATCCATGAAAATCAAATCGAACGGCTTTATCTTCTCTTTTATGCGCTTCGCGACTATATCGACGCCTTCTTTTCCGTTTTGCGCAACGACGACTTTTATGCCGACTCGCGCAAGGTGGTCGCAAATCACCTGCTGGTTAAGCGAGTTATCTTCGCAGACTAAAATCTCGCCCGAGAAATTAGGCTTCTCCATGTCGACGTGCGTGTTTTTCTGATAAGGTATGAAAATATCGTTATCGTCAGCCATATCAAACGTAATGGAGAAGCTGATTTTGGTTCCGACGCCGTGCGCGCTCTCAACAACAAGCCTGCCGCCCATAAGGTCGATAATATTCTTAGTAATCGTGAGCCCGAGCCCCGTACCGCCGAACTTCCGCGTAACGCTGTTATCCGCTTGAGTAAACGGAGCGAATATTCTGTCAATCTGCTCGGCAGTCATTCCGATTCCGCTGTCTTTAATCTCAAATTGGATAGTAACATTATCCTTTTCCGTTTTTTCGATAGACGCTAAAAGCTTTACTGTTCCTATGTTTGTGAACTTAACAGAGTTTGACAACAGGTTAATAAGTGCCTGCCGCAGTCTTACGGGGTCACCGTATAATTTCTTGCCGATTGACGGCTCTGCGTAGCAATAAAGCAGGATTCCTTTTTCGATTGTTTTAGGCATAATAATCGACTGACAGTGCAGGAATATATCGTGCAGGTCGAACGGGATTTTCTCCAAAAGCATCTTTCCGGATTCGATTTTAGAAATGTCTAAAATATCGTTGATAATATTAAGCAGCCACTTTGCGCTGTCCGAAATATTATTCAAATAATCGCGCGCCTTTTGAGAGAGGTCGCCGTCTAACGCAAGCTCCGAAAACCCGATGATACTGTTCATCGGGGTTCTGATTTCATGGCTCATATTCGCAAGGAAAACAGACTTCGCCTCGCTTGCGGCGAGCGCGGCTTCCTCCATTGCTTTGCGCTCTGTGATGTCGCGGGCAATCCCCATGATTCCCGCCACTTCGCCGTCATGAATTATAGGAGCCTTGTTAGTTTCAAACAGCCTTGTTCTTCCGTCGGGGGTAGTGATAAGCTCTTCCTTTTTTTCTATTTTATTTTCGTTTATAATAGATTGCTCAAACTCTTTGTTTTCTTTTACGTATTCCTTGGATAGTCCGAGTCCGGTTTCATCGTTTTTGCCGATAAGCGAACCCGCAGTAATATCGAAGAAGTTCAGCATACTGTCGTTAAAGCGTGTGTAATTGAGGTCTTTGTCTTTACAGAAAATTATATCGGGAATTGTGTTAAACATCGTTTGCAATGCAGTCCGCTCGTTTTCTAAGCTTTGCTGAAGAGCTATCGTTTCTGTTATATCCTTCAGCGCGCCGAAAACACGCACGACGTTTCCTTCGCCGTCGCGAATCGCCCTGCCTGCCGTGTGATAGTAGGAAAACTCGCCGTTTTTCTTTCTCAGGCGGTATTCAAAGTCGAAGGGCGTCTTCCCTGTCTTGTCCGCGTAATGCGCGTTTATGTTTTTGACGACCATGTCTACTTCGTCGGGGTGCAGGCATTTTTCCCATGATTCAAGAGTATTCGGGAAGTCGCTCGTATCTGTATAGCCGAGCATATTGCGGAACTCATCAGACCACGCGCAGGTGTTCAGCGGGTGCACGGGGTCGTTGTCAACAACAACTACTTCCCAGAGCCCGAGCTTATTTGCATGGATTGCCATGTTTAGCTTCACAAGCTGAAACTCGTTTAATTCATGCAGGATTCTGAGCTCTTTTTCTTTTGCCTTCTGTTCTCTTAAATCAACAATAAACGCCGCAACGGAGGACTCCTTCCTGTGCTCTATGCGAACAAGATAAACCTCGCAGGGCAGAGCCTCGCCGCTTGCAGTTTTATGCATCCATTCAAAACGCTGATACTCCCCGTTAAACGCTCTTCTAATCTTTCTGAATTCATCCTCAAGGCTGTTCGTTCCGTCAGGCTGAAGCTCGGGCGAAAAGTCCTTCATTGAGTCGCTGAAGTCATCGACGCTTGCCGTTCCGAAGAGCTTTAACGCCGCTTGATTACATCTTATAACTTGAAAATCTTTATTCCACAAAAAACAGCTTATGGGCGTTACTTCAAGGAAAAGCTGCATATTTTCTTCAGCTTTGTTTTTATCGCGAAGAATACTAACAAGAATAACACTCAATCCGCACGCCATGATAAATCCGAGAATAACAAGAAATATTTGCAAGGTATACAAGCTTTTATAATAAACATCAACATAGGTTGCGACGCCTAAAAACCAACCGTTATCAAGCTGCTGTATGGATACGATTCGAGGTTCGTCAAGACTGTCTTTTATCGTTTGCTCTGAAACAGCAATGCCCCGCTGAAGCTCACCCGCAAAAGCGGCAATGCCGCTGTCAACGCCGTGAATAGATTTACCTACTAATTCAGCGTTAGGGTGAGATATACAAACGAGGTTTCTGTCAAATAAAAACCAATAATTTGAATCACTTATGTAGTTTTCAATCGAAGCTTCAAACATTCGCTCCGGTAAAACATCAATGCAGATTATTGCCATGCGGGTTCCGTCTTCGTCGAATATCGGGCGGACAAAAGTAATAACCATGTCACCTGTTGAAATATCTGTATATGGTTTGGTGATAACTATTTCTCCGTTTGAGCTTCCGGCGGCTATGTACCACAAACGCTCCGTGGGGTCCCAGTTCTCTAAGGTTGACCAGTCGAAATCGGGAACAATCCCGCTGAAGCCCCTGTCGCCGAAAACCTCAAAAAAAGCCGAAAGGTTCATGAAACCCCTTGCCTTTGTTACATTCATTTCATGATTTGTAATATCTGTTATGTATTCTGTCACTGTTTCAAAATCATTTCCCTGCAGAATCTTTGCTTGAACGGTTTCTGATACAATGTTTAAAATCGCCTCAAATTCACGCATTTCTGTTAAAAAAATGGATTCAACACCTGCAAACTGGCTTTCTGTCTCCTGCTTTAATTGCTCGCGGACAATACTGCTCATAAACCAAGAGCCTGCAAACACCGTTATTCCAAACGCCAAAAAAACAGACAAAACCTGCACTGAAAGAATCTTCTTTAAGCTTGACCGTATTTCCAACATAATTATACTCCTATCTACAGGTATAATGCGTGCCATTTATGTGCCTTTTCTGCCGGCGTACTATAATTGTATTATATTATAACATAAGAGTTATATAAAAGCAATACCTTTTGTTGACAAAATATCGGTTTCGTGGTATTATTTAAACTGATTGAAGCCGAAAGGAATTACCAAGTGAAAAAGAATCGAAAGTTCAATATAATCTACGAAGACAGCGACATAATCGTGATTGACAAGCCTGCGGGAATGTTATCGGTTTCCACCGACAGGCAATCCGAAAACACCGCTTACCGCTTTGTTAACGACTATTTGCGCAGTAAGCACGGGCGGGTTTGGATTGTGCATCGGCTTGACCGCGATACGTCGGGCGTTTTGCTGTTCGCGAAGAGTGAGAAAATAAAACTAAAGCTGCAAGAAAACTGGGACAGCATGGCTGTTCAGCGGGGCTACACCGCTGTTGTTGAAGGGAAAGTGAAAGCTCCCGAACGCCGAATTACATCATGGCTCAAGCAAACGAAAACGCTTTTTGTTTATTCGAGCCAAAAAGAAAACGACGGGAAGCTGGCGATTACAAGCTATAAAAGATTGCAAACCTCAAAAAGCTATTCCCTGCTCGAAATTGCACTCGAAACAGGCAGAAAAAATCAAATTCGCGTTCACATGAAGGACATCGGGCACCCGATTGCGGGTGATAAAAAATACGGCGCGGCTACCAACCCGCTCCGCAGAACCGCTCTGCACGCGAGCGTTCTCGTCATAAAGCATCCGACCACAGGCGAAGAAATGAGCTTTGAATCAGCTGTTCCCGCTTGCTTCACAAAAATGTTTAAGGAAATAACGCCCAAATGACGCACCATTACGGAAATTACAAGACTATTCTGTCGCCGAAAAACGGCATGAATTTATATCGCGGCTGTACTCACAACTGCATTTACTGCGACAGCAGAAGCGTTTGCTATCAGATTAATCACGATTTCGAGGATATTGAGGTCAAGCAGGACGCTGTTAAAATTCTCGAAAATCAGCTCATGCGGAAACGCTCGCCCTGCATGATTGGAACGGGCGCGATGTGCGACCCGTACATTCATCTTGAAGAGGAATTGCAGGTTACGCGGCGAAGCCTTGAAGTAATCGAAAAGCACGGCTTCGGCGTTGCGATTCAAACGAAGTCCGCGCGGATTCTGCGCGACTTGGATATTTTGAAGGCAATAAACAAGAAAACAAAGTGTGTTGTGCAAATCACGCTGACGACGTTTGATGAAAACCTGTGCAAGCTTATCGAGCCTGATGTTTCAACAACCGCCGAGCGGTTTGCTGTACTTGAAGCCATGCGCGACGCGGGAATTCCTACTGTCGTGTGGCTTACGCCGATTCTGCCGTTCATCAACGACACCGAGGAAAATCTGCGCGGGCTTCTCAATTATTGCGTTCGCGCGGAAGTTCGCGGGATAATAAATTTCAGCTTCGGGACGACTATGCGTGAGGGAAGCAGGGATTATTTTTATCGGAAGCTTGACGAATATTCTTTGAAATTGCCGGGAATAAAACAGAAATATATCAGCGAATTCGGGAACAGCTATGAATGTTTAAGCCCGAACAATCCGCAGCTGAAGCGGATTTTCGAGAGCGAATGTAAAGCGCACGGAATCATGTATAAAATGAACGACGTGTTTAGTTTTATATATAAATTTGAACCCGAAGCGGAGCAGATGAACTTATTCGACTAAATTAAAAATTGCTCTGCGCTGTATGAAGCGCAGAGCAATTTTTGATTATTTGTGGCAGTCACAGCCGCAGGGGCAGGGCTTGCCTGGGGCGCAGGCGCAGCTCTCGCCGCATTTGCAATTCGGGCATTTGCAGTGCGGATTATTGCAGCTGCCGTCTTCAATCATGCTGATTTTTATGTTCTTTTTCATTAGACTTTTCCTCCTTTCCTCCAAATTGCAACAGCCATCGGCATTTCGCCGGGAATTTGCACGATTTCGCAGTTTTCAAAGCCGATTTTCGGCAGAAATTCTGCATAGCTTTTCGGGTCAAATTCGGCTTTTGGTGCGAAGCCGAACAAGCGGTAAAGATTGATTTTAAGCTTAGCACTGCCGCGTAAATTCGCGGTAAAAATCATCGGCAGAATTACTAAGTCCTTCGCGACCCGCCGAAGCTCTGCCGCCGCTTTTTCAGGCTCGGGAATTAAATGGAGCACTAACCCCGCAATTACGGCACTGACAGCGTTTTCAGGCTCGTCAATATCGAAAATATCAAGCTTGCCGAAGCTTATGTTTGTAACATTCCGCTTCTTCGCTTTTTTTCCTGCAACCGACAACATTCGCTCGGATAAATCCGTACAGCGGACAGCTTCGGCTTTCTCGGCAACGGCAAGGCTAATCGCACCTGTTCCCGCCGCGACCTCAAGCACGGAAGCCCCTGACGGAATAACGTTATGTACTGTTTCTATCATTTGTTTGTACGATTTTCCGTTAAATCGTTGAAAAAAGTCGTACATCGGAGCGCAAAAGTCCCAAAAATTCATTTGACACACTTCCTTTTCTATGTTATAATCCTATTATATCACAAAGGAACATAAAAACAAGTACGCACTTTAATGTGCTATAGTACCTAATTGGTAAGTATGTATGTAGGGAACGGATTTATCCGTTCCGGAACGCATGGCGGTTTCCGTTGAAAACGCCGAAATGCTGTTCCCTACAAAGGAGGATTTCATGGATTGCAACAGCACAAACTGCCCTGTCGTAGCGACGCTCGCCATGATTGGCGGGAAATACAAGGCGATTATTTTATGGCACTTAGTTGAAGAAACGCGCCGCTTCGGGGAATTGCAACGACTGATTCCCCAAGCAACGCAAAAAATGCTCACACAGCAATTGCGCGAGCTTGAAAGCGACGGGCTCGTGATTCGCACTGTTTACCCCGTTGTGCCGCCTAAGGTCGAGTATTCACTCTCGGACTTGGGGCGAAGCATAAAGCCGATTTTAGACGCGATGTGCGTGTGGGGCACGGACTACATGAAAGCAGGCGGAATCGACGTAAATTGCTTCATGAAATGCGATAATTAAACAGAAAAACAGCGCAGTTTTAAACTGCGCTGTTTTTTGTTAATTTTAAAACTATTCTGTTTCTTCTGCCGACTTGAATCTTGCTAAAATATCCTCAGCGTCTGTCGGTTCAAGCTCGGGTTCGGTCATACCCATTTCGCCTTTAAGACGCGCGATTATATCGCTTGCGCCGCCTGCGCCTGAATACTTCGCCGCGAGGTCAGCCGCTTCGTCGCCGACTTCCGCGTCAAGGGAAGCCATCGCGCTTGCCGCATCAAAGCGCTGTTGAATTTTGCGCTCCATGTCGTCAATTTTTGTGCCGATTCCGCCTGTTGTTTTGCTTGCCATTTGATTAACGGTTTCCTGCGCCTTAGAAGCGGCGACAAGCCCCTTTAAGTTCGCGCGTTTGCCTTCAAGAAGCTGAACGTCAGCCGAAAGCTTCTTAAACATAGCGCGCATATTATCGGCGTTTTCCTTGCACATTGCGTAAACCTTTTCAGCCTGCACAAGATTTGATTCTTCCTTGGAAACGCGTTCAGCGAGCTTGAGAGCGTCAGCTTCGTTGCCTGCCGCTAAAGCCGCTTTGGTTGCGCGGGTGTACTCGGCGACGTTTGCGCGTTCTTTTTCAAGTGCGCGGAGAGCCGCGGTTTCCTGTGCAATTACGTTTGCCGATTCTTTTTTAACATCGGCAAGATTCTTGCGTGCGTCACGCAGAAGCTGGTCAATCATTTTTGAGGGGTCTTCGGCTTTGTCTAAAAGCGCGTGAATGTTACTTGCGAGAATATCTCTCGCACGGGAAAGAATACCTGCCATAATTTTTTCTTACCTTTCTTGAATAAATATGTTTTATTATACACGCAATTGCGTGATTTGCCCTGTTTTTCTTTATTCCTGCGGAGGATTGTTATACTTGTCTAAAAGCGGGTCGTTTTGCGGCGCGCCGTCAAGCCCTGCAATCGGTGTGTTCAAAAGCTCTGCGGCGGCTCTGTCCTGCTCCGCGACGGCAAGCTTGCGCTTGGTGTTAGACTTTATCGCGGCGTTAATGCCTAAGAAGAATACAATAATCGCAACGAGCCCGAATATCCACGGCAACGCTAACTGAAGCGGCGTTTTCGTGACGCTCATGATGCGCTCAGCTGCGTTTTGTAATGCTTCACCGAACATTCGGCTTTCGCTGTAATTGTTAGGGTCGCTCCAGTATCTGTTGATGTAACCGAACAAAATATCCATTGCTTCATCATCAAACACTGTCCGCGCCGAATTTCCGATTATATCCATGTCAGTATAGCCGTCGCCTGAATACACCAAAACAAGCAGAAGATGCCCTGAGCTGTCGCCAAACCAATCTTCATAAAGATTATCTGCAAAATCATGCAAAACAGCGTTACTCGGACGTGAATTCCCGTTAATATCGCTTGTTATATAAATTCCGAATTTTACACCTGTAAGCCTGTGTGCGACGTTTGCACCGTTTTGCATTTCCCGCACGTTAGTGAATAAATTTTCGCCTGTTGAATCTCCGTAAGTAAGAATATCTCCCGGGGCGATTTGTGAACCGGAAAGTGCTGTACGTTCAACGGTACTCAACGGGATTCTTGCGTTACCTATGCCGCCCCCGCCCATACCGCTGTTAATTACCGCATACGCGATTACAATAAAAATAATTATTATAAAAACTTCCGCGCCGCAGCCTGCTCTGCGCCGTCCGCGATTGTTGTTATTAAAGCCTCTGTTATTATTGTTAAATCCGCGGTTATTATTGAAGCCACGGTTGTTATTAAAGCCACCGCCGTGATTATTGCCACCGCCCATAATATTGCGCCCCACCTGCTGACCCATGCCAAAGCCCAGACCCTGCCCGAAGCCTTGCCCGAAGCTGCTGCCACTGCCACTGCTGCGTGATGGAGTTGAACGTGATGAACTGCCGAAACCGCTCGAGCTTGATGAACCGCTCCGCGATGAACTGCTGCGTGAACCACCGAAACTACTGCGTCCGCCACCACTGCTGCTTCTTCCGCCACCACTTCCTCCACTGCTGCTTCTGCCACCGCCTCCGCCGCCTGACCTTCCGCCGCTTCTCGCCATATATAGCACCTGCTTTCTGTGTTTTTGATAATTAAATTAAGTCTACCATAACAGGGACAAATTGTCAATACTTTTATATTTATTATAGCTTATTTTCGCGCGACGGGCAATAACCTGTCTGTTGAAATAATTCAACTGTTGGTTGAATTGCAAATCACTCTATTTAATTTCAACGCAAAAGAACTTGAAAGTTAAACAGAAATATGCTAAAATTTAAGAAATACAACAGAACAGGAACGAATTATGCGTAAATACAAGTATCAAAAACAGGAAACAGACAGCTGGTGCGGACCCACCTGCCTTTCAATGATTTACGAAAGCTTCGGTAAGGAATTATCACAGCGAAATATTATGCAGGAAATCTTGCTTGCGGATATAGAAAACTATACCACAAATATATCGCAATTAGTTAAACACGTTGAGAAAAACGGCTTGCTCAGCCGTGGAGTAGTAACGAGAGAACCGTTGGCTCTGCTTGAATGGAGCGGTAAAAACAATATAATCTTAATCGTTTTACATAAAACAGAAAAAGATGATTCTAACAAGCTTCATTATTCTATTTTCGACAAACTTGAAGACGATAAATATTACGCAGTTGACCCCTATTACGATGATTTTTTTCCGAAAGAAATCAATGAAATGCTTGAATTATGGAACATTCCGAGAAAAGGATTTGATTTTTATGATGCAGTAATTATAACAGACAACAAAGAATTATCTGTTACCGATAAATGCTTTCTGTGCGATAAGGAATATAACAGCATAAAAATGCCGCCTCAATTTTCTAATGATATTGTTTGTCCGCATTGCTTCGGAGCGGGGTACGGCGTTATTGTGCGTCACGGCTTCGGGTTCACAAATGTTGAGAATGATTTTTCCAAGTTCCATAAAACAATTTATGAGTCGTTAGCAGACTTTACAAAGGATTCCATTGGAGATGCTTACAAGTTTATTTCAGGTTATACGAGCATAATTGAGGATTCAAGCTTGCCTTTTAACGATATTCGGCTTACTATAGACAAGGATATAATTTGGAAAATGGATTTCACAGGCGCGACTTATGAGGAAATCGCTGAAGAAATCATCAGCAGTTTAAAGGAATTTTATAAACTCACTTGAAACTCAAACCAAAATATGCTAAAATAAAAATATGAACTTTACAAAACTTAACATTTACACAACGAGCGAGGATTTAGAACCGCTCATCATGCGCCTTGAAGACTTAGGCGCAAGTGGCTTTGAAATCCATGACGCCGCTGATTTCGAGGACTTCCTGACGAACGGCACGAAAAACTGGGACTACGTCGGCGAGGAGCTCGAACCGCTCAAAACGCAGGAAACGCACCTTTCTTTATACTTCACGACGGACAAGCAGGGACAGGAACTGCTTGCCGCTGTTTGCGATGCTTGCCTTTCTGAAAATCTGTGCCTTGAACAAAGCGAAGTCCGCGAGGAGGACTGGGCAGACTGCTGGAAGGAGTATTTCAAGCCGTTTGAAATCGGTCAGAAGCTTATGATTAAGCCGACTTGGGAGGACGCGCCCGAGACCGAGCGTCTGATTCTCGAAATCGACCCCGCCTCGGCTTTCGGGACGGGACAGCACGAGTCTACGAAGCTCTGCCTTGAAGCCTTGGAAGATGTAATTACACCCGGTTGCGCTTTCCTTGACCTCGGCTGCGGAAGCGGAATCCTCACTATCGGTGCTTTGCTTCTCGGTGCGGGAAGCGCGGCTATGATTGATGTTTCCGAGAACGCCGTGAAGGTCGCCTGCGAGAATGTCGCGCAGAACGGCTTTACCTGCGATTCTTTCTGCGGCGATATAACAGAAAACGCGAAGCCTTTGAAACAGCTCGGCGGCGATTATAACGTAATTACTGCGAATATTGTCGCTGACGTGATTATAAAAATGAGCGGGATTTTCCCGCGATTGCTCGCTGAAAACGGCACGCTGATTACTTCGGGTATAATTGAAGAACGGCTTGCGGAGGTCACTGCCGCGCTTGAAAGCGCGGGCTTAAAAATAATCGAAGCAAAAACCGACAACGGTTGGTGTTTAATAAAAGCCGCGCGTTAACAAAACTGCGCCCTATTGCATAAAATGCAATAGGGAGGCTGATTTTATGTATTATTTTATGTTTTTTCTGCTGACGTTTTTTTCGATTTACGGCGCGGTCTGCTTTCTTAAATTAATTTATCACTCACTGCTCGTCATATTGAGCAGAAAAGAGGAGAATGTTCGTATATGGCTATCGAAAACATCGAAAACGCCTTGGTTAACATGACGGGCACAGTCGACGGCGTGATTTACAAGAATCCCGCTAACGGCTATATTGTGCTTGAGCTTGAAACCGATGATGGTTTATTTACTGTAGTCGGGAACTTGGGCGATATTGCCGACGGCGAAAAGCTTTCGCTGACCGGCAGTTATATCGAGTCGCCAAAGTACGGAAAGCAGTTCAAGGCGCAAACCTGCGAGCGTATGCCGCCTGTGACTAAGGACGAGATTCGCCGTTACTTAGGCTCGGGTATAATTCGCGGCGTGGGACCCGCTATGGCTAAAAAAATAACGGACAAGTTCGGTGAGGAAAGCTTGGAAACAATCGAAAATCACCCGTACAAGCTTGTCGAAATCACAGGAATCAACGGCGATAAGGCGAGCTACATAGCCGAAGAATATGCACGCATTTGCAGTGTTAAGTCGATTATATCCTTCCTGTCAGAATTCGGCTTCACGCCGCAAACGGCAATCTTCGCATGGCAGAAGTTCGATAATTCGTCGCTTGCAAAGGTCAAAGAAAACCCCTATCTGCTCTGCGGTGAGGGTATTGACGCGGACTTTGAGGTTGTGGATAAAATGGCGTTCGCGCTCGGGATTGACTCCTGCGCTACTGAGCGCGTGAAAGCCGCTGTGACTTATGTTCTGCGCGCTAACGCGGACGCGGGGCATACCTGCCTGCCCGAAGAATTACTGCGGAAAAGCGTCTGCGAGAATTACGAAATCAGCCTTGACGCGTTCGATATTGCGCTCGAAGACGGCGTTGACTGCGGAGATTTCACGGTTCTGTCGGGTGGTAAGCACGCGCGGGTTTTTCTCACGCTCTACTACAAAGCCGAGCGGTACATAACGGACAAGTTAGCTTCTCTGCTCAAAATGAACGCGAAAGCCAAGCAGGATTACACCGACGAAATCGCAGGGATTGAATTCGCCGAGAATATCAGCTACGAGGAACTGCAAAAAGAGGCAATCAGCGGCTGCTTAACGAGCAGTATTTTTATACTTACGGGCGGACCGGGAACAGGCAAAACCACCGCGCTCAACGCGGTCATAAAAATATGCAAAACCATGAAAAAAAGCATCGCGCTCGCCGCTCCGACAGGCAGAGCCGCAAAGCGCATGAGCGAGATAACGGGCGAGGATGCGAAGACGATTCACAGGCTTTTGGAAGTCGATATTACTAAGGATAATCTGCTGACCTTCAAGCGCAACGAACTTAATCCGCTTTCCCGCGATTTTATTATAATCGACGAAATGTCGATGGTTGACTGTCTGCTTTTTGAGGCACTTCTGCGCGCTGTTAAGCTTGATACGACGCTGATTTTAGTGGGTGATTCTAACCAGCTTCCCTCAGTCGGCGCAGGGAACGTCCTCGGCGACTTGATTGATTCGGAGCTGATTCCGTCAGTTGAGCTGAAAGAGATTTTCAGACAAGCGGCGGAAAGCCTGATTGTAACCAACGCGCATAAGATTATCGGCGGCTTTGAGCCGGAATTGAACATACGCGACAAGGACTTCTTCTTCATGGAATGTCCGAGTGACTTCGGAATAGCGCAACTGACGGTTGACCTTGCGAAAACGCGGCTCCCTAAGACTTATAATTACTCGCCAATTGAAGATATTCAAGTACTGACGCCAACGAAGATAGGCCCTGCGGGCACTAAGGAGCTGAACAAGGTTCTGCAAGCCGCGCTGAACCCGAGGTCACGCGAGCGGCGAGAATTGCAAGTCTTTGAGGTTACCTTCCGCGAAGGCGATAAGGTCATGCAGACTGTCAACGACTACGAGGTTGTTTGGCAGAAGGGTGCAGAAAAAGGCAAGGGCGTTTTCAACGGCGACATCGGTGTGATTACGGAAATTGACCCGCACAACGGCAGTATGTACGTCAACTTCGACGGACGTGCGGCGTTTTATAACGGGAATATGCCTATGAAGCTTGAGCACGCGTATGCCGTTACGATTCACAAGAGCCAGGGGAGCGAGTACAACGCGGTAATTATCGCGCTCACCGACCGTTCGCCGCGCCTGCTTTACCGAAACCTGCTTTACACGGGTGTTACGCGCGCGAAGAATATCCTCATCGCCGTCGGAAGCAGGCGGGTTGTTGAGGTTATGACCGAGAACTTCATGAAAACTAATAGGTATTCCTGCCTGAAGCCGCTGTTGATTGCGAGGTTTAAGAAGGAAAACGAGGCGCAGTGACATTATTTGACAAAAAATAAGGTTTGTGGTATAATAGTTTTGCGGCGTGAAAACGCCCACAAAGGCAGACCAATAACTACGGTTATAAAACGGCGGTTAGCCAAACCTCCCGAAAACAACGAAAGGGGGTGAGGCGAATGATTATGCTTTGGAGCGACTTTTGGCAAATGCTGACAGCAGTGGGAACACTTCTGTTGGCGTACCTAACATACAAGTTACTCCGCAAAAAAGGCAAAAAGTAACCCGACCGTGCTGGAGTAAGGTTACTTTTTGTAGCAATATTTTCAGCTGACCGCTTAGGTCTGCTTTTGTTATTCACATTATAACACACTTAAATAAAAATGTCAAGTATATTTATAATAAACAACTTTAAGCCCGTTATAACGGGCTCGTTTTTACGTATTAATGTTAAACTCTTCTTAATGGTTTTATATTAGGAGGTTGTTTAATGGGGATTTCAAATGCCGTAAGAAAACGTATAGTTGAACTTTGTGATAAGAAGGGCATAACTGTTAATAAATTAAGCTATCATTCAGCTGTTCCGAAAACAACAGTGAGTGATTTTATGAAAGGAACAAATAAAAGTATGGGGATTGAAAATTTGAAAAAGCTGTGTGACGGGCTTGATATGTCCATCACGGAATTTTTCGACACCGATGTTTTCCGCAATTTAGAGCAGGAAATAAAGTAATGAGCCTTTATGAACTTAAAAGAAGCTTGCTCAGCTTTGTCTATCCAAACCGCTGTCCTTTCTGCGCGAAGGTGATTACAGCAGGTGAGTTTTTTTGCGCAGGTTGCGCGGAGCTTGATTTTTTTGAGAATAACAGCAGGAATGAAAGTTCTTTCTGCTGTGTTTACAACGAAAAATCAAAGCCGCTGATTGCAAAGTGCAAGGAAAACGCCGACGGCTACGCGATTTCTGCGGCGGCTAAGCTTCTACATGACGCGCTTGTAAGAAACAGCGTTCTGCACAAAGTCGATATAATCACGTCGATTCCCGCCCGCAAAGCCGCTTTAAGACAACGCGGCTACAGCTTCCCTGCGCTCTTAGCGAAAGAAATTGCCGCGCTCGCGGGGAAAAAATATTCGTCGAAAATACTAAGGCTCTCGCGGCAAACAAGCGAACAAAAAGAACTTTCCGCCGAAGCGCGCACTGAAAACCTCAGAGGTGCGTTCATTATCGGTAAAAAGCCGCCAAACGGCTTAAACGTGCTGATAATTGACGACGTTTGCACCACGGGAGCGACGCTGAACGAGGCGGCGCGGGTGCTTGAAGCGCACGCAAATGCAGTTTTTACCGCTGCTTTTGCGAAAACTGCACAAAAATAAAAAAATTCTTCTGCAAATATTGACAAATTATTCCAAATAGGTTATACTATATGCAGGCACCTGATTCTTCGGGCAACCGTGGCTTTCGGGACGCCGGTAACTTATGATGACAGCATTGTTAAATCGTAGTTTAGGCAAGGGTTTTGCCGGCTAAGTGAGAAATGCGGGTTTCTTGAAATTCATTGGTTTTGATGAGATTTCATTCGCGGTTCCCGTGATGTAAGCCGAACCTCGGTGAAGCCGCCGAAAATTACGAACAATAGTGTGACAATTCAGAATTACCAGCCGGATTCTCTCCGGCTTCCCCCAAAACGGGCATTGCGCCCAAAATTTCTATTAAATCCCAAGGTTACCAAAGCCGTCGCTTACGCGACGTAAAAAACCGTCATTAAGACGGTTTTTTAAATTTTTGCACTAATTATGGTATATTAAAAAATATTTTCATACAACCTGTTGACACAGGCAAAAAAATATGTTATTATGTAGAAGTGGATTCTCATGAGATTGCTTTGCAAACTAAAGAGATTTATACTTCAGCAAAATCCCCCGATTTTTGTCGGGGGATTTTGCTGAAATTTTTTATTTTTTTGTATTGACTAACGCGCCGGTTTATGGTATACTGTTATTTGCGGCGTCATAGCCAAGTGGTAAGGCGTGGGACTGCAACTCCCTGACCCCCGGTTCAAATCCGGGTGACGCCTCGTACATAAATCCTCTGAAATTCAAGGTTTCGGGGGATTTTTTGTTTTGATGGCTAAGTAATTATTGCCGAATTACGCAATAATTACGCAATTCGTTAAACAACCAAATCATATTTCTCGACCGCCTGCGACAAGACGCTGACATCATTTAAGTGTGTGTACTTGTCCGTTACGTCCGTGGAATGATGTCCGAGTAATTCCGACACAATCGCGATTGGCATACCGTGCTTTTGAAGCAATGTTCCGTATGTATGTCGCATGGAATGCGGCGATTTCTTTAAAATCGGCTCTGCGCCTAAGTTTGCGAGTGCTTTATTGAGGCGAGCGAAAAACTTGTTGTACCTGCTCCGAAAGCCTGCTTGCGTTACATAATTAGAATCACCGACTATGTAATAGACGTTTTCACCGATTTTTGCCTTCAAAAACTCAGCGACCTCCGGCTCTAACGGGATATAGCGAGTTCTGCCGTTCTTGGGTTTCCCCAGCTCGCCCGTGTCTTTGACGGCTCTGTCGATTGTGATAATACTATTCTCAAAGTCGATTCTGTCTGTAGTCAGTGCGCGCATCTCCCCGCTACGGATTCCTGTGTTGAGCATTATGTAGACTGCTAAGCCGAAAAGCTTGTCTGTTTTGGCAAAATTAATTATTGTTTGTACTTCGCGCTCGGAGTAGGCTTCTTTTTCGGGCTGCTGCTTTCTTGCAATCTCTGCACGCCTTACAGGATTCTTGGAACAGATGTCATTATCAATAGCACATTCAAATGCCGCATTTATCAAGAAACGCATTTTCTTTCTGACAGAATGGCTGTATTCGATTATGCTTGTGAAAAAGTCC
>WQYC01000036.1 GCA_009781425.1 Oscillospiraceae bacterium
GCGAATCTTGCGGCTGATATGTTCAAATCGGGCGAAGTTGACGAGGTTATGCTGTTTTATACGTCTTACATTTCTGCACTTCGACAAGAACCTACAGAAATTCAGCTTCTGCCGTTCGACGTGAACAAGAAGCCGCGAATCACGGTAGGACGCGATGTAGGGGGCGACGTCCTCGGCGCCCCGAAAAAACAAGAGGACGTGAACTACGACCCCACGCCCGAAGCGGTTTTCAACCGTATTATACCGCAGATGTTCCTTTCGATGATTAGCTGTGCGTGTATCGATTCGTTTGCTTCCGAGCAGAGTGCAAGGCGCAACGCGATGGAGTCGGCGTCGGACAACGCGGGCGAAATGATAGAAAAGCTGTCACTTCAATATAACAGGGCAAGACAGGAAAAAATCACCAACGAAATCAACGAAATCGTAGGCGGCGCGAACGCTATATCGTAGGGAACGCATTTATGCGTTCCGATGTTAGCCAACGTTACCAATATTAACCCACGTTATAGAACGGAACGCATAAATGCGTTCCCTACAAAAAAATATAAATTGCGAGGACAGAGTTATGTCTAAAAACGTCGGAACAGTTGTACAAATTATAGGCGCGGTGCTTGATATTCGGTTTGAACCGGAGAATCTGCCGAAGCTTCTTAACGCGATTGACATTCAGCACGGCAATGAAAAGCTTGTCGCTGAAGTCGCGCAGCATATCGGTGATGACACCGTGCGCTGTATCGCAATGGGAAGCACGGACGGGCTTGTCCGCGGCATGGAAGCCGTAGACACAGGCGCAGCAATCAAGGTTCCCGTAGGGAACTCCACGCTCGGCAGGATTTTCAACCTGCTTGGCGAAGCGATTGATAACAAGCCTGCTCCCGAAGCCGAGGAATTCTGGGAAATTCACCGTCCCGTTCCTACTTACGAAGAGCTCAACCCGACCAACAACGTGCTTGAAACAGGCATAAAGGTCGTTGACCTGATTGCGCCTTATCTTAAAGGCGGTAAAATCGGCTTGTTCGGCGGTGCGGGCGTTGGCAAAACTGTTCTGATTATGGAGCTGATTAACAACATCGCAAAGCAGCACGGCGGACTTTCGGTTTTCGCGGGCGTTGGCGAGCGCACTCGTGAGGGGAACGACCTTTACGAGGAAATGATTGAATCCGGCGTTATTAATAAAACCACACTTGTTTACGGTCAGATGAACGAGCCGCCGGGCGCGCGCATGAGAGTCGCGCTTTCGGGGCTGACAATGGCGGAATACTTCCGCGATAAGGAAGGGCAGGATGTTCTTCTGTTCATCGACAATATATTCAGATTTACACAGGCAGGCTCTGAGGTTTCGGCTCTGCTCGGACGTATGCCCTCTGCGGTTGGCTATCAGCCGACGCTGGCAACGGAAATGGGCGCGCTTCAAGAGCGTATCACCTCCACGAACAAAGGCTCAATTACCTCTGTTCAAGCGGTTTACGTACCTGCCGATGACCTTACTGACCCTGCGCCTGCAACAACCTTTGCGCACTTAGATGCAACGACGGTTCTCTCGCGTGAAATTTCGGCGATGGGAATTTACCCTGCGGTTGACCCGCTTGACAGTACCTCGCGTATACTAACTCCCGATGTAGTCGGGCAGGAGCACTATAACGTAGCTCAAGAGGTTCAGGGGATTTTACAACGTTATAACGAGCTTCAGGATATTATCGCGATTCTCGGTATGGACGAACTTGACGACCATGATAAGTTAATCGTTGCCAGAGCGCGCAAAATTCAGCGTTTCCTCTCTCAGCCCTTCTCGGTTGCCGAGCAGTTCACAGGCATGGAAGGTAAGTATGTTCCGCTGAAAGAAACAATCCGCGGCTTCCGCGAAATCATGGACGGCAAGCACGATGACCTCCCCGAGTCCGCGTTCCTTTTCGTGGGAGGAATCGACGAAGCTGTCGCTAAGTATAAAGAAAAACAAGGATAAACAGTAATGAAAAATGTTTTTTTCAGAAAACTGACAGTCTTTTTGCTTCTTTTTGCAGTTACTATAAGCTTTTCGGGCTGTTTTCTCTTCGGCGGCGAAGAGGAGGAGCTTCCCGACTGGCGGGTAAATCCTACCGCAATCGTAAATGCCGAGCTCGCTTTAGAGCAGGTCCGGTGGTATTTCGAGCTGATGGAGTTTGAAGAAGACGCGTTCTACGTCGAGGAAAGCGCAGAAGAGCTCACCGCAGTCACCGAAAACGGCAGCAGACTCAGCGGCTTCGCGGTTTTTCTTACTCAGCCTTTATGGAGCGAGGACATTTCATTCTTTTTTGTTGCGAGAGACGGACGGCTTTTTTATAACTTAGCCGGCGAGCAAGTCCGCGCTGGCGTTCCGCTAATTATCCCGTTTGAAACGGAAGCACTGACCTTGGAGGTATATTCTCATGACACCTTTTAAATTGCAGATAATTACCCCCGACGGCTTTCTTTACGACGGGCAGGCTGACAGCTTGATTGTCCGTACCACAGTCGGCGACAAGGGGATTTTAGCCCGCCATGAAGCGTATTCAGCGGCACTCGGAACAGGAAAAATAAGAGTTAATTCCGGCGGCAGGCAGAGCGTTGCGGCTATATCCTCCGGAATAGTTAAGGTCGGCGAAGACAAAACCGTAATCCTTGCGCAAAGCTGTGAATGGGGCGACAGAATCGACAAAAAACGCGCCGAGGAAGCAAAGCGCAACGCCGAAGAAAAGCTCGCAGATTCATCGCTTAGCGATAAAGAACACGCAATTGCAGAATTTAAACTCAGACGCGCACTCAACAGGCTTGACGCGGCAGAGAAGAAATAAAAACTAAACCCCGCCTTTAAGGCGGGGTTTCTTGACAATTTTCGACAGGAATGTAAATGTAACTAAAAAACTCCGGGTCTACACACCCGAAGTTTTCGTTTTGGGTATACAATGACTTGCTCATTCATTGTTTAATTCGCTAACGCCATTATAACATAACAATAACAAAAAGTCAAGTATTTTTTATTTATGCCGTGACAATCCCCGCCGCCGCTTGCAAATTCAACTTCTCGACAGCCGCCTCGCGCATTTTATACTTCATGATTTTCCCCGCCGCGTTCATGGGGAACTCGGTTACGAAGTCGATGTATTTCGGAACCTTGTGTTTTGCAATCCGCGCAATCGTGAACTCTCTTATTTCCTGCTTTAATTCCTCGCTCGCTTCCAAGCCGTCCTTGAGAATTATGCACGCCATGATTTCCTCGCCGTAGTCCTTGCTCGGCACGCCGATTACCTGCACGTCGCGAACATGAGGACAGGTGTACAGAAAATCCTCAATTTCCTTAGGGTAAATATTCTCGCCGCCGCGGATAATCATGTCGCGTATGCGCCCCGTGATTTTATAATAGCCGTCCTGACTGCGCCGCCGCGCAAGGTCGCCGGTGTGAAGCCAGCCGTCCTCGTCAATCGCCGCGCTTGTCGCTTCCTGCATTTTATAGTAGCCCTTCATGATATTGTAGCCTCTTGCGCAAAGCTCGCCGTCTGTGTCGTCGGGGAGCTCTTCGTTTGTCGCGGGGTCAACGATTTTTACCTCCACGCCGAAAAGTTTACCGCCGACTGTATTTACGCGCGCTTCCACGCTGTCGCTGGTTTTACTCATGGTAATCGCAGGACTGCTTTCCGTCTGCCCGTAGGTAATGCAGATTTCGCTCATGTTCATCTTATTCAACACGTCCTCCATGACCTTAACGGGACAGGGCGAACCTGCCATTATGCCCGTTCTCGCGTGCGAGAAGTCAGTCTTTGCAAAATCTACGTGCTCAAGCATGGCTATAAACATAGTCGGAACGCCGTGACAGGCGGTGATTGCATTATCGTTTATGCATTTTAGTGCTTTCGCGGGTGAATACGCCGTAATCGGGAACATGGTCGCCGCGTGCGTCATTGAAGCGGTCATTCCGAGCACCATTCCGAAGCAGTGGAACATCGGCACATGAATCAAAAGCTTGTCGTTATTAGAAAAATCAAGGCAGTCGCCGATTGCTTTGCCGTTATTAACTACGTTGTAATGCGTGAGCATTACGCCCTTCGGGAAGCCCGTTGTGCCGCTTGTATACTGCATATTACAGACCTCGTGCGGGTCAAGCGACAGTTGCCGTGCACGCACTGTTGCGGCGGCGGCTTCATCGCCCTCCGCTAAGCTGAACGCTTCGTCCCAGGTAAAACAGCCGTCCTGCTTTGAGTCGATTGTGATTATATTTTTGAGGACAGGCAAACGCTTGCTGTTCAGTTCGCCGGGCTTAGAAGTCGCAAGCTCAGGGCAGACCTCCTTTAAAATTCCGACGTAGTCCGAATCGCGGAAGCCGTCAATCATTACGAGCGTATGCGTGTCCGACTGGCGCAGAAGATACTCCGCTTCGTGGATTTTATAAGCAGTATTCACCGTCACAAGCACCGCGCCGATTTTCGTCGCCGCCCAAAACGTAATAAACCATTGAGGGACGTTCGTCGCCCAAATAGCCACGTGCGAGCCTTTTTGAACGCCCATTTTCACAAGTGCCGCCGCGAATTGATTAACATCGTGGCGGAATCCGCGGTACGTACGAATATAATCAAAGCCGTCCTCGGTATATTTGAAAGCCAATTGCTCGGGGAATTCCTCGCAGATTCTGTCAAGCACGTCCGGAAAGGTTTCATTTATAAATGTTTCTTTTTTCCACGGATAGTAGCCTGTCCCGCGCTCGTCCATGAAAAGCATACGGCTTTTTACCGTCCACGGCTCCATATACTGCGCAAAGTGCGGGATTGCAATGCTCGCGTGCACAAGGTTCGTTGACCAGCGTTTGACCCATTCGAGCGAAATATAGCCGTCGTAGCCTGCTTTTTCAAGCGCAAGAAGCATATCCTGAATCGGCATATCGCCCTCGCCCATGAGCTTATAAGCGGGCTTATTATCGACCATAATGCTGTCTTTAGTGTGAACGTATTTTATGTAATTTCCGAGGTTTTCGACGGTTTGCTCGCCGCTTTCGCCGAAGTAGCGGTAAGGGTGGTGCATATCCCACAAAGCCGCGACGAACGGCGAATCAACTGCGTCAAGCAGCTTGCGAAGCCGCTTCGTATCGGCGTAAACGCCGTTGGTTTCGACCAAGAACGTCACGCCGCCTGCTTCGGCGAATTTTGAGAGGGTTTTCAGTTCGTTTATAATAAATTCATCGTCAACCTCACCTGTGACGCCTGCTTCAGCGTCGGCAAGAATACGAATGTATGAAGTTCCGAGCTTTGCCGCTAACTGCACATATTGCTCAAGCTCTGCTTTGTTTTCCGCGCTTTTTTCTTTATTTTTCAGCGGACAGCCGGTGGAAAGGCAAGGGATTTCAAGCCCTGCTTTTTTTAGCGTTGCGACAGTTTTTTCTATATTCGCGGTGAATGGTTTCCCTTTTACTGCGAATATTTCGTCAAGAGATTCGCGCAGCTCGATTCCGCTAAAGCCGTAATCCTTCGCCGCACTGTAAATATCAATCCACGAATAATCGGGACAGGCGAGGGTTGAAAAACTGATTTTCATTTGTGTGTCCTTCCTTGTTAATTTCTATATATTTTATTTTTCAAACATTTTAATAACCGCTTTGGTTATAGCTGACATTTTTATTGCGTTCAAACTGCCGATTTTATATGAAATTATGCTTTCATCAGCGGTAAACAGCTTATTTGGTCTGACGTTGCTGACTGCGTTCAATGAACCCTCTTCAATGTCTGACAGTTCAATTGTTACTGCGTTATCGTCTTTGACGTTTTGACTCGTAATTTGACAAAGAATCATATCGCTACCTTTTAATTCGGCAAGAACTAACGCAGGGCGTTTCTTTGATGAGCTTAAATCCGAAAAAGGAAAAGGAACAACAACAATATCGCCTTTTATAAATTTTGCCATGCGGCATCCTCCTCCGGCAAAAGCCAATCTTTAGAGAGGGAATGTTCGCTCGCAAGTGTAATATCGCTTACTGTATTTGATTTTAACTGCTTTAAAAACAACACATAATGCAGAATCTCGTCAATAACATTTGCCGGTAATGATTCTATTTCATTCATAAGAGCTTGTTTATTTGCCATAATTATTGCCCTCTCTTTAAAAAAATTACATATCAAGATTATTTTATCATATTTCCATTATAGTTGTCAAGAATTTTCGTCATTGACATAAGCGCGGTTTTGTGGTAGAATTCAAAGTAAGTAGGGAACGACGCATCTTGCGACAGCAAGATGCTATCCTCAGGCGTTCCGTTAGAAAGGTGCAGAACTATGAATTTTTCTGATATAATCAAATCCGCAAAAAACCAACTTCCTCACGAAATCCACGCGACGTTGTCGAACGCCGTCATGAGCGACATCGCTGTTGACTGGCGCAGAAGCGCGGTAAAAGATACGCGCAAAGCCGCTTATCTGTCAATGGAATTCCTTATGGGGAGAGCGGTTTATAACAACCTGCTTTGTCTGGGTGTGCTTGACGAGGTGAAGAACGCGTTCGCGGACGCAGGCGCGGATTTTAACGCACTTGAAGAAATCGAAGATGCCGCGCTCGGTAACGGTGGGTTGGGGCGGCTTGCCGCCTGCTTCTTAGACAGTGCGGCGGCGCAGGGCTATGCGCTCGACGGCTACGGAATCCGCTATAAATACGGCTTGTTTAAGCAGAGCTTCGAGAACGGCTTTCAGAAGGAATCGCCCGACGACTGGACGAAGTACGGCGACCCGTGGAGCGTACGGCACGAGGAAGAAGCCGTTACGCTTGAATACGGCGACATGACAGTTTGCGCTGTGCCTTATGATATGCCGATAATAGGCAAGGGGCGGGAAAACATACGCACGCTACGTTTGTGGCAAGCGGAGCCGCTTCGCGGCGCGGAATTTGATTTCGCGGCGTTCGACAGGGGCGAGTACTTAAAAGCGTCGGAAGCCGCTGTGCTTGCCGAAAATATTTCCCGCTGCCTTTATCCGAACGATAACAGCTACGAGGGCTTGAAGCTTCGTCTGCGGCAGGAATACTTCTTCAGCGCGGCGAGCGTTCAGGACATAGTGAGAAAGCACAAGGCGCAGGGCAGAAGTATGCAGCAGCTGCCGGAATTCGTCAGTGTACAGCTTAATGACACGCACCCTGTCGTGGCGATTCCCGAGCTCGTCAGAATTCTTGTTGACGAGGAAGAAATAGCTTTTGCAAAAGCTTTATCTATTGTCCGCAAGGTTTTCAATTATACGAATCATACGGTTATGCCAGAAGCACTCGAAAAGTGGGACTGCGGTTTAGTTAAGGAAATTCTGCCGAGAATTTATGAAATCTGCCTGCAAATTAATGAAGCGTTCATAACCGATATGTACGCGCAGAGCATGGCGGCGGCAAAAATAGACACACTGCGGATAATTGATAATTCGACACTGCATATGGCGCGCATGGCGATTTATTGCTCATCTGCGGTCAACGGCGTGGCGCAGCTGCACACGGATATTCTTAAAGCCGATGTGCTGAAGGACTGGTTTGAATTATACCCCGAAAAGTTCCAAAACAAAACCAACGGCATAACTCCGCGCCGCTGGCTCGGCTTGTGCAACCCCGCGCTGACGGGTTTAATCACCGAGTTACTTGGCGACAACAACTGGCTTTACGATTTGGATAAACTTAAAGATTTGCGCAAATTTGCAGAGGACAGCGCGATAATCGCGCGTTTCGCCGAAATAAAAAAGCAGAATAAAATAAAGCTTGCGGATTATATTAAAAAGCATGAGGGGATTGTAATTAACCCCGACAGCATTTTTGATATACAGATTAAACGCTTGCACGAGTATAAGCGGCAATTACTGAACGCCTTTTCGATTCTTTATTTGTACTTCGGGATTAAAGACGGCAAGCTGAAGAATTTTCACCCGACAACGTTTATTTTCGGCGCGAAAAGTGCCCCCGCTTACGCAAGGGCAAAGGGTATAATTAAATATATTAACGAAATCGCGAAATTAATCGAAGCCGACAAGGACGTGCGTGAGCTGATAAAAGTAGTCTTCGTGCAGAATTATAACGTTTCTTACGCGGAAAAGCTTGTGGTTGCCGCTGATGTTTCCGAGCAGATTTCAACCGCGGGGACGGAAGCAAGCGGAACAGGTAACATGAAGTTTATGCTGAACGGCACGGTCACGCTCGGAACTATGGACGGCGCGAACGTTGAAATCGTTGAGGAAGCGGGCGCGCAGAATAATTATATTTTCGGCGCGTTGACCGAAGAGCTCGGTAAGATTATGAAAAGTTACGAGCCCCGCAAAATCGCCGCAAGCGACCCGCATATTAACAGAGTTTTGCAAACTTTAATAGACGGCACTGTTTCTGACGGCGGGACAGGTATTTTCCGTGAGCTGTATTTCGCGCTGACTGACGGTGCTTCGTGGCACGTGCCCGACCATTATTACCTGCTCGGCGACCTTAATTCCTATGTTAACGCGAAGCTGCAAATCAATGCAGATTATAGCGGCAAGCGCGACGAATTCATGAAGAAATGCTGGCTGAATACTGCGGGCGCAGGGAAGTTCAGCTCGGATAGAACGATTAAGGATTATGCGGAAAATATATGGAGGATTTAAGTGGAAGCGATTAGAAAAGACAAACGCTATACCTACGCGGATTATCTGACCTGGGACGATGATGTGCGTTATGAGCTTATTGACGGTGTGCCGTATATGATGGGAGCACCGAATTTGAGGCATCAGGAAATCGCAGGAGAATTATATGGGCAGTTGCGCGATTTCCTCAAAGGAAAATCATGCAAGCCTTTTATCGCGCCTGTCGATGTTCGGCTTAACCACAGAAAAGGCGACAACATGGTTGTTCAGCCGGATTTATTAGTCGTTTGTGACCCTAAAAAATTAGAAGACGGAAAATCGGTCAAGGGTGCGCCGGATTTCATCATAGAAATTCTGTCGCCGTCAAATGCAGGGCATGACCAAATCGTTAAGCTCAATAAATATATGCAAGCCGGGGTGCGTGAATACTGGATTGTAGACCCCGAAAGAAAAACTGTTCAGGTTTATATATTAAAGGGCGGAATTTACGCGGCATATGCGTACGGCGAAGAAACCGATTCTATCCCTGTCAGCGTATTAAGCGGCTGTGCGATTGACTTAAAAGAGATTTTCATCGTGTAGGGCACGCATTAATGCGTGCCGCGGAAAACGCGCGTAATTATCGGAACGCATAAATGCGTTCCCTACAGAATATTCCTCCCTGTCAAGAACTGCACAGCCTTCTGTGGCGAAGTCCTGACGTGCTCCATTTCGGGCGAGTGAAGCTTTCCCGCGTTGCGGTAATCAAAGCTGTCGCAGAACTCGCTGACATTCAGATTCAACTGCTTCGCATATCCCGCCACGACCTCGTCCAAAGCCTTGATAAACTCGGCGCGCGCGTGCTTATTCATCTGCTCGGACTTCGCCGCTAAGAGATGATAATGCGGCAGGCAGTAATATTCCTGCTCCTTAAAAAGCTCCTTGAACTTGCGGTCTTTTTCAAAAAGAACGAAAACAGTTTTAAGCATATGGTTCACGCCCCAGTCTACCTTTGAGCAGACGAAGCAAGTATGCTCGATTTTGTCGGCACGCTTAGACTTGGAGGCGAAGATATTCTTAGTCTCAAAAACCCGCTCTCTGACGCTCGCAAGATGCGTATTAAGCGTCAGCGCGAGCGACAGCCGATTACCCTGCTTAGCGAGCATGGGATAGTGCACAAGGCAGAAGCCGAGCTTGTTAGTTTCCTCGCGGACATCGGGCTCCATCATCGCCGCGCCCATTATGTACTCGCTGATATGCTCCTCAACCGTGTCGCGCATACGGCAAATCGGACAGCCCTCCTTAGGCTCGAAAACCTCATTTACAGGGATTGTTAAAATACTTTCTCTCATTTTTAAACCTCACTTTTTATTAAAATTATTATGAATTATTTTATTGAAACGAATTATTTTAACGCGGAGCTAACCTTAACAGGCGGGCAGGCGTTCCGCTGGCGGCGGCTTGAAAACGACCGCTACTTCGGTATCGTCGGCAGCCGCGCAGTTGAGCTGAAACGCGAGAAAAACGGCATTAGAATCAGCGATAACGATGAAGCCTTCTGGAATAATTACTTCGATATTCAAACTGATTACGAGCAGATTGTGCAGTGCTTATCGGAGGATACGACACTTCGGGCGGCTTGCCGCGGAGCAGATGGACTGCGGCTTTTAAAGCAAGAGCCTTTTGAAACGCTGATTAGCTTTATTATTTCGCAGAATAATAATATCAAGCGGATTGCGGGGATTATCGAACGGCTTTGTGCAAGCTTCGGCGAGAAAATCGGCGCAGATACATATGCTTTTCCGACAGCAGAAGTCCTTGCAAACGCGGATTTAAACGGGATTGGCGCGGGGTATCGCGCAGGGTACATAAATGACGCGGCGCGAAAAGCGCAAAACGGTGAAATTAATCTTTCCGCGCTTTATGAAATGCAGACAGATGAAGCTCGGTTTGAGCTTATGAAAATCAAGGGTGTCGGCGAAAAAGTCGCTGACTGCGTGCTTTTGTTCGCATACGGGAAGGCAACCTTCCCGAAGGACGTGCATATAAAGCAGGCGCTTAGGGAATTTTATCCCGATGGTTTACCCGCTTGTATTGCGGGCTATGAGGGAATCGCACAGCAGTTTTTATTTGAATATTATCGCAATAATCGTAATATTAAGAACGGGAGGAAATAATATGTTTTGTTCAAAATGCGGAGTTGGGCTCGGTGAGGGGAATATTTTCTGTCACTCCTGCGGAGCGAAGGTTATAGCTGTAGGGTGCGACGTCCCCGGCGAACCGGAATCACCGGAAGCACCGGAAATTCAAGAAGCTGCTCTGCCGGAAACCACCCCGTCAGGCTACGCCTGCCACCCCTCCACGGAGGGGAATGAGCCTGTGCCCGTACCGGAAGAGGTTTTTCGTGCGATTGAGTTGCTGGAAGCTGCGCCAATTGCAGAGCCCGCAGCTTTCGCAAAAGAGGAACGAGAAAAAGCCAAAAAAGAAAAAGAATACTTCGGGCTTCCCGCGCTGATTTTCTGTCTGACGATTATAGCGATGCTGTCGGCGGCGTGCGGAGTGCTTTCCATGCTGTATTTTGGAGGATTATAATTATGGTAAAAATTGGTAACGACTGGGACGAGCTTTTAAAGGACGAGTTCAGAAAAAACTATTATGCCGCTCTGCGCGAGTTTCTGAAGCAGGAGTATCAGAATTTTACGATTTATCCCGATATGAACGATATATTTAACGCGCTGAAGCTAACTGCTTATAAAGACGTTAAGGCGGTGATTCTCGGGCAAGACCCCTACCACGAGCCCGGGCAGGCGCATGGCTTGTGCTTTTCTGTGCAGGCGGGTACGCGCCGTCCGCCCTCGCTTGAGAATATTTTTAAGGAGCTGACCGACGACTTAGGAATCATTCCGCCTCCGCACGGCGACTTAACCTGCTGGGCGAAGAACGGCGTGCTTCTGCTTAATACCGCGCTGACCGTTCGGCAGGGCATGGCGAACAGCCACAGAAACAAGGGCTGGGAGATGTTCACCGATAAAATTATCGAGCTGCTCAATAACCGCGCAGAGCCTATTGTTTTCATACTTTGGGGCATGAACGCGAGAGCGAAAGCGCAATTACTCACGAACCCGATACATATGGTGCTGACCTCGGCGCACCCGAGCCCGCTTTCGGCGTACAACGGCTTTTTCGGCAACCGCCACTTCTCAAAGGCGAATATTTTTCTTGAGGAGAATAAGCGGGAGCAAATCAATTGGCGGCTGGAAGATGAGGCTATGACTGCCTGTACTCCAAATTAAACTGCGTAAATTCATTGAATTTCGGAACGCCGGGGACGTCGTTCCCTACATCGCCGTACTGCGAGTAGAGCCCGATAACAACGCCTGTGAAGCCGCCCGCAACCTCGGACGAAAGATAGCGCGTCTGCGCAGTGCCGAGCGAAACACCGCCGCAGAAAAATTCGTAGTTAATTGCATTTGCTTTGATTCTGAGCGTAATATCCCCGTTCGCGGGGATTTCTTTTTTCGTGTGTTTTATATCGCCGATGTTTAATTTTAATTTCACAGCAGAGCCGTCGAAAGCCAAGTCGTAATGATGATTCTCGTCCATGTAAATCGTCACGCCCGCCTCGCCGTCGTTTGCGCGAACCTGCACAGAAAGCTCAAATTCAAACTCTTTTTGGTGCAATCCGATGAAAGAGGGAGAACCTGCGTCATCAAGCGTATCGGGAGAGCTCTTAATCTTCAAAGATTCTTTTGTGATTATAAAGTTTTCTTCGCTCGGATTACGCAGAAAACGCCGGTCGTGCGGCGTGATATTTTGGAAGTTGAAATTATTTTTGAAAATCTGCGTTACGCCGTTGAGCTTAACTTCTTCAGTAGTTGTACCGTTTTCTCCGACCGTGAACCAGCCGTCGTCGCCGAACTTTGCAGGCATTAAAAACACCTCGCGCCCTAAGTGATGAAACGTCAGCCAGCGGTCAATCTGACGGAAGCCGAGGTGGAACAGCCACCAGTTGCCGTGCTCGTCTTCGATTAAGTCGCTGTGCCCGACGCCTTGAATTGAATAGCCGCCTAAGTTTCTGTTGGTAAGCACAGGGTTTTCCGCATACGGCTCGAAAGGTCCCCAAAGATTTTCGGAGCGCGCGTAGGTCACCATGTGCCCGTATTCGGTGCCGCCCTCAGCCGCTAAAAGATAGTAGTATTTCCCGATTTTATAAAGATGCGGGCTTTCGAGATAACGCCCGCCTGTGCCGTGCCAGAGCGTCTTTTGCTCGCTGAGCAGCTTCCCTGTTTCTATGTCGATTTCGCTTTGAACAATGCCGTCAGCATTACTCATGAAATAGGCTTTGTCGCCCTCAAAGTAAAACGACGGGTCGATGCCCTCCTGCTCAACGTAAATCGGCTCTGACCACTCGCCGTAGATGTCGTCGGTGTAAACGTAAAAATTCCCGCCGCCTGTGACGTTAGTCGTCGTCATGTAAAATCTGCCGTTGTTAAACCTGATTGTAGGCGCGAAAATCCCGCCCGAGCTGTACACGCCGTCAAGCGGAAGCTGTGATTTACGGGTCAGGCAATGCCCGATTTGCGTCCAGTTGACTAAGTCGTCGCTTTCAAAAATCGGCACACCCGGAAAGTATTGAAAAGAGCTCGCGGCTAAATAGTATTTGTTATTAGCGCGGCAAACGCTCGGGTCGGGATAATAGCCTCTAATTACAGGGTTTTTAAATGTCATTTTTCGTTCTCCGTTTCAAATATTTATTTAAGTTTTCCGTGAAAAAAGCGTCTTTGGTTAAGTGCAGATAAACCGCACAAGCACCGAGATAAAAGCCCGCGCCGACTACTACTTGAATTAAAATCGTCGCGTAAATATCATTTGCGGCGATTCCGACATAACGCACGAGCGCGTACATCACTGCGCCCGCGCCGAAAAAGAACAGCGAGTTCTTCAGATAAACGCCGATAGGGAGCTGCTTTTTCGCGGCGAAGATAACAATCAAACAGCGCAGACATTCCGCCGAAATCATGCCGACTACTGCACCCATTGCACCGAACTGCGGGATTAAAATTAAATTCGCCGAAACGCTGACTACTGCCGCCGCAATCGCAGACGCTGTGTGGATTTTGTCCAATTTATTCGGGAGCAGGAACTGCGCAGTGATTACGTTTTGGAAAGCCAAAAAAGGAATAATTACGCAAAGCGCGCGAATCAGCACGCCGCACTCGCGGAATTCCCCCCCGAAAAACCAAGGCGCGAAGCGGTCGGCAATCCCCGCGATTCCGAAGGTCATAGCGACTGCCAGAAGCATAACGTACTTCATGGAAAGCAGAGTCAGTCTGCTTTTTTCTTTTTCGCCGCTGTTCGCGGTTAGGTTCGCCATGCGCGGAAGCATAATCGCGTTGAACGCGGTGATGAGCCCCACGGGAACTAAAATAATTTTCTGCGAGTTTTCGTAAAAGCCGAGCTGAATCTGACCGCTGATTGCGCCGAGCATAATCTTGTCAAGAAGGTTATAAACGCTCATTGCGATTACCGGAATAAATAAAATTAATAGCGGCTTAATGTGCAGTTTCATGCCGCTCCATGCAGGTCTCACAAGCCTTGTAAAGCGCCGCAGAAAAGCCCAGACTATGACCTGCCCGCCGAAGGTTCCGAGCGACATAATAAGAATATATTTCCATAAGTCTGACGGCTCTTTTACGAAAATAAAGACGCATCCTACGGCAAGCAGTTTTACTGCGGTGCTTCTCACAACTGCGAGCTTAACCCGCTCGAGCCCGAGAAAAAGCCAGTTTATATCGAACATCGCGCCTATGATTGCGGTTGTGCGGATTATAAAAAGCAGGCGATATTCTCCTGCGAAAAAAACGAGAAAAGCAATATAAGCAATAAGCACAAACAGCGAAATAACAAGGTGCAGAGCGAACAAATCGCTGAAGGTTCTGCTCAGCTTTTCCTTGTCATCGCGGACTGCGGCGATTGTCCGTGTGCCATGGTGAACAAGCCCGAGCCGCGCAAAATAAACGAAGTACGTCACTATCGAAAATGTATATGAATTTATTCCGATGTTTTCCGCGCCGAGCACTCTCGAAAGATAGGGCGCGAGAAAGAGCGGAACGAGAATGAGAAGAAGCTGATAAAAGCTTTGATAGAGGAAGTTTTTCTTAATTGAGGGCATGGTTGAGTCCTATTCTGTTAATAGCTTGTCTATTATTTGATTTAATTTTGAAGACGAGGTGTTTTTTGTATATGACAGGTATCTGACACAAGAGCCGCGCGCTATAAGGAAATCCTCTGTTTGTGTAAACAGGCTGTTACCTTTCCAGTCATCACCCACAAACATTACATCGAACTTATATTTTTCAAACGCCGCGATTTTATCGCGGTTTTCTTGAATTACAACTTCATCGACATATTTTATCGAATCAACAATTGCCTTTCGTTCCTCGAAAGGAATAATCGGCTTTTTATGCTTGTATTCTAAAACTAACTCATCAGTACTCACGGCAACAATTAAATGTTCACATTCTTCTTTAGCGCGTTTAAGTAAGTTTAAATGCCCGACGTGAAATAAGTCATAAACTCCTGATGTATAACCTATTTTATATTTTTTCATCTTCTGATTCCCCATTAATAAATATTATTTCCGAAGCGTGAGTTGTTCTTTTTTCTTCGGGAGGAAGCTCCATATAATCAGCACCGTACAACCCGCTTAAATATTTTTTGTATTCCGAGGGAGCTGTCACATGAATATCCTCAAAGGGCAGTGAAGCCCCGTCACCAAACCACTCCGAGGGAAACACAGCTTTAAACTTATATTGCCCCCATAACTGCGGAGAGCAGTATTTCTTTTTATGAAAGCTGTATTTTTTTAACAGCTTATCTCCGGCGCGAGCTCTTTTTTTCTTGTTGAAAAATTTTGATATATTAAATCTATTGCAAAAGCTTAATATAAGTCTTTCGGGCAATTTTCTCTTTTTATTTTGTTTTACATTTTTTTCAAAAACAGACAGGTTGAAAAATGCTTTTTTAAATAAAAACAAACGCACGTGAAAGTATCTTATAATTTTGCTGTTGGGCAGTCCGTCCGCAGGGAAAACATCTATATAAGCAAATGAATGAACCTCCTCTTTTGCTGTAGTTACAATAATTTTAATACGAGTGTCTACAATTTTTATAAAAGGACAAATATGATTTTCGTCGTTATCAATTGTTCTGATTTCATAAGGTTGACATAAATGCTCGGAAGCGATTTTTTTAAAACGTTCGTAATCCTCCCGCGGCATAGAAACATCAATGTCATCGTCCCACGGAATAAAACCCCCGTGCCGCGTCGCACCTAAAGCTGTGCCGCCTATTGCGTAATACTTGAGCTTGTGAAGCTCGCAAAGGCTGATAAATTCTTTTAATATTTCAAGTTCAATTAATTGTAATCTGCGTAAATCGCCTGTATCTATTTTCTACACCTCCCAATAAAAATTATAAGGCATAACCCGCGAAATATTAATCATACGCGAGACAACAAAATACGCAATCATTACGGCGTAAATAATTATAATGAAAACAGTTTTTATTTTCTTTTCCTTTATGCTCGACAGAGCCTTCGGTATGGCGATAATCGCGATAAAATCAAGGTAAGGTGCAATTCGCGTAAAAATATATGAATTTGTTGCGAGCGTTTCTATCATCGCCCATGCTAAAAGCAAATTAACTATAAAGTTATGCTTAATGCCTTTTTCATCTTCCTTTTCTTTCGTATTTATTAAAAAGAAAATCAGAATTAACAACGCGATAGCCATTTTAACCCAGCGGGTAGAATCGGCTGTGTCAAACCGTCCGCCGATATAACCCGAATATTTATTGAACAATTCAAACTGATAAATCAAGAACATAATCTGCCTGAAGTTCAAAAGAATTACAACCATAACGCCCGACAGCGCGAGAAGCATACCTTTTTTAATTTTTATTTTATACAGGAAAAAATATATAAGGCATATTATAGCCGAATAATGAAACATCATCGCCGCAAGCGATACGAGCAGAAATTTAAAATACTTTTTCTCTTTTATTAAATTTATTCCGAAAAGTAATACACCCAAAGCGAGATATTGCCGCATTAGGTTCATGGACTGTGCAAAAAACATACAAAAAAACACAAACGAGCTTATCGCGATGTCGTCGGAGTTTTTTAAGATAAACCGCGCAGTTGAAAACGCGACAAAGCCGCTCGACACAATCAAAAGCAACTGAAAATCAGCAGAGATGAGGTTCAGCAGCTTGCAGAGAAGTATAAAGCCCGGCTCGTATCTGAGAGCTAACGCTCTGTCCCAGTTCAAATATCCGATTTCAAGATAAGCGTTGCAAAACTGGCGCGTATCAACGCCTATATTTATGCTTCTCAAAGCCGAGACGAGCGCAATCAGCGAAAAAATAAAAACGAGATAAGTTTTTTTTCGTCTTTCGTTTTCGTTTATCCGCGTGAAAAAAGACGGAAGAATCGCCCCGCAAAGCAAGGTAATATAAACTGCCATATTAATCCTTTTTGTAAGTTTTCCTTAATAGCTTCCTGTAAATAAAATCTCGCAGAAAATTCGGCATTAGACAAACGATTATATTAAATAATGACCTCATGAAATAATCATTAAGTCCTGTCCAGCCGTTCTTGTAAAGCTTTTTATTAAAAGCAAGCAAAGATTTTAAAAATTTTATGCCGCCGCGCCTTTTGTAAAAGTCACTGTTGATTCTCATGTACACGAGAGGCTCTTGAATGTTATAAGCACGTACTCCGTGACGCAGCAGCTTTACAAAAATATCGTAATCCTCAACAAGATAATTGTCTTCATAATTTCCGCAGTCTATAACATCTTGCTTTCTGAAGAGGGCAGAAGGATGCGCGACAGGCGCGCGTTTTTTTGAAAATTTGATTATATGTTCATGCTTTTCGGGCATTGCGCGAAGTGAAATAATATTACCGGTTTCGCCGATAAATTCATATACACTGCTGCCGACAAGATTCGCACCTTTTTTAATTATATCGAATTGCTTTTCCAAGCGAGACGGCACCGAAAAATCATCGGCATCCATTCGCGCCACATATTCGTTACGGCACAGAGGAATCGCTTTTCTTAATAAAAGTCCGAGTCCTTCGTTTTCGGCGAATCTGTAAACGCTGAAAAGAACGCTGTTTGTTTCATAATTACCGATTACATTTTCAAGCTCGCTTGTAACCGCGCCGTCAACTGCTATGACAATTTCCTCGGGCGGCAAGGTCTGCGCAAGCATAGAATCGACCGCGATTTTCAGCCATTCGGGGTTGTCTTTAAAATAAACAGGCATGAGGACGCTGTACTGTTGATTTATGTTTATTCAGCCCCTCCCTTGTATTTATAATACAATTATATAACAAGTTCTTGTGTTTGTCAATGATTGTGACAAATGTCATGCAATATTGTGCTTTTAAACACTTGCGGCGGCGGCGAAGCTTTGATAAAATGTGATTAGATTAACAAAAGGAGAAAATTTTATGATACTTTCAATGACCGATGTGATTAAAAGATACCGCGCGCTTACTGCGCTTGACCATTTGACCCTAAACCTGCAAAAGGGTGAAGCCCTCGGGCTTCTCGGTCCCAACGGCGCAGGGAAAACCACTGCAATCCGCGTGCTTACAGGGCTTACGGGCGCAGACACAGGCGAGATTAAGCTATTCGGGAAGGAATTTTCGGGAAAGAATAATTCCGATTCAATGGCAATCAGAAAGCGCATAGGCTTGGTTCCGCAGGACTTGGCGCTTTATGAAACGCTTTCCGCACGGGAAAACTTAGAGTATTTCGGCAAGCTGTACGGCGTTCACGGCGCAGAGCTTAAAAAGAGGGTTGATGCGGCTTTGGAAGTCCTCGGACTGACCGATGTCGCGAAGAAGTCGCCGAAAAAATTCTCGGGCGGCATGAAGCGCAGATTAAACATAGGCTGTGCCGTGATTCACAAGCCGGAGCTGCTTATTCTTGACGAGCCGACTGTCGGGATTGACCCGCAGTCCCGCAATCATATTTTAGATTTTGTGAGCGAAATCAACAAACAGGGCACAACCGTGCTCTACACCTCGCATTACATGGAGGAAGTCGAGCGCGTCTGCTCGCGGGTTTGCATAATGGACGCAGGGCGGGTAATCGCCGACGGAAGCGTCGAGGAAATAGCGAAATCCGCAATATTTGAGGAATCAATTACCCTTGAAGTAAAAGACCCCGCGCCGTCCCTACCCGAAAGCATAAAGAAGATTCAAGGCGTTGTACGCTGTGAGGTTAAAAATCGCGCGGTCACAATTACAAGCACGGCGGGCTCGGGGAATTTACCGCGCATTATCGAGGTTGCTTCACCCTTTGTAATTCTCGGCGTTTCGGCGAAGCGCGCGACTTTAGAGGACGCGTTCTTAGCTTTAACAGGCAAATCTTTAAGGGACGGCGGTGAAGCGTCATGAAAAGCTTTTTAGCAGTATTTACTACAGCCACAAAATATTGCTGGCGCGACCTCACGAGCGTAGCCGTGCTGATTGCCTTTCCGATTATGCTGATACTTGTGCTCGGGAATGCGCTTGCGGGCTTCATTTCGCCTACCTACGACTTTGAGCCGCTTCCCGTTTCGGCAAGCGTTGAAGCAGGCGGGAATTTAGAAACATTTCTGCAAAGCGGCGAAAGCTCGCAGTTCATGGAAATTAATTTTACAACGCGGGAAAACGCCGAGGAATTAGTGCAATCGGGTGAAGTGTATGTCGCAATTATCGAGGAGGACGGCGAGGTCACGGTAATCAGAGCGCGGAATTCCGGAATGAACGCAATGATTCCGATTTCTATTATTGATTCTTACAAGCAAATCGGCGCGGCGATGACGATTGCGATGACAAGCGGCGGGGATTTTACGGAGCTCGCGGGTTTAATCGGCGCGGAGCTGTCCGTGACCGCCGCGCCGCTCGGCAACCGTGTGCAGAGCGCGATTGATTACTATGCAGTGACTATGCTTGTCATGATTCTGCTGTTCACAGGCTTGAACGGCTTAGAGCTTTTCAAGAAAAGTATGTTCTCGGAGACAGGCGCGCGGGTGCTTACCTCACCTGTGTCGAAGCCTGTGCTCGTCGGCGGCTTGCTCGCCGCCGCAACAGTAACGAGCTATGTTCAGGGCTTGATTACATTCTTCTTCACTATGTTCGTTTACGGCGTTTACTGGGGCGAGAATATACCCTTAGTGCTTCTGACGCTGTTCGCAGTTACGCTGTTTTCGCAGGCGTTCGCAATCGTTGTGCTTCTGCTTTGCAAAAGTCCTAACGCGGCTATGGGCGTAATGCAGGCTTTAATCTGGGTGATGACCTTTGTTGCGGGCGGCTATGTAAAAATAGACTTCGGCGCGGCGCAGGAAATCTTCCGTTATTCCCCGAATTCATTGGCGCATACAATCATTTTCGGCTCGGCGTTCGGCGGAAACGAAACGAGAATGATGAATGATTTGGCTTTGCTGTTCATTTATGTCGCGGTATTGTTCGTGATTGCATTTATTCTCGGAAAAAGGAGGCTGACGAAATGATTATTTTTTTAGGAACTTTAAGGCGTATCTTCAAACAGCCGCTTAACTGGGCGTTTCTGCTGCTTTTTCCTTTCCTGTGTTATGTTCTTTTGTCTATAACCGAGAGCTCCGACTCGGATAATATCGCCGCTTCACCCATGCGCTTCGGGATTGTTGACAAGGATAACACTACGCTTTCAAAAACACTTGCAAATCAGCTCGGCTTGCGTTATAATGTAAGTGAGATTGAAGAAGAAAATATTTCGGCAGTTCTCATTGACCAGTTTGTGCCGTGGGTATTAGTTATCGGTGAGGGCTTTGAAGAGGATATTTTAAGCAAGAACACCGAGCTTACATCGCTTGAAAGCTATTCGCTGACTCTTACGGACGTTTCTGAGCTCGCGAGAGTCACGACTGAAAATATTACCCGCGCGCTGATGATTCTCGGCAGTGCTGATGAAGAATTAATTTCGGCGTGGGCGCAGGCCTCGCAGGTGGAGGTCAATACCACCCAAACAGGCGACAACTGGGACTATATCGCACAGTGGATTTCCATGTTCGGGTTTATCTCGATTTTAACGGCTTATTTCGTAATTAAAACGCTCTTGGACGATAAGCGGCTCGGTATGCCCGAGCGAGTCGGAATTCTGCCGCTCTCGTCAAGAAGGTTCCTTATACAAGGCACGCTGGCGGCGTTCGCGGCTACAGAAATTACAGTTTTATTAACGCTTGCTGTGCTTTGGTTAGTGCTGGGTGCGATTCCGAATGTACTGCTGATGTTTTTGCTCATGAGCTTGTTTAATTTATTCGCTGTGAGCCTAATTCTGTCGATTACCTCAATTGCGAAAAGCCTTGCGGGAGCTTCGGTCGCTATGAGCATGATTGCAACGCTGTCGGCTATGCTCGGCGGGCTGTTCTGGCCGCTTGAATTAGTCCCTGAATTTATGCAGAGGATTGCATGGTTTACGCCCGGCTACTGGTTCGGCGAGGGACTGCGGAATATCAGAGAGCCGAGCTTTGAAGGCTTTGTTGTGCCGCTTATGTTCCTGTTCGGGTTTACGCTCGTGACACTGCTCATCGGTGGTTTAAAGAAGGTTCAAAAAATGGATGAGGACGATTAATGCAAGGTTATGCGGTTTTTGCGAGGTTGCTCGCGGGGTTAATGCTTTTGTTTGCATGGGGGCTGACTGACGGCCCCCTTTTAGCCGTTGCGTTTCTGCTTGCGCTGACCGCGCTTTCTGCGGTTCGGTACAGGTTCAAGCCTTATAAATGGCTCGTTCCTGCGGAGATTATAGTTTGCGTGGGCTTTGCATTTCTTTGGCTTCCCGCGCTGCTTGGCTTGTGGCTTCCGGTAATAGGCTTAATTGAAGCGAAGTGGCGCGGGTGGGAGCAGGAGCTGCTTCTGCGCGATTTCGAGGACAGAGCCGAGCGGCTGAAGCTCAAACGTGAGCGCGAAAGCACTGCGCTTGAGCTTCGGAACGCCGCGCGCCTTGCCGAAATCAGCGAGAGAAGCCGAATCGCGCAGGATATTCACGACCACGTCGGGCATGAAATTACCGGCGCGCTGATTGCCTTGCAAACTACTGCAAAGCTACAGGAAAGCGGCGATAAGCGGGCGGGCGAGCTGTTAAATCAAACTATTTTAAGACTTGAATCCGCTTCAGCGAATCTGCGCGAAACAGTGCATAATTTAAAGCCCGCGAAGGCCTTCGGAATCTCCGCGCTTGAAGAGCTTTGCGATTCTTTTGAGTTCTGCGAGGCTCGTTTCACTGCTTCGGGCGATTTTGAAAACAGTAAGCATTTTGAGCTTTTCGCGGCGAACTTAAAAGAAGCGTTGACGAATGTTTCGCGTCATTCTGACGCGAGTTTCGTAGATGTTCGCCTTGACGGGAATGAAAAATTCCTGCGCATGATGATTGCCGATAACGGCAAAAATTTTGCGAAGCATAATTTCGGGCTCGGCTTGACAGGAATGAAAGACCGCGTCCGCGCTGTAAACGGCACGCTGACGGTCAGCAACGACAGCGGTTTCAAAATAACCTGCGTGATTCCGAAGATGTAGGGGCGACCCTACGTGGTCGCCCGCATTTATCACGGGACACCACGCAGGGTGTCCCCTACAAAGGAGAAATTTATGAAATTATTAATAGTTGACGACGACGGTTTAATCCGCGACAGCTTGAAAATTTTATTTGAAGCAAAAGAAAACTGGGCGGCGCGGACTGCCGAGAACGGCGCGGATGCGCTTGAAAAATGCAGAGAAGAACAACCCGAAATCATACTTATGGACATTCGTATGCCTGTCTGCGACGGCGTCGAAGCCACTCGGCTCATAAAAGCCGAGTTCCCCGAGGTAAAAATAATTATGCTGACGACTTTTACTGATGACGGCTATATTTCCTCCGCGATGAACGCGGGGGCAGAGGGCTATCTGCTCAAAAGCACGCCTGCTGACGGCATTATCGAGCGGATTCGCGCGGTTGAAAAAGGCGCGATGGTGTTTGACAAGGGTGTAAAATTAAACGTAGGGCGCGGCGTCCCCGACGCGCCGAATGAAACCGCACCGCATTTCCCCGCATTAACCGAACGCGAGAACGAAATATTGTCGCTTGTCGCGACGGGCTTGTCGAATAATGAAATCGCGGCGAAGTTATTTTTATCGCAGGGGACGGTTCGCAACGCCGTTTCGGCGATTCTCGAAAAGCTTGAGCTGCGCGACAGAACACAATTAGCTGTGTATTATTGGAAAAACATTTGACGAGAGTGCAGTTTTATGTTATTATAAAGCTATCTATGATATTATTTAAGGAGCAAATTATGAAAACAACGAAAACAACAGAAAAAACCACAAGAATCAAAACTATCTGCGGCGATAACCTTCGCGAATCCGTGAAGTCCGGCGGCTGCGGAAACTGCCGCGCGTCCTGCCAGTCTGCTTGCAAAACCTCCTGCACGGTTGCAAATCAAAGCTGCGAGCGCCTTTCTAAATAATGCAGAAGCCTTTTCATAAATTTTTTCAGGGCGGGAATTACATACTGCTTGATGTTTGCAATGGCGGCGTTCATGTCGTGGAAGAGGATATTTATTACGCTTTAGACAGCGAAAATTACGAAGACACCCCCGAATATGCAGAGCTGTGCGAAGCGGGGCTTTTCGGCGGCGCGGACGATTATGAAAACTACGCGGACGTCAATGTCGGCGCGCCTTTGAAGGCGATGTGCCTGCACGTTTCGCATGATTGTGATTTGCGCTGCAAATATTGCTTTGCGGACGATGTAATTATACAGCGAGATATTATGTCCCCCGAAACCGCAAAGAAAGCCGTTGACTTTTTAATTCGCGGCTCGGCAGGTGCCGAGACGCTAAATTCTAAAAGCCGTGAACACTTGGAGATAGACTTCTTCGGCGGTGAGCCGCTTTTGGCGTGGGAAACTATTACAGCGGCTGTCTCGTATTCTAAGCAAGAGGGTGCAAAATTTGGCAAAAAGTTCAAGTTCACGCTCACAACCAACGGCATTTTGCTTGATGACGAGAAAATCGCCTACATAAACGAGGAAATGAGCAATGTTGTGCTGTCTTTAGACGGGCGCAAAGAAGTTAACGACAAAATGCGCGGTAAAGGCGTTTTTGACGCTGTTCTGCCGAAGTTTAAAAAGCTTGTAGACTCGCGAAAAAAGCAAGACTTCACCGACTATTTTATCCGCGGAACTTACACAAGCTATAACCTCGACTTCGCCGATGACGTGCTCGCGATTGCGAACGAGGGCTTCAAGTATATTTCAATCGAGCCGGTGACCGTCGCGGCTGACCTGCCTTTCGCGCTTTTGCCCGAGCATTTGCCGCGAATCAAGAATGAGTATGACAGGTTGTTTGAAATATGTAGGGGCGCGCATTGCGCGCCCGACGACTGGACATTCTTTCATTTTCACATCGACCTGCACAATTCACCCTGCATTTTAAAGCGTTTGCGCGGGTGCGGCGCGGGCAATGAATATATCGCAGTTACGCCCGACGGAAATATTTTCCCCTGTCACCGTTATGCAGGTATTGACGAGTGGAAAATGGGGAATATTAACATAAATAACACGGACGAAAAAATAAAGCAATACTTCGCAAAGACGCATATTTATGTAAAGGAAAAATGCCGCTCATGCTGGGCGCGCTTCTACTGCGGAGGCGGCTGTAACGCCGAGTTTTACTTGTTTGAGGGCGACGCGCGAAAGCCGCAGGAGGTCTTCTGCGAGTGGATGAAAAAGAGAATTGAATGCGCCATTGCTTTAGCAATTCATAATGCATAATTCATAATTCATAATTAATGTAGACGGGAGAACGACATGAATCATTTTTTGAAGAATAACAACGACTTTTATTACCGTACTGTAGGGGGCGACGTCCTCGGCGCACCGCCAAAACCCAAAAAGAAATCCCGCACAGGCGTTGCAATCATAGCCTGTCTGCTTGTCGTGATTGTCGGAATCGGCGGCGGCGCGGGCGGAACGCTCTTGGCTTCGCACTTCATAAACGCAATGAACGGGAACGCGGGGGTGTCTTTTCGCCCGCAGATTCCGCACGCTTCGGGCTCTTATGTGCGCGGAACGCGTGAGCCTGCCGAAAATGTGCATTTAACTACAAGCGATACATTAGTTATAAATAACAACACGACAGAATTCTCGCCTGCCGAGCTTTTTGAGGTCGTGCGGGACGGCGTTGTCGGGATTGAGGTTTTATACAGCTCAAGCAGGTTCGCTACTGCCGAGGATTATCAGCTTGTCGGAAGCGGATTTATTTTCACGACTGACGGCTACGTGCTTACCAACGACCATGTTATTGAAGGCGCGGAGAGCGTAGTGGTGCTTGTTGACGACTACGACGACCCGAATATTATTCACCGCTACGAAGCCGAAATCATCGGCTCGGACAATAAAACCGACTTAGCAGTATTGAAAATTACCTGCGGCGAGGACTTCAAGGCGTTGCCGATAGGCGACAGCTCTGCGCTCCGCGTCGGAACGTACATCTCGCCCATCGGCTATCCGCTCGGACTTGAAAAAAGCATGACGCACGGGATTGTTTCGGGACTCAACCGCGAGTTCGACGACGGCGGCTATGAGCTTAGCTCGATTCAGTTTGACGCGGCGGTTAATAACGGCAACTCGGGCGGTCCTCTGCTTGATATGTACGGCAGTGTCGTCGGAATTGTAAACAAGAAATTAGTTTTCGGGAATTATGTCGATAATATCGGGCTTGCGATTACTATTAACGAAGCTGTCCCGATTATAAACGATTTAATTCTATACGGCGCGGTCAGCTCTCGCCCTATGCTTGGGATTACGCCGGCTGTGCTTAATGAATACATCGCGGCTCTGTACGGCGTTGACATGACGAGCGGGATTTTAGTGCGGGAAATCAACCCGAAGGCACCTGCGCGCAACAGCGATTTGTCTGTCGGCGATATTATTATTGAAATAGGCGGCGTGCCTGTCGCGAACGTGACTGATGTGCAGGGGCAGATTAAAAATAACCGCCCCGGCGATATAATCGAGCTGACGGTGCTTCGGTTTAACGAAGCGGGGACGGAAAGGCGCGTGACGATTGAGATTGAGCTCGCGAATGAGGCGGAGCTGGAGTGGGAATAAGGAGCGTGATATTATGGAAGAAAATATTTTGACCCCGATTGAAGAAAAACAAGAATTAGAAACGGGCTTATTCGGTATGTTTTCAGATGGCAGGCTTTCTGTTGATAAATTTATGGCGCAGAAGCGGGCGGACAAGGAGCTTGAGGAATGAAAATCGTTTACATCTTAGACGCTTGCGCCTTAATTGCGGCTTTAACTAACGAAGAAGGCGCGGACATTGTAAAGAGTATATTTGAAAAAGAAGCTGACAACGAAGCTGATATTTACATGAATAAAATTAATTTGTTAGAAGTTTATTACAATATTTGCCGTCAATACGGTATAATCGCGGCAGATAATTTATTAAAAGAAATTGAAAAGTCGCCGGTTATAATAAAAGCAAATTTAGCTGATGATGTGTTTAGAGAAGCAGGGAAATTAAAAGCTACCTATAAAATCTCACTCGCAGACTCTATTGCGTTAGCTGAGGCTTCAGTTTCCGGCGGAGCGTTAGTAACATCAGACCACCATGAGTTTGATATTATTGAAAAATCAGAAGACATTAAGTTTCTTTGGATACGATAAGTAGCATGAGAAAACCGCCCTTCAAGGGCGGTTTTGTTGATTTATTTAACCTTCACAGCCTTCTGCAGCTTCTTCGCAATCTCCTCCGCCGTTTCCGGCTTCGCGAACAAGTGCCCCTGCGCGTATTTCACCCCGAACTTCTTCGCTTCCTCCAGCTGCCCCGCGTCCTCGACGCGCTTCACGCAAATGCCGTTTTTGAGCGTGGACGCGAGCTTTGCCGCCGCTGTGACCCAGATTTTATCGAACTCGCCGAATATATTTGTGAACAGGCTGAAATCCATTTTAACCATATCCATCAGCGAGTGTTTCAGCAGGCGCAGTCCGCCGTAATCCGCGCCAAAGCTGTCCATGACAAGCTTTACGCCGAGCGCGCGGAGCTTTTTAAGTATAGGAAGAACGCCGTCCTGCCTGTCTGAAAATGCTCGCTCGGGGATTTCAAGCGACAGAAAGCTGCCGTCAAGCCCCGATTCTTCGAGTGCCTCCGAAACCATCGTAATTACAGAGCCGGAGCGGAGCTCCCACGGCGTTATGTTCACGCTTACAGCGAAATCGGGTGCGAACGCTTGCATTTTTTTGCAGAAGACGCAGGCGTTTTTCATTACCCACGAGTCGATAATAATATCAAGCCCCATGTTTTCTGCGAGAGCCATCAGCTTCTGCGTCGGGAAATTATCCCAGCTGACAAAGGCTTCAAAGTGCGAAACCGAGGAGTTATCATCAACAGAAAGAATCGGCTGATACTTGACCGAGAAGCCCTTCATGCCGCTCGAAATCGCGGCGCGCAGTTTTTGTTCATGCGCGTAGCTTTCGTCGGTGTCGGTTTTGAATTCCTCTTTATAAAAGGCGTAGTTATTCGTGCTGTATTCGGTCGCCTTGTACAGCGCCAAGTCCGCCGCTCTGTAAATAGAATCGAGCGAGTTAAAGCCGTTCGGGTACAGTGCGATACCGATTCCCGCGTCTAAATAATGCTCGCTGTTTTCGTGCTTCCACGGCTTCGCGAATCTTTTGAGAAGCTCTTCAATTGTCGCTTTCGCGCTTTCTTCGTCGGCTTCGCGGAGCAGAAGCATTAATGTGTTGCCGGAAAAACGATAGGCAGTGAGATTTTTCACAGGCATTTCCGAAATGAACTGCGCCGCTTTCCGCAGAAGCTCGTCAGTGTACGTATGCCCGAAAAGCTCATTAAAAGTATGCAGGTTGGCGATTTTAACGACTGCCGCCGCACCCTGCCGCCTGATGTCTAACTCGGCTTGCAAATCCTCGTCTAACTTCGCGCGGTTCGGAATATCGAGAATCCTGTCATAAAACGCATGATAGTGCAGTTTTTCGTCGGCTTGCTTACGAAGCATTAATGTAGCGGTAATCTGCGAAACACTGCGCAGAACCTTGCTTTCCTGCGCTGTCGGTGCTTCTCCCGGCTTCGCGGGCGCGAACACCATGACCCCGAAGCGTGTGCCGTCGGCGGCGAGGTTGGCGATTGTGCAGGCTTCGGGCGTGAGCCCGTCTTCCTCGCTTACAACCGCGGGAATATACATATCGCTGTATTCCAAGCGTTCAAGTATTTTCGGAACGTCGGAGTAAGGAATAGACATCGGCGGCGAGTCGGGGCAGGCGGGCGACTTCCACTCGTACTGCATATGAAAGCATTTATTAATAGTATCATCTATATAGACGCGGATTCTGCGCATTGCCATATATTCGCCGACTAATTTGATTACTTCAAGGAGCGCGTCAGACGCGTGCTTCTGCTCTAAAATGATGTTGTAGACGTTGTTCGTGAGGATTTGCTGTTCGATATGCTGGCTGAGCAGCTTGTTGGAATGCTCGGTATTCTGCATTTCGGTGTAAAGCATGGCGAAGGACGTCGCGATTCTCGAAACAGCCTGCGCCAAAACCTCAAGCAGAGGGGTGTTTTTACTGACTAATTCAGCGTCCGCGGCGGCGATAATCCAACGCGCGGCGACAACGCCTGTTATTTTTATATCGATTTCCTTTGTATGCAAGCCTCTGTTCGAGGAGAGCGAGCCTGTCGTCGAGCTGATTAAATCCCCGTCCTTATCGACAATCGCGGAATTAATCCCCGCTCTCGCGAACGGAGCCTGAATCTGCGCGAGATAATCTGTGTCGATAATTTTGTCGAGCGTGATTTCGTTATTAGTTATAACGTCAACTTTTTCTTTGTCCCTGCGTTTATATTCAAGCAAAACGCGGTCATCACCCGCGAATTCAAGATAATCCGAAACGTCAAAAACAAACCCGTCAAGATGAGTTTTCCCGAATTTTTCTTTCTTCAAGCCGCACATAATAAGGAAAAAAGCGTACTCGCCGTCAGTTTTTATGCGGGCGTGCGTCTGGAGCATATTCTGCTTTCCCGCAAGAACAGCTTCAATTTGATTTATTAAAAGCGGGAGGTCTTCCGCCGAAACGACGTCTGCGAGCAGGAGCTTCCTGCTTTTTCTGCCTGTTCCGCTGCCGCCGTAGACGGTGATGGGAAAGTTTTTCGCGAGGTCAATGCGGACTTCCGCGTGTCTTAGCGAGGAAAATATGTTCTGAACATTTTCCATTGTCACCCTCCTGTCATTTCTGCTTATACAATAATAACATAAACATTTGACAAAATCAATATATTTTAGTAAAAATAGTCAATTTAAACATAAAAACGCATATTATATATATAAAATGACAAAAACTATTTTACGCCAATATATAACATATGCACAGACTCGCAGGATTATTATTGTGCAATATGCTGAAATTGAAAATAATTTCAAAAACCTATTGACAAAGGCTTGCAGGAGTGATATACTAATAAAGCTGTCGCTTGCGGCGGCGATTTTATCGGAAGATTTTCTGACGATAATGCGCACCTTGAAAATTGAACAATAACGAACTATACGTTAAATTCAGAGATGAATTTAACAAACCTGAAAATTCCAGTATAGTCGGGGCACCACCCGACTGTGCTAAAAGTAGTTTTAATACTATA
>WQYC01000037.1 GCA_009781425.1 Oscillospiraceae bacterium
AAGAACGGGTGACATTTCGAGCAGATTTCCACCTTGATTTCCTTGCGGGTAGACTTAGTGTTTATAATCTCGCCGCAGAGGCATTTGATGGTCGTTTCCTCATAATTCGGATGTATATCCTGTTTCATTTCTTTGTCATTCCTTTCTGACCGTAAACTCGAAAAGCTTTACAGCGTTGCGCCATCAGAAGCAACGTTTTCGCTTACGATTTCCTGTAAACCTATTTCAGTTTCCACCGCTAACGCCTTGATGGGCTTTGACGCTCTCTCAACCTTGCCCGAGCGCAAGCATCTTGTGCAGGCGTGAACACGGCACGGTGTCCCGTTGACAACAGCTTTAACCTTTTGAACATTAGGCTTGAACGACCTGTTGGTACGTCTGTGCGAGTGCGAAAGCTGAATCCCGAAAGCGGTAGCTTTCCCGCAAACTGAGCATTTTGCCATTGTCTTACACCTCCCTTTTGATAATTAATAGTGAATAATGAACAATGTACAATTATTGTGCATTTATTGACACGCTTTAACATTATAGCAGAACGGAAATGGTTTGTCAAGGAGTTTTTGAGAAAAATTTTTAAAATAGAATTTATATAACGCTTTTATATAATTGCACTATATATTATCAACTATATGAATTAATTCGCTTCAAAAATAATAGTCTCCAACAAAACGTTAGAGACCATTATTTTTTTTATCACAAATAATCTTTAAAATTTTAAGAAGAAACTCCTCAAATCTATCATTATTTGATTTTTCCATAAATTTGATAATAGTATCTTCATTAAAATCCAGAATTGTAGCGTAATCTTTAACAATACGACTCGAGGGTATTTTTCCTTTTTCTATTGCATTTATATAAGCTGGAGTAACCCTTAATGCTTTAGCTAATTTAGGCACATCCCAATTTCTGGCAATACGTATTATTCTAAAGATGTTTTTTGAATTATCTGTTTTTATTTCCTCTTCAATTCCTCTCACCTCCCAACATTTATAATAAGATTTACATGACACCACAATGTGAAGAGTTCTTTGCAATAAACAAAAATCGCTTGGATTTTTGTTTTTATTTGTGGATGTCTGCATGACAGCGTGCAGTATATTGACACGACACACTCTCGTGCAGACACCCAATTATCATGTAAATCTTTATGCAACTATATTGTGAACAACAATAGTTCTATTTAACATCATATATAATCCTCCTTTCATAAATTAATTTTCCTTTCATAGTTTTATCATCCATTTCTAAGGATACTCACATCAGTCAGTTCTGGTAGAATACCCAACCCGATTATATGTAACAGAATATATAACCGGGTGGGTCATATGTGCATTTGCGTGTTATTATTTGAAAATCTTATCAAATAATATTTTTACTAATGTAGCAAATAAAATTCGGGCAATATATTTTAACAGCTGGCACAACTTTTTAAATGAAGGGTTTTCTTTTAAATTTTGATATGCCGCCCAAACTTTAATCAATGCTATAATAGCATTTTTCTTCCGCCAACTAACTTTCCTCTTTTTCATGTGAGTCCTCCATTTTTCCTTTGAAGTAAGAACTCTTCACGTTAAGCATAGTATATCACATTAATTTCATTTTGTCAACTGTTTTTATAATATAATTATATTTTATTTTCTCAACATATTTTGACATTATTTTCTTTTTAATCGCAATTTAATAATTTCATAGTCTAAACAATTAAAGTATGTGATTAAAATATAATTAAATTCTATATAGACAAGATACCGATACATAAAACAACCCCGACCTTCAGTGAGAGTCGGGGTTGTTTGACAATATTTTTTGTTTGTGATATAATTATTTTGTGGCGAAAGCCCGAAAGGCGACCAACGGTGGCGGTTAGCCAAACAACTCCTCGCAGATTCTGTTGAAAGGGGGGTGAGGCAATGACGTGGAACGATATATTAAATACATTAATTGCGCTATTCAGCGCAGTATTGACATATCTCGCACTCCGGCAAAACGGCAAAAAAAGTAACCGCCTCTGCCAAAGAACCGGTTACTTACTGAATTCTTAGGCTAACCGTCACAGGTCGCCTTTTTATATTCTCATTGTATCACAACATTTCCTATTTGTCAACTCTATTTTTTCATTGACTTATTGACAAATCCGCAAATTTTTGCTATTATTAAAGCACCTTAACAAACGAAAGGCGGACCTTCCCATGAAACAAGCCGTCACCTTCGGCGAAATTATGCTCCGCTTGAAGTCGCCTGCGCACGAGCGGCTCTTCCAAAGCCCTGCGCTTGAAGCCACCTTCGGCGGCGGCGAAGCCAATGTTGCGGCGTCGCTTTGCAATTTCGGAATCCCCGCGAAATTCGTCACCGTCCTGCCATCGCACGACATCGGCGACGCCTGCATAGGCGAGTTGCGCCGCTTCGGTGTTGACACGGGTGCAATATTACGCAAGGACGGCAGAATCGGCATTTATTTCCTTGAAACAGGCTCGAATCAGCGCGCGTCCAACGTGATTTATGACCGCGAAGGCTCGCTTATTTCCGAGGTGAAGCCCGGCGACATAAACTGGCGCGAAATATTCGCTGACGCGGATTGGTTTCACATCACGGGAATCACCCCCGCACTCAGCCAAAGCGCGGCTGACGCTTCAATCGAAGCTGTTAAAATTGCAACCGAAATGGGACTTGCTGTTTCCTGCGATTTGAATTACAGAGCAAAATTATGGAACTACGGCAAAACCGCGCCCGAAGTCATGCGCGAGCTGTTCAAGTATGTTCACGCCGGGATTGCTAACGAGGAGGACTGCCAGAAGTCGCTCGGGATTAAGTCCGATGCCAAGGAAAATAATGTTACAAAAGGCGAGCTTGACACTGCCGCCTACGAAGCATTGAGCAACAAGGTCATGTCGGAGTTCCCGAATTTGAAATACTTAGCAATCACTCTGCGCGAAAGCAAAAGCGCGGATATAAATAATTGGGCGGCGTGTTTAAACGATAGAACTGCTTTTTATTTAAGCAAAAAATACGAGTTAACAGACATCGTTGACCGCGTGGGCGGCGGCGATTCGTTCGGCGCAGGGCTGATTTACGGCTTAAAAACGTACAGCGATAATCCGCAGAAAGCGTTAGAATTCGCGGTCGCGGCAAGCTGTCTCAAGCATACAATCCCGGGCGACATCAACCGCGTAAAGGTCGCCGAGGTCGAAAAGCTTATGGGCGGCGACGGGTCGGGACGGGTGACGAGATAATTGACAATTAACAATGTACAATTGACAATTATAAATTAAACAGTTCCTCTGCGACATTACAGCCCGCTTTAAATCCGTGCTTGAAGCCCTCAATCGCGCATAAAGTCGTATATTCAGAATATGCGTCCATATAATCATGGAAAATTTTCTTTTTCTTGCCTTTAAGCATTTTACAAAGCTTGTTTTCGTTTTTGGTTATTATATCTGCCGGCTCTCTTTTTATCTTTAATCCTTCTTCAATGCAGATATAATACAACTCTTCGAGAATACTTTCCATAATTTCGCCCTTTCTAAACAATATCATATGATAGTCTAAAATCATTATATCAATACCATAAGGTATTGTCAATAGGTTTCGAGGATTTTTAATGAAAAAATTTTCAGAGCATCTAAAAAATATACGTAAATCCAATAAATTAACGCAAAAACAGCTTGCAAAAGAAATAGGCATAGCTGAATGTGTATATCAACGATATGAACGCGATGTTTGCAAACCCTCGTTTGAAACATTAATCGCGCTTGCGGATTATTTTAATATTACGCTTGATGAACTTGTCGGGCGTTCGCCCGATAAATAATATAAGGAGAAAACCTATGAACTACGAAATCAAAGACGTTTCAGCAAGGCTGAAGGCAACACGCGAGTATTTAGACATCACTGCCGAGGACATGGCGGCAAAAGTTAAAATCCCTATAAATGAATATATTATTTTGGAAAGCGGCGAAAAAGACTTATCGCTGTCTTTCCTTAACGATTGCGCGGGTGCACTGGGAGTCGAGCTTATTGAGCTTTTAACAGGCACAGAACCGCGCCTTCAAAAATACAGCGTCGTGAAGTCCGGCAAGGGCTTGCCTATCGACAGGCGAATCGGCTTCACCTATCAGCACATGGCTTATATGTTTAAGCATAAGAAAATCGAGCCGCTGATTGTAACTGCGCCTTTTTCCGCCGCCGAACAAGACAAGCCTGTCCATATGTCAAGCCACGAGGGACAGGAAATGAACTTCATTATCAAAGGCAAAATGAAATTCGTTATCGGCGACAAAACCGAAATCCTTGAAGCGGGCGACTGCGTCTATTTCGACAGCAGTGTGCCGCACGGCATGGTTGCGACAGGCGGCGCAGACTGCGAATTTTTAGCGGTGTTAATATAACGTAGGGTCGCGATATATCGCGACCGCAACGGACGCCATATATGGCGTCCCTACAACACGAAAGGAAATTTAAAATGCTAAAAGACTACTACAAAAATTATATAGAAACAGCCTACGACGACAAAGGCATAATCAGCAAATTCAAAATCAACGCGCCCGATAACTTCAACTTCGCCTATGACATAGTTGATAAATACGGCGAGCTTGAGCCGAACGCACGAGCTTTGGTTTACACCAACCCCAAAGGCGAAGAGCGGACTTTTACCTTCTCGGAGCTGTCTAAATACTCAACAAAAACAGCGAATCTTTTTGCTTCAAAAGGCATTAAGTACGGCGACAAGGTTATGTTAGTGCTTAAAAGCCATTATCAGTTCTGGCTCGCCATGCTCGGACTTGAAAAAATCGGCGCAGTCGCCGTCCCTGCGACACATATGCTGACCTCAAAAGACTACGTCTACCGCTTTGAACAAGCAGAAATGAAGCACTTGGTTATAACAGGCGATGATTCTACAGTAGCGCAGAGTGCAGAAGACGCCGATAAGGAACTCGGCGGCGTGCTTGGCGATAAGTTCATAGTCGGCGGGATACAGCGCGACGGCTGGATTGACTTCGACGCGGAAATAGAAAAACAGCCCGATACAATGACCCGCGTTGACACTAAAGCGAGCGATATGCTGCTGCTTTATTTTACGTCGGGCACTACAGGCTATCCGAAGATGGTAACGCATAATCACCGCTATTCTCTTGCGCACACGCAGACCGCGATGTGGCTGAATAACCGCTATGACGGGCTTCACCTCACGATTGCAGACACGGGCTGGGCGAAAGCCATGTGGGGCAAGATGTACGGACAGTTCATCATGGGCTCGGCGGTTTTCGTTTACGACTACGACCGCTTCAATCCTATAGAAATGCTTACTGTAGTTTCAAAATATAAAGTTACATCTTTTTGCGCACCGCCGACAATGTATCGCTTTTTTATTCAAGAGGACGTTAAGCAGTTTGACTTATCCTCGCTTGAATACTGCTGTACAGCGGGCGAGGCGTTAAATCCCGAGGTTTTCGAGCGTTGGCGCGAGTTTACGGGACATAAAATGATGGAAGGCTTCGGGCAGACTGAAAGCGTAGCAATCGTTGCAACTATGCCCGGTATGGAACCAAAGCCCGGTTCCATGGGCAAGCCGCTTCCGCTTTACGCTACGGATATTATCGACGATAACGGGAATCCCGTTGCCGCGGGTGAAGTCGGCGAAATCTGCATAAAGTCCGAACGCGGCGACGACGGCTTATTCCACGGCTATCTAAAAAATGACGAGTTGACCGATTCCATATGGTACGACGGCTGGTATCACACAGGCGACACCGCTTGGAAGGACGAGGACGGCTACTTCTGGTATGTCGGCAGAAACGATGATATGATTAAGTCGTCGGGTTATCGCATTGGACCTTTTGAGGTTGAAAGCGTGTTAATGACGCACCCGCTTGTTATGGAATGTGCAATCACAGGCGCGCCCGACCCTGTCAGAGGACAGGTAATCAAGGCGACGATTGTGCTTGTTAAAAACGCAAAGGTTGACGATGAAGCCGCGCTGATTAAAGAACTGCAAAAGCACGTAATCGATAATACCGCGCCTTATAAATATCCGCGCATAATCGAGTTCGTAGAAGAGCTCCCGAAAACAATCAGCGGAAAAATCAGACGAGTGCAGATTCGTAAGGAAGATAACGCTTAAACCACCCCGCCCCTCCCGTCTTGCTTAACGCAAGCCGACGGGCACCCCTCCACGGAGGGGAATGACCGAACTCCATAAAAGCGCACAAATTCCCCTCCGTGGAGGGGTGGCGCGAAGCGACGGGGTGGTTCAGAAAGGCAACAACATGACCGAATATTACATTTGGCTTCTGCAATTTATGGGCGCGGCGAACCCGCGCTCTATCCAGCTTATACGGCATTTCGGCCCCCCCGAAGCCGTTTACGCGGCGTTTCAGAAGCTCGGCGACAACATAAAGTTTCTGAAGCCCGCCGAAGCCGAAGCCTTAAAAACCGCGTCACTTGAAAAGTCGCGGGAAATTCTGCAGGAATGTGAAAAATTCGGCTTCCGCGCGATTACGCTTGAAGACGCTGAATATCCCTTGCCGCTCAAAAATATCTATAACCCGCCGCTTGTGCTTTTTGCGGCAGGTGAACTGCCGCAAAACGAGCTTTGTATCGCTGTCGTCGGCACGCGTGAAGCGTGTGAATACAGCCTCAAAGTCACGCAAAGGCTTTGCCGTAAACTTGCGAGTGAGAGCGTTACAATCGTCAGCGGCATGGCGGTAGGAATCGACAAAACCGCGCACACAGCGGCTTTGGAAGCGAAAGGCGGACGCACTATCGGCGTGCTTGCTTGCGGCTTCGCAGTGGATTATCCTAAGTTTTCAACGCCTTTTAGACAGGAAATTATAAACGCGGGCGGCGCAGTCGTAACGGAATTACTCCCGAACGGCAGAGGCGAGCGCGGCTATTTCAGCTACCGCAACCGTATTATGTCGGGGCTTTCGCGGGGCGTAATCGTAATCGAAGCCGCCGACAAGAGCGGCTGTCACATCACCGCCGGTCACGCGATTAATCAAAACCGCGATTTGTTCTGCGTTCCTCCTGCCGATATTTTTCACCCGCGCTTCAAGGGCGTCATCGGCTATTTAAGAGACGGCGCGATTCCTGTTTTTGATTACAGCGACGTACTTAACGAGTATTTAATTACGCCGATTGCGAATTATGACGCTACCGATGAAATCGCCGTAGGGGACGCAGTCCTCTGCGTCCCGAAAACCGAAGCAAAGCCCTTCAACGTAATCCCCGAAAAGCCACCCGAGCTTGACTTTTCCGAGCTTTCCGAAGCGGCGGTCAAAATCGCAGAGCTGTTAAAAGACGGCGCGAAGACAGTGGATTATCTCGCCGAAAAGAGCGGGCTTGCCGCTGACGAGCTTTCGGAATTACTGCTTGAGCTTGAAATAGATGGCGTGATTGAAAGCGCGGCGGGAGCGAGTTTCGTACTTAGCAAAGCTTAGTACCGTGCTAAGCAAGACTTAATTTAAAAAAGTATTGACAAATTATATTTTTTAAGATATAATTATAAATAACAAAGGCTATGCCTAAGCGGTTGGCTTTGGTTAGGTTATATTAACAACCGTTACCGTGGGCCGGGACGGTTGTTTTTCATTTCTCTGATTATCTCAAGCACTGCAAACAGCACCAAAAATATTAACACCAGTTCCATGAGCCTCACCCCCTTTCGTTGTAAAGTGGGTAAAACCAACCGCCTTTAACCGTAGTTAATGGCATAGCCTTTGTTATGCGAACTCTTTGCGGATTTTATCCGCGATTTAATTGTAGCACAAGTCCCGAAATTTGTCAAATTAAGGAAGCAAAATGAAAATCATCGACGCGCACGTACATATCTACCCCGACAAAATCGCCGAGCGCGCTTCACAAGGTATTTCCGACTTCTACGATATGCAGGTGAAGTATAACGGCACAGTCGAAAAGCTGCTCGAAATCTGTAAGCGCAATAACATTGTCAACTGCGTTGCCTGCTCTGTAGCGACTGCGCCCGAGCAGGTGGGAATTATAAACGACTACATGGCGGAAAGTGCAAGAACGAGCAATGGCTTCTTCGTTTGCTTGGCGGCTTTACACCCTGCTATGAACGAGCTTGAAATCGAAGCTGAGCTTAACCGCGCGGAAGCCTTAAACCTGCGCGGAATTAAGCTTCACCCCGACTTTCAGCGGTTTGAAATTGACAATCCCGCCGTGTTCAAAATTTACGAGCGCGCAGAGGGCAGATTCCCGATTCTGTTTCACACAGGCGACAGCAGATATAATTTCTCGAATCCGAAAAGGCTCGCGAATGTTCTTCGCGCCTTCCCGAAGCTTACGGCTATCGGCGCGCACTTCGGCGGCTGGTCTGAATGGCAGGACTGCGGCAGTCTTGCAGGCTTTGAGAATCTTTATGTAGACACCAGCAGTAGTCTTTACGAGCTTGCGCCCGAGCGCGCGAGTGAGCTTATAAAAATGTACGGCGAGGAGCGCGTCTTGTTCGGGACGGACTATCCTATGTGGGACGCGGACGGCGAGCTGAAATTTATTGAGAAATTAAACCTTTCTGAACGTGCAAAGGAACTGATTTTTTATGAGAATACAAAAAGACTCTACGGATTATAAAAACCACAAAAAAGCCAAAGAAGAACGCTATAATAAGTTTCTGCACGGCTTGGACAACAATCATGTTAACTCGCATTATTCAAGCAAGCCGCTGCCCCTGCTCAGCGACGCAGAGCTTCAAAGGCAAATCAATGAGCTAACGCCGAAAATCAAAAATTATAAGTTTGTTTTAGGCTTTTTCGGGGTTATTGCGATTATTTTTCTCACTCTCGCCCGCTTTGGGTTTTTCCCTTTAGGCTGGCTTATCGGATTTATTTTTCTTATTCCTACTGCCTTTGCAGGCGAAAGAGTAGCACGGTATAAAAAAAGACTCAAATGCATCGTCAGCAATAACATAGTCCGCGGCGTTCTGAACGACAAATTCGAGCTCAGTACCTACGCGCCGGGCGCGCATATCCCGCAGCTTACTATTCAGTGCGCCTGCCTGCTTCATCAGCCGTGGAATAAAATCAAGGGCAGTGACTTAGTTAAAGGCAGTTACAAGGGCGTTAATTTTACTTTTTCAGACTTACATCTTCAGCACGAAACAGGAAGCGGCAAAAACCGAAAGGTAGTCACCCGCTTCAAAGGTCAGTGGCTGATTATAGACTTAGCGAAGAAGCTTCCGTTCGGCGTTCAGCTTAAAGCTCGTAACGGTGACATCGGCGTCGGCAAGAGAATGAAATCCGACGTTGAAACTGAGAACATAGAATTCAACCAAAAGTTTCAGATTACCGCGCCGAACCCGCTTGACGCGTTTTTAATTCTCACGCCGCACTTCATGGAATATATTTTAAAAGCAAAGCACCGCGCAAGTGCGCAAATGTATGTAAGCTTCGACGAAACGCAGATTCACGTAGCTTTGCACAACGGGCGCGACTTATTCGAGCCTGCTGACAAAAAGCTTTTCGCGGAGAACAACATTGAAACTCTGCGTATGCAAATGCGCTGGGACGTGAATTATATAGCGAATATTATTGATGAGTTTTTGTTGAACGAGGTTTTGTTTAATGCAGATAAATAAGGAACGTCCGTCCTACGCGCTTGACGACGCCGAGCTCGACGCGCTGATAAAAAAGCTAACGCCGAAAATCAGAATAAACGCCGTCGTTGCGGCGATATTCGGGTTTATCGCGACTGCCGCCGGTGTGATGTTTACGCTCAACTTCTATGTTTTTGATGATATGGTCGCCGCGCTCGGCTACGGTACGCTTGCGTTTATCGCAGGCACGGTTGCTTCCATAACAGGCATGGATATGCGCCGTCATAAAAGGAAGCTGAAATATGCAATCAGCGACAGCGTGGTGAGGTGCGCCTTGTCCGCCCGCTTCACTACTATTGATAAGTTTTCGGCGATAAGCTATATTAAACAGGACACAGTAATGCTTTCGGGGCTGATTCATCGTTCCTGGAACACGATTAACGGGAGCGACTTGATTGAGGGGACATATCGCGGGGTTAATTTTGTTTTCTCTAACCTTCATCTTGAGCAGGTGACCACCGATAACAAGGGCAACGAAAAACGCGTAACTAAATTCAAGGGGCAGTGGCTCACTCTCAGCCTTGCCAAGCCTATGACCTTCGGCGTTCAGCTGAGAGGGCGCAAGGGCAGAACAGGTCAGTCTACTGTTGAAACCGAGAGCGCAGAGTTTAACAGCCGTTTTCAAATTATCGCTTACGACGCGCACACGGCGTTTTATGTGTTGACGCCGCAATTAATAGAACAAATCATAAAAGCCGATAAAAAGGCGAGCGCACGAATGTTGATAAGCTTTGACGGGGATAAAATGCACGCCGCGATTGACAGCTACCGCGAGCTGTTTGAGCCTGCTGACAAAAAGCTTTTCGCAGTTTCTAACATCGCGACGCTTCGTATGCAGATGAAATGGGACGTGAACTACATAGCGAATATAATTGACGAATTTTTAGCAAATGAAGCCTTGTTTAATGCAGAGGGGGTTTAAACCGTGAACGAGCATGAGCTCCGCGCAAAAATCAAAAAGTACAATAAAATAAGCACGCCGTTTGTGATCGTCGGGCTTGGCGGCTTCTTTACGATTCCGGTTTGTGTTGTTACAGAGAATCCGCTGTTTATCATCACGATTGCGCTCGGTGTCATCGGGCTCGTAGTAGGCGTTATATTCGGCTCAAAGACAACTAAAATGCAGGAAGAGCTCGACAACATAACAGGCGTCACTGCCGAGCGGGAAGAAACCGAAAGAAAAGTCCGCGAAGAACGCTTCGATAAGTTTCTGCACGGGCTTGACAAAAACAACGCAATTACAGACCCGCGCCCGCCCCTCACAGATAAGGAGCTAATGGCAAGAATAAACGAGCTCGCACCGAAAATAAAGCTATACAACGCACTTTTGAAAATCTTTTTGGTTCTCTCTTTTGTAGGCTTCCTGCCGCTGAACGTGCTTTTTCCTATGCTCGGCTTCGCGCCTTTTGTGCTTGTTGCCCTATTCGGTTTTAAGGCAATCAAAAACGAGAGCGAGCTGAAATGCATAGTCGGAAACAGCATAGTCAGAAATGTTTTGTCGGATACCTTTGAGCTGACGAATTATTCCCCCGGCTGTCACTTAGCTTACGACGCAATCAGCGAAGCAAAGCTGATTCAGTCATGGAACAGAACGAGCGGAAGCGACTTAATTGAGGGAAAATACAGAGGCGTGCGCTTTTCCTTTTCGGACTTAACGCTTCAGCACGAATCGGGAAGCGGCAAAAACAGAAGCACCACCACAAGGTTCAAGGGGCAGTGGCTTATTATCGAGCTTGCGAAGAATCTTCCCGAAGCTGTTCAGATTAAGGAACGCGAAAAAAGCAGTGCAAAATCCGACGTTGAAACCGAGAACATGGAGTTTAATCAAAAGTTTCAAATAAAAACCGAAAGTCCGCATACTGCGTTTTTCGTGCTGACGCCGCACTTCATGGAATATATATTAAGTGCAAAAAAGCGCGCAAATTCAAAAATGCATATGAGCTTCAGCGGGACAAGGGCGCATATCGCGCTGCACAGCGGACGCGACTTATTTGAGCCGACGAGCAAGAAGCTTTACGACATTAAAAACATCGAAATGCTGCGCAATCAAATGAAATGGGATGCAAAATACATCACGGGCATAATCGACGAGCTTTTACTTAACGAGAATTTATTTAAAGGAATTTAAGCTATGAATATGCAGTTTCCCCCTATGGACGACCGCGAGCTTGAAGCGCGGATTAAAAACCTTACACGCGGCTTGCGCCGCAGTACCGCGCTCGCTGTTATCTTTTTTATTTTTGTGTTCGTCGGCTTTCCGCTCGGCGGCTACTTAGGCTTTACTTTCATCGGCTATGCTGCTTTGCCTGTAATTGCGCTGGCGGCTTACTTCTCATACAGCACGGCGCGGTATAAAAAACGCCTTAAAATCCTCATCAGCAACAACATAGTCAGAGGCGTGCTGTCTGAAACCTTCGACCTTACGCACTACGCTCCGAACTGTCACATAGGGCAGAGCACAATTAAAAACTCGGGACTGCTCCCCGACAACTGGAACAGACTCAGCGGAAGCGACATGGTTGAAGGGTTTTACAAGGGTGTGCGATTCTCCTTCTCTGACATTCATCTTGAAATGGTAAGAAAAACAAAAAACGGCACCACCCGCACAACAAAATTCAAAGGGCAGTGGTTAGTTGTAGAGCTCGCAAAGGTACTCCCCTGGAGCTTGCAGCTCAAGTCGCGCCTTGCAGTCGGCAAGCGGGTAAAATCCGACGTCGAGACCGAGAACATGGACTTCAACAAAAGATTTCAGATTATCTGCCGCGACGCTCATACCGCGTTTTATATACTAACGCCGCACTTCATGGAATATATATTAAACGCCAAGCATAAGTCAGACTCGCAGCTTCATATGAACTTTCACGGACAGCAGGTACACACAGCTATGCACAGCGGGCGCGACTTATTCGAGCCCTGCGGCAGAAAGCTCTATTCAATGGATAATATCACGGCGCTCCGCAAGCAGATGGAGTGGGACGTGAATTATATAACAAGCATAATAGACGAGCTATTGTTAAACGAAAACTTGTTTAACACCGAGACCACCCCGCCCGTTGGGCAGAACGAACGAAGTTCGTTCGACCCTCACATAGAGGGGAATTATTAAGGAGGAGTTAAAAAATGGAACCATTAGCACTCATACTTATCGCCGTTGCAGTCGTCGGCATCTCCATCATCGCATGGTGGATAGGCGCGAGCAACAACTTTCACCGCAAGCAAATCAAAATTAACGAATCACTTTCCGGAATCGAAGTCGCATTAACCAACCGCTTCGACAAGCTTACCAAGCTCATGGACGTCGCCAAGGGCTTCGCCGCACACGAGAAAGAAACCCTCTCAATGGTTATTTCCATGCGTAAGGGCATGAACATCGGCGAGCTGACACAGGCGAGCGCGCAGTGCGACCAGCTCATGGCGCGCATTAACGCTGTTGCCGAGGCGTATCCCGAGCTGCGCTCCGCCGAAATGTTCAACGAGCTTCAGCGCGGAATCCGCGAAGCAGAAGCGCATCTGCAAGCGTCGCGCAGACTTTATAACAGTAATGTTACGATGTTTAACACTGCGATTGCCGTCTTCCCCACAAGCATAGTCGCGAACGCGAAGCACCTGCAGAAGGCAGTCTTCTTTGAAGCGGAAGAAGCGAAGAAGCAGGATGTGAAGATTAGTTTTTAAGGAACGCAGGGGGTAGCTTTGAAAAAAATTAACTTTGATAAAGCCGCAGAAAAAGAATTAAAAAGGGTTGACCTCCCTACGCGCCGCCGCATTATCAGCGGAATCACCGGTTTGCTTAATGAACCGCCGCTTGGCGATATAAAGCAATTAAAAGGCAAGCTTGACGGATTGAATCGTCTTAGAGTAGGCAGTTGGCGTATAATATATGAAGTTACTGTTGAAACTATTAATATACTTACGATTTCTCCACGCGGCGGAGCTTATTGAAAGGGGTGAAAAAATGGCTAATCAAACAAACATTATTGATGTTGTTGAAATGCTGTCCGATGACCGCAAAAGTATTATCTATAGACTTGCACTGGATATGTTGTCTGCTCAGCAATCGGAAAATTTCGATTGCTTTTCAACAGAAGACATGAAGCAAATTCAAGAAGCGCGCGAACGGGTCAGAACGGGCGATTGCCTTTCTTTTTCAACTGCAAATGAAATGGCGGCACACTTTGGATTATAATAAAAAAGAAGCGGTTAACCGCTTCTTTTTTATTCGCTTTTAATTACTTATGCTCGCGCTCCCGCTCGTCAAGTCCACGTTAACCCGCTGTCTGTTCTCCCCGCCGAAGCTTACGCCGCTCGCAGACCTTGACATACTGCCTGTATCATTATCTAATGACCACTTAAATGAACCGCTTGTGCGAGAAAAATTCATATCATTTACGCCGCTTCCGCGCGGAACTGTAATATTCGCGCTTCCGCTTGTGATTTTGATGTTCAGCTCGCCGTTCCATTCATCAAAGCCGATATTAGCAGTGCCCGAGGTCAGCCGAATATTCCCGCTTCCCGAAAGCCCCGAAATCCGCTGATTGCCCGAAGTTAAGTAGACGTCGTATGTTTCGGGCGAGAAGCCGTTAATCGTGATATTCCCACTTGTTGAGTGGCTTCGCAGGTGATTCGCAGTATTAACATGGCGGTAATCGAGCACAACGCTTCCGCTCGTGATGTTCACGTGCAGATTGTCAACCTCGGGCAGCTCGCCCTTTACACTGCCGCTCGTAAGCTCTATGTCGATTTTATTGTAAACGGCTTCGGGAAGCTGAATTTCAAGCGTCGTCTGCCCTATGCTTACGCCCCAGTTCCACCAGTTCCAGTTCCAGCCGCCGCTCAAAAAGCTGCCTTTTTCCCGCACAACCAGCGTGTTGCCGCTTATTTCCGCAATAAATTCAACGTTGCGGTAATTATTATTTCCGCTGTAATTAACGCGGGTTACGCCGTCGGGCGAAGCCACGATTTCAGTCCGCGCGGCAAGAACGCCGATTTCGACATTAGTATATGCTTCGTCAAAAATTTTTGAAATATCATAGCCGTCCCACGCCTGATTTCCCCAGCCGATATAAAAGTCTCCGCTGCGTATGGCTTCCATGACGCTCGCGCCGGTTATTGCCACCGAGACAATCAGCCCCGCGAGCGACACAAGAAACAAGCAGGAAAATATTATAGCCCAAACCTTCATTATGCGTTCACCTCCCGCGTCTTAAAAACAGGACTGCCTGTTATCATTTTGCCGTGCCAGTCGATTATGCTTTTTATGATTTTTATGAACAGCTTCACAAATAATATGCCAAGCAGTGCAAACAACCCGCCGAGCGACAGAAGAAGCAAGCCCGTGAAGAACGTAACAAGCCCGGGAAGCGGCGAAAAGAAGTTCAGGAACGAAGCGCCGACCAACCCGCCAATCATCATCGCAAGCCCCGTAACCACAAGCGCGAAGGGCACAGCCAACATCGCAACCACAATACTGAACAGTGCGGGAATCGCCCAGCTCAGCACAAAAATATCAACAATCAGCACAGTAGCAAGCCCACCCGCGTTAAAGCTCCCGCCCTCAAAGCCTTTTTTGAAGCCGCCGAAATTAACCTTTACTCCGCTGTTTACGTAGTCGTCGTAGGCTTGGTTGTGTTCTTGCGATTCCCCTCCGTGGAGGGGTGGCGGCGAAGCCGACGGGGTGGTTTCCACAGGCGGAACGCCGTGGGCGTCGTTCCCTACATCTGTTACCACCGCAACCACGGGATAAATTTCCTCCTCTGCGTATTGCTTGGCTATTTCGGAAATACTGCCTAATTTTGCGCAGATTTCAGTTTCGCTGAGTCCCTGCGCCGTGCTGTCCGCAAAGTGCAGCTCAAAGTCTGCTATTATTTCGCTTCTGTCGGTAATCCCCGCGCGTTCAAGCTCTTTTTCAAGCCCGCTCAAAAATTCATTTTTTGTTCTATACATGATTACTCTCCTGTTCTCCCTTAATTAATTTACCGATACTGTCGGAAAACTCCTGCCACTCCTGCTCCTGCCGCTCTTTTTCGGCTCTGCCGCTGTCTGTGATTTGATAATATTTGCGGGGCGGACCCTCCTGCGATTCGACTATATAAGAGGTTATGCTCCCGTTGTCCTTGAGCCTTTTGAGCAGCGGATAAATCGTGCCCTCGGTAATGTGCATACTTTCAGATATTTTATTCACGAGCTCGTATCCGTAGCAGTCCCCGCGGCAGACTATTGCGAGCACGCAAAGCTCAAGCGTCCCGCGTTTTAATTGTGAGTTAATATGACCATCTCCCTTCTAAGAAAACCAGCCATTCGCCGTAAATTTCGTTTTCGCTTTTCCCAAAAGCTTTTTCAAAGCTATCGGTTTCAGCTAAGACTAAAACGCTGTCCCAGCCGTAAGCTTCATCTAAAAATTCAACGTAGGTATACGAAAAAGGATAGCCGCCGAAGCTTGAAAATGTTATGGGATTAGATGTGCGGGTTTGAGTGAGGCTCGGAATTGAATTGTACCAGCTTACAAAATTCGGATAAGGAGTCTGCCCCGCTAAATATCCCGCAATGCCGTTGTCAAGCCAATAGGTCATGTTTTTATTCAAAATATAGTTATAGGCGTGAACTAATTCATGCACAGAGGTTTCGTATTTAATACTTTCATAGCTGTGAGCTCCGGGGTCTGTCGGTGAAACTAACAAAATATCTGCTCCGCGGTTATCCCCGACATACCAGTCTAAATTCAACAATAAAACTATCAAACCGTATTTCTTTGTCTGGAGCGTGCTCTGTCTGTCGTAAAGATACATTTTTATATTTTGCGGCTCGCTGAATCCAAGCGCGGCTGCAATCCGTTCACTCTCTGCGTTCACAAATTCAAAAACATCTCTCGCCGCCGTTTCTTGCTTTTCATAAAATAACGTAATATATTCACCCTCGAGCATTTTCATGCCGCTTGTTTTTAAACTCAGTGTCGGTATAAATGTACATAAAAACACAGCAATCAAACAGCCAATTGAAATTAACGTTATTTTTAATATTTTTTTCTTTTTCTTCATAGTAAACCTTTCTTGATTTACAGCATAAACATCAGCGTAATCACCGGATATGCAAATTTTACGTTTCTTTTCAGAAGCAGATACACTGCGCCGAACGCGATTGAAATAACAACACAATAAATCCCTGTTGTCAGGCTCTGCGTAAGAATATGCGCGAGTCCCCATGTCAGTCCGCAGAAAAGCCCGCCCCACGGAACATTGTTTTTCCGAAATACAAGCTCGCCGAATTTCTGTCCAAAAACAATAATAGCAAGAAACAGCGCACTTTCAACGATATAATAGCTGTACTGCCCGACAAACACAAGGATTGCCTCACTGCCGAAGCTTGCTGTCATTCCGCCGAACTCCACAGCAGGCTTAAACCTCATGTCCCATGAGATATATGAAGCAATCACGGAGCAAATCAATAGCGCGATTACAATAATCCAATTAATAACAGGCGGTTTGGATTTACTTTCAAAGACATTAAACCCTCGTTTTTTCGATAAACTGTACAGCAGCCATATGCCTAAAATCCATAACGCGCAGGTCGTACCCCAATGTGCGAGTATAGGAATAATGCTTTCAAACCCGAATAAGTTCATCGTACCGTAAAGCTTTGAGCCTACTAATAAAACGATAATCTCTACACCTAAGAATAAAAATGCAAGTAACGCTAAACCAAGATAGAATCCCGCTTTTTCTTTCATAAAGCAACACCGTCAACCTTTATAGATTTACTGATAAATATATTCTGTTTCTGCCATTGCGGAACGATTGCCATCGTCCCCTACATTAATCGTTCCCGAAAACATCACGCGATTGCCCCAGCGCAAGTTCCCCTCGACAAAGAAGCGATACTCGCCCTCGTCCGCGCCTGTCAAGTCCCATGTGTAATTTAAGCTTCCCGAGCTTGGCGTCGCGCTCGAAATTACATCGATTTCCGACTGCGTTTTCTCTGTCAACCCTGAACGGTTTACCCATTCGGGAAGTGCTTCTTCTCTGCTTTTGTAGCCGCCGTTCGCGGTATAGCGTGTAGCGTAGAGCGTTTGAAGGTAGCCACCGTCTGCGTCCTCAATCCACACCGCGAACTGATTGCTCGCCCAGCCCGACTGCTTCTCGAAGTCGAAGCTGATTGTAAGCTCATCGCCGCTGACCGCCGCCGTGACGTTCTGTAACATGGAATTCTCGGGCGAATCTGCTGTCAACGCTTCTTGGTTGCCGCCGCAGGCGGTCAAAAAAGACAGCGCGAGCGTTATTATTAATAGTAGTTTTAAGGTTTTCATGGTTTTTCCCTTTCGCGGTTTGTAGGGGCGACCATTGGTCGTCCGTTGACGGACTGCGCTTCGTCGTTTGCTAAAGCAACTGACTGCGCGCCCCTACCGTCCTATCTATATTATAGCACACTGTACTATACATTGCAAGGTACTATGTGTACAAATATATCGCCCCTTTTGAGGGCGATATTTGTTAAATGTTTACAAAAAGTAGGGGCGACCCTGTGTGGTCGCCCGATTTTTTGCGGGATGCCACATAGGGCATCCCCTACCTTATCGCCCGCACCAGCTCCATACTAACCGCCTCGCCGTTCTCATCAATCGCCGAATAATCCAAGCCCTTATAATTCCAGTAAGCCCTGCCGATTTTATATTTATCGAAGAGCGCGTTCTTGTCGCGCAGATAATTCACGCGGCTGTCCATTTCCGCAAGCGCAATCGCTCCGTATTCGCCGCAGTAGAGCCGCTTGCCTGTCTTCTGCATGAACGCAATCGCAGGCGCAAGCTTCTCTTCAAGGAACGCAATATCGAATACAGTTTCTTCGTTCATCGCGCCTAAGTGGTCGCGCGCTTGCTCTCTTATAATGTCAATTCCTGCGATTTTCCCCGGATACGGCTGAGCTACGCCCGTGTCTTTAAGCGACGTCCAGCGGGCACGCTGATGCGTGAAGAGGAACGGCTCATAAAAATGGAAGTTGTATAAAATCCGCTCGTCGTCGTAAATATCAAGCGTTTCAAGCCCCGAAGCCGAGTTGTAGTTAGGGCCTCCGAGCATTATATAACGCTCACCATCTACCTCGCGAATCGCTTCAATCGCCTTGCGCGCAATTTTATTCCAGGTGTCGCCGTGCGCGTCAACGATTTCATTCAGCAGCTCGAAAATAATATTATCACCCTCGCCTTTGTAACGTCCTGCGAACTCGCGCCAAATCGACAGGAAGCGGTTCTGCGTCTGCTCGTCGGTGAAGAGCCCGTTCTCGGTTTTGTAAGTATAGAACGCATAGCCGGGAGCTTTGTGCATATCGAGAATTAAATTCAAGCCGAGCTCCTTACACCACGCAAGAACCCTGTCGATTACCGCGAAGCCCTCTTCCTTATAAACAAAAGGCTTGTCGTCGTCCTCAAGCACGGGGTAGTCAAAGGGCAGACGAACGTGGTCAAGCCCCCAAGCCGCGATTTGTTCAATGTTTTTTCTTGTGATATAAGTCGCGATATGCTCTGGCGTCATAGTTCTGCACTGGGAAATCCAGCCGCCGAGATTCACGCCTGCTCTGTATTTGTCTAAAATCATGATGTTCTCCTTATTAACGGACTGCGCATCGTCGCTTGTAATGCAAGCGACTGCGCGCCCCTACTTTTTAAAATAATATCACGCAATTTCAATTTGCACAAGGGCGGTTTTTTGCACAAAGTTTTGCGCTTGTTTTTGTGCAATATTACAGCTATGCAAATCATTGCATTTATAGCAATAGTCTGTTATAATAGTATTAACGCAGAAATACAGGAGGAATAAATTATGTTTGCAAATATAAAGCTTACGCCCGAGCAGCAGGCGTGGAAGGAAAGCGCGAAGGAAGACGGACGCGTAAAAACAATGAGCCCGGGCTTCAAGTGCGTCTGCGGAGAAGCGCAGGGAACCTTCGCAAAAAGCGCGGCCATGACTACAGGCGAGGGAATCGGCGCAGTAGCGTTCCGCCTTTGCAAGGACTGCAAGTGCTACGCCTGCGGCGCAGAAACAGCAGAGCTTAAAACAAGATAATATAATTAAAAGTGAGTTGAAGCTTCAACTCACTTTTATATCTATCCACTTAGGTTGTATAGTTTCAATTAGCGGGAACTCGTCGGGGGCGACGGGCTCGTCCTCGTAACGCCAACAAGGGTGCTCACCGCAAAGCCCGCAGTCAATACTGAGGCGGTCATTACGGCAGCAATTATAAATAGGACAAATCACCTCGTCAACATACTGAAGCCAGAAAACTCTTCCGGATTCTTCGTTGCAGCCGAGGCACTCGTGCGGGAAATGCTGACATTCGTAGCAGTTTCGCCCGCAACAGCTTATGTGCTCTTGCATTTTTTCACCATTTTACGTTGCCACCTGAACTCTTACGGTTCTATATGTTGACAACTTTTACTCATACTCTTCCCTATATTGTAACAGATAAAAACACGCTTGTCAACATTTCGGCATAAATTTTATTGCTTTTTTTAAAAAAATATGCTATCATTAGAAAAACACGCGTATAAAGGAGCGAAAATGAAATCTCTTTCTTACACTTTTGATAAAAATATAATTCTTTCAATCGGCATGATAGTCAAGAATGAAGAAAAAATGCTCAGCAGATGTCTTGAATGTCTGACGCCGCTGTTAGACGCTGTTCCGAGCGAGCTCGTGATTGTCGATACGGGCTCAACAGACAGAACCGTCGAGGTCGCTAAGCAATATACAAGCAAGGTTTTTCACTTCGACTGGGTTAATGATTTCTCTGCCGCCCGTAACTTCGGGCTCAAAAAGTGCAGAGGTATGTGGTTCATGTTCCTCGACGCGGACGACCATTTTCAGGACGTGTCGGATATGATTGAGTTTTTCAATAATGAAAAGCTCCACAAGGATTATAACAACGCTTTTTATATCACCCGCAACTTCACCGATACTAATTATAATAATTACTATAATCTTTACGCTCACAGAATCGCCCGCCGCACTGACGATTTAAGCTTTGAGGGTACGATTCACGAGTATTTCACCGGGTTTTACGACCCTGCTTATTATTTTAATTCCTACGCCTATCACTACGGCTACGCCTTTGAAAACGAAGAACAGAAAAAGAAAAAAGCCGAGCGGAATCTTGTTCTGCTTGAAAAAGAGCTTGAGAAAAAACCCGATGATTTACGCACAATCTCGCACGTAATCGGCGCAATGCTCGATATGAACGAAAAAAAGCGCGCGCTCACAGAAAGAGCTGTTGTGCTTTCGGAAAATTCTGATGATGCTTATTCTTATAGTGCCTATTTCAACGCTTTTGAAATGTATACAGCGTCCGGCGAAACAGAAAAAGCCTTCGCCGCTTTAGACAAGGTTCTCGCAAAAGCGAAGCCCGATAACGCCGTTCTGACCGAAGCATACGGCTGCAAGGCGTGGTTGTATCACAGCTTGAAAAAATACGCCGAGGCAGAAGAAAACATAATAAAATATCTCGCCGAGCTCGATAAATATGAACGCGGCGAGCTCGATAAAAACGTTTTTACTTTTCTTGTCGCGAATTACACCATGCCCGAAAAGCGTGTCGACTTTTTGAATATGCTCGCGCTGTGCATTAGCGCGCAGAGCCGTGCAGAGGAAGCCTTCACAGCTTACGAAAGTTTAAGCTTGACAGAAATAACCCCCGCAGACTTCATAAAAATCACTGATACTATATTAATTCTCGCAAAGAATAAAGCCGCCCACGCATCGCTTGCGGCGTTTTACGCGCGGGTGCTTGAAGCGGGCAACGAAGCGCAGACCGCTCTTTTTGAGCAGACTCTCGAAAAGATTTATTTCGCTGACCGCGGCTTTGCGGAGAGCTTCGCGAAAAATAAAACAAGCGGCAAGTTTACTCAGCTTATGCAAGCTTGTGCTATCGAAGACAAATCCGCGCTTGAAGCTTTTATTGACGGCTTCGGCGAAACGCCGCTGCCCGAAGGCTTTTCGGCGGCAATCGAGCTTGCGCTGAGCCATAACATTAAACTTGACTCCGCACTTTCAAAAATGAACCTTGAGCTTATTAAAACGCATTTAACGCTCGTTGCAAGCAAAAATCATCAGCTTCCCGTTTGGGCAATCAAATATCAAAGCAACGAGTTTTTCTTTGCAAATATCAAAAACCTGCTTTTCGGGACACTGCTTTTTGAAGCGGCGTGCCTGCGCGCAGACTCGCTTAATGCTGTTCAAAGGTTCGAGGTTTACAACCGCTGTATTGAATACTGCTCGCTGTATGTCAGCAATGCTTATAACCCCGATTTGCTGAACGCCGACGACATAAGCGCGTTGCCCGAATCGCACCGCTTCGGCTACTTTATGGATTCAGCGAAGAACCTGCTCGACAGCGGCGACAAGCTCGGATATATCAAGGAGCTGAAAAAAGCCCTTGCTTCCTGCAATTCTATGCAGAGCATTATTAAATATAAAATAGAAGAATTCAGCAGGACTTTATAAACATGAGCATGAAAAAATCCGATTTTAACTACGAGCTCCCCGAGGAGCTAATCGCGCAGACACCCTTAGAACCGCGCGACGCCTCGCGGTTGCTCGCGATTAACCGCAAAACAGGCGCGTTCGCGCATAATCATTTTTATAACATCGCCGATTATCTGAACGCGGGCGATTTGCTTGTCATGAACGACTCGAAGGTTTTCCCTGCCCGCCTGCTTACGGACAACGTTGAAATCCTGCTGCTTGACCCGAAAGGCGATAATATTTGGGAATGTATCGGCAGGAATCTGAAAGTCGGGAAAGTCATTAATTTCAACGGCAAATTAACCGCTGAAATTATCGATATAATTAACGACGGCAACAGACTTGTAAAATTCAGCTATGACGGCGACTTCTTCGCTATTCTCGACGAAATCGGACATACGCCCCTGCCGCATTACATTACAGAAAAACTTGACGATTCTGCAAGATACAACACAATTTATGCGAACGAGGCGGGCTCTGCCGCCGCTCCGACAGCGGGACTGCACTTCACCGAGCGGGTGTTCAGCGCGCTCGCGGACAAAGGCGTTAAAACGGCTTACGTAACTCTGCACGTCGGGCTCGGGACGTTCCGTCCCGTTAAGTGCGAGGATATAAGCGAGCATAAAATGCACAGCGAACGCTATGTGCTATCCGCAGAAGCCGCACAGAAAATCGCCGACTGCAAAGCCCGCGGAGGGCGCGTAATCGCTGTAGGAACGACGAGCTGCAGAACGCTTGAAGCTGTAGGGAACGCATTTATGCGTTCCGCAGAATCACCCACGTATTCCGTGTCGGAACGCATGGCGGTTTCCGCAGAAAACGCCGAAATGCAGTTCCCTACATCGGGAAGCACCGACATCTTCATAACCCCCGGCTATGAATTTAAAATTATAGACGGGCTTATAACCAACTTTCACCTGCCCGAAAGCACGCTGATAATGCTTGTGAGCGCGTTTCTCGGACGCGAAGCAACGCTTGCCGCTTACGAAGAAGCAGTGCGCGAAAAGTATAGATTTTTTAGTTTCGGCGATTCAATGATTATAATATAAAGGAGCAAAAAATTATGAAAACAATGTTAATCGTAGACGATTCGGCATACAGCCGCACGCAAATCAGATTGTCGGTAAGGCGGCTTCCTGTTGAGGTCGTCGGCGAAGCCGAAAGCGGAAACGAAGGCGTCGAAAAATATAAGGAGCTGAAGCCCGATATAATTACCCTCGACTTAGCCATGTGCGACGGCGACGGACTTGAAGCAATCAAGGGAATCATGAAGATAAACCCGAACGCAGTCATAATCGTCATCAGCTCTATCGGCGGACAGGATATAATCGCCGAAGAGGCCGTAAGCCTCGGCGCGAAAAAGGTTTTCGACAAGCCTTTCGACGGCGCGAAATTTGCGGAGTATGTAAAAGAAATTGTTTCTTGACAATTCTGCAATCTCGTGTTATACTAAAAAAAATATTTACATATCGGAGGAAAGAAAATGGCTTATAAAATTAATGATTCTTGTATCGCTTGCGGCGCGTGCGTAGGTAGCTGCCCCGTTGACGCGATTTCGGAAGGCTCGCCCCTTTACGTAATTGACGCAGAAAAGTGCATAGACTGCGGCGCCTGCGCTCCCGACTGCCCTGTTGACGCTATCGAAGCATAATAAAAGCAACTAAAATTAAATATTCTGCGTTTCGTGGGATAGGTGAAATTCCTTACTGGCGGTAAAGTCCGCGAGCTTGATTAATGTCAAGCTGATTCGGTGAAACTCCGAAACCAACGGTGTAGCTTGCTTGCAAGGTACGAAAGTCCGGATGAAAGAAACAAAACAACCCTCACGCTTTGCTGTGGGGGTTTTTATTTGGAGGAAAATTTATGAAATTCACAACAAAAAAGTTAGTAACAATGGCACTCTTAACCGCAATGGCGTGCGTCGTCATGTATTTTGTCAGAATCCCGTATATGTTCCTGACGTTTGACGTTAAGGACGCGATAATTATTACAGGCGGCTTGCTGTTCGGCTTTCTGCCCGTTATAATGATGTCGGTCGCCGTTTCATTAGTCGAGATGTTTACAATCAGCGAAACAGGGGTTTTAGGGTTAGTCATGAACATAATTTCGACCTGCTCATTCGCTTGTGTTGCTGTTTTGATTTACCGAATCAAAAAGAATATTCTGTTCGCGGCGATTGGGCTTGTTGCGGGTGTGCTTTGCATGACTGCGGTTATGCTGGCGTTTAACTGGCTTATCGTCCCGATTTACACCACGTTTGAAAGAGAAGCCGTCGTTGGTATGCTTATGCCGATTTTCCTGCCGTTTAATCTGCTCAAAGGCGGCGTGAACGCCGCGCTCGCAATCCTGCTTTATAAGCCTGTTAAGCTTGTTTTTGAGAAGGCGAAGTTCAATTAAAGCTTGACAAGTGTGCTTATATATGATATTATATATGCAGGCAGAGGGAGAGGACATAATGAAAGTTGAACTTAAAAAGCAACCTAAGAAGTATATGGAAAAGTGTTTGCGAAGCGATTACGCAAAAATAAGCGACGCTTTAATTAAACTTGAAACTTTACAAGGCAATATTAGGAAAATGGAGGGAAGTGACGATGAATATAGAGTTAAAATCCCGCCTTTCAGAATTATTTTTAAATATGACAGAGTAAATAAAGTCATATTAGTAACGAAAATTAAAACTCGCGGCGATGCTTATAAGAAAGGGTGAAAGCAATGAAACAGGGATTAACTGTTGAAGAATTTGAAAAAAGACTTGCGGCTATACCTACAGTCAAGCCCGACGCGTGGGACTTGCAAATGCTGGCGGAAATAAAAGCCGAAAACGACACCAGCCCCGGCGTGTCGCTTGAAGAAGTACACAGGCTTCGCATGGCTCGGGAATACAGCGGAAAAATTTCGCTCCGCGTACCAAAAACACTGCACATGGAGTTAAAACAAGCCGCCAAAAGCGAAGGAATCAGCTTGAATCAGTTTATTCTTTACAAGCTCGCAAAATAAATTATTACATTCTGTTTACAGTTTCATTTTTCTCTTGCTTTTGTTTATTTAAAATGTTATAATTTTTATAACATTTAATGGAAGTGCAAGGGATACAAAAGCTATGCAGAAATATATCACAGAAGAGCAAAACAGAAAAATAAAGCAGATTATCGATGAAGTCGAAAAGGTCATCGTAGGCAAGCGGGACGTGGTGAAAATGCTCGTGATTGCGCTCATTTCGGGCGGTCACGTGCTGATTGAGGACGTTCCGGGTGTCGGTAAAACCACACTTGCGACCGCGCTTTCAAAGGCGACAGGCTTGCAGTATCGCCGCGCACAGTTCACGCCGGACGTTATGGCGTCGGACATAACAGGCTTCACGATTTATAACAAGGACACCGGCGACTTTGAATATCGTCCCGGTATGGTTTTGTGCAATATACTGCTCGCTGATGAAATCAACCGCACTTCCCCGAAAACGCAGTCCGCACTCCTTGAAGCGATGGAAGAGCAGAACGTCACGGTTGACGGGACGACCTACGAGCTTCCTCAGCCGTTCATGGTTATAGCCACGCAGAACGAGCTCGGCTTCGTCGGGACATATCCGCTGCCCGAGGCACAGCTTGACCGCTTCCTCATGAAGATTTCTGTCGGTTATCCTACGCTTGAACAGGAAGTCAGCATTATCGCCTCCCGCCAGACGGTTGACCCGCTCGAGCAGGTTTCAGCGATTTGCACGCGGCAGGAGCTTTTGGATTGCATAGAAGCTGTTCAGTACGTGAATATAGAAAAAAGCGTTTACCGCTATATAGTTCAGCTTGTTTCCACCACCCGCACACACAAGGCGGTGCTTTTGGGGGCGAGTCCGCGCGCCAGCTTGCAGTTAATGAGGGCAAGCCAGGCGTGCGCGTTTTTATCGGGGCGCGGCTACGTCACGCCCGAGGACGTTCTGCGTATGACTCCGCACGTTCTCGAACACCGCCTGCAATTAACGCAAGATGCAAAGGTGCGCAAAATCACCGAAATCGGCGTGCTGAGGGAAATCGCGAAGTCGATTACGCCGCCTTATCACCGCGAGTAGGAAATTAAGCCTAAACTATTGACACCATATACGACACCATGCTATAATATAAAAGGAGCGTTGCTTTTGAGTAAATGGGATAAACTAATTGAAGAAGTATTAAAACTAAACAGGAATTTGCGCTTTGGAGATTTAGCCAAAGCCTTAATTAAAATCGGATATGTTCAAAATCAACCAAAGGGCGGAAGCAGTCACTATACTTTTAGAAAAGTGAATTGTGTTCCTGTCACGTTGCCAAAATCAAAAAATACTCAAATAGACATTGTTTACATCAGAAAAGTTAGAGATGCTATTATAGATTATATGGAAAGCGGAGGTGAAGAATCATGAAAGACTTAGATTATTACATGGGATTAAGCTACAGGGTTGAAACAATAAAAGATGAAGAGGGTGAAGGTTTTACCCTCCACTGCCCCGAATTAAGGGGCTGTATTACCTGTGCCGAAACCTTATTAGAAGGCTTTGAAATGATTGAAGACGCAAAAAAATGCTGGTTTACCGCTTGCCTTGAAGACGGAATCCCGATTCCCGAGCCGAGCCGTTTAGAGGATTTCAGCGGACAATTTAAACTGCGCATACCTAAATCACTTCATAAAACGCTTGCAGAACGCTCAAAGCAAGAGGGTATATCAATGAATCAATATTGCTTATATTTATTAGCCGACGGCGCATCACCGTCACAAAGAACGGTAAATAATTAACAACTTGGACTTAAATTTATGAAAGAATTCCGTATTTTCTACAGCGTTCTCGTGCTCTTCGTATTAATCATGTGCTTTGTTTACTGGAGCCGCCTGATGCCGCTGTTACTGCTGATTTTAATACTCTGCCCCGCGTTCAGCTTTATCGTGATGTTGATTAACTTCATCGCGGTAAGGCTCTCGCTGTCGTCCGGTAAGCCTGTCGCCAATGTCGATAACGTAGCCGAGCCGCTCGAAATCGTCGCCGAAAAGCATGAAGAATGTAGCATTAAGCTTTATTTGCAAAACCGCTTCTTATTCCCTGTATCGCCGATTAGAATTATCGGCGATTTTCAAAGTCAGCACGAAAACGAAACGGACTTCTCTAAAAAAATCCTCATGACCGACGTTCCGCCGCTGTCGTCGTCAGTTGTCGGGCTTCCGTTTCGTCTGTCCTTCCGTGGCGAATATACAATCCGCATTTATGAAATCTGCGTTTATGATTTGCTGAAGCTGTTCAAGCTTCGCAGAAAGCTAAACATAACAGCGCGGCTGATTATCCTGCCGCGCGAGAAAACGCCTGTCGATAGCGGACAGGAAACAGAAACTGATGTTGAAAGCCCGGCTTCGGTCATTACAAATCACCGAAGCAACGTGTTTAATTCCCTGCGCGAATACCGCGAGGGCGACAGCATACGAAGCGTTCACTGGAAGCTGACAGCGAAGCAGGACGAGCTTGTAATCAAGCAGCAGGAGCAGTCGCTTAATAACAGCGCGGTGATTTTCAGCGACTTCTCGGCGGCTTTCGAGAATAATTATTTAACGCGGCGAATGTTAGACGCGGTTATAGAAACCTCGCTCGCCGTAACCAAGAAGATTCTGCTCGACGGGAACGGCGTGATTAACTGCTGGCACGGGGCTCGCGGAAGCGAGAAGTACGAGCTCACGGAATACGCGCACTACAGCTATCTGCACAGCGCGTTTACCTTTCTGCCGCAGGAGCCGTCACCGAAGACCTTCGGCGGACTGTTAGAATTATTCTCGCCCGAAATAAAAGAATATCATACAATTTATATTGTTACGCCGGAGCTGAACAAGGAGCTTTTGCATACTCTTGAGGAATCGGGGCTCGCCATGCTTGACGGCGTAGTGCTGATTACCTTTTCGGCAACGGCTGAAACCCGCGACAGCGAAATCACGGAATATATCAAAGCAGAAACTAAAATAAAACTGCTCGAAATAAACGATGAATCGCATTATTTCAGCATGGATTAAAACATGAAACAAAAAAAGCAGAAGAAAAACCTGCTTCCTGTCTGGTCGGGAAGCGAAACACAGCAACTTAATTCAGCCTATTTTGCGACATTCATGAATGTCGCGGTGCGGCTTGCTTTGCTGTGCATGGCGGCGGCGGGCGTAATACTGATGTTTCTGCAAATGTATGAAGTGCCTGTAAACGCCCGCGTGGTTATTGCGCAGACAGTTTTTTTCTCGCTCATTTTTAATATAACCTTTATTTTTGTGAGGTTTCGCTTTGCTTTTCCTTTTTTCGGGTTTATTCTGCTTTTATACCTGCGCTTCTCGGATATTCTTCATGACCTCGGCTGTCTTGCCGATTATCTGCTGATTTACATAGACGGCGGCGCACTAAGTACTGCGGGCTACGCGAGCAGACCCGCGGCAATGGTTACAGTCCGCATAACCTACGAGCTTCAGCAAAGTATGCAGGAGGCTGTCATTTTTTGCGCGATTATTTTAGTGTTCATTTTTGCGGTTGCGGCGCGCGGAAAGTTCATCGGTTCTATTTTAATCACCTCGGTTTTGCTTTTAGTCCCTGCGATTGCCTCACAGAAAGCGTCTTATGTCCCTGCGATTACCCTGCTTGTCAGCAGTATGTTCGGGCTTTACAGCATATGGGCAAGTCAAGAACAAAGCTTCCTCAAAAGCATAAGCCGCAAACGCAAAAGCAAAAAGCCGCCTTATATCCCGCAGATTCACAGACACTCGGTGAACGGCGCGGCTTCCGCCTGCCTTGCTTTGGTTACGATTATGACGGCGCAGGCGTTGCTGCCGCTTGAAAAAGCTCGCGATACTATTCAGTTTTGGGGGCAGGCGAGCGAGCGCGTC
>WQYC01000038.1 GCA_009781425.1 Oscillospiraceae bacterium
ACAATTGACGATGAAGCTCCTGACGAAGATGAAGCTTAACGCGCTTTCTTTGTTAAAACAGTTTAGTACAGGCGGTAAACCGGTTTCTGATTTAAGCCGGTTTGCCGCTCTTTGTGATGCGCTCGGAAACCCGCAAAACGACCTCAAATTCATTCACGTCGCAGGGACCAACGGGAAAGGAAGCGTTTCTGAGTATCTGAGCTGCGCCTTGATTGAAGCGGGCTTTAAGACTGGAAAATTCACCTCGCCTTATGTTTATACGATTAACGAGCGTATTCAGCTGCAGAATAAGCATATATCAAAAAAAGACTTTGATGAGTGCGTACGAATGGCTGTCAGCGGGACGACAGAGTCGTCGTCCCCTACAGAATACTCGCAGTTTGAAATATTAACAGCGGCGAGTTTTCTTTACTTCAAAAAGAAAAAAGCCGACATAGTTGTGCTTGAAACGGGAATCGGCGGCTTGTTGGACTGCACGAATATAATAACTCCTGAAATCAGCATAATTACTGCAATAGGCTACGACCACTCGGATATTCTCGGCGAAAGTCTCAGCGAAATCGCAAGCCACAAGGCGGGGATAATCAAGCAGTCGCCTTGTGTGATGTACCCCGTGCAGGAGCGGGCGGCTTACGTCGAAATCCGTAAGCAGTGCGAAAAGACAGGTGCGGAGCTTATTATTCCCGATATAGATTCGCTGTCCGACGAGAAGGCTTCGGTTTACGGCAACGAGTTCAGCTACAAGGGCGAGAAGCTTCAAACCGCAATGGGCGGAAAGCACCAGATTTTGAACGCGCTGACCGCGCTTGAAGCGTTGAAAAAACTCGAAATTGCCGTCGATTGCATAAGGAAAGGGCTCAAAAAAGCGCAAGTCCCTGCAAGGCTGCAAATTATCCGCAAGAACCCGCTCGTAGTGCTTGACGGTGCGCATAACAGGCAGGGAATCCGCGCGTCGCTTGCGGTTTTCGAGAAGTGGCGGGTGCGCAAGGCTGTGGTTTTCGGGGCGTTAAGCGGCAAGGATTACGTCGGCGCGCTCGGGGAATTAGCGTCCTTCGCGCATTATCTCGTGCTGACTGACGGCTTCGCGGAAAGCGCGGTAAGCTGTTCGGATTTGTACCGTGCGGCGGTGCTGCTCGGTTTCGACGGCGGCTGTATTTATACAGTCAGCGAGCCCCGCCGCGCTACGGAGCTTGCGTCCGAGCTTTGCGGCGGGGGCATGGTGTTGGTTACGGGCTCGCTGAGGTTGGCATCTGCGATTGGATTGTAACAAAAGCTGGCGGTGAAAAAAACAAAAGGTTGATATATCAACCTTTTTATGTTATACTAAATATTATGGTTAAACTTGACAAAAGGCTTGCGGCTTGTGCCGCGCTTGTGCGAAGCGGAAAAAGCGTCGCAGACATCGGCACTGACCACGCGCTTGTACCTTGCTGGTTGTGGAAAAACGGCGTCAGCACTGATATTATCGCCGCTGATATTAAGCCGGGACCGCTTGAATCGGCGCGCAGAACCGTGCAAAAATACGGCGCGGACGTGAAGCTCGTGCTATCGGACGGCTTCGGGAAGCTCCCGCCCCGTGACGACGTGATTATTGCGGGCATGGGCGGCGAAACGATTGCGGAAATTCTCGGCGGCTGTAAGCATAAAAACGCTGATACCCGCTTCATTTTGCAGCCGATGACGCGGCAGGAAATTCTGCGCAATGAGCTCGTTCGCATGAATTTTGAAATTATCGAAGAAATTTCTGCGGCTTGCACCAAAAAAACCTACACAATTATTTACGCGCGATACATAGGGGAGAATTATGAAAGTTCATGAAATATACGCATTTCTACAGGAGCTTGCGCCGTTTGAAACCCAGGAAAGCTACGATAATTCGGGGTTTTTAGTTGGTGATAAGGACGCCGAGGTCACGAAAATTTGCCTTTGCCTTGACATTACGCTCGACGTAGTTGCCGAAGCGGCTGAAAAGGGCGCAAACCTGATTATATCGCACCATCCCGTGATTTTCAAGGCGCTTTCGGACATTAAAGCGGGCACTGCTGTTCATAGACTCGCGAAACATGAAATAAATGCGATTTGCGCGCATACGAATTTCGATAATGACATTCTACCGTCGATTATGGCTGACTTGCTGGGTTTCCCTCAAAGCGGCATTTTACCTAACGAAATTACGGCGGACGAGCTTGCAAAGAGGTGCAAAAGTGCCTTCAAAAGCCCGTTTGCGAAATATGTAGACGGCGGCAAGCCGATTCGGCGTGTGGCGGTTTGCCCGGGTTCGGGCGGCAGTAAATTTGACGAAGCGGTTGAAAACGGCTGTGACGCCTTTATCACGGGCGAAATGAAGCACAGCGATATGATTAAGGCGAAGGATTTAGGCGTGACGCTGATTGAGGCGGGGCATTTTCACACGGAAATAATTCTTTGCGATTTTCTTAAATCTAAGATATATGAACGTTTCCCGCAAGTGCCTTTGTTCATCGCGGATTCTGCAACTGAACCTTGCAAATATTTGTAGAATCGGTCGCCATTAATGGCGACCCTACAGTAAAATATTAGGAGAATAATTATACTTTATGTCACTTTCAGGCGCGTTTTTACATATTGTAAAAACCGAATTAATAGAAGAAGCTCTAATTGGCGCGCGCGTTGAAAAAGTTCATCAGCCCTCGCGCGAAGAAATCGTGCTGTCGCTTCACCGGCGGGTCGCCGGCGACAGTACCGCCTACGGCGGCTCTGCAAAACTATTACTATCAGCAAACCCTGCCTCCGCGCGGGTTTGCTTGACCTCTAAAACCCTCGAAAACCCGCCTGCACCGCCTATGTTCTGTCAGCTTCTGCGGAAGCGGTTGGCAAGTGCGAGACTCGTTGAAATCGCGCAGGACGGCTTTGAGCGAATTATTTTCTTCAAGTTTCACTGTCGCAATGAAATCGGTGATGAGGAAATAATTATACTCTCTGTTGAAATTATGGGTCGGAGCAGTAACATAATTCTGTTGATTGAAAAAGATAATCAACTGCGGGTGATTGACGCGTTAAAACGCGTCAATGACGATGTTTCGTTGGTGCGGAGGGTGCTTCCCGGGCTTGTTTATGAGCTTCCTCCGCGGGAATCGCGGCTGTCGCTTTTGAATTTCACGAAACCCGAGCTTATGAACGCCTTGAAAAACCATGAACATCAGCGGCTTGACAAGGCTTTAATTAAAACATTTGAGGGGATTTGCCCGCTGTTTGCGCGGGAGGCGGCGTTCCGCGCCGTTGGAGATTGCTCTATACCAACAGTTGAATTAACCGCCGAATCTACAGAGAGCCTATATAATTACCTCGGAAATATTCAGCAAAATTTCAAGCCAACAATGCTCATTGACGGCGAAAAGAAGCCGTTCGACTTCACTTTCGTTGACGTGAAGCAGTACGGCGACGCAATGACCGTCAAGAATTTCGAGTCTGCGAACGAGCTTTTGGACAGCTTTTACGCCGGGCGTGCAAACAGCGACAGGCTCAAACAGCGTTCGGGCGCGGTGTTGAAAACCTTGAAAAGCAGTTATGAGCGGGTTTTACGCAAGCTTGACGCGCGCCGCGCTGAGCTCGCCGCGTGCGGCGAGCGGGAAAAATTTCGCAGGTGGGGAGACTTAATCAGCGCGAACCTTTATGCTTTGGAAAAGGGCGCGGAGTCGCTCACGGCGCAGGATTTTGAAACGGGCGAGGAAGTGAAAATACCGCTTGACACGAAGCTTTCACCTGCTAAAAACGCACAGAAATATTACGCAGAGTATAAGAAATTGCAAAACGCCGAAAAGACCTTAACTAAGCTGATTGAAGACAGCGAGGACGAGCTCGTCTACCTTGAAAGCGTGCAGGAAGCGGCTTCCCGCGCGACGGGGGATTCGGAGCTACTTGAAATCAAGCGCGAGCTGATTGAATCGGGATATATAAAATCCGCGGGCGTCAAAAAAGGCGCGAAGCAAGAGAAGCCAACCGAGCCGCTGAAGTTCATATCGAGTGATAACGTGAACATCTTGGTTGGCAGGAACAACCGTCAGAATGATTTGCTGACATTGAAGACCGCAAAGCCGCGTGAAATCTGGCTTCACACCAAAGACATCGCAGGTTCGCACGTGATTATCAGAAGCGAGAATCCGTCGGAGCGGACGCTTCAAGAAGCCGCGATACTCGCCGCGTGGTTCTCAAAGGCGCGGGATTCGAGTCGCGTGCCGGTGGATTACACGGAAGTCCGCTACGTGAAAAAGCCGCACGGCGCGAAGCCGGGAATGGTGATTTTCACAAATAATAAGACGCTGTACGTAACGCCGAGCGAGGAAGCTTTTAATAAGCTAAAGGAGAAAAATCAATGAAAAGAGCGATAATTATTTTTTTAGTCTTAGCTGTAGCTTTGAGCGGATGCAGAAAAGGGCAGGATGAGCTTCAGGAAGCAAAGGATTTAGCTGATGAGGTTCAGATTCAATTCGATGCAATAGAAGAGCTTCAACAGCAGATAGATATTTTAACGTAAAGCGTAAAGAAAGGACACATAAAAAATGAAACAATTAGACAAAACCTACTCCCCGAAAGACTTTGAGGAGCGGATTTATAAAAACTGGGAGGAGAGTGGCTACTTCCGTGCGGACGAAAAATCTGACAAGCCGCCTTATACAATCGTGATTCCGCCGCCCAACGTCACGGGAATTCTGCACATGGGGCACGCGCTCAACAATACCTATCAGGATATTCTCTGCCGCTGGAAGCGCATGAGCGGCTATGAGGTTCTGTGGCTTCCCGGCACTGACCACGCCTCAATTTCTACGGAGGCGAGGGTTGTCGCGTCGCTCAAAAAGCAGGGCGTGACTAAAAAGGATTTAGGGCGGGACGGCTTCCTTGAAAAGACGTGGGAATGGACGCGCGAGTACGGCGGCGCGATTATAAATCAGCTCAAGAAATTAGGCTCAAGCTGTGACTGGTCACGTGAGCGTTTCACGATGGACGAGGGCTGTTCTGCGGCGGTGCAAAAGGTTTTCTTGAAGCTTTATGCGGACGGCAAAGCCTATCGCGGACTGCGGATAGTCAACTGGTGCCCCGAGTGCAAAACCTCGATTTCCGACGACGAGTGCGACCACGAGGAAAAAGCGGGGCACTTCTGGCATATAAAATACCCGTTCGCGGACGGTAGCGGCTTCATTCAGATTGCGACGACCCGCCCCGAAACCCTGCTCGGCGACACGGCTGTCGCGGTAAATCCCGATGACGAGCGGTATCAGTCAATAATAGGCAAGACGGTAATCCTGCCGCTTATGGAGCGGGAAATTCCGATTATCGCCGACGAATACGTTGAAAAAGACTTCGGCACGGGCATGGTTAAAATCACGCCCGCGCACGACCCGAACGACTTTGAAGTCGGAACTCGGCACGATTTGCCCGTGATTAACGTCATGAACGAGACCGCGACGATTAACGCGAACGGCGGTAAATACAAGGGAATGAGCCGTTATGAAGCAAGAAAAGCAATCGTCGCAGACTTGGAAGAACTCGGGCTTTTGGTAAAAGTCGAAGAGCATACGCACAACGTCGGGACTTGCGGGCGTTGCGGCACTGTAATCGAGCCGTGGGCGAGCGTGCAGTGGTTCGTGAAAATGAAGGAGCTTGCACAGCCTGCGGTTGAAGCCGTGACGAGCGGGAAGATTAAATTTATCCCTAAGCATTTCGAGAACAGCTATTTTTCATGGATGGAAAACGTCCGCGACTGGTGCATTTCGCGGCAGTTGTGGTGGGGGCACAGAATCCCTGCGTACTACTGCACAAACGAGGATTGCGCGCATATGGAGGTCGGCGAAAACCCGGTGCAAATCTGCGCAAAATGCGGCGCGAGCATGAAACAGGACGAGGACACCTTTGATACATGGTTCAGCTCCGCGCTTTGGCCCTTTTCAACGCTCGGCTGGGGCTCGGGACAGGAAACCGAGGATTTCCGCCGCTTTTTCCCGACGCAGACGCTTGTAACTGCGGCTGATATTATCTTCCTTTGGGTTGCGCGAATGATTTTTTCGTCGCTTGAATACACAGGAAAAATCCCGTTCGATACTGTTATGTTTAACGGGCTCGTGCTCGACTCGCAGGGGCGCAAGATGAGCAAAAGCTTAGACAACGGCGTTGACCCGCTCGAAATGATTGACCGCTACGGCGCGGACGCGCTTCGTTTCATGCTCATTTGCGGAAATGCAACAGGCAACAATATGCGCTGGAATGAGGATAAAATCGCGGCCTCCCGCAACTTCGCGAACAAGCTTTGGAACGCGGCGCGCTTTGTTCTCGGCAACCTTCCCGAAGATTTTAAAGGTGAAATTGATACTAATAATTTGGCAGTTGAGGACAAGTGGATTCTCACAAATTACAATAATCTCGTGCGTGATGTTACGAATAATTTAGAGCAGTTTGAGCTCGGCGTTGCGGCAGGAAATGTGCAGGATTTCATCTGGAATATTTACTGCGACTGGTACATTGAGCTGACAAAACCGCGTATATTATCGGGTGGTGAAAACGCAGTCAAGGCGCAGTTAATTCTCGTTTTCGTAATGCGCGGAATGTTGAAGCTTCTGCACCCTTTTCTTCCTTTTATTACCGAGGAAATATGGTCGGCGATTCCCGGTTCTTCGCAGTCGATTATGGTGTCAGAATTTCCTGTTTTTGATGAAAAATTAAGCTTCAAAAAAGAGAGCGAGGACTTCGGAAAAGTTATAAATGCAATCTCTGCAATTCGTGCAAAACGTGCGGAGCTTAATGTCCCGCCAAGCAAAAAAATCGCGTATGAAATTGAGACTGCTTCCGCTAATTTTGAGCTGTTTAAAAACAGCACTGCTTTCTTTGAAAAGTTAGCTTCAGCTACGGAAATTACGCTCCTTGAAAGTGCCGCTTCCGCTGATGGCAAAGCCGTTGTAGTTACAGACAGCGCGCGGATTTTCATGCCGCTTGGTGAGCTTGTTGATACCGAAAAGGAACGCGCACGGCTTGAAAAAGAAATGGCGGCGGCGCAGAGCGATATTGACTTTGTGAAGAAGCAATTAGACAATGAAAAATTCGTCGCGAAAGCTCCGCCCGAGCAGGTCGAAAAAGCACGCGAAAAACTGAAAAAGGCAGAAGAAAAAATGAGCAAAATTAAAGCGTCGCTGGAGGCGTTGAAGTAGTGGAAATAATTAAAGTTGAAGCGGGTAATTTGTTTTGTAAAAAATGTGAAAGAAGTGAAATCATATGTGGAAATATAAATCGTGTGATAATCAAAATATTTCATTACATGACCACTCTATTGATAAAATATTTTTAGATAATGATGATATTATCCTATTTTTTAGCGAGGGATTTGATGTTGTTAAAACTCACGAATTAAATAATACAGGAAAATCTAAACATACTACCGCGTCTCAAATCGTTTTGAAAAACGCAAAATTTATAAGGGGATTTATAGGAGAAGAGGAAATCAAATTTGATTCTTTGATTAATTTGACCTGCGATTTTGAAATTCTTGAATTCAACAGCGGAGAAAAAACATTTTCCATATATGCTAATTCATGTTCGTATAAACCTAAATATGATAGAGAATATGCAGAAATAGAATTTTCTTGCAGTGAGGTTTTATTTTGTTGGAATGACTATTCTAATAATGCTTGGTTTGAGGATTTCTAACCTCGCGTCATAAACATTATTTTCAGGAGAGATTTATGAATATAAAAGAAACATTAAAATTATTATGCGAACCTGCCGGCGTAGCCGGCAGTGAAAATGCCGCTTCCGAAGCGGCTTTAGAGCTATTGCGGAAATTCGTACCGAACGCGGAAATCGACAGCTTCGGGACGGTTTTCGGGACTTTAAAGCACGAAGAAAATCTGCCGCTTTTATTGCTCGACGCGCACATCGATGAAATCGGAATGATTGTAAATTTCATCGACGAAAACGGCTTCGTAAAGGTCGGCAGAGCGGGCGGCGTTGACCGCCGCGTGTTGTCTGCGGCGCAGGTTACAATTCACGGGAAAAAGCCTGTCAAGGGCGTGGTTTGCACACTTCCGCCGCACGTTCAAAAGGACGAAAATAAAGTTATAAAAGAAGAGGAAATTGCAATCGACTGCGGGTTTTCAAAGCAGGAGCTTGAGCAGTTAATTTCGCTCGGCGACAGCGTGACAATTGATACGAATTTCACGGAATTGCAAGGCGGTAAAATCAACGCACGCGCGCTTGACGACAGAGCAGGTGTCTGCGCGATTTTGCATGCGCTGGACTTAACAAAAAGCGAAAAGCTTAAATATAATTTAGCTGTTACATTCTCGGTGCAGGAAGAAATAGGCTGTCGTGGCGCGGCTATTTCGGCTTATAATATTAATCCTGATTTGGCGATTGCAGTTGATGTGAGCTACGGCGATTATCCGAAATGCGCGGAAAATAAAGCGTGGAAGCTCGGCGGCGGTGTCATGCTCGGAGCCGCGCCATCGCTTGACCGCGGGCTTTTTGAAGAGATGAAAAGCATTGCAAAAAGCAAAAATATTAAACATCAAATCGAAGTTATGAGCGGTAAAACGAGCACTAATGCGGACGTAATTGGTGTGTCGCGAAGCGACGTTAAATGCGCACTTTTGTCGATTCCGCTGAGAAATATGCACACGCCGGCAGAGACTGTTCAGCCTTCTGATATTGAAGCGGTGGGGCAGTTAATTGCGGAATTTTTGAGAGGTGAAAAAGATGATTAATTTGCTGAATGATTTATGTCTTTTGAATGGCGTTTCCGGCGATGAACAGGGCGTTCGCGAGTATATTGCGGATAAGATTGAGCACGTAAATTGCGAAATAAAAACCGATAATTTAGGCAACTTGATTGTATTTAAAAAAGGCAGAAAAAAGCCGAAAAATAAACTCATGATTTGCGCGCATATGGACGAAGTCGGGTTCATTGTTCAGGGCATTAATTCTGACGGATTTATTTCTCTTTCCGCTGTAGGCGGGATTTCCGACGCTGTTACTTTCGGGCGGAAAATCCGCTTCAAAAGCGGCGTTTACGGCGTTATCGGAGGCAAGCCCACACATCAGCTTGAAGGTGACGAAAAAGAAAAGCAGCCGAAATTATCGACGCTTTTTGCAGACATTGGAGCGGCGAATAAAGAGGAGGCAGAGCGATTAATTACACTTGGAGACTACGCTTATTTCGCAGGTGAATTTATAATTTTCGGTAACAATTTAATTAAGTGTAAAGCACTTGATGACAGAGTCGGTTGCGCGATTATGCTCGACTTATTGATGAATGAAATTGAGTATGATACGCATTTTGTTTTTACTGTTCAAGAGGAAATCGGAGCGCGCGGCGCGGGTGCTGCGGCATATGAAATTAAACCCGATTTTGCGCTCGTTTTGGAGGCGACGACAGCCTGCGATATTGCAGGCGTGACGGGCGAAAATCAGGTTTGCAAGCTCGGCTCGGGGACAGTAGTTCCCTTCATGGATAAGGGTGCAATTTACGACAAGGAGTTGTATAATTTAGCGTTTAAAACTGCCGCTGAGAATAGTTTAAAATGCCAGACAAAAACTCAAATTGCGGGCGGAAACGACAGCCAAATTATTCACAAAACAGCGGGCGGAATCCGCACGATTTGCCTTGCAGTTCCCTGCAGATATTTGCACTCGCCGTCGTGTGTTATTGATAAAAACGACCTGCTCGAAATGCGTATTTTCGCTGAAAAGATGATGAATAAAATGGCGGTATTGTAATGTTTAAATTCGATAATGAACTATTAAATCTTGCAGAAAAAGTCGAAGAATTATGCGTTGATAAATTTGCGGAATTGCGCGAAATTGCGCGGTTTAATGGAGAAAAAGTTCTACGCGCTTTTGTTGAAAACAAAGTCAGCTCATCGCATTTTAATCCCACTGATGGCTATGGCTACGGCGACGACGGACGCGAAAAAGCAGACAAGGTTTTTACTTCTGTTTTCGGCGCGGAAGGTGCAATCGCACGCCACAATTTCATCAGCGGAACTCACGCAATTTCGACTGCACTTTTCGGTGTTTTGCGTCCGAATGATTTGATGTTATCATTAACCGGAACGCCTTATGACACGCTCAGGGGTGTCATTCACGCGGATAACGGCGGCTCGCTGAGGGAGTTCGGAATTAAATATAATGAGCTCTATTTCGGTAGTGATTTGCGCGAAAATGTAGAGCTGCTCAAAGCTTGTAAAGTCGCTTATATACAGCGTTCGCGCGGTTACACATTGCGGCAATCATTGAGTGTAAGCGACATAAAAAAGCTTGTAAAAACCACAAGAGAAATTAATGAAAAAGCAATCATTATAGTCGACAATTGCTACGGTGAATTTTGTGAAATCAGCGAACCCCCTGAGGTTGGCGCGGACTTAATTATCGGCAGTTTGATTAAAAATCCGGGCGGCGGAATCGCACGTACAGGCGGTTATATCGCGGGAAAAAAAGACTTAGTTGATTTATGTGCGCAGCGGCTTTCGGCGGTTGGAATAGGTGCGGAAGCAGGCGCAACTCTCGGCATGACGCGAGAGATTTTACTTGGTATTTTTATGGCGCCGGAAATCACAGCAAACGCGCTAATGACCACTGTTTTCGCGTCTGCGCTGTTTGAGTTAATGGGATACGAAACGTTTCCGAATTACACTGAAAAGTGTGTGGATTTGCCTGTTGCAATTAAGCTTGGAACACGCGAAAAGCTAATTGCTTTTTGCCGCGGAATACAGGCAGGAAGCCCCGTTGACAGCTACGCCGCGCCCGAGCCTTGGGCGATGCCGGGTTACGATAACGATGTCATAATGGCGGCAGGTGCATTCACGATGGGTTCGTCGATTGAACTCAGTGCTGACGCGCCTTTACGTGAGCCGTGGGCTGTGTGGCTGCAGGGCGGATTGACGTATGCAACAGGAAGAATCGGCGTATTAAACGCCGCGCAGAACCTATTAAATCTGACTTAAAATTGAAAGGAAATAAAACATCATGATTCGCAGTATGACAGGCTTTGGGCGCGCTCGCGAGGTAGTTGACGGGAGGGATATTTCGGTTGAAATCCGCGCGGTTAATCATCGCTATTTTGAGTTTTCCGCGAAGCTTCCGCGCTCGTATATGTACCTTGAGGATAAGCTCAAGCAGTTAATTCAAAGTAAGACAGGACGCGGGAAAATCGAGGTTGCGCTCTCAATTTACAACGTCGCGGGAAAGGAAACGCAAATCACCGTAAACAAGCCTGTTGTCGAAAATTACGTTTCGGCACTGCGCGCAATTAAGGACGAAATCGACCTGTTTGACAACCTCTCACTTACGGACGTTTTTAGAATGACCGACGCGTTCAACGTACTTAAAGCGGACATCGACGAAGATGAAATTTGGTGCGCTGTGAGCGCGCTTGCGGAGTTTGCGCTCGGTAATTTTATTCAAATGCGTGAGAATGAAGGAAAGCGGATTAAAGCAGATTTGCTTGAAAAAATTACCTTCATTGAAAGCAAAATCGGGGAGGTTGAAAAGCTCTCGCCCGAAACCACCGCGAACTATCGCAAGCGTCTTTTTGATAAGCTGACCGAGGTGCTCGAAAACACGCAAATTGATGAACAGCGTGTGCTTCTCGAGGCAGCTGTTTTCGCTGAGAAAACAGCTGTAGATGAAGAGACAGTGCGGCTTCACAGCCACATCGCACAGCTCCGCGAAATGCTTGACAGCGAAGATGTTGTCGGGCGGAAGCTTGACTTTTTAGTGCAGGAAATCAACCGAGAAATCAACACAATCGGTTCAAAGGCGCAGGACCTGCGAATCACAAAAATAGTTGTGGATTTAAAAAGCGAGCTCGAAAAAATTCGCGAGCAGATTCAAAATATCGAGTAAAATCAAGAGCAGAATTTCTTGTTTTTCGCAAGTATTTCAGCGGGATTTTCCGCTTCGAGCAACTCGGAATAGCATCTGCAATTGCTCTTAATTATTCTGCCGAAAATCTTTTGAAAAAGCTGATTTTGAAAATAAATATAGGTGTGCAGGGGCAGTAATTTTGCCCCTGCTTCTATTTTTGGGCGATAGCAGGTTTGTGAGGTATAGAGCCGTTTTTTATTGTTTTCGAGACAGTAAATTATATTTTTATAAAGCAAATGATGATATAAATTATAGTCTTTATTACAGTCATAATCCATGCCCATTCGTACGTTAATTACGTCGTTTTCGTTCTCTAACAGCTGCGCGAAACCGATGATTTTTCCGCTTATTTTCGCGACCATCATTTTGCACTTTTCGCCGAGCATTTTACCACATTCGCAGAAATAATCGCGGGACAGCAATTCATGCTTCAGCCGTTGTTTATCGCGTGTTTGAAAGTACAGCTCATGACAGGAAGCACATTCTTCTTCCGTCAGCTCTGCCGCGTTAATAATCTCGATTTTTAAGTCGTCCTTGCGCCTGTTAATTCTGTTGCGAATGTTCGCCCGCCACTTCTTTTTGAGGCACATTAAATACTCCTCAAAGCAACTGCAATTGAAGTCAATATAAGTGCCGGGCATGAAGTGCAAATGAATGAAATTCGCGCGATAAAAATCGCAGTTATAGCTGTTAATATGGTCTTTTACAATAACAAGCTCTGCTTTTTTATTCTTCAAAAAAACAAGAATTTCCTCTGTCATTTTCCCGATAATTAAGGCTTCAATAAGCTTATATTTCCTGCTCACATGAAACATATTATACTCGGCAACGGGCGAGGAAATAAACGCCGTTTTAAACTTTTTCGGAAGCAGCTTATAAATCTTTTCGCCGAGCCCCGAAAGCACACCGTCAAAAGCAAAATCGCCGTCAATAAAAACGTAAGTCCATGCAATTATTTCGCTGTCAATTTGTGCGACAGCGAAGTAGCCCTCAAAATTATTATCAAGATTTTTTGTCAGAGTTTGCAAATATTTTGTTTTGTGCTGGATATTAAAATCGCTGACAAGCGCGTCAAGCTCCTCATAAGCTTCATCGCTTCTAAGCATTTTTACTTGCAGATTGTTAAGCATTAATTCACCTCTGAAATTAATGCTATCATGTGCAGTTGTCTTTTGTCAACAGCGAAAAACCGCCGATAATGGCGGTTTTTCGGGTTTTATGAAATTATAAATTCTTCTGTCGCGGGTGAATCCCGCCACGTGTTTCCGTCCGAACGGTAATACATTCGCACAACGGAATCATCAATTGTCGTGTAATCAATTACAAAAACCTGTCCCGTTTCGAGCGGCATTGGGTAATTGTTGAAGGGTAGAAAATCGCCTGTTTTTGAGTGATTTTTGAAGTCATCGTAAGCGTTTTCAAGCCGCCAAAATTCCCGCGAAACAAAGTTTAAACCAAGTGCAGAAATATCCTCCGCGCCGAAGTAAAAAGCTTGATATTCCTTGCCGCCAACGCTGATTAAATCTACTCTAATCGGCTCATTTGCAAGGTTTACCGAATGAACCGCATCACTGTAAATTGCTCGCAGATTCTCTGCCATAGTCGGCACGGAAGGCATTATAAAGCCGAATTCCGTGTGAGCGTAGCCGTAAATTCCCATTATGCTCTGACCGTTTAATTTGTCGAATTCGCGAATGAAATTCTCGGTCATTTTTTCTTCGCGGTATTCATTGTCGAACGAAAAATTTCTGTAAGTATTTACACCTTGTTCAATCGCTTCCTGCGCCAGTTGATACTGCTCGGAATCCTCCAAGCCGCGAGCTTCAAGCTCGCGCAAAAACCGCTGTCCCGTCGTTTCGTGTTGGTGTCCGATGTCTGTGCCGTGAAAAATCGTTTCGGGGTATTCAGTTTTGATTGTTTGGTAGAAAAACCTTGTAAAAGGGCTGTCTATCGCTGTTCCGCTGATGTCGTTCAGCAGCTCGTCTAAGATTTCATCGCTGTCCGCTTTAATCCATAGGTTCAGAAATTCCGCCGTATAATACGGCAGCTCGACAAACAAATGCCGCATATTTTCGTTGTGGTAATACTCGTGCCACAGCTCAAGCTGTCTCTGCATTATTCTTTCCGAGCCGTGGGTTTCGCCATATAAATATATCTGTCCGTAAGGCGTTTCGTCAGCAGAATTTAAGTCAGCTCCGCAAGCCGAAAAAAGAATTATTACACTTAAAAATATTAACAGTTTTTTCGTCATTTTTCAACTTCCTCAGATATTCGGCAGTGACGCAAAGCCCTTTTCCAAGTCTGCGTCAGTCGGCACATAGTCGCTCATTTTGCCCTCGTTGTAATCCATATACGCGGCGAGGTCGAAGTACCCCGTGCCCGAAAGATTGAAAATAATCGTCTTCGCTTCGCCGCTTTCCTTGCACTTCAGAGCCTCGTCCATCGCGGCACGAATTGCGTGTGAGGATTCGGGCGCAGGGAGCGTCCCTTCACAGCGCGCGAACATAACAGCCGCCTCAAAAACGCTCTTCTGCTCATATGCCACAGCCTCCAAATAGCCGTCGTGGAAAAGCTTTGAAACAATCGGCGACATTCCGTGATAGCGCAGTCCGCCTGCGTGGTTCGGCGAGGGAATGAAGCCGCTGCCGAGCGTGTACATCTTGAGGAGCGGTGTGGTCTGCCCTGTGTCGCCGAAGTCGAAAGCGTACTTTCCGCGCGTCATTGACGGACAGGAAACAGGCTCTGCGACTATAAAACGGACGTTGCTTTTTCCGGCGATTTTATCGCCGATGAAGGGCGAAATAAACCCGCCGAAGTTCGAGCCGCCGCCCGCACAGCCGATGATTATATCAGGCTCAATGTCGTATTTTTCGCAGGCGGTTTTGACCTCCATGCCGATAATCGACTGGTGCAGAACCACGTGATTAAGCACGCTTCCGAGCACGTATCGGCAGTTCGGCGTCTTGACCGCCATTTCAATAGCTTCCGAAATTGCACAGCCGAGCGAGCCGCCCGTACCGGGATTCTGTGCTAATATTTTTCTGCCGACCTCCGTTGTGTCGGACGGCGACGGGACAACCTTCGCGCCGTAGGTTTCAATCACGCCTTTTCGATACGGCTTCTGCTCGCTCGAAACCTTAACCATATAGACAGTCAAGTCAACGTCAAAATACCCGCAAGCCATCGAAAGCGCAGTCCCCCACTGCCCTGCTCCCGTTTCAGTGGTGAGCGTGGTTATACCCTGCTTCTTCGCGTAGTAGACCTGCGCGGCGGCAGAATTAAGCTTATGCGAGCCGGAGGTATTCGTCCCCTCGAACTTGTAATAAATTTTCGCGGGAGTGCCAAGCTTCTTTTCAAGCGAGTACGCGCGAATGAGCGGCGACGGGCGGTACATTTTATAAAAGCCTTGAATTTCTTCGGGAATATCTATATATTCGTCGGTTACGTTCAGCTCCTGCGCAATTAAATCATCGCAGAAAATCGGCTTTAAATCCTCGGCGGTGCAGGGCTGTCCTGTGCCCGGGTGCGTAATCGGCGCGGGAAGCTCCTTCATGCGCGCTCTGACATTGTACCATTTTTTCGGCATTTCCTCTTCGGTGAGATAAATTTTATAAGGTATATTTTGCATAATTAAAACGTCCTTTCCTGTTCAATAAGTCTTACTTATTTTATCACGGAAAGGACGTCTTGTCAATATTTAGTTAAAATCTAAGTAATGCCTTGGGTTGAGAATACTTGCACCGTATCGCACTTCAAAGTGCAGCTGGTTTCCGTCTGCGCGTCCTGAGTCGCCGACCTTGGCAATCGTTTCGCCCTGTTCGACGAAATCGCCTTCATTAACAAGCAATTCACTGCAATGCCCGTACCATGTAATCAGTCCGTTTTCGTGCTCGATAATTACTGTTCTGCCGTAGCCTGCGTGCCATTCTGCGAAAGTCACCTTGCCGCTGTCAGCCGCGAAGATTGGCGTTCCGAGAGGCGCGCCGAAGTCAAGCCCGCTATGTCCCCAGTAGCCGCCGTCGCTCCAGTGCCACTCGGAGACTGTGTGTTCCTGCGGCAGGGGATAAGCGAAGTTAACGCCTTCAAAAATGGGTTTGTCCGGAGTTGCAGGAAGATTTCTGTAAACCTGCTCTAATATTCGTTCAAGCTGTTCTTCGGTAAGAGTTTTTAAACCATCGCTTGATTCTCGATATAAATCTTCAATGAAGGAATCGGGGATTTCGTTGAAGTTTATAATGAATCTGACATTGTCTCCGTATATTTCTCTGAGAGCCTGTTCAAGTAATTCCCGCGGTTCGTCTTGTGTGTAAGGCTCGTTATTCGGTAAAACTGTGTCGTAAATTATATCGTGTACAACCCATTCTCCGTCTTTGTTAAAATAATCAAATTGGAATTGCTTTGTGTATGCCGCGTCGTTCATACCCACACGAACAATAACCTGGAAATATTCAAGAACTCCGCCTCTGCCCATAGAATGTATGAAAATATTTGGGATTGAGGTAATATCGCCGCGCAGGAATTCTTTCATTTTTGCGGTGGTATCCCAGTAATGCTCGCCGCTGTAGAGCGTTTTTATCGTGCCGTCGAAATCTTCGTTCAGTTCAAAAATATAAGAAATCGTTGATTCGGCAAGGTAAGACGCGAGTTCGGTTGGGAATTCCCCGTCGGGTCCGCTTTCGGGGTCAAAGCTTAATTCGGTTATGCTGTTTTCGAGCCGTGGAGTCGCCATATTGATATAGCGGGGAGAGTAACTGCTCCGCATAACACCGCAGACGCTTTCGGTGATTGTAATTAAACCCTCTGTGTCGTCTTCGGGGGTGACGGTGATTAAAGGCATATTAACCGAAACTCTTTTAAGCTTTGTTATTGTTTCATAACCGATAAAGCGTCCTGTTGACTTAGAAACAACATTTACTCTTTCCGTCAAAGAAATAATATCTTCATTCGGTCCTTTCTCGGCGAGAATATAAGTGTAAATATATGCTTCTTCGGTTTCTTCAACGTCTCTGTAAATTACTCTGTTATCACCCGGAAGCGTGAACCACATTGCAGAAAACATTATATCCGCTATATCTGTGAACGATTGCTTGTCAAGCATATGAATTTCTATATCGAAAAAGATTTGTCCGCCGGACATTGCGCTGTTTTTAAAAATAAGGATACGTGTTGCCTGAGTGTATCCGCCGTTCCATATCATATCTGTATGAAAAGAATAATAATATTGATTCTCACCAGTAAATTCAAGCGCGGTGAATTGCGCGCCGGCGTCCTCCCAAAAATCTCTGAGGCTTTGCTCCGCGCTTTCGAGTGAAACAGCCCCGCCGGGAAGCATCGTCTGCCAAGAATACGACTCGCCCTCCAAAAGCGGAATGCCGAAATCATCGGGCATAAAAATATCAGGAATTATAAATTCATTGTTCAAAAACGCGGTTAAAAACTCCTCGTCTGTCATGCTCTTGATTTCTTCTGCGGTCATAAATTCTGATAATTCATACCCTCCGACAAACGGCGCGTCAGGCGGAGCAGTCATCAGCGCGGGCAGAATCAGCACCATCGCCGCGACCATTATGCACGCCGCCGCCGTCAGCGGAAGCCACTTCATGAAGCTGTTCGCGGGCTTCGGCGCGGCGTCTGCCGCGATTTTTGCGTTCAGAGAGCTTACGAGCCGCTCACTCGGCTCAACCTGCTCCTGCATATTAGTGAAAAATTCTTTATTCATAGAAATATTCTCCTTTTAGTTTTTCGCGGATTAAATCCCGTCCTCTTTTAAGGCGGACGCGGACATTGACTGTGCTTGTTTTCAAAATTCTGCCGATTTCCTCGGTTTTGTACTGCTCGAAATAAAATAAGTGCAGAACCGTGCGATATTTTTCGGGCAGCGCGCGAAGAGCGGCGTGGACTTCGTTTTCCTCGTTTGAGGAAAACTGATACGTCAGCTCCGGTGCGCCGAGGACGTCGCCCCCTACAAGCGAGACAGTTTTCTTCCGCCATGTGCTTAGTGTGATTTTTTTGCAATGGTTGAGAGTCGTGCGGATTAACCACGCCTTGCGATGCTCTTCATCTTTAAAGACAGGGTTTTTCCTGAAATAAACCAAGAACACCTCTTGAAAAACATCGTCTGCGTCGTGCTTACTGCGGGTATTGCTAAGAGCTACGCTGTAGACGGTTTTCTTGTATGTACTGATTATTTCATTAATTTCGTTATGCATAACTATAAAAATCCCCCCTCACTTAGAAGTACCGTGAGAGGGGAAAAAAGTTACAATATTTTTAAAAGTTTTTTACGCACTTACCAAAAGATTGGCGCGCCCCCGCCCTCGGGCATGAACCAGACGTTAATAAAATCGAAGCCGTCGAAATTATCAACATCGTGCGGATAGCAATTTTCAACGACGCCGTCCTGCAGCATAATAAAATCCCTTGTTCTGCCGCTCAGATTTATTATTAAACCGTCGAAATAACTGTTCGTTATCACGGCATCTTCTTTTTGCACAGCGGCGAAGCCGCCAATGTCGTGATACTGCGGGTCGTCAACACCAATAAAAATTGTCGCTGTTGAATAGCAGTCTGTGACAGCTCCGCCCTCTTGCACTCCAATGAACCCGCCTGCCCAAAATTCTTCTTGTTTTTGAATAATCACTGTTCCGTCAAAATAAGACGTGTCTATTTCTCCGTCTGTCCAGCCGACAAAGCCGCCGCCCGCAAATGTTCTGACGCTGTCGCCGTTAATAATCACTGTCCCCGAAGCGCGGCTTCCGCTTACCTCTGCACCCCTGCTGAGAGCCCCTATCAAGCCGCCTGTTATTTCCGCACTTGAAACATAGCAGGAAGACCAACTGTTCCTTATAGCAGTTCCGGATTCGCTTGCTTCACCAATCAAGCCGCCGATATTTGCCGATAAGCTGTTGATTGCCGATATGCTGCCCTCAGAATAGCAACCTGTGACCATGCTTGCGCCGTATATAAAACCGACTAACCCGCCCGCAAAAACGCCCGAATTTCCATTTATAACAGCGTTTACAACAGCATGGCTGTTAATTATACTGCTTCCCTGCTTCGCACTGCCGATGAGCCCGCCGAAGTTCGTGAACTCCTCTGCGTTTATTTCAAGGTCTAATACCGCAGAGCAATTCTCGATAATGCTTGAACGTAAATCGCCGATTAGTCCGCCGAGCGCGTTGGCATACTGATTGCATGAGGACGAAAAGCTTTCAACCGTTGCAGTGCAATTCACGATTCTGCTGTTACGCACGTCTCCGCCGAGCACGCCTGCGTTGGTTCTCGCAATTATGCTTACAGCTTCAATGTTCAAGCGGTAAATCTCCGCGCCGCGCATTTGCCCGAACAGCCCGACTGCGATTTCGTCAGGGCGGTTCAGCCACAGTCCGCTTATTGTATGCCCTGCGCCGTCAAAAATTCCGCCGAAATGCCCGCCGTTATACAGTCCAATCGGAAGCCAGCCCGCGCCGTCATTGTGCCCTGCGCCCGATTCCGAGAGGAATTCGCTTAAATCAATATCGTTTTTAAGTACGAAATAATGCTCGCGGTAGCTCGAGCCGTGTGCGACTTTTTCGGCAAGCTCCGCTAAGTCCTCCGCTGTTTTAATCAGAAAAGGAGAGTAGGCACTGCCGTCACCGTCTAAGCTCAGCTCTTCAAACGATTGACCGTAGAAATCATTGAGCAGCTCGCGCATTTCCGGCAGGTAAACAGTCCACAGATACAGCGCGATAACAATGCCGACAGTCAATATCGAGAGCAGTACTATTAATCTTGGTGTTAATATTTTACGCGGTTTTAATTCTTCCATAAATTAGATTTTAGCACATTATGCAAGAAAATGCAAGTGCTATTCGGGAATCTGCACATTCTCGCGGATTCCGCGGTAAACTGCGTATAATTTATTCCAGGTTATAGGTCCGACGTTTCCTGTCACCGGCAGGTTAAACTCCCGCTGAAACTCGGTGACAGCCCTGCGGTCGCTTTCGCCGAAGGTCCCGTCCTTTATAACAAAAGGTACGCTCGGGTGGAACGCGGCGATTATATTCATGAGAAACTGCATTTCCAGCACGTATTGTCCCTTTGAGCCCATTGACAGCGTAACATTCGGCGGCGTCTGCCCGATTGTGTACCTTATGCCCTCGCCGTTCAGCTCTGCAATGCGGGAAACAGCCGTGAATATGCTCGAAATCTTGTTCCATGTTGCCTGATTTACAACGCCGTTTGCAGGGAGGTTAAATATCCGCTGAAACGTCATGACCGCGTTCTGCGTTTCAAGCCCGAACACGCCGTCCGCGTTCCAAATTGCGGGAATAAGCGGGTAATTTGCGCGGATTCTGTTCAGGTCATTCTGTATGCGCCGCACGTCCGCGCCCTCGCTTCCGAGCCTGAGCGATTCGCCCGGGAAGGAGCTCGTTATGCCTGCGATGTTGTCGGTTTGGGTGAGCATGAGGTCGTCGGGGTAGTAGTAGCGCAGGATTCGGATTGCGCTGTAGCCTTGGTTCGCGAGATAAACCGTCCCCCACTGCGACATTCCCTGGCAGGTTACGGTTCTGCCGTCGCAGAACTGGGTGAAATACGGATTCCGAAACCCGTACCGATGCGCATAAACATTGAACAATTCATCGACAAGCACGCTTATGCTTTCGTAAATCGGTCCGCCGTATCTGAAATACTGGTCGTAGCTTGTGCTGTTGGTGATATCGAAATTATATCCGCGTGAGGGATACCATTCGGTGGAAAGGCGTTTTTAAGGAAGGTTGTAATTATAAAAAATTTTAACCTCGCAAATGCGCTTGCCATCAGCAATTTTAGTTTCATTGATTATAATTTTATCAACTAATAGGAACAGCATTTCGCGGTTGACAGGCACTGATTTATTAAAATCAAATTTGTTTGGAGCTTCGCTGTGTTTAATCTTTTTTTCTAATGCTTTTATAGATTTTTCGCAAGTGATTCTGTCCCGTTCGCACTTCATGATTTGCCGTTTAAATAAACTACCGGGGATTAACCCGCTTATTTTATCTTCATACAGACTTTCAATCAGCAGGTCAAGCTTTTCTATTTGCTTTTTGTGCTGTTCGAGTCCGCTTATACAAGTTGAATTTTTATTACTCTGCGCCATAAGTACAGCTTCGATTATACGTTGTTCGTCAAGCTGAACCAATTGCGTGTGCGCGCGGATTCGGTCAGCAACTAAGGCGGTCAGCGTGGTCTCGCTTATGCTGTGAATCGTGCAGGCGTTTTTGCCGCTGCGCGCATATGTGCCGCACATATAAGATACACGCACAGCTTCGCTTCCGTCCTTGCGTTTGCGGCGCTCCGTCTGACCGCGCAGCTTGAATCCGCAATCCGAGCAATACAATAAACCCGCGAACAAGTTAGCTTCGCCGTCGTTTCTTCGGCGGGATTTGTGCTTTTTGCGGGATAATGCTTGTACTCTTTCCCATAATTCACTGTCAATCAGCGGTTTTTGCGCCCCCTGCACGCGAATCCATTCGTCTCTCGGCTTATTTATCTGCTTCGGGTTTTTATAAGAGATTGTCCCGGATTTGCCCTGCACAAGATTCCCGATGTAAACCTCGCTTTTGAGAATATCCTTGACCGTGGTTTCAGTCCACAGGCGATTGGTTCGCCAAGGGTTTTTACTGCCCTTGCTCTGATAATAATATTCGCGGGGTGAGACGACAGCGTCACTGTTAAGCTTCGCCGCAATCGCTCTGTGGCTCATTCCCGAAGCCCGCATCTCAAAGATTCTACGGACAATCGGCGCAGTATTTTTATCGGGAATAAGCTTATGGCGGTTATCAGGCGATTTCATGTAGCCGTAAGGTGCATACGCACCCATATATTTGCCGTTTTCGGCGCAGATTTTCTTGACCGCGCGGACTTTATTGCTTGTGGATTTGCTATGCTGTTCGTTGAACCAATTGCGGAAAACCATCATGTCGTCAAGCTTTTCATTAAGTGAAATTAATTCGCAATTATGCTCCGGCAAGAATACCTCTGCAAGATTCCCCACTTCCAAGTAATTTCTGCCAAGGCGCGACAAGTCTTTAATCAGAATTGTGTTGATGTAGCCTTGCTTTACGTCTGCAATCATGCGCTTGAACGCCGGGCGATTTTGGTTAGTTCCGCTGAACCCGTCGTCCTGATAAACCTCTCGTAGCTCCCACCCCATATCTTCAACGTGCTTTGTAAGCATTAATTTTTGGTTTTCGATTGATGTTGATTCTCCGCTCCGTGCGTCTTCCTTGCTCAAACGTGCGTAAATCCCGACCTTGTAGTCCTTTAAGCTTAGCATATTTTTTATTCACCCTGTACAATTTTATAGAATTGCGCTTTGTCCTATGCCCCGTCCGCGCAACAATAAGAAAGCCCGCTATAAAAGCGGGCTTTCTTTATGCCGTATTAAATTAGATTTTTTCGATTAATCCTGCGATGAATCTGAGGATTTGCAGTACGTCTGCAGTTGTGTTTTCGCCCGGTTTGCCGTTCGCTACGAAGCTTTGAACAGCGTCGAGCTTTGTTATGCCTGCGATGTCGCGGAGCAGTGCGATTGCGTCTGCTGTAGTGACTTCGCCTGTGCCTGTGATGTCGCCTGTTTTACGTGCTATTACTAAGTAGCTTCCTGCTGAGGGGATATTGACTGTAGCTACGCCGTTTGCGCCGATTGCTACAGCTGATACTACTTCGATTTCGCCTGCCGCGTTGATTCTTACTAAGAGCGCGTTTTCGCCTGCTTGTGCAGCTGTGAAGTTAACTGTTCTTGCGCCTGCCGCTGTCGCTTGAATCGCTGCCGCGGGGAGAGTTCCTATAATCGCTGTTACGGTTTCTCTCGGAATCGTAAAGCCTGCGGGGAGAGGGATATTGCCTGTTCCTGCTGTTATTGCTGTGGGAGGAGGGAGGTCTTCGTCACCGCCTCCGCCTCCACCACCGCCGCCACCGCCGGTTTGTCTGTTGCGTTCTTCAACTTCTTGGCAAAGCGAGCAGGTTCTGGATTCTCTGTTGGTTGAGCCGATTCTCGCCCAGCTGCTCCATGAGTGTGCGCAGTCAGTGACAGCAGGGAATTTATATCCGCAGGTTGAGCAGGTTGCTCCGGGGGTGCTCGGTGAGCAGTTTGCTTTTTCGTCGCAGTTTTCGCAGGTATGCGTGCCGTCGCCATTGCTATCCCAGTCGTGACCTAATGCAGCTATCGGGGTTGCGCTTAATTCATCTCCGCATAATGTACATTCGGTGTAATTTTTGCCGCCTACAGTACAGGTTGCCGCGAGTGTTTTCAATGCTGAAGGAACACATATAAGTCTGTCTGTCGGTGTTCTTCTTATTGCTTCACAGTCTTGACATTCAAATACTTCTTCGCCGTCAGCGTCGCAGGTTGCGGCTGTTGAAAGCTCCAGTGATGAATCTGTTGCGAATTTATGAGCTCCGCCGTTACAGTTAACGTCGCCGCCTGTAATGGTTTGTACTTGTTCATCGTCGCAAGTATTACAGGTTCTTGTGCTCTTCTGACCGTTTGCTGTATCTTCCCATGCGCTCCAGTCGGTCCAGTCGTGACCTGTTGATAAGATTACGTCTGTTTGTTTTTCTTCACAGCCTGAACGTGCACATACTCTGCTTTGCGAGCCATTGGTTAAACAGGTTGCGGGAGTATCTTCTGTCCATGCGCCGGTGAAGCTGTGTCCTAATACAGGGAGGATTCTTGTTTCAAAATGGTCTTCACAGCTGCGGCAATCTCTGCGCTCTAAGCCTGTAGTTGAGCAAGCTGCAGCAGTTATAACCTTCCAAGGACCCATGATAGAGTGAGTACATTCGCCATCGTTACAATCGGGGCAGGGGCAGTTACAAGGACAATCGCCGCTTCTGCCTAATTGTTCAATGATTATGCTTTCGATGGTATAATTCGCAGTCGTTCCGGTACGTACACGAATTCTGTGTCCGTCTGCGACTTGATTTGAGCCGTTAATATCAGGCATTACGCTGTCGAACTCGAAAACGATACCGGTTCTGCTTCCGTTTTGCGTCGGGGTGTTCCAGACATTACCTTCGCCGCTCAGCGGGAAGTGAGCTTGGAATAAATCGGAGCCTGTTGTGCTTCCTACTACGGTCATTCTGTATGTTTCGTTCGGTAAGAGGTCTAAATCTCTTAAGTCTACGTCTATGGATACCCAGTCATTTGAACGACCGGAAATTTGCAGCTTGCCGTCCACGTAGGTCAGAGTGGGTGTTCCTGCGCGTACTACACCGCCGACGGAAGCATCAGTCTTGCCGAGTTCTTCTACGAATTCGGGAGTGATTTCCAGTTCCCACATTGTTATGGTTTCGGTGGGTTCTGCTCCTTCGGGAGGACATACGCATATACATTCGATAATGCCTTTACAATCGTTACATACGCCGCACTCACCGTAAGGCGGGAAGCAGAATACGCAACCACATTCGCCACATTCATCGCTTACTTCTACAGGTATCCAACGGAAAGTTAAGCTTTCTTGATTGTGCGTGTCGGGAGGAAGAATAACCATTATGTCTTTAACTTCGGGTCTCGCTCTTGTGTTGAGTAAGCCACCGTCGCTACTGCTTATATTCGTCCACTCGATTCCGCCGTCAAGGCTGTATTGAAGTCTTGCGGCGATTAATTCACAGCCGAGTGCTCTGTAGCTGAAGTAGAGTTTTAAGTCTTTATAGTCTTCTGTGTCAAATTCTACTTTTTCGCCTAAGATTGCTACATCGTGTGTGCCTATTGCTTTTTCATCAACAACAGGGATTAAATCAGGATGAGTGTTACTGATGTATGCTCTGCTGATGATTCCGAAGAACTCATCCATTAAGCGTCCGTTTGCCAAGCCGCCGGGGTCAGTGGCAATTATCATTTGGTGCCCCGAGGCATATAATGTTGTTTTGTTGTATCCGGGGTGAGGAAGGAATCTGTTGTGGTTATCGCCTGCGCCTGATACATATGCTTCTGCGGGCCAAACATCGGGGTCATCCAGGTCAACAACGAGTCTCCATACGCCTTTTTCTGCGTCGTAGGTAGTATCGTCAGTATGGAATCTTTGTGTATAAGCCCAAAATCTACTGCCGACCTGCTCGGTGAGTTCGCCGATGTACGGGCCTGTAGCCGAGCCGCGGAATTCTGTTCCGGCAGGGAATAAACGCTGCATAGCTACGTGCTCCAAGCCTTCAGGCTGACCTGTTTCAGAGCTTACGCCATTTCTGCCGTCCTGTAATATTATACCGAACCATCCCGGTTCCTCAGTGAATTCAAACAGCATATAACGCATTTCGTTTTCACGCATTAATGTGCCGTTTGCCTGTTGCCCTGTTACAGGGTTTACGAATCTGTTTTGTGACCAGCCTACCTGGTTATCTGCTCCGCCCCAGTTTTGGTCGGGGGCTACTGTTAACGGTACGTTAACAATGAAGATGTCCTCTATGTTTATAGCCGGAGCATCAAAAGGTGCAAATGCTGCAGCTAACTGTGCGAAGTCTGCCGGTTCAAATTCAAGGAAGTCGAAGCAGTCTTCATCATATGCCGCGCCGCCAAAGCTCATGAATCCTGCAAGAGGAGCGATAGCGGGACCAATAGCTGCGTTGATTGTAACGTTTAACGTAACATTCAAGTTAACATCGGCAGTATTTGCGATGCCGGGGATTAACATTACTGTTCCGTTTACTACGAAGCTTTGAACGGTTGTTGTTGCGGGATTATAAACAACATCGCTTAAATCCCAGTCAACAGGTGCGAAGCGTGTGCGGGAATCGCCTGCTACTGTGATACGTGTTGCAGACGGTAATGTCGCGCGTACAATTGCAGGATTTACGCCGTTCGGGTATGCAATATTGCCTATTGCACCGCTTGTGCCGGCTGCAGTTGTAACTGTACCTGCGCCTGTTACGAATGAGTTTGTGGCTACGCCGCCAACAGCTGTTAATTCTATAGGCTCATGCTCATCACCCGCAATTTGAACGTGGAAAGGCTGGGTGTAAAGAACGCCTGTGTCGCTTACTAATGTAGCGCGAACGTAGCTGTAAACAGAGAGCTGATGGTCTGCTAAGTCGATGGTTTTACCTGCAGCATAGGTTGTGTCAACAATGTGAACACCGTCCGCTATCCAGATAATTCTGCTTGTGTCTTCAGCGTCGATTGTAATTTTGTTGCCGTCTACTTTTATTTCATTGATAGTCGGAACAGGCTGACTGTGGTCGAAGTTTATTGTGCCTCTGGTCGGATTAATTCCGAGTTGACGGTCAACTCTGGTCACTGCGAAGAACGCGCCGCTTTCCATCGCGTATCTTGCCTGTGCTTGTGAAAGCTCGGTCATAAGCATGAGGTTGTAGGAGAAGCCTATGTCCGCGTTAGCGTGAGAGTCGTCATCTGAGAAGCCCCAGACAAATCTGCCGTTAGGTGCAGTCATTTGCAGGATATTATCCCACAACGGTCTGTCACCGTAAGACTCGCCGTCTTTCTTGTTAATGATTTCCATACCAATGAGAGCAGGGAATTCATTGTATAATTCTACATAAGGAGTATACATAGCCGGATTGTTAGAAATTGCAAATGCGGCTCTCCAGTTTGCCATAGTGTGGGCAAGGGTGTATCTACCCGGGTGGTTAATACGGATTATACCGCCTGCATTTGTGATTGCTTGGTATGCTTCTCTTGCGTTTGTTCCGGGAGCTGTAGGTACTGCGGTAGACCAGTATGAGTTTGTATGGTGTGAGCCAAGCACTCCGCCTACATTGATTCTCGGGTTATCGTTTTCAGTGGTGTGCGGTATGAAGAGCATACCTGCCGCACCATCGCGTCCTAAGCCTGCTTCCATTTCTGCGATTCTCGCAGTAGTCAAAAGAGTTGCAGTCTCTACGCCGCTACCACCGGTACGGGGAGTATCGGGTGTCGCGTTAAGTCTGGTATGGTCTGTATAGGTTACAATGTGGTAGCCTTTGTTATAATGGTCTTCTGCTACCTGGATTGTAGTGTTTGAACCATCGGAGCTTGTTGTGTGTACGTGGTTAGCCGATTTGAACTGATTGATAGTATCCCAGTCAATATCGTCATAAGGGCTTGTGATTGTGTAACTGATGCTCGGAGCTTTTGTTCCCGCTGTAACTGTAACAGTCATTTCTGTCCAGAAAGAGGGGTCAGCTGCCGCCGCGGCTCTGATTGTTGCTGTGCCGGGGTTCATGCCTCTGATTACAAAGCCTGTTGTTTCGTTCTTGCTGTTAAGAACAGGAACTACTCTTGCGATAGAAACATCGCTGGAGCTCCATATTACATCTTCATTGCCTCCCGCAGCACGAGTATGAACGATAGGAGCTAAAACAGTTTCTCTTGCTCTTTGTTCAATCTCTAAAGTAGCGGGGTAAAGCGCGCCGATTGCTAAAATCGGTGAATTGATTGAATCTCTGGTCGTTTCGCCTAACTGGAAGCCGCTGACAAGAGTAATGTCGTATGCTTCAAAGCTCTCGTCGTCTATTTCGTAGTTGGCGGGACGGCTACTTGGGTCAATAACAAGTATCGCAGATGCGCCGGCAAAAGTATCTGCGGTAGCCGGAACGCGCACGTGATAAGTTCCTGCGCGGAGACCCGCGATTGTCGGGCTGACAACAGGCAACCAAGCAATTGCGCCGACTCTTTGATATTCGTTGCCGATTGTTGCGCCTGTGATTCTGCCGTTGAATTCGCCGTTTGATGTGTTAGTCTTAGAAAGACCTGTGGGTTCTGTGGGACGTGTCGGAATTTCAAGAAGCTGCGGAGAATCTTCGTTACCTACGCGAACGATAGTAACTTCTTTTCCGAACCAAGCCGCTTGAATCGGAACGATGCCGCCTGTAGCCGCTGTTACGGGTACATCGTCGATTAAGTAATCAACATTACGGATAAGTCCTGTAAGGTTTGATGTCATGAAGTCGTATTCTGCACGAGGAGTAGGGTCGCCGCATGAGCAGATAGCATCAGCAACATAAATTCTGATGTCGCTATAACTTACGATTGTGCCTACGCCACCATTGTTAACGATAGCTACAGCTACTTCACCATGAGACTCTGCGAAGAAATCGTTGTCGGGAGGTGTTGCTCTGTCATAAACTGAACTGTCATAAGTAAATTCATAAGTAAATCTTGAACCACTGCGAGAGGTCGCTTCATAAGTGCTTCCGGGATTTGCAGCAGTAGGAGCGCGGAAACGTATAGCTGTTGCGGGTTCTCCCGCAGGAGTTACTGCTGTTACTTCAAGACGATATTTAACACCGTCTTCCGGAGCAAAGCCTGCTACCGAAGGATTGCCCGAGCCTGTGCCTTGAGTGATTATGTTTAATCTTTCACCGTTGCCTCCTGCTTGATGTCTGAGGGAGGAGGGAGTGCCGGGGGTAATCATAAGACCGACATCAGCGTGAGTTGCTTCGTTGATAGCTCCCGCGCCAGGCGTTCTGGAGCTGCTTATAAGGAAGCCCATAGTCTGACCGAAGTTAGAAATATAGTGTCTTCCGCTGCGAGCAGAAACCGCACCCTCTAAGTTCGGCGCCCAAACAGGCGTACAAACTTGACAGCAGGTGCATTCTGCGTCAACTTTAAAAATTTGGAAATCGCTGAAACGTACAGTTGTATTAGCCGCGCCTTGAACAACTATGCCGATAGCGGCTCTGCCGTTGTCGCTCGGCCAATCGTTTATATCAGCGGGAGAGGTAAACTCTTTGGTAAATCTCATAGTACCTGCGGGGAAATTTTCACTTCCTGTGGGGTCTACACCGTCTAAACGGAAACGTATAGCGTCTGCACCGAGTGCGCCGCCTGCGTCATTCGTCGCTGTGAATTCAAGACGGTATTTTGTTTCGGTTTCGGGTATAAATCCGGCTGCCGCAGATGAAAATTCATGCGTGCCGCCAACATTGATTTGTACTCTTCTGCTTGTACCGCC
>WQYC01000039.1 GCA_009781425.1 Oscillospiraceae bacterium
AAATACTACTCTACACAAAAAGGAGAATATTTCTATGGCTGAAATCAGAAACGACCACTTTTTCGGAACCTACCCGTTCGCCTTGCCGCCTCTGCCTTTTGCTTATGACGCGCTTGAGCCTTACATCGACGAGGAAACCATGCATTACCACCACGACAAGCACTTTGCAACGTACATAAAAAACCTCAACGACGCGCTCGAGCCTTACACAGAACTGCACGACATGACGCTTGAACAGCTGCTCTGCTCCGAGTCGCTCCCCGAAGAAGCGCAGGAGAAAATCCTAAACAACGCAGGCGGCGTTTATAATCACACGCTGTTTTTCAATCTTCTCGCGCCCCCCTCCGAGCCTGTCCACGAGCCCGCTGAGGACAGCGTTTTCATGGAAGCGATTAACGGCTTCTTCGGCTCTTTTGAGCAGTTCAAGGAGCAGTTTAACGCAAGCGCGAAGGAGGTCTTCGGCTCGGGCTGGACTGCATTAGTCTCCGACAGCTCCGGCAACTTAGATATTCGCAACATCGCGAATCAAGACGTGCTTTTCTGCGAGGGACTTGAACCCGTGATTCTTTTCGACGTGTGGGAACACGCCTACTACTTGAAGTACAAAAACGACCGAGCACAATATGTTGAGAATCTTTGGAATGTAATTAGGTTAAAGTAAAATACATATTGACAAACTCAAAACAAAGTGATATAATTATCACAGAGGTGATAATTATGAAAGACGAAAGAAAAAAACTAATTGTTGAGAGATTTCAAATAGTTTCTAAGCAAGTAAGAATTGCTGCAGGATTGAGCGTAGATGAATTAGCAGAAGAATTAGATTTTACAAAATTAACAATCCAAAGAATAGAATCCGGAGAAACTAAGCTACAATATGTGCAATATTTAGGCATAAGAGCTTTTTACGATGAAATTATTCGAGAGAAACTCGACAAAGACCCTGAAGATATTGCGCTATATAATATTTTTCAACTCCTGGACAAATGTGACGAAATGACCGAATTAGAATTTCATAAACTTAGGGAAGCCACAAAGGTTGTTTCGGGTGCCGTTTTGGCGGGAGCTACTGCCACTTCGGTGGCAACAGTTTTAAAAGCTATAGCATTTATTCCTCTTATTCCTATTGTAGGTCCTTTTACCATCGGTGTCGTGTTCCTTATAAACAAAATGCGAAAGAAATAAAAAAGCAAATATTACTTAGGCTGTGTTGATTATAACACAGCCTAAAATTATGCATATAATACAAAGCAAATAAACTAAACTTGTACAAATATGCCAAAATTTTAGAAGTTACAACAGTTTTTTAAAAAATACTATTGACACTTGCACATCATTATGATATTGTAAATATACATTCTATGTTTGGGAGGTAAAAAATGCAAGATTACAAAAAGCTTTATTTTCTGCTTTTCAACGGCATCAGTGATACAATCGAATCGTTGAAGGCATTGCAAACTCGCGCAGAAGCTATGGTCATCGCAGATGAAGCAAACGAGCCATAATAACAAAAAAGAAGGGACAACCCCCGGGAGGGAGAGTAAAAATGTATCTTATAACGGCACTTTTAATTTATCTTATCGTCACGCAACCCCCACGCGAGTGGAAAAAATAAAAAATCATTTGGAGGAAAAAAATGAAAAAGAAAATAGGTTTTTGGGGTGGCTTAGCCGCCGGCGCAGGTTTTGGCGCGAAGTTTGGCGCAGGTTTGTTTTGGTTTCCTCCTGCCGCTATTGCGTCTATTGTAGTTGGAGCAGTAGGTGGCGGGATAATCGGTTCTAAATGCGGAAGCAAAATCGGCGAAGCACTTGATGAAGCTTAACACGAACAACGCTCTCTACTTTACAATCGAAGTATGTTGTAACCTTAGAGAATTCTCGAGAAAAAAACCTTGATTTAAAAACAAGGTTTTTTTCTCGTATATATTGCATTTTTCTGAAATTTGTGTTAAAATATATATTGGCAGTTTATTGCGCAATCGCGCACTAAAAAAGTGTGAGGAAAGTCCGGGCATCACAGAGCAGGGTAGCTGCTAACGGCAGCCGTAGGCGACTATAGGGCGAGTGCAACAGAAATAAACAACTGTAGGGAACGCATTTATGCGTTCCGTAGCGGAACGGATTAATCCGTTCCCTACAACAGTTCAGGTGGAAAGGTGAGGTAAAAGCTCACCGGAGTGCAGGAGACTGCACTGCCATGTAAACCCTATCCGATGCAACGCTTAGTTTTTGGAGGATTCAACATCTGCTCGGTGTTCCTCTTAGCGAAAGCGGCTTGAACGTATTGGCGACAATGCGTCCAGACAGATGATTGTACACGACAGAACCCGGCTTACAGATAAACTGCTGACCCCCGTAGGGGACGCCCTGTGTGGCGTCCCGTAAAATCGGGCAACCACATAGGGTTGCCCCTACAAAGGAACTATCATGATTGATTTCACAGGCGCATTATGCCCCGTCTGCAAAAAAGATTTCACGAACGAACGCCCCGTCGTCTGCCCTGACTGCGGTGCGCCTTATCATCGCGCCTGCTACGCCGAAAACGGCGAATGTATCTTTAAAAGCAAGCACAGTGCTGAATTTGCGTGGAACGTAGGGCGTGACGCCCTCGGCACGCCGAATACTTCAACGACAGAAGCCGGCGCGCCAGAGGCGTCGCGCCCTACAGAGGGGAATGAAAAAGTTAAAAACTACTACGGCTCAATCCGCGAAACCTTAGACGAAATGGGCTTTTTCGACAACATCGAAAAAGAACCGCTATCGCCTGACGAGCGTTTTATCTTCGGCGTTTCCGAAAAGGAAATCGCGTACTTTCACGGAAGCTTGAGCCCCCTGCGCCTCATGCGCTTCCGTAAAATCGCTTCGGGTAACAAAATTTCTCTCAACGTTTTCGCGGGGATTTTCAGCCCGCTTTATATGTTCTATTCGAGAATGAGAGGCTTGGGCGCGCTCATCACCGCGCTTACCTTTCTGCTCAGCTTCCCGACCTGGTTAGACAGATATTTCATGCTGACAAATTCCGCTTCGCCCTTCACGCAGGAAGAGCTTCTGCGGCTGTCGGCGAACATGAGCTTGTTCAGCCTTTCGCTGACTGTGCTTGTCGCGCTTTTTTACGACTATATCTATTTGCGCTGGTCTACGAATAAAATTAAATTTATAAGAAGCCGCTTTTTCCCCGAAATCATGAACGACCGCCCCGAAATCCCCGACGCGCCTTCGGTTTCGCCGAAGCTTGAGGGGCTCAGCGACGACTATTACAGCTATCTGCGTTCCGCGGGGAATCCCGGCGTGCGTTATATGCTGATGGATTATTTAATCGCGACTATGATTACTTTTTTTCTTGTTCATATTTTCGTAACAAATTTCATGGCGTAACGTAGGGGGTTGAATTTGACTTCTTTGGGCAAAAAGTTAGATGAATATTATCGTCACCTCGGAAGCCGCGGCTTGTTACTCGCGCTTTTCGCCGCCGCGCTGACCTTTAACATTGTCTTCGCCCTCCGCATGAGTCTGCCGTCTACTGCCGACGAGTTCAACACAATGGCGTGGAGCGCGTATTTTTCAGGTTTTTCCGACATAGGAACAGAAGCTTCGCCGTGGTTAACAGGCTTTCTTTACACGCCTTTCTATTATCTTTTCGAGAATCCCGTCATTCGGTACAGGTCTATGCTGATTATGAACAGCGTGTTCGCCGCCTTGATTCCCCTGCTGACTTATAAAATCACAGCTTCGCTCGGGCTCGAAAAAGCATGGCAAAGAACACTGTGCGCGCTTGTCGTTGTAGTAAACACCGCCGTCTTCGCGCAGACTAAGCTCGCGGGAGGCGAAACGCTCCGCGTTTTCCTGCCGTTTCTGCTCTTTTATTTGTTCATAAGAAGCGCAAACGCGAAAAACCGCGCAGTTCAGTTCTTCCTGTCGTTTTTCGCCGCGATTGCTCTTTCTTTCGCTCCTGCCGCCGATTCAAGGCTGTGGACGCTGGCAATTACGTTTATACTTTTAGTTTTATATGCACGGTTTATACTCCGCGTAAAGGCGATTTCATTCGCGGGTTTCTTCCCTGCCTATGCGGTTTTGACGGCTTTGCAGGTGTATTTGAACTGGTTGCTGACGGGTGAATTTGTTTTTCGGGGCGTCGGAGACGCCGCCCCCTACGCCGAGCAATTATATCACTTCGCGATTTCAACATGGGGTATCGGCGTGCTCGGATTGTGCTTATGTATTCGCGCGTTTTGGCGGGCGGAGTCGCCTCTGAAGCTATTCGCGTTCTTCGCACTTCTTTATAACTCCTTCATGACCTCGGGCGGCAGCGCGCCGGTCTTCTTAGTGCTTTTCGCGTTTTGTTATATATTTATTCACGGCTTGGACTTTGTCGAAACGCTGTCAGCGGCGTTTACTCTCGGTATAATATTCACGGTATATTACTATTCGTCTTCGCTTTTTGAAATCGCCGAGGTGTCCGCAGTCTTCTGCGTAATCGCGCTGTTGTTCGTTTTTGTAAGCTGTGCCGAGCGGTACAGGCGGCATATGATTTCGTTTTCTCTTAGCATAACTCTACTTTACACAGGGCTCACAGCGTTACCTGCGCAAACCGAAAATGCCGAAGCTCTTACAGTTTCCGAATTTATTTATAACTCATCGGACGCGCCGCCGACTTATCTTTTAAACAACGCGGACTTAGCTCCGATTCTGCGCTTCTTAAACCGCAACACTGTAATCAATACAGCCGAGAGCCTTGACGAGCTGCCCGACGACTGCTTTGTTATATTCAGACAAAACGGCGGCTTAATTTTCGCGGCGCAGGGCGAACGCGCCGAAGCATACGCACTGTCGCAAGTAGGGGCGGAGTTCTCCCTCGCGAGGGATTCGACTCATGTCCGCCCGTAATGAGAAAGGGTATTTATGGATTTCAAGCATATCATTTGGGACTTTGACGGAACGCTGTTCAATACCTATCCTGTTACAGCGCAGGCGTTTCTGATTATGCTCAAAAAAGAATATTGGGTGAACGAAAACGTCTTTGACATTGAAAAGCATATGCGCGTTTCAATGAAGCACGCCTATGATTTTTACCGCGACAAGTTTGAAATCAACGATGATTTTATCGAAAAGTTCGAGCAGTTCCGCCCGCTTTACGAAAACCAAAACGCCCTCCCTACCAACGACGCGTATTTAGTCTGCAAGTTCATCTACGACCAAGGGAGCTACAATTATCTTCACACGCACCGCGACAAAAGCTCAGTTTCCATGCTCCAAAAGCACGGCTTCAACAATATTTTCAGAGACTTCATCACCGCCGAGGACGGCTTCCCGCGGAAACCTGCTCCCGACGGGCTTCTGCGCCTTGTCGAAAAGCACAGAATGAGCGTAGAGGAAGTGCTTTACATCGGCGACAGGGGCATTGACCTTGAATGTGCGCACAACGCGGGAGTCAAGTTTTGCCTGTTTTCGCCTAATGTGAACAACACGCCCAACGCCGACTTCGCCGTGCAGAACTTCAGCGATTTGTATTATGTGCTGAATACGACACTGTCGACAAAAAAACCGTAGGGAACGCATTAATGCGTTCCGCAAAAATCGGAACAGGTGAATTAATTTTGCAAAAATCGGAACGGATAAATCCGTTCCCTACATGGAAAATATTATGGAAACATTTGATATTAACGGCTTAAAGCTTTACGTCAGCAAAGAGCACCGCTTCGGGACGGACGCGGTGGATTTAGCGGACTTCGCCACACCCAAGCCCGCGCAAATCATTGCAGACTTATGCACAGGCTGCGGGATAATACCTTTTTTGATTGTAAATAAAAACCCGCTGAAAATATACGCGCTTGATATTAACAAAGATGCGATTAATTTATTAAAAGAGAGCATTAAAATTAATTCACTTGAAGCTATTATTTTTCCCGTGCTTGAGGATTTAAAAAGCATAACGCAAATTCCTCGCGACAGCGTAGACTTAGTAACCATGAACCCGCCTTATTACAAGGCGAACGACGGCTTCAAGCGCGAGGGACAGGACACCGCGCGGCATGAACTGCTTTGCAATCTTGACGATTGTATCGCGGCGGCGGCGAAGCTTTTGAAGTACGGCGGCAGACTGAAAATGTGCCACATTCCCGAAAGAATTACTGATGTAATTTGCACGCTTCGCAAGTATAGCTTAGAGCCGAAGGTCATGCGAATCATGTCGAACAGCAAAAACGAGCCGCGGCTTCTGCTCATTGACGCGAAAAAAGGCGGGAAAGCGGGAACGACGATACAGTTGACAGTTGACAATTGACAGTAGACAGTGTAAAATAAATATATGAAAAAAATTTACATCAACCCCCCCTTCATAAAATTAGAACAAGCCTTAAAGCTCGCTTCGCTCGTTTCGAGCGGCGGCGAGGCGAAGCTTCTGATACAGGACGGCGAGGTCGCCGTTAACGGCGAGATTTGCTTAATGCGCGGGAAAAAGCTTTTCGGCGGCGAAATAATTACTTTCTCGGGCGAAGAATTCAAAGTAGAGGTTACTCTAAAATGATTATTAAGGCAATCAGAGTGGAAAACTTCCGGAATATAAAAGAAGCCGAGCTTGAGTTTTGCGAGGGCGTCAACATTTTTTACGGTGACAACGCGCAGGGCAAAACAAATATGCTGGAGGCTATTTCGTTGTGCCTTGGAAAAGGCTTCCGCCGCTCGCGGACAGCCGCATTAGTGCCTTTTCATGCTGAGGGCGAAACGCCGCCCGAAACCTGTATTTCGCTTCTTTTCGAGTCTGACGCCGCGCCCGATAAAGACAACGTAATTCAATACAAAATCTCAAACGGACGAGCCTCCATAGAGCTCAACGGTATGCCCTTCCGGAGCGCGTCGGATTTATACGGCGAGCTCAAGCACGTAGTCTTCGCGCCGGAGCACCTTACTCTGATTAAAGGCGCGTCAGAGCTGCGCCGCTATTATATCGACAACATTGCATTAATGCAGAACAAAGCACACAAGCACGCAATGGCGGACTACACAGCGGCGTTAAAACAGCTTGCCGCTTTGAATAATGAAATCGTAGCTTCTCCCGACACGGTGAGAAACACCCGCGACATGATTGGCATTTGGAGTGATATTCTTATTCGGCAGGGGATTAATCTTACTTACGGCAGGCTTAAATACTTCGAGCTTCTGCGAAGCACCGCGATTAAGCTTTATGACGAGCTGACCGAGGGACGGGAAGAATTAGACGTTCTGTACCGCAGTAACGTTTTCGGCGATGTACGGGAAAATCTGCCCGACTTCAACGACAAGGACGGGCTGTACACGAGCTACGTAGATATGCTTAACAAGCATCAAACCTACGGTCTGCGCCCGTCGGAATTCCGTGTGCGTGTCGGCGCGCACAAGGACGACCTCATGTTTTCCATTAATGATATAAACGCGCGCGAGTTCGGCTCGCAGGGGCAAATCAAGAGCATTTCGCTTATTCTCAAGCTTGCTGAAGCCGAAATCATCAGAGCGCACAACAGAGAAACGCCCGTGATTCTGCTTGACGAGGTGCTCGGCGAGTTAGACGCAAAGCGGCGCGATTACGTAGTAAACAGGTTGAACCGCTCGCAGGTTTTCATTACCTCCTGCGACCACGGCGAGTTTGACGGTTCGGGGGATTTACGTGCTTGGCTGGTTAAAAAAGGGACATTTCATACATCTGGGGGGGGACGTTTCCATTTATTGTAACGACCTGCTCGGCGTATTTGATATTGAGCGGACTACGGTAAATCCGAGCGTCAACGGCTTCTTAGCCGCCGCACAGAAGAGCGGCGGGATTTATTACTGCTCGCTTGATATAGAAAGTATGCCGAAGAGCTTTGTTGTTACTGATGAGACTGTTTTCGTGACTAATGTTAGTGCGGGGACTATTATAAAAAGAGTTAAAAAACCCCGCAGTTGATTTAAAATCAACCGCGGAGTTTATTTTATGATTTCAACAACAAAATTCCGTTCCCCACTCACCCCATTCGCCCCGCACATCAGTTGCAATCGGGCCGCCGACTATATTCCGCGTATCTCCCACCGCGCGGCGCGCTTCCCCGTCAAGAATGTACTCAACATAAAGGCTCGACGCATTAATTTTATAAACCTCCGCGCCGACAGGTAAATAATTAGAACTTAAATCTGCCCATCTGCTCGTTTCCCATCCGCTCGCAAAAGAAGCGACAGTGCCGATAAACCAAAAGTCTTCCTTGTTATAACGCTCGTCGTCAGCGGCAACCTCATAAAGCGAATAACCGGTAAGCCAATGGTTATTATCAATTACAACCACCGCGACACCCGGCGAAGCGCTCGTTCTGATAAGCGGCTCACCGCCGCCGAACATTACGCTTGTATGCGCTTTGAATTTATCGGGGATATAAGCGTTGCAGGAGCAATCGTCAATATGCCTGCCCCCTGCGAATTCCGCGCCGAAAATATCATTCAGAAGCTCTAAAACCTGCTCGCTTGTGTTTCTGTAATATATCATCACAGAGCCTTTTTTAAAAACATACGGCGTTGAACGATGTCCGAATTGTTTCGTTCCCCGATACGATTCCCCGCACTTCTGAACGTGGGCGGAGTCCTCTTCCATGCTCTCATTATCGGCGTACAGCAGAACCGCAAAGCTATAATACTTCGCGTCAGCATTTATTGTTATTATATTTGCGGGTTTTGAAAACAAGCTGTTGTTTTCTGTTGTGATAGTATACTCAAAACCTCTGCTGTCAAGAACTTCCTTTAAGTCGCTGAAATTAAAGCTTTCGGGCTCTGCCTCCGCACAGCCCGAAATGAAAAACAAAATTAATGCAAAAATAATTATTCTTTTCATGACGCAGGATTCTCCACAATAAACCTCAGCACCTCACCATAAGCCTTCGGAACCCAGTGACACCCCTGCCCGCCGGGCGGCGGGTCGCCGCAAAATTCCTCTTTCAGCCCGCCCTTCTCGCAGAGAAGCGGCGCAGTGCTGTCTATGAAGCTGTGCCCGAGCTCATGCGCTAAAACGATGAGTGCGTTGTTATACTTCGCGATGTGCGCGTTGCGGTCGGGCGTCGGCTGTGCCTCGTGCATATAAGGCGGAACGGGAAGAATAATAATCTGAACATCGGGGTTTTTGTCCGTGATATTATTTAAAAGCAACGTATAATTATGCAAAAATGTGTCAAGCGGATAGAGAATATCGTTGAGTCCGAGCGAGATGAAAACCCGCTCAACGCCAAACTCCGCGACTGCGTCCTCGGGGCGCATCTGCACGCCGTCGAACGCGGGGTGAATACTGCTGCTTGAAACCTCACGCATTGCGTTGGTGATTCCATAGCTGCCGTTCGCGAAAACAATCGTATTTTCGAGCGGCTCGCCGTCAACTAAGATATACTCGCGCCAAATTCTGTAGCCCGTCGTAATCGAATCGCCGATGAACATCGCATTGTCGAAATACTCAACTCCGCGCGGCGTTTCGGCTCTCTGCGTGGTTAATTTTTGCAGCTCCTCGCTTCTTTCGGGGACAGGTTCGGCGATGAATTCTTCAAGGGTAATAATTATTTCCGGCTCGGGTTCGGGCTCGGGTTCTTCTTCATGCGGAACGCCGAGGGCGTCGTTCCCTACATCGGGCTCAATTACAACATCGGGAACAAAAACAAGCGGTTCGATAATCAAAGGCAATTCACCCACGACAATAACATCGTCGGCGAAGCTTTTTTCATCGCCGCTTATAATCATTAAAGCCGCCGCGCTCATCATAAAAAGCACGCTCACAACTATAATAAGCATAACTAATATTTTCACGCCGCCACCGCCTTCATGTTTTTACTTCCTATAATTCGACATTATTTTCAGTATAACATGAAAAGCGGAAAAAGACAAGCGGTATTTTTGCGTAATTGTCAATTGTACATTGTCAATTGTCCATTGGATACGTCACGCCCCAATTTTTTCTTAAACCGTCCATGATTTCCATGACGCGGATTATTTCAGCGTGCGGCATTTCGGGACATTCTATTTCGCCGTTTTCGATTGCTTTTCTGCAAGAGCGAACTTGATATTCAAGCCCCGTGATTTGCGGCGGAACATCAAACTGCACGGTTTTTGCTCCGTCGATATGCGTGCGAATCCACTCGGGGTTGTTAATATTCTCCACTTCAATATACCCGCCGTCGCCGCGGATTATGCCCTTTCTGTCGGTGAATTCGTCGAGACTTGCGTATAACTCGGCGCGCTTGCCGCTCTTGAAATTAATCGTGATATTATTATGCAAATCTGTGCCTGTTTTGTATATGTCCGCACTGCTTTCGATACTTTCGATTTCCGTCCCGAAGTTCATCAGCGCGAAATTAATCGTATAAACGCCGAGGTCAAGAAGCGCGCCGCCCGCAAGCTCGGGCAAATACATTCTCTCGGCGTGAATATTATTATAGCCGAGGTTGCACTCCAAGGATTTTATTTCGCCGATAATGCCCGAAGCAAGCATTTTTTCAAGCGCGAAGCGGCTCGGCATATAGCGAGTCCAAATCGCTTCGGCGAGCAAAAGCTTTTTCTCGTTCGCAAGCTCAATTAGCTCCCGCGCCTGCCTTGCGTTGACCGTGAACGACTTCTCAACAAGAACATTGCGTCCCTTTTCCATGCACAGCTTTGCGTGCTCGTAGTGGTGCGAGTGCGGCGTGGCAACGTAGATTAAATCAAGCGTTTCGTCAGCCGCAAGCTCTTCATATGAACCGTAGGGAACGCATTTATGCGTTCCGCCGGCAATCTGCGTGTTATCGGAATGCATAAATGCATTCCCTACAAATTCTTCTGCCTTTTTTAAGTCCCGCGAGCCCACAGCGGCAAGGAAAACACCCTCGTCTGCCATAGGAATCAGTGTCTGCGCCATTTTTTCGGCTATCCAGCCTGTACCGATGAAGCCTACATTAAAACTCATATCAATATCTCATTTCCTTTATTATCAATTTTCTGCGCGTTCTGCGCGAAGAGCGCGAGGAAGAAGCAGGCGACCATAAGCCCAATCGCAATTAAAATAGTCGCGAGCATTTCGCCCATGTTCGGCATTTTGAATACAGCTTCGTTCGCCATCGCCGCAAGCCCGAAAGGATTGTAAGCCATTAAATTTCCGTCAATCCCCATGCTGAGCACAGAAAAAATCCCCGGTATAATAATCGCCGCACCTATGCAAATCGCCGCACTGAGTCCCGCTTTTCCTGTCGCTGTTCCGATACATAAATGAAAAGAAGTGAACATCGCGAGGTTCATTCCGAGCAGAGCTCCCGCCGCCAAAATCTGCGGCATTATTATATCCTTTTCGACAAATATAGCCGTCGAAACCGCTGCCGCTACAAGCACCGCAAGCAGACATAAAGCAAACGCCGCAATAGGGTAAACGATGAACTTAGGCGTGATGTAAGCCTTACTGCGGAGCCCCGAGGTGCGCGGAATTATAATTGAACGCTTCTTCTGCTCGCCCCCTGCGAAGCTGTTGATTAAAAGCAAATAGATAATCAATCCCGAAAGCGTTAAGTCGCCGACTAAGCTCGACACGCCGTTCATCGCGCTTGAGGTCATCTGTTCAAGCGCGTCAGCCATAATATCAATTTCACCCAGAGTCACTAAAATCGCACCCATTGCGCGGAGCATAACAGGGTCAAAAACTGCAAAGCCGACAAAAACGCAAAGCAGAATAAAAAACCTTTTGGTTCTTGTAAACGCCATTATTTCTTTTTTGAAGCTTGATTTTATTTGTAAGTTCATATTAACCTCCCGCTTGTCACGCCGATGTAAATTTCTTCTAAGCTGAGCCGCTTGAACGAAACAGCTTCAGGCAGAATGTTATTCTCGGCGAGCGTCATGATTACTTTATTGTAAAAATCCTTCTCGCTAACGCCGTCCTTCGCGTAAACAGTAATCCCGCCTGTCATTGAGATATCGCTCTTTTCGGCGAGCTCGATTTTACTAAGCGCGGTGACGGCTTCGGGCGTTTGTTCAAGCAAGCGAATATTTATTGCAACGTTCCCCTCGAACCTGCGTTTAATCTCCTCAATACTGCCCTCGACAGGAATCACACCGTTACGGATAATGCCGACCTTGTTCGCGACTCGCTCAACGTCCGACAGAATATGCGTACATAATATAATAGTAGAGCCTGTTTCCGCAAGCTTTTTTATGATTTCCATGACCTCTGCGCGTCCCTCGGGGTCAAGCGCGCTTGTAGGCTCATCAAGTATGATTAAATCGGGCTTTCCGTAGAGCGCGGCGGCGATTCCGATTCGCTGATTCATGCCGCGTGAGTAGCCTTTTATGCGTCTTTTTGCACCCTCGGTCATGCCTGTGATTTCAAGCACCTCGGCAGTCCGCGCGGTTATATCGCCGTCATACTCGCTACAAGCCCCGATGAAATCAAGGTATTCATAGCCGTTCATGTAGCCGTAAAGCGCGGGCGTTTCGGGCAGGTAGCCGATTTTAACTTCCTTATTCTCGAAGTTGACCTCGCCCTCGTCCTTGGTGATAATATCGCAGATAATGTTCATGGTGGTGGTTTTCCCGCAGCCGTTTGGACCGAGAAAGCCGTAAACATCGCCTTTTTCAAGGCTCATGTTCAAGCCGTGCAAAACAGCGAAGCCCTTGTAGCTTTTTTTGAGGTTTTTGATTTGAAGCATTGTTTTCTCCTTTATGTTATTATTTTGATTGTCCATTGAAATCATTCATCGCCTTATCCACGCCGCCTTTTATAATCAGCCGCGTTGCCTCAACCGCGCCGGCGAGAGAAGCCTCCAGCTTCTCCCCCTCGGCTTTCTTAAAAGGCGACAGCACCCAGTCCTTCAGCGGGAAATCAGGGTGACTCGGTCTGTCGATTCCTATTTTAATCCGCGGAAAGTTATCACTGCCGGCTTGCAGAATTATACTTTTGATACCGTTATGTCCGCCGTCGCTTCCGCTTCGGCGGATTTTCACGCTTCCGAGCGGCAAAGCATAATCATCAAAAATAACAATGACGTTTTCAATTTTAATTTTATAAAAGTCCATCGCGGCTCTGACTGCTTCGCCGCTCAAATTCATAAAAGTCGTCGGCTTCATTAAAAAGCATTTCACGTTATTTATAGTTTCTAAAGCGCACAACGATTTAAACTTCAGCTTCTTTATTTTAAAGCCCTCTTGTTCAGCGAGCAAATCCAAAGCCATGAAGCCGCAGTTGTGCCTTGTGTTTTCGTAGCGCGTCCCGGGATTGCCGAGGCCTACTATTATATACTCCGGCGAATTTAATTCGCCTCGTCCTTTTTTATTCCAAAAAAACATAGTTTTATTTCTCCGCTTTTTAAAATAACGCCGTCTTCTTTATTATAACGCATTTTTTTCTATTTTGCAAGCTTATACTTTGCGTATATTACATGAAATCGTATACTTTAAGAATATACTTCTGCCGATTTTATTTATTTTTAATTGAGCGAAGCTCTTTTCGTTATAACAAATAATCATATGAGGGCGTTATTTTACTATTTGTATAAAACTGCGCTTTTAACCGCGGAACGCATAAATGCGTTCCCTGCGCGAGTTTGCGAGGATTCGACACAATCTGCAATTATTACAAACAAATATGAATACTTTGTATTAATATTCTGCTCATGCGATTATTGCTAAGGTTTTCGAGTTTTTTCACCTTTTTTCGATAAACGGCTTGAGCATTTATTCCGCCTGTTCATATGAAAAATAAAAATGAAAAACTAAAGTAAAAAGAACATGATGTTTTATAATTCACCAAAATCTGCTAAAAATAAAAAATTTATTTCTTTTTTCCTCTTTTTTCCTTAAATGTAAAATAATGTCATCTTTTAACTATATATAGAATATTTTGTCAGCCGCGAACAATAAATAGTATGACGATATTTTTTGATGCGAAAATAACGTCATGTTCTTTTTTAAAATGCAAAATAAAGCACTTGCGTTTTATTAACAGAAGTGTTAAAATAAAAAATATATAAATCTATACAATATATATAAAGGGAATTTTATGGGAGTTTTAATTTCTTCTTCGATTTTGAACGCGGATTTGTCGAACCTCGGCTTTGAGCTTCGGCGCGCCGAGGACGCAGGCGCAGACATGATTCACATAGACGTAATGGACGGCGTTTTCACCCCGAGCATAACCTTCGGTGATTTCGTGGTTAAAAAGCTGCGCCCGCATACTGCTCTGCCTTTCGACACGCACCTCATGGTCAGCGACCCGACGAAGCTTATTCCGCTCTTCGCGGAGGCGGGCTCGGATATAATCACGATTCATGAAGAAAGCGACTGCGACGTCGCCGAATGTCTTAAATTAATTCGTTCATATGGTAAAAAAGCAGGAATTTCTCTCAATCCCGAAACCGAAGTGCAAAAAATCTTTCCTTATCTGCCGCTCTGTGATGTAGTATTAATCATGAGCGTGAAGCCCGGTGCAGGAGGGCAGACGTTTCAGCTTGAAGCCATCGAAAAAATAAAAGCTGTCCGCGAGGAAGCGGACAGGCTCGGTCTTAACATCGATATTTCGGTTGACGGCGGAATCAATGATATAACCGCGCCCCTGACCTTCCGCGCAGGCGCGAACATAGCCGTAGTCGGTACATATCTGCTCAACAGCGAAGACATGGTCGGCGCAATGCTTTCGATAAGAGTTGCGAGGTTGTAGGGGACGCCCTGTGTGGCGTCCCGAATAACGGGCAACCACATAGGGTCGCCCCTACAGCAATTCGCTTAATTTTTCTGCCGCGTTTTCTTCGATTACAGGCTTGAAATGCTCCTGCGTGTGCATATATTCGCGCTCGCCACGGAGAACCTCGCCGTATTCTTTAATGATTGAAGACAATTGCTGTTGTTCGTTTTTACTGCCTTTGATTACTAATCTGTATTTATTTGCAGAATTCGATGATAAATACAGCGTGCTCTCGAAGCTCAGCCGCTCCCATTCCTTCTGCTGACTGAGACAGCGGCAGATTCCGCCGAGCTCGTTCATGTTTTCGGTTTCTATGATTAAAAGTGATTTGTAATTATCGCGTTTTAGGTTTAAAGCGCGTGGGAAGGTTGCTTCTGTTTCATTAAACGGAACGTCGGGGACGCCGTTCCCTACGTCAGGTTTTACTTTGAAGTGCGTTTTGCGCTTGCGCCCGTCAGCTTCAAGGCTCGACACATAAAGCATACAGCCGCCGTCGGGGCGCGGAAAAGCTTCAACGAAAATCCGCTCGCAGGAAAAATCGAAGCCGACCTTCTGGTCTAATCTGATTGACTTCAAGACGTGCGCCAAAAGCCGCTTAGTCTCGGGGTTCTTCCCCGAAAGGCTCTCGTATTTTATATCAAGGTCAAACATATCTATTCTGCTGAGCGTCAGCTTTAGCGTATTCGACGATAAAATATCAATCTGCATAAAATACCTCAAACTAAAAAGGATTTATAAATGGAAATTCTTGAAACCAATGTCCAACAAAGCCGCGAAAACCGAAAACTTTCTTTTTTAAACAGAAAACCGCGTCATATATACGGCGACCAGCTTCTTTTTCTGCTGGTCTTATTGGCTATGGCGGTGATTAAAAGCGGAACTCGCTCGATTCTGCTGGCGGGCTTCGCTGTGCTTGCGAGCGTGATTATTGACATTCTCTGTTGTTATTTCACTAAGAAAATCTATAACCCGCGCGACTTATCGACTATTACCTCGGGCTTGTGCCTTGCGCTGATGTCCCCTGCTACCCTGCCTTATTCACTGCTGATTTTCGGGGCGTCGCTTGCAATAGGCGTGAAGCATATCTTCGGCGGCAAGGATAATTATATCTTCAACCCGACAGCGACTGCCTTTGCTTTTCTTATTATATGCTATCCCGCGAGTATGCTTCTATTCCCCGCACCGGGCGAAATTTTGCATATTTTCGGCGAGGTTCCAATTGCCGCGAGCGTCGGACTTGAGAATCTTCTGCTTCACCGCGGCGAGTTCCCTGTTCTGCCGGGGCTTGATTTGATTCTCGGGAACTTCCCCGGACCGATTGGCACTACGCACGTTCTTATTATTATTATATCAGCAGTATGCCTATTATTCAGGCGTTCTGTGTCTTTTGTTGTTACAATTTCGTGCCTTTCTGTCATAACTATCTCGCGTATAGTGTTCCCGATTTACGACGATGTAATCGGAGCGTTAGTCCGCGAGCTCTTCGGCGGATATTTGCTGTTCGCATTATTGTTCCTTGCGAACGACCCGCAGACTGTCCCGAAAACAGTCTTCGGCAGGCTTTACTACGGCGTTTTGCTCGGCGTGCTTACGATTGTTTTCCGCGGCAGTAATGACGGAATGTTCCGCGGGCGGGTTGAGGGCTGGTTCATTTTTGCACTGCTCATCGCGAACGCCTTCTCTTACCGCATGGATATAGTTGCAGCGAGAGTCGCGGACACCTGCGCGTTGTTCATGGAATCCATGAGGATTCGGCTTTCGGCGTATGAACGGTTCAGTGAGGAAGCGAAGTCGGGCATTGAATTCACGGGCGATATAACCGCTACTATGGAAATAGATTTAGACCCCTCAAGCTATAATATGCCCGCAATTGATAATAAGGTAATCAAAGTTAACCGAAAAAAGCGGAATGTTTTGACGGTTATTTCCGACTTTTTCGGAAGTTTGCAGGATATTGCAAAAAAGAAGCGGGAAACGCCAAAGACTGCGGAAAATAATCCGTCGTTCATCGCGGAGTCTTATAAGGCTTTGTTTGATACGGTTAAGCAGCTGAAGCCAAATGTAGGGGACGACGTCCTCGGCGTCCCGGAAATACCCGAAACAAGCGAAGACTCAAACCACCCCGTCGCTTCGCGCCACCCCTCCAAGGAGGGGAATGACATCAAAATCACCGACTTTGATGAAATCGCTGAGACTGTTTCGGAAATAGAAGCTAAGGTTGAAGCCGAGCTTGAAGCCAAACGCGCCGATGAAGCCGCGCAGGCGGCGGCAGAAGCCGCACTCGCCGCGAAGCTCGCCGCCGAGGAAGAGGAAAAAGCCCGCATCGAAGCTGAAAAAGCCGAAGCCAAGGCGCAAGCCGAGCTCGATAAGGCATTAGCTAAGGCGCAAGCCGAGGTCTTAAAAGCGGAAGCAAAAGCGCAAAGAGAAATCGAAAAAGCCGAAGCCAAAGCCGCAAAGGAAGCGCAAAAGGAAGCAGAAAAGCAGATAGAAATTGCTAAAAATACCACGAATGTAGGGGCGGACGTCCCTGTCCGCCCGTTAACAGAGAACGAGGAACCAAATGAACATACCGAAAACGAAAGCCCGTCTAACTGACGGCTTAGTCCGTCAGAACATAGTCCTCATGAGCGGCTTGCTCATCGGTCCCGTCATAGCCGGCGCGACAGACTTCGAGAGCGCGGCGGCGATTTCCGTTGTCTTTTCGCTTGTGACGTTCTTTTCGGTGGCGGTTTGCAGGCTATTGCCGAGAAGAATGGTTTACACAGTGCGGATTATTGCTTACGCGCTTATCGCGAGCGCGCTGTATATTCCTGCGATATTAGCTTGCCAATTTTTATTAGGCGAAGAGGTCATTGTCCGTGCGGGGATTTACCTGCCTATTCTTGTAATTAATCACGTTATTCTCTCCAAAACCGAGACAAGATTTTTTCACCTGTCTTATTTTCAGATGCTTCTTGACGCGCTGGGGTACATTGCGGGGTTTGTAATCGTTTGTTTATTAACAGGGATTATCCGCGATATACTTGTCAACTCTGCAATAGGCTCGCTGAGCATTGAAACAGGGCTGTCGCTCCCTGCGCTTGAAACAACATTCGGCGGATTTATTTTAGTCGGCGTGCTTGCAGGGATTTGCAGAGCAATATATAATAAATTAACAATGAACAATGAACAATTAGCAATTAATAAAGAACCTGTAGGGGACGATGGTAATCGTCCCGCGGAGGAAACATAATGGAATTATTCGCTTCGCTTTTTAATGCTGCTCTGCTGGCTATCTTTTTGCAGAATTCTATTTTCGAGCGGGCGTTGGGTCCGAATATATTAATTTATGCCTCACGTAAGCGCGAGCACGTTATAGGCTTTTCGCTTGTTATTATCTACTCGACTACTCTTTCTTCCATAATCGCTTGGGTTTTAGACAGAAATTTCTCAAGCTGGGAATATTTCGGTATAGTTACGCCTCTTTTATATATACTTGTAATAAGCTTTATTTATATATTGAGCCTAATTTTGGTTTGGCGGTTTCTTCCGAAGGTTTTCGGGAAAATCAAAACCTATGTTCATCTCTCGGTTTTCAACTGCTCTGTTCTCGGCGCGCTGTTTTTGAGCTCGCAGTTCGGCGAAAGCTTAATTGGCTACATCGGCTTCGGAGTCGGGACAGGCTTGGGGTTCTTTTTGGCGGGCTATCTGCTTTATATTGCACACCCGCGTCTTAACAGCGAGCTCGTACCTGCGGCGTTCCGCGGACTGCCGATTACGCTTGTTTACATCGGAATCATTTCGCTGTCTTTATATGCGTTTGTAGGCTACGCGACGAGATGACGGACAATTTACAATTAACAATGTACAATGTACAATTAACGAAGGAACAATTATGGCAAAGGGAAGGAAAATAAAACGGGTAAAAAGCCTGTATAAGCCCCGCAAAAGCCGAAGCCGCAAGGCGATTGAGGTCGCTGTTATGCTTGCGGTGATTTGCACCTTGGGCTTTGTGGGCTGGAGTATAGGGAGCGCGATTTTTAATTATTCTCCTCCGAACGAACAACCCGTAGGGCGCGACGCCCTCGGCGCGCCGGAAATTGAACCCGAAATGCACGAAGACGGTACGCCGGGGACGTCGTACCCTACACCGGACGAACCCGACCCGCCTGTTGCCTTGCCTACGCATTTTAATGCGATTACTGCGCCTTCCTCCGTGCTTGATAATGTCAGCTCGCTTGCCGCTTATATCAGACAGGCGGAGCTTAGCGGCTTCAACGCCGTCGTGCTTGAAATAAAGGACAGCACAGGGCATTTGTTCTATGAAAGCGGCTTCGAGCCGATTCAAGGCTCGGATATTATTCGCGGAACGCTGACAGCTGAGCAGATTTTCGCCGCCTTTGAGGAAACGGGTGTGAAGCCGATTTTGCGGCTTAATACCCTGCTTGACCGTCTCGCGCCGAGCGTTTTGGCTGATGTTTCTTATGTGTTTGAAACGGGTGGACGCTGGGCTGACGACAGACTCGAAAACGGCGGCAAGCTCTGGGCGAATCCCTTTCTGCAAGGCACGCGCGATTATCATTTGTTCATAGTAGACGAGCTTGTGAACGCAGGCTTCACGGATATTATTCTTGCGAATATGACCTTTCCGCACTTCAGAAATTACGACAGAAGCGTGATTGCCGCTGAATTTACTGCACCCGCGACACGTTATAACGGGCTAACGGGATTTGTCAATGCTTTGGAAGTCAGCAGTGCTACGTTTTATTTAGAAATGACCGTCCGCGATGTAGTTGAAAGCTACGCGGGATTCGGCGGCACAGCTGAAATACTTCGCGGCAGGCGTTACCTTGACGGCTTTGAACTGCTTTTAGTTTATAATAAAGAAGATTTCGGAACAGAATACAGAACAGGCGAGCACAGCACTGTCGCGCTTCCTGCGGACACGGGGGCTCTTGTGAGCTTAGTTTTTAAGCAGGCGGAGAATCAGACAAGCGGCTTTGAAATCACGCCCTTCCTCAACCGCGATAATCTCACAGACCGCGAAATAACCGATATTCTCGGAGTGTTCACAGAGCTGGGATATGAGAACTTTGTGATAAGGTAGGGAACGCATTTATGCGTTCCGAAACAATGCACGTCTTTGACGGAACGCATAAATGCGTTCCCTACGATTCCGTGCATTTAACTGAAAATTTTAAACACCTCTTGAAATCTTCTATATAAAATGGTATAATATAAAAACGCAACACAGAAAGGACAAAAAGAAATGAATTTTATTAATTATCTGCCTTTATTATCGGGACAAGTTACCAGCGACGCCGCAGTCGCGCCCGGCGGCATGGAAATGCTCAGCACATTGATATGGATTCCGCTTATGATAGGCGTGTTTTACTTCCTGCTCATCAAACCGCAGAAAAAACGTGCAAAAGCCGACAAATCCATGCGCGATAATTTACAAGTCGCTGACGAGGTCGTAACCGTCGGCGGGATTATCGGGCGGGTACTTAGCGTTAAGGACGACACTGTGCTGATTGAAACAGGCGGCGACCGCACGAGAATCCGCGTGCTGCGGAGTTCGATTGCGGAAAATCGGACTATACATGATTCGTAATGTAGGGAACTGCATTTAGCGTTTTCTGCGGAAACCGCTATGCGTTCCGTCAAAGATGTGCATAATTATCGGAACGGATAAATCCGTTCCCTACAAAAAGGACAAGCATATGAGAATATTTTTTATCGATTTTGAAAACGTCCATTCCGAGGGAATGACAGGCGTTGACCATTTGACCGATGCAGACGAGGTTGTTATATTTTACAGTAACAACGCCGACTCAATTACATTCGACGTTCTGCACAAGCTGATGTTTTGCAAATCTAAGCTGAGCTATTATAAAATCAAGCGCGGCGGCAAGAACGCACTCGACTTTCAGCTTTCCTGCTACCTCGGCTTCCGCATAAACAAGAACCCCGACGCGGAATTTTACATTATAAGTAAAGATAGCGGCTATGATTTTATCATGGACTTTTGGGAGCAGGGCTACTGCGGCTTTGAGCCGATTATTCGGCGTTTCAATAATATCCGCACGCTTTTGCAGTGGCAGGAAGCGCAGAGAAAACAAAAAGCGCAGGCAACGAAGGCGTTGGAGAAGTTGGTGGTGGAATCGGCTGTAGGGCGTGACGCCCCCGGCACGCCGACTGATAAACCCGAACCACCCGAAAACGGCGCGCCAGAGGCGACGCGCCCTACAATTGACGAACCCCCTACATTCACCCCCACCACAGAGCAAGCTGAAATCGCCGCAGAATTAATGGCTAATGCGGGTAAATCGCACGAGCTGTATCTTAATATGGTTAAGCGTTTCGGGCAGAAAAAAGGACGCGAGCTTTACAGCTTTTATAAAGCCGGCTTCGCGGCAGAACTACGCAAAAGGAAAGAAGAAAAATAAATGAATTCATTCGCAGACTTATATGAAGCGGTAAAGCAAAGGCTTGACCTTACTGAAACAGCGATGAAGCTGTGGATTGAGCCGATTCAGCCGCTGAAATTAAACCATAATAAAGCTATTCTCTACGTTAAGTCGCCTTACGGGCGGCAGATTGTCGCAGAGAATTATACGCTTTTGTTTGAGAAGCACTTCAGAGAGGTTTTAGGCTTCGCTGTTGAGGTTGAATTTGTTTCGGAAGAAGACGTAACCTTAACAACTGAGCAGAAAACCAAGCTTGAGCCGATAACCGAGCTTCAAGACGACGAAATCATGGTTAATAAGCTTGAGGAAGCTGTAGCGGGCAGTATCTATCAGCATACCTTTGATACTTTTATAGTAGGCGAAAGTAATAAGCTTGCCTATTCCGCCTGTAAGGCGGCGGCAGGCGGCGGAGAAGCTGTCTATAATCCGCTCTACATATATAGCGAGCCCGGGCTCGGAAAGACGCATTTGCTTAGCGCGGTCAGCCGCGAGCTCAAAAATAACCGCCCCGAGCTTAACGTAATTTATGTTCACGCAGAGACTTTTGTGAGTGAGTTTGTCGAGGCTGTAAAATATTATACGGTTGACGCTTTCAAGAAAAAATATAGAAGCGCAGATGTGCTTTTAGTTGATGATGTGCAGTTTTTTGTCCGCGCGAAGGAGTCGCAGGTTGAGCTGTTCCATACTTTTAACGAGCTGCACATGAATCATAAACAAATCGTCTTCACCTCTGACCGCCCGCCCAAGGAAATAATTAATATTGAACCGCGGCTTCGCACACGGTTCGAGTGGGGACTGCTTGCGGATATTTCGATTCCAGAGTTTGAAACGCGGCTCGCGATTATAAAACGCAAGGCGGAGCTTCTTGGTCTTGATATTCCACTGAATGTAATGGAATTTATCGCTGAAAGGCTGAAAAATAATATTCGTCAGCTTGAAGGCGCGGTGCTTAAAATGAACGCGCTTAAAGTAGTTACAGAATTCCCGCCGACTATAGTTATGGCGCAGAATGTAATCCGCGATGTGCTTTCCGACCAGCAGCCTGTTCCTGTTACTGTTGAGAAAATCATAAACGAAGTCGCGGCTATTTATAACGTGACAAATGAGGATATGCGCTCGCAAAGCAGAAGCGCGCAGATTTCAACTGCGCGGCAGGTGGCGATATACGTCATCAGCAAGACAACAAGCCTAAGCTATACCGCAATCGGACAGGAGTTCGGCGGCCGCGACCATTCGACTATTGTTTACGCTATAAATAAGGTCAAAAATATAATTAAAAAAGATAATTCCTACCGCGCTTCTATTGATGATATTATTAAAAATATGGGGAGTATCGTGTAGGGAACGCATTAATGCGTTCCGCTCGGAATGGATGAATCCATTCCCTACATTTAAACAATTATTCAACATTCAACGTTTAAAATAAAATCAAAAGTTTAAAGCTTGAAATTTTAAACATTTTAACAAAAATTTAACAGTTAACTGTTAAATTTAAAATAAGCTATAGCCTGCTTTTTTTCCTGTTTTTAACTTTTGCGTCTTATAATAACTATAAAAATAAACTATATATTATATTAATCATAAAGGAGATTCTTATGAAATTTTCAGCTGACAAGATTACGCTTGCCGAAGCCGTAATAAATGCATCAAAGGCCTGCGCTGTTAAAACAGCGTTCAGCGCGCTTGACGGGGTTCTGCTCTGCCTTAAAGGAAATAAACTGACAGTTACAGGCTATGACCTTGAAACAGGCATACGTGTTAATATAGACGTCATTGGAGACCAGGACGGTGAAATAATCGTTGAGTCGAGAATCTTCTCCGACATGATACGTAAAATGCCCGAGGGTGCGAAAATAACTGTTGAGGTTAAGGAAAACGAAAAGGTTATAGTTTCTTACGGGAAAATAAAGCTTAATATTCAAGGGACAAAGGCTGAAAGCTTCCCGAATATAATCGAGCTGAGCCAAAACGTAAGTTTCACCATGAAAGAAAAAGTGCTCAAAAATATGCTGTCGCAGATTGAGCACGCAATTGCGCGTAAGGATATAAACCCTGCACTGATGGGTGCAAGGTTCGACATTGAAAATAATATGCTTTACATAGTAGCATCTGACGCAGTGCGGCTTGCGCTGCGTAAAGAGCCGCTGAGCTTCGAGAACATGGGCTTCATAGTTCCCGAAAAGACTGTAGTTGAGCTGACTCGGAATCTTTCGGACGAGGAAAACGACGTAACTGTAGTTGTTGATAAGAATCAAATTTGCTTTTCTAAAGAGAATTATGCGATATTTTCAAGGCTGCTTGACGGAAAGTTCGTGGAATACAAAAAGCTTGTTGAAACGCAATCAAATCGTGAGCTGACGATAAACGTGCGTGAGCTTACGAACTCGCTTGAACGTTCATTGTTATTTATAAACGAGCGCTTTAAAAGCCCGGTAGTCTGCGAAATAGATGATGAAAAGAACTGCATTTATCTGTCGTGCAAGACAGGGCTCGGCGAGTTTGATGAGGAAATTGAGGTTACGAAAGCGAACATAAAAAATAGAGACGAGCGAGTCGGCGAGAAAAACTTCTGCGTGGCTTTTAACCCGCGCTTCATGATTGACGCGCTGAGGAATTCAAACTGCGATGAGGTGAAGCTTGAATTTATGACCGAGCTTGCGCCTATTAAGATTATTCCGCCTGTTGAGGGCGACAGTGATGTGCTGTTTGTGGTGGTGCCGGTGAGGTTGAAATGAAAAGATTGATTGTGATTTTATTAGCGGGTGTGTTTCTGTTTTCGGCTTGTACCGAGGGTGAATATCATATAACACAACCTGAACAACAGGGAGAAGCGGAAGAAGTTACAACGACAACTGAAGCACCGGCAGTTATAACGACTACCGAAGCAATCGCTGTCACTACGATTGATACAACTGAAATTGAACCTCCTAAGCAACTCTTAGACTGGGAAGAAGCCTATATGGCTGTAATAGAGCCATATAAAAACAGTAACTCAAATGAAGACCCTTACGGAGCAATGCTGTTTGATATTGACGGAGACGGAATTCCAGAATTGCTTCTCTGTTACTCAAGTTTAGATGTAAGGATTGAAGTATACACATTTACAAACGGCGAAGCGGTTCATTTAAGACATCTTACCGAGGGCGTAAAGTACAAGCTTGATGGCTATGAAGGCATTTACGTCTTTACAGGTGTAGGACCGTACGGGGTTTTATTCACTACGTATTTTGAGCTGATAGATAACGAGTTACTCGAATTAAACGGAGGTATGGATTTTACAAAAACCTTCGCAGATGAAACAGACTTTGAACTAAATATTATTATTTTCGCTCACTTTGTAAACGGTATCGAGGTATCAGAGCAAGAATTTGAGGACACAGTAAAGCAATATTTTAATGAAGATAACCGAATTTTACCGTGGGAAGATATTTATATGTTGAAAGACGCAGAGAAAATGTTCAGTGTTTTTGAGGGATAGAAATAAAAAAAAACCGCTGTTTAATCAGCGGTTTTTTTATTATTGTTTAGGCTCAATCTTAACTTGCCCTCCAAGATAAGGTCTAAGCGGCTCGGGAATATTAACGCTTCCGTCTTCATTTAAGTTATTCTCAAAGAAGTAAATCAACGCACGTGGCGGAGCAACAACAGTATTATTAAGCGTATGCGCGAGATATTTATGGTTTTTGTCTTCGCTTGAACGAACGCGGATTCCGAGGCGACGGGCTTGTGCATCGCCAAGCGTGGAACAAGAACCTACCTCAAAGAACTTTTCAAGCCGCGGCGACCATGCTTCTATGTCTATGCTTTTGACTTTTAAGTCGGCTAAATCGCCCGAACAGCACTCAAGCGCGCGCACGGGAATATCAAGCGACATGAAAAAATCAACAGTGTTATTCCAGAGCTTGCCGAACCATTCCATGCTGTCCTCGGGACGGCAAATCACAATCATTTCCTGCTTCTCGAACTGATGAATTCTGTAAACACCGCGTTCTTCAATGCCGTGCGCGCCGACCTCCTTGCGGAAGCAGGGCGAATAGCTCGTTAAGGCTTGCGGTAAAGCTTCTTCGGGGATAATTTCGTCCATGAACTTGCCAATCATGCTGTGCTCAGAAGTTCCTATTAAATATAAATCCTCGCCCTCAATTTTATACATCATACCGTCCATTTCGGCGAAGCTCATGACGCCCGAAACAACACTGCTGCGAATCATAATCGGCGGGACGTAGTATTCAAAGCCGCGGTTAATCATGAAGTCGCGGGCATAGCTTAGAATCGCGGAGTGAACCCGCGCGACATCGCCTTTGAGGTAGTAGAAGCCCGCGCCGCTGGTTTTTCTCGCGCTTTCTATGTCTAAGCCGCTGAAGCTCTCCATGACATCAGTGTGATAAGGGATTTCAAAGGCTTTTTTAGTGCAGTTACCGAAGCGGGCAACCTCGACGTTCTCGCTGTCGTCCTTGCCGAGCGGAACATCGTCCGCTATGATTTGCGGGATTTTGCACATGATTTCACGGACTTTTTCTTTAAGCTCACCGACCTCGGCTTCTATAGCGGGAATAGCCTTTTTCAAGTCAGAAACCTCAAGCTTTGCGGCTTCGGCTTCTTCTTTTTTACCCTGCGCTATTAATGCGCCGATTTCTTTTGAGGTTTTGTTCATGCTTGCGCGTTTTATTTCGAGCTCTTTAAGCTTGTTTCTGTAAGATTTATCGAGCTCGATTACTTCTGCGACTAAGTGAAGCTTATCATCTTGGAACTTCTTTTTCATGTTGTTTTCAACGAGCTCGCGGTTCTCGCGTAAAAATTTTGTGTCTAACATATAAATTTAAACCCCTCTGTTTGAAATTGCGCCGACTATTTCAATCAGCTCGTCTTCGGAAAAAACATCTATTTCGATAGTAATTTTATTATTTTTGCCCTCGTTTATGCGGACAGCCTTGCCGATTGTATTGCGGAGAGAAATTTCAGCCTCGACATAAATCGGCTTTTTATTAAGAACCACCTCTTCTTTTTTAGGAGCGGTTTGGGATTTAATGAGGTTTTCGAGAGCGCGGACAGAAAGCCCGTTTGCTACAGTTTTCTGCGCTAATTGCACCATATGAATCGAATCGCTGATTCCGAGCAGGACTTTACAATGCCCTTTTGAAAGCTCGTTATTTTTCACGAGTTCTTTTATGGGCTCGGGAAGTGATAAAAGCCGAAGCGAATTTGTGACAGACGAGCGGGGCTTGCCTACTTTCTTGGCAACGTCTTCCTGCTTCATGCTGAATTTTTCGATTAATTCATGATAACCGCCTGCTTCTTCAAGCGGGTTCAAGTCCTCGCGCTGTAGATTTTCAATCAGCGCGATTTGCATTGTTTCAGAGTCGCTGAGCTCAACAATCAACACGGGGACTTCTGCAAGACCTGCCATTTTTGAAGCGCGCCAGCGGCGTTCGCCTGCAACGATTTGATACGTGCCGCCTACAAGGCGCACGGTAATTGGCTGAATTATGCCGTGAGCGGTGATGCTCTCGGCGAGCGCGGCGAGCTTTTCGCTGTCGAAGTGCTTACGGGGCTGACTGCGGTTAGGCTCAATTTCGTTGATTTTGAGGGTAGATATGTTTTTTCCTGCGACTTCGTCGCCGGAGAGGAAATTATCATCGAAAATGCTGTCCATTATGTTACCGAGACCGGATTTTTTAGGCATGATGTTTCACCTTTCGTTAAATCTTTTCTAATACTTCTTTGGCAAGCTTGGTATATGCGACCGCGCCCTTTGATGAGCCGTCGTAATAGATTATCGGCTCGCCGTGGCTCGGGGCTTCCGAGATGCGGACGTTGCGCGGGATTTCCGTCTTGAAAATCATATCATCGGGGAATTTTGTGCGGATATTATCCATGACATCGCGGTTGACCGTCAGCCGCTTGTCGAGCATTGTGAAGACGATTCCGAGGATTTTTACGTGGCGGTTGGTGGAGCTTTTCACCCGCTTGACCGTGGTCATGAGCTCAGCGACTCCCTCAAGGCTGTACGGCTCGCACTGCATGGGGATAATGAGGCTGTCACAGGCGGAAATGCCGTTCAAGGCGAGAACGCCGAGCGACGGCAGGCAGTCGATGATTATGAAATCGTAGTTGTCCTTGATTTGCACTAAAGCCTTGCGAAGCTGTAAGGTTTTTACGTCGAACTGGTGCAGGCGGACTTCCGCCTCGGCGAGTAGCTGAGTCGCGGGGATTATATCGACGTTTTTGAAAGCTGTGCTGACGATTGCTTCCGCGGGGCGGGCTTCGCCCATCAGAACCTCGTAGGTGGTAGCTACGAGCTCGCGCTTCCCTATTCCGTAGCCGGTGGTGGCGTTGCCCTGCGGGTCAAGGTCAACGAGCAGGGCTTTTTTACCTGCTTTTCCGAGCGCGGCGGCGAGATTTATGGCGGTTGTCGTCTTGGCGACTCCACCCTTTTGGTTAACTATTGCTATTATTGTTCCCATAATTGTGAAATGTTTCCTTAAAATTTATTGTGCTTTTAAAGTATAACATAAACTTATTAAATCGTCAACGGCTACATATAGAAAATTGTTCCACGTAGAACATTATATATAGCGAGCCTTGTGCGATGTTCTACGTGGAACACAACATACAGAAAAAATACCGCCCGTTCACGCTCGCGCGCTAAAGGGCGGTCGCTTCACAGGAAGCAAGAATTTATTTGAGGGGGATTTTGACAATATATTCCACGAACTC
>WQYC01000040.1 GCA_009781425.1 Oscillospiraceae bacterium
GATACAGACGCTGACACTGATACAGACGCTGACACTGATACAGACGCTGACACTGATACAGACGCTGACACTGATACAGACGCTGACACTGATACAGACGCTGACACTGATACAGACGCTGACGCTGACGCTGATACAGACGCTGACGCCGATACAGACGCCGATACAGACGCTGATACCGACGCAGACGCTGATACCGACGCTGACACAGATACAGACGCTGACGTTGATTCGGACGCTGATTCGGACTCGGACGCTGATTCGGACTCGGACGCTGACGCTGACGCTGATACAGACGCTGACGCCGATACAGACGCCGATACAGACGCTGATACCGACGCAGACACTGATACAGACGCTGACACCGATGCTGACACTGATACAGACGCAGACGCTGACGCTGATTCGGACTCGGACGCTGATTCGGACTCGGACGCTGACGCTGATTCGGACGCTGACGCTGATTCGGACGCTGACGCTGATACAGACGCTGACACCGATACAGACACCGATACAGACACCGATACAGACACCGATACAGACACTGATACAGACGCTGACACTGATACAGACGCAGACGCAGACACCGACTCTACGCCCACCCAAAGAGAGCGCAACACGGTAAGTGTCAGAAATACTTCTGACAGCGAGAACGGCGACCCCGATGACGACAGCGAAACGTCAGGCTCCGCAATTGACAACCCCGACGGCGAAAATGATTCTCCCTCTATACAAATCAACGATGCTCCCGTTCCGCGCGGCGTGATGGATTTCGCGGACGATGACGGCGGCGAAGATGATGAATCCTCTGTTCGCATTGACGACGCTCCCGTTCCCCGCGGCGTGATGGAATTCGACGACAGCAACCCGTATACAGGTGCAACGGCGGCAACAGGCGCATTAGGCTTAGCTGCGGCAGGCGCACTTCTCGCGGCGGCAGGAACACTCAAAAAGAAAAAGCCCGAAGAAGGCAACACAACAATTTAACATTAAAATAAAAGAAGCGGCATTAAATGCCGCTTCTTTTTATATTGCTAAAAATAATTTCTTCCACTTTTTTATGAACTGCTCTTCGCTGAAGCTCTGCGATTTGTTGTAAGCTTTTGTTGAAAACTCTTCATATTTCGCTTCATTTGTTAATAGCAGAAGCATTTTCTTTGCAAGCTCATCGGGGTTTTCAGCAGTAAGGAAGCCTGTTTTCCCGTCTTCAATCAGCTCGGAGACCCCATATTTTATATCGAACGATACAGCAGGCAGTCCGTGCGCCATAGCATTTAAGAGCTCAGTGGGAAAAACCTCGTACAGGCTCGTAAGCACATACAGCTTCGCAGAAGCATATTCGCTCTGCATATCGGGCACGAAGCCACGGAAACGAACATTGTCCTCCAAGCCGAGCGCAGACACTAACTCGCGTAATTCCCGCCCGACCTCGTTATCCTCGTCGCTGTATCCGATAAGATGAAGCTCCGCTTGCGGCAGTTTTTTTATAACCTCGCTGAAAGCCAAGAGCGAAAGCGAAAGCCGCTTGTGCTGGTCAAACTCTGCCACGGTTATGATTTTCGGCGCGTTCGCCGCTTTTGAGCTCGGTGCAGAAGTATGCAAGAGCTTCGGAACAGCTTCGGGAATCGCAAATATTTTGTCCGCGTTATTATATCTTCTTATAATTTCCTGCCGCTGTTTGTCCGTGAACGTCACTAATGCGCTGAATTCGCCGAGTGAATTGAAAAGCTCGCGATAACTGCTGATAATATTACCGGTGAGGACTTCGTTGTTCCCCGTGTGCCGATTGTGAATAACAGCGGCTTTTCTGACTTTTTTCTTCATGAGCTTTAGCGCGTCAATGTATAAAGCATTTTTATCGACGATTATTAAATCTTTTTTACTGTTTAACACGCTGTCTAAAAAGAGCGCAGTAAGCTCGTCCTCGTTTTGCAATACCCGCCACTTTTTACCTTCTTTGAATCGTATCGCCGAGAGCACGGGCTTGCCTTCCCCGTCTTTTATGTCGTGATAATGCTTTTCAAGAACCTTCTTGCCGTCGGGCGAGAAGAAAGTTTCAAGTATAACCTGCTCGTCCTTATCAAGATATTTTTCAACCGAGAGGAAGCCGCGGCTGTCGTAATAACTGCGCTTGGTTTTCCTGCCCACTGAATCGAAGCGGTTGATGTAAACAAGCGTTTCGCCGACATAATGCGCGTATGCGATTCTTTTTTTGCTGAGATAGATTTTATAATCTGAAACCTCGGGTTCGTCCTCGAACGTGAATTTTTTCCACTTATATATAGTGTGAGGGAAAAGGTCCTCGAGCGAGATATTAACCTGCTTAAAATGCCTTATATGCTGGAAATAATCATAAACATTCAGATATTCGTCTTCGCCTATACTGTACTTTTTCATGCACTCGCACGGATTCAAATTATGCTTCAATGTTACGAGCTTCGAGTTTATTCCTGCGGCTTTGAACATCGCGTGGCGGCTGAGAGCCCTCTGCTCTACGGCTGTGAGCTCGCCTCCGAAATCCTTGTTCAAATGAAACACGGCTTCAACGTCGTACACAGACACAGACGGAAGCGCCGTCGCCTTCACTTCTGCGAGCTCGCTGACAGCAGGCGTAGCGTCCAAGCTTTTAATAAATTCGTCGGTTAAATGATTGCGGATTTCACTGTAATAAAGGTTATAGAAGAAATAACCGCCGATAAAATGCTGTATATCGTCGATACGTATGCGGAAATTATGGTGCCTGACCATAAACGAGCCTACGACGTCTGACGGCGACTTCATGTACATTGCGTACTCGGGGTAGAAATAGCCGTTCAGCATATGGCGGGCGCGAAAGTAAATCGTCTTCGCAAAATTAGACGGGTCATAATTCATGATATAATCTGACTTTACGGCGTACTTAACAGCGCGCTGATAGGTGCGCCAGCTTGCCATGAGCATTTCGAGATATGTATGGAACGAGGTTGCGCGGTTGTAAATCGCAGACAAATTCACCTCTGCGTTACGCAGTGCGAATTCGTAATACCTTACATCGTCAACATACTTCGTCACTTCAAACAGCGAATATGCAACCCAGTGGTCGCGGTGCTTGGTGTAGTCCTTAGCGATGAAGTTTTCCACTGCCGCCTTCGCCGCGTCAAGATATTTTTGCTCCTTTGAGTAAGTGTAAGCGCGGGCAAGCGCGAAGGTCGCTTCCCCGTCGTAATAAACAGTGCGGTATTCGTCCTTGCGAATAAAGCCGGGGAAGCTGAGAATATGCCAGTATTCGCCGCTTGTCGGGTTCTGAAGCTCTAATATACCGTTCGCGAGCTTTCTTACAATATCGGTATATTTCTGGCTCATAAAAACGTCCATATATTCGGTGAACATAATAATCGCGACGCCGTTCGCGCCGAGTTTAATTTCACCGGACTTCTTCTCAACCAAGTAGGCTGTGTACGCGTCCTTGTGCTCAATGTAGGTCGCCATATAGTCAATCGCCGCGTCAAGCTTCGGGACTAAGCTTTTATCACCGCTCATGCGGTAAAGATTTATCAAGCTCCACAGCGAAGAAGCGTGACGAACTATGTTATAATCGGAAAGCTTTCTGTTGAAGGCGGGATAATAGCCGTAAATAAATCTGCCGCCGCTGTCAATTTGCTCCGCAAGAAAGCGGGACGCGCCGACGATAATGTTTTTTACAACGCTTGCGTCTACCTCGGGAATTCGGCGTCTGCCGTAATCCATGCTGTCGTTATAAAGCTCGTGAATAACTCCGTCTTCGTCATTATTGCAAAAGAATCCGCGGGCAGTGAAGATTGTGATTTTTTTCGGAATCTGTTTAACAGGCTCTGCGCCGTAATAAATCTTGAGGTAGCGATTCAGGTTTTCTAAGTTAATACGGCAGGAGTTATAATCGAATTTTTTAGCGTTGTATTCTTTTTCTGTATAGTAAGTCAATACTTTATTGCCGTTTAGCTCAGCTTCAAGAAACGAGCACGAAAAATCGGGCGTAAAGGAAATACCTGTACGCAAAAAGTTCGTCCAGCGTTCATTAACCATGAGGCTGTTTAACTGCGCAGTAGGAATCGTTTCAAAGCTTGTGACTACGTCAGCCTTGACCCAATCGCCCTTAAACAGCTTTTTATTTTTTATGTAAAACGATATGAGGTTTTTCTCGGCATTTTCAAAAGCGGCGTTTAAGGTGCTTCCCCTGCCGCGGAAAACACGCGCTCTTTCTTTTTTATCGCAGACCGACAGAAAAACTGCAAAGAAATCGCTTGCGCCCGTGTTATTCAGCAATTCCTCCTTCAGCCGCGCGGAAATGGCTTCCGACAGAATATGCTCTTTAAGTCTGTTAAAATTTTTGTGCTCAAGCATTGAACTTCCTCTCCATAAGCTCCGGCGTTTCTGCAAAAGCCAAGGCATTTTCGCGGCTGATTTTACCGGATTTGAAAAGCTTCATGATGTTATTATCCATGCCCATCATGCCGTCAGTAGCGGAAGAAGCGTTTATAATTGTATCAATTTGATGTACTTTACTCTCGCGAATCATGTTGCGGATTGCATTATTACAGTGCATGATTTCAAACGCGGGAATAAGTGCGCCGTCAACAGAGGGAATCAGCTTTTGTGAAATAACTGATTGCAAAAGCTGCGATAATTGAATCCGAATCTGCTGCTGCTGATTTGATGGGAAGACGTCAATAATGCGGTTAATTGTGTTCGCTGCGCCGACCGAGTGCAGTGTTGAGATTACAAGATGCCCTGTTTCGGCGGCGGTCATGGCGGTGCTGATGGTTTCATAGTCGCGCATTTCGCCAACTAAAATCACATCGGGCGACTGCCGCAAAGCCGCGCGCAGTGCAGGAACGTAGCCCTCGGTATCTGCGCGGACTTCCCGCTGGCTGATAATGCTTTTTGCGTTACGGTGAAGATATTCTATCGGCTCTTCGAGCGTGATTATATGCCCGCTTCGGGTGTTGTTGATTTTGTTAATAATGCAGGTGAGTGTCGTGGATTTCCCGCCACCCGCAGGACCTGTCACGAGCACTAACCCTTTGGTTTTCTCGGAAATAGCCATGATGTTTTCGGGAATATTAAGGTTTTTGTAGTCGGGGATTTCAAACGGCACGATTCTAATTACAGCCGCGAGCGAGCCGCGCTGTTTATAAGCGGAAATTCTGAACCGCGACAAGCCCTTCACCGATACCGAAAAGTCGTCGTCGCCAAGCTCGCTAAGGCGGTCGGAACTGCGCTCCGCCATGGCATATGCTTCTTTTATAATCCGCTCTGTATCTGCCGCTAAGAGAACATTACCCTCATCGGAAGCGATGATTCCGCCGCACTTAAACGACACGCCAAGCCCCGATATAATGAATATATCAGATGCTTTTTTCTTGAAACCCTCTTGTAAAAGCGATAAAAAATTTACCACAGATTTAATCCTCCTCAAAAGTCATAATTATTGATTCGTTGTTTTTATTAATATCGGGTGCAGGCTCGTCAACACTGCTCACGACTGCCCACTCGTCAATGAATCTCCCGTCTTCTGTGATTCTGAACGTTACGCGCAGGCTTCTGTTCTCGTCGATTTCTTCGGTGAAAGAACCGGAGGTTACTTGCTCGCTAAGTCGCGAAACTGCGCGGCTTTCGGCGTCGTAATAAGCTGAAACAGCCTCTGCCGCTCTCTCCGCGAGCCCTCGCTCCGACTGTGCAGACAGCCGCGCCAACACCGCGAAAACCGTAAGACAAAGAATAATCAGCACTGCGAAAAGCGAAGTTATACCAACGCTCAAGGGTTGTCTGCGCTTCATGACGCTCCCTCCTTTAAGACGGCTGCAGTAAGCTCATAAATAACCTCGGTGTCTTTCAAGATTTTAATGTTAAGCGTGAGTATATCGCCGTTTTCGTTTAGTATTAAATCCTGCCATAAATCATTTATACTTGTTCCGCTGAGCACGCCCGTTGCCTTGAAAATTTCTGCAGTGTTTTGCGCCATGATTACAGCATTGGTTAAATCACGGCTGTATTGCGCGTCTTCACGAGCCGCCGCGAACAGCGTTACACAGCCTGTCGCCGCGATTGCAAAGACGAGAATAACAATAATCAGCTCAGCTAAAAGCAGGTTCTTCCCTGCTATGCGCGTTCTTACTTTTTTCATTCGCTCACCTCCGACATAAGACTTACGTTAATGCTGTTATCATCTACAGTTGCTTTAATTAATGACTTTTCAACAACCTCAAAGCTGACGCTCTCCGCGGCGAAAAGCCGCGTCCCGAGCCGCAAATTAGGAACGCCGAAGGTGTAAAGCTCATTTAAGTAGCCGTCGTAATAATAAATGTAAATTTGAACCGAGTTGTCGGTCAGCACAAGAACAGAAACGCCGTCAATTTGCGTGATTTGCACAGCGTCAGCGCGGTCAGCCGAGCGGATTTTCTGTGCAATATAGAGCAACGGCGTGCGCTCGGAAAAGCGTTCCTCGGCAGAAGCGGCTATGCTTTCGAGCGACGATGCCCCCGCAAGCAGAACTAAAACTAAAAACAAAGCAAACACGGTAAACAACGTCATGCTAACCGCAAAGCCAAGCGAGCTGTGTTTATTTTCCATTTAATTCACCCGCCTTGTCACGCGAATATTCGGCATTAAATTATCGCCGATTTTATCATAAAAAACGAGATATTTGCTTCTGTTAATCACAAGCTTGTAATGCTCTTCAAGATATTCAACGCCGTCGGGATAAATACCCTCATAAGCATAACAGCTCACAACAGCGCGGATAATATTTTCCTCGACAGCGCGCAAAGCCTCCTCCTCGGAGGAAGCGGCGGCTCTGCTAAGCACCGCGAGCACAAACACGGCAATCGCCGCGAACAGCACGAGCGTTATTATTAGCGCGGGAAGTGAAGATTTGCGTTTTTTTGAAGTAATCATAAAAGCTCTTTTCTATAGTTTCAAATTAACCCATGATTGCAAGGAGCGGGAACATAACCGACAGCAAAACTAAGCCTATGAGCGCGGACATAATGAACGCCATCGCGGGTTCAATTTTACCTATGAGCGAGTCGATGCTTGCGGCGACCTCTTCCTCACTGCGCTCGGCAATCAGCTCCATGATTTCGTCGGTACTGCCTGTTTTAAAGCTTAACGCAAGCATACGGCAGTACAGCGGCGAAAGTATATTTGTTTTTAAAACTGCATCGTTGAAGGTTTGTCCTTCATTGACTGCCTTGCGGCAAAGAAAGATTTTTTCAGCGTCGTGAAGGCTCGGCGCAAACATAATTGCGAGCGTCAGCGATTGGTCTATATCAAGTCCGCTTTTCAACGTCATCGCCATCGAAGCGGAAAAGCGCGCCGTCAGCAGGCTTTTCATGAGGCGGGTGTTCTTGAAAAGGAACGAGAAAGCACGCTTAGCACACTTTCGCCATGACGGTATTTTATATGTAATAAAGGCTGAAATCACGATTAACGCGGCAGCCGACAGAATAATCAGCGAAAACCTTTCGAGCGTGCCGCCTATTCGCATGAGCGTGCCTGCTGTTGAGCTGAGCGAAACCCCGAACTGCCCGAACACGTCTTCAAAAACGGGAAGCACCTTCGTCAGCAGAATCCACATGACACCGAGCAGTAACGCCAACAGCACAAGCGGGAAAACCACTGCGCTTTTAATGCTTTCCTTGATTTTTGCGTCACGGTCATAATATACAGAAAGCGAACGCAGAACAGAATCAAGCCGCCCTGTCTTCTCGCCGATTAAGAACATATCTAAGGCGTATCCCGGGAAGCCGCCGATTTTCCTTGCCGCCACCGAAAAGCTTCCGCCGTCCTCCATTTCGCTGTAAAGAAGCTTGAAAAAACTGCTCGTCCTTTCGTCCTCCTCATCGTCAATCAACATGAGAAGTCCGTCGCTTATCGGGATTCCTGTTTCGATAATCATTGCCAGCTCTGTGAAAAACGCCGACAAAAACGCGCTTGATTTAGTTTTAATTTTCATTAAAATCCTGCTCCTTAATAGATAAATAGGGTCGTGTAATTACTTTTATTGTTTACAAAGTCTCTGAAGCTTTGCTTGCCTTCGTTATTGCTTCTTGCGGCAATCGTCGGTTCCATCAGCGTCCAACTGCTCCCGTTGAAGCTAATCCAGGTGTTCACCCAACCCACGTCTCGCGTATACGCGCTAATCCACGCGTGATATTCACTGCCTGCCCAGCCCTCCTCGAGCTTGGTCGGGATTCCCTGGCTTCGCAGCATTGCCGCCATTCCCGATGAATAATCGAAGCAGATGCCTTTTCTGTCCCGCATTAATTCCGCAAGATTCGGAACATATCCGCTTTGCACCGTCTCAGCGCGGTTCCAGTCGTACTCGATAGATTCCACGAACCAGTTATAAATCTCGCTGATTTTTTCAAGCTCGGTAAGATTCCCTGCGCTCAGCTCCTCGCCTTTTCTTATTATCGCACAGCCTGACGTGAAATTAACGTAGTAATTAGACATAAGGAAGGGCATATGCGCGTAGCTGAGCGCAACGTCGATTTCCTGCTTGTCAACAGGCGAATAGAGCGTTCCCTCGCCCTCATAGAACTCGATTGTATATCTTCCGTTGCCCTCGGACAAGGGGAACGCGAGGAAGCCCCGCTGTGCCTCCGCAACGGACGGGTGGAACTGGTATCTGTTGCCGGACGGCGAATAAATCCAAAGAAGAATTCGCGAGCGGTCGCCCGTATATTTAAGCATTATATAGCCGTCAGACGTGTTTGAATAGTCGATGACGGAGCTCTCGGTTTCAAAGGTTCTCGTTCCCGAAGCCACCGGCAGTCTGACTACGGCGGGGCTCGGCGCGGGAGGCGCAACGACTACAGGCGCGGGCGGAGTTGTTGTTACGGGAGCGGGAGTAGTGGTCGTGGTTGTATTTGTACTTGTTGGTGTTGTAATTATCGGTTCAGTGGAATCAGCAGGCTTAGGCTCTGTGGATTCCACGGGCTTAGGCTCGGCGGTTTCTGTCGGTTTCGGTTCGGTTTCTGCGGGAGTGATGGTTACGGGCGCGGGCGTAGTGGTTGTAATTATCGTTTCGGCAGTTCCGACCGGCTCGGTTGTTGTAATTTCAGGAGGGGTTTCGGGGGTTATTTCAGGCGGCTGATTACGCGAACAAGCGGAAAATATAAAAAGGAAAGCAAGTGAAAGCAATGCGGCTACAGATACGATACGCATTTTCATGTTTTTGCCCTCCTATTTTAATTTATTACAATCCCGCCCAAACACAGTGTTTGAGCGGGATTCGTAGTAGCTTCCTGTGGGAAGACACGTTACACCTTCAGGGATTCGAACCCGGGACCCACTGATTAAGAGTCAGTTGCTCTACCAACTGAGCTAAAGGTGCAAATTTATGCAACCACATAATTATATCATGGATTAAACGCTTTGTCAATAATTTTTCAAAATATTTTGATAAATTTGAAAGTATACTGTCGTAAACTCCTTGCTTTTATAAAAAATCTGTGTTATAATATCCTTTAAGACAAGCAAATTTTATTTGCGGAGGTGCAAATGTTCTCTAAAAAGGGTAAAAACATAGATGTCGAGGGCGTTTTGAAAAACATTTTAAATCAGCCCGATTTGAATGTTTTCGCAGTGCGCGGGAAAAAATGCGAGGTTATTTTCGCGAACCAGGCGGCACGAGCGCATATTGGTGCTAATAGCAACTCGGATAATTCCGAATCGGGCTTAGAGCTGAGTTGTGAACTGAGCTTCGCAAGGAATTTTCAGAACCTGTGCGATTATTGCCCGTTCGGGAGGAAAAGCGGCAAAAAAACAGGCGCGTACTTTGAGATTAAAGACGCGCAGAAGCGCGTTTACTTAGCTAATTGCAACCTTGTCGAATGGTTCGACGAGGAGCCTGCGGCTGTGTTTTTTACGCGCGATATAACTAAGGAAAAAGACGTAAATAAAAAGCTGTATTCATTGGCGTTTCTTGACCAGCTTACTGAAATCCCGAATCGGCGGAAGCTGCAAGAGGATTTTAACGCGCTTGAGGAGCTAATCGCAGGCGGTATGCTTTCGGGCGTGATTGCGCTGTTTGACCTTGACCACTTTAAAATTGTCAACGATACATACGGTCATAACGCGGGCGACATGATTTTGCGCAGATTAACAGAGCATTTATCGGCGAATCCCGCCTTCGCGGGGAAGCTGTATCGGCTCGGCGGAGATGAATTCGTCCTGCTGTTTTCCGACGCGCCCGATAAATTCGATTCCGAGCAGGAAATGCTAAAAGCTTACACAGAAATTATTTCAACCGCGCTCTGCTCATACACGCTACCGAATATTGAGGTGTCCTGCACGCTCAGCATCGGCGTTTCTGCGTTCCCGAAGCACGGCACGAACCTCTCTGAAATTCTGCGGAAAGCCGACATTGCCATGTATGCCGCGAAGACGCAAGGGCGTAATCGTATCAGTGTTTTCGAGGAAAAGCACGATGTCGCGCAGAAGTTCAAGGATTTATTCATTAATTTACAGCCTGTGCTCTATGCAACGCAGTCAACCTTCGGGTATGAGCTGATTGACCGCGGCGACGAAAAAAATAACGACGGCGAGGATAATACCATAAGTCTGAGCGGCGTTAACCGCGCGATTGACGCGCTTGGGCTCGAAGAAATCAGAAACGATATGCGGTACTTTATTTCCTTTTCGAGCCGCCTGCTGAACCCCGCCGTCTCAAAATCACTACCGCGTGATAAGTTTATCGTTCAGATTAACCTTCCCGAGATTATCACGAAAAGCGATGCGGAATTGTATCTTAACCTACGCAAAACCGGTTATAAACTCGCGCTCGTCGGACTTAAAGAATCAAATATGATTAAAGAAGTGCTGGCTCTTGCAGACTTTTGCAAGTTCGACAGCAAAAGAGTGAAGCTCGCCGAGCAGAAGAAAATAATAAAAGAGAACCTTAAAATAAAATTCATTGCGACGGGAATAGACACGCCCGAGCAGTACGTAATGGCGAAGAACGCAGGCTTCAGCCTGTATCAAGGCTATTTCTTCAGTCATACCGCGCCCGACGCGCACGAGCACAAAAGAAAAACCAAGGATATAAGCCCGCTGAAAGCGAATTATTTCCGACTTTTAAAGCTTTCGAGCACCTCCGGCTACATGGATTTCAACGAAATCAGCTCGATTATTTCGTCCGACGTCGCGCTTACATATAAGCTTCTGCGGATTTTAAACTCAGCAGCGGTAGGCTTACGCAACGTGTCGTCTGTTTCTATGGCGGTAGCGTATCTCGGCGAAGAAAATTTGAAGCAGTGGATAGCTGTTCTCGCGCTTCGCGGAATCGCCGAGGACCAGCCGATGGAGCTTGTGCGTATGTCGCTGATTCGGGCGCGCTTCGGGGAGCTTCTCTCACCGCATTTTCACGTAAAGCAAGACCCGAAGAAAATATTTATAACAGGCTTGCTTTCCCTGCTTCATATCGCGTTTGAAATGAGCAAAGCGGAGCTTTTAGAGGAGATTCCCGTTTCGGAGGAGATTCACGATTCGCTTTTAAAGAAAGACGGCGTATATTCTGATTTACTGCAGTTCTTTGAAGACTACGAATATGCAAACTGGGACAGCGTTTCCGTGTTTTTGAACGAAAATAAAATCAGCGCAACACTTGCGAACGATTCATACATCGCGGCGACAAAATGGTACGACGATTTAAGCGAAGCATAAAATTTTAAACAAAAAGGAGAGCACCATGAAAGTATTCATCACAGGCGGAACAGGCTGTATCGGGCAGTATGTAACCTTAGCGGTAGCGGAAAGAGGACACGAGGTAATCGTGCTTTCGCGCACCCCCGACAAGTACGCGCCTATGCTCGGCATGGGGAATATCAAGATTGTAAAGGGCTTGATGACCGATTATGAACTTATGAAGGAATACGTCAAGGGCTGTGACGCGGTTATTTCAATCGCGCTCGGCTGGGGCAATGAGCCTGTTTCTATGCTCACGAATGATACACTCGCAACCGTAAATCTGCTCGAAATTGCAGAAAAAGCTAATGTCGGCAAATTCATTTTCACCAGCTCAACAGCGGCAATGGGGCACAACCGCCCCGACATGGACGAGACCTTCTGCAATATGCCGCTGAATTTATACAGCAGTACAAAAGCCGCGATTGAGGCTTATGTTCTCGGCTTCAGCCAATATTTCCCCGAAGCAGGGCAGGAAGCCAAAAAAGTAACCATGAAGCGCAATGTAATCCGCCCCGGCTATACATATGCAACGCCTTGCTTTGACGGCGGAACTACGCAGTTAGACTCGCGCTTCCGCGATATAGCCAAGGCTGTAGTTAATAACGAGCCGATTAAAATCACCAAGCACGACGGTACGCAGTTCCTTTCGGCTGAGCAAATTGGAAAGGCATACGCCGCGCTCTTAGAAAGCGACTTGAACGAAGAGGTTTTCCTCGCGCTCGCCGCGAATTACGTTACTTGGGAGAGAGTCGCTGAGATGGCTCTTGAAGAAGCTCCCGAATCAACCTCGAAAATCGAACTCGAAGACAAAGGCTGGGACAGCACGCCGATGATGTACAGCGTTAGCAAGCTGAAGCGGGTGTTCGGGCTTGAATTTACGGGTGAGGACGAAATAAGAAAGCACGTTAAATGGAATTTGGAAATGGCGAAGATACAGAAATAATGCAAAAAAGGACGTTTTAAACGTCCTTTTTTGCTTCCTGCCGCTGAACGGACTTGAACCGTTACGCTGTTGCCAGCGAGGGATTTTAAGTCCCTTGTGTCTGCCGATTCCACCACAGCGGCGAATTACGACTAACACATTATAGCACAGGTTTTGCGGTTTGTCAACTACTTTATTGAATTATTTATGAGCGAGCTATTGACAATGCACACCTTTTTATGGTATTATCTGAATGGGAACTACCAAAGAAACAGGAAATATCCCATCTCTTTTACAGAGTGGTGGGATATTATAATATTAAAAATAATATAATATATAAATATTTTTTACGAAAAAGAGGGCGGCAAATGTATAACAACATTTTAGAAACAATCGGTAAAACGCCGTTAGTCAGAATTAATCGCATAAATCCAAACCCCGCTGTGCCATTGTATGCAAAGCTTGAGGGCTTTAACCCGACAGGAAGCGTCAAGGACAGAATCGCGCTCAAAATGATTGAGCAGGCGGAAGCGGACGGACTACTTACCAAGGATAAAATAATTTTAGAGCCGACTTCGGGCAATACCGGCATCGGACTTGCGATGATTGGGCGGGTAAAAGGCTACAAGGTTGAAATCGTGATGAGCTCGGCGGTTTCCGTTGAGCGCAGGAAGATGATAGCGGCGTTCGGCGCAAGTATTATTCTGACTGCTCCCGAGCTCGGGACAGACGGCGCAATCATGAAAGCGCAGGAAATGGTCGCGGCGAACCCCGATAAATACTTCTTCCCGAACCAGTTCTCGAATATTCACAACTGGGTGGCGCACCATAAAACTACAGCCGAGGAAATTTGGACAGACACGGGCGGTAAAATCACGCACTTTGTTTCCGCGCTCGGAACCTCGGGAACGCTGATGGGAACGGGAAAATTCCTCAAGGAAAAGAATCCCGATATAAAAATAGTAGAAGCGCACCCCGAATTCGGGCATTATATTCAGGGGCTTAAAAACATGGAGGAAGCTATTGTCCCCGAGATTTATGACTCGTCTGCGATTGACATCAGCATAATGATTGACACGCAGGAGGCCTATGCAAAAGCGCGCGAAATCGTTGCAAAAGAAGGCATTTTCGTGGGAATGAGCAGCGGCGCGGCGATGATTGCGGCAGCGAAAACGCTCGAAACGCTGACTTCGGGGCTTGTTGTGGTCGTATTCCCCGACAGAGGCGAGAAATATCTTAGTACGAGTCTTTTTGAGTAGGTTTTGGGGAGAGTATTTATATTAGGTGGTGTTAATGTGGTTCAAATTAGAATACAAATATTGAAAATCATAGACACGCATCAACCCGGCTTTGTAGAGTGTCAATTTACAGACGCATGGGGCGTTCTTCATTTAGTGCATGATAAAATCCCTATTGTAACCTGTGAAGATTTATGGACTGATAGCGAGTTTCCTACTGACGGAGCTATTAGGTGTAAAATCTTAAAAGAGTGGATTAATGATGACGGAAGAAAACTCATAACAGTTAGCACACAAACCCCAGATTATGTCGAAACAACAAACGGAAAAAATGAGTTTGATTTGTTGCCGCATCAGCTAATTAACACCACAATATAAGCATTATCTAAACACAACATAAAGTCAAACACGAAAGGAACGACAAAATGGGTTTTTCCGATTTATTTTTCGGCGATTATTCCAAAAAGGAATTAAAAAGAATGGAGCCGATGAAGCAGAAAACGCTTGACCTCGAAAAGATTTACGAGAAAATGAGCGATAAAGAGCTTCAAGGGCAAACTGCAATCCTGCGCAAGCGGCTCGCTGACGGCGAAACACTTAACGACATACTGCCCGACGCTTTCGCGGTCTGCCGCGAGGCGATGTGGCGGGTAATCGCGATTAAGCCCTACCCTGTTCAAATCCAGGGTGGAATCGTGCTTCATCAGGGTAGAATATCCGAAATGAAAACAGGCGAGGGAAAAACCTTCGTTGCGGCTCTGCCGTCATATCTTAACGGGCTTACGGGTGAGGGTGTGCATATCGTCACAGTCAACGACTATCTCGCCAAGCGCGACAGCGACTTAATCGGGCGGGTTCACCGCTTTTTGGGGCTTACTGTCGGGGTTATTGTACACGACAAAAACAGCGAGGAGCGCAGAGAGGCTTACGCCGCCGACATCACTTACGGCACTAACAACGAGCTGGGCTTCGATTACCTGCGCGATAATATGTGCGTGCGCAAGGAGGACAAGGTTCAGCGCGGGCATCATTATGCAGTTGTGGACGAGGTTGACTCGATTCTTATAGACGAAGCGAGAACTCCGCTGATTATTTCGGGGCAAGGCGACAAGTCCTCTGAAGTTTATCAGCAGGCGGATAAATTCGCGCGGAAGCTCAAAATGGTTAAGGTCGTAGAGCTCGACAGCAAGGAAGAGCATGACGATTATGAGGGCGATTACATCGTTGACGAGAAAGCGAGAACCGCAACGCTGCTCCCTGCCGGCGTGAAAAAGGCTGAGGAATTTTTCAATGTTGAAAACCTTATGGAGCCCGAAAACATGACGACTCTGCACCACGTAAATCAAGCAATCAAAGCACACGGAATCATGAAGAACGACGTGGATTATATCGTGGACGAGGGCGAAATTGTAATCATAGACGAGTTCACGGGGCGTAAAATGCTCGGACGGCGTTTCAGTGAGGGTTTTCATCAGGCGATTGAAGCGAAGGAGGGCGTAAAGGTCAAGCATGAAAGCAAGACACTCGCAACGATTACGTTCCAAAATTACTTTAGATTATACAGCAAGCTTTCGGGCATGACGGGTACTGCCATGACGGAGGAGCAGGAGTTCCGCGGGATTTATAACCTCGACGTGGTGGAAATTCCGACGAACAAGCCGATTATCAGAGACGACAGCAACGACCAGGTTTTCAAGAACGAAATGGGAAAGTTCAAGGCGGCGATTCGGCAGATTAAAGAGTGCCACGAAAAAGGACAGCCCGTGCTTGTCGGTACGATTTCGATTGAACGCTCGGAGCTGTTGTCAAAGCTGCTAAAAAAAGAAGGCATTAAGCACGAGGTTCTGAACGCGAAAAACCATGAGCGTGAAGCGGAAATAGTAGCGCAGGCGGGTAAGCATAACGCAGTCACAATCGCCACAAACATGGCGGGCCGCGGAACTGACATTATGCTCGGCGGCAACCCCGAATACCTCGCTAAAGCGCAAATGCGCAAGGAAGGCATTGAAGAAGAATTAATTTTAGAAGCTACGGGTTTCGCAGATACCGATAACGAAGAGGTTTTAAATGCACGCGAGAAATTTAAGACGCTTTTCGATAAATTTAAAGAGCAGATTATCCCCGAATTTGAGGCAGTGAAAGAAGCCGGCGGCTTGTTCATTCTCGGTACAGAGCGGCATGAATCGCGGCGTATTGACAATCAGCTTCGCGGACGTTCCGGGCGTCAGGGTGACCCCGGCGAGAGCAGATTTTTCATCTCGCTTGAAGATGATTTAATGAGAATCTTCGGCGGCGACCGCGTTCACGGCATGATGGAAACGCTCAAAATCGAGGACGACCAGCCGATTGAAAACAAGCTTCTCACCCGAGTAATTGAGTCCTCGCAAAAGAAAATTGAGGGACGCAACTTCTCGATTCGTAAGAACGTGCTCGACTTTGACGATGTTATGTCGCAGCAGAGGACGACGATTTACAGTCAGCGTTCAGCGGTGCTTGACGGCGGCGATGTAAGTGAAAAAATCCGCTCAATGATTATGGAAACGCTCGAAGAATCCGTTGATACCTTCTGTCAGGGCGATGCCGCCGACGACTGGAACTTAACGGGATTGCGTGAGAGCTGGGCGGGCGTACTGACGACTTCAAACGATTTGAAATATGACAGAGACGAGCTCAGCAACGTAACCCGCGAGGATATAAAAGAAGAATTGCAAAAGCGCGCAATCGGGCTTTATGAGAAGCGCGAAGAGGAATTCAAGCCCGAGGTTATGCGCGAGCTTGAGCGTGTTATTCTGCTTCAAAACGTAGATAAGAAGTGGATGGACCACATTGACGCAATGTCCGACTTGAAGCAAGGGATTTATCTGCGCTCGTTTGCACAAAAAGACCCTGTTGTTGAATACCGTCACGAGGGCTTCACGATGTACGACGAAATGATAGCGTCGATTCGCGAGGACACAGTGCGAATGGTGCTGACGGTGCAGGTTCGGCAGAATATCCCGCTACAGCGCGTGCAGGTCATGAAGCCCGACGCCGCGAACGCAGGCTCGAAGGTTCCTGTTAAGAAAACAGCGGGCGAAAAGGCAAGCGCGAACGACCCCTGCCCTTGCGGAAGCGGGAAGAAATTTAAAAAGTGTTGCAGGACTTAATCATGGAAATAATCAAGTACGACGGAAATATGCCTGTCGATGAAGCCATAAAAGTTGACGACCCTCTGCTCGCCGTGATTTCTTTCGGCGGCGAAAAGGCAATCGTGAGCCATATTGACGAGGCTGTCGAGCATCATATTCTGCTCAGAAAAGCAGGCTACAGAGGCACAGAAATCGACGAGTTCTTCCGCATTGCGGTTGACCGCGCGGAGGGCGCGAGCTGGACTTTTATCTGCCCTGCGAATTATAAAAACATCTCCGATAAAACAAGGCGTGTAGCGGCTTTTTATAAGGACGGCTTCTCTGTTATATCGAAGTTTCTTTCAGAAATAGGCTATTTTGTTGATATTTCGATTCCGAAAAGGTATCGACGGCATTTAGAGGAACTAAAATAGTCAATACTGCATAATATAATCAATGCGGTTCGGATAATTCCGCACTGCATTAACATAGAAACGCCGCCGATAGCAGTAGCTTTCGGCGGTGTTTTTGATGTTATTAATACTTGCCAAAATTTTAAAAGTGTGTTATAATAAATTAAAATAATAATGAGGAATGGTATAAACTATGTTAAATTTCAGCTTTTGTTCTCCAACCTACTTTGAATTCGGCAAAGGTACAGAAAGTACCGCAGGCGCGCTTGTTAAGCGGTTCGGCGGCACAAAGATTCTTCTGCATTACGGCGGCGGCTCGATTAAGAAATCGGGCTTGTACGACCGTGTAGTCGCAAGCTTGAAAGAAAGCGGCGTGGCTTTCGCCGAGCTCGGCGGCGCACAGCCGAATCCTGTGAGCTCGCTCGTCTATGAAGGAATCGAGCTTTGCAGAAAAGAAAACGTGGATTTTATTCTCGCAGTCGGCGGCGGCTCGGCGATTGACTCCGCGAAGGCTATCGCGGCGGGTGCGGTTTATGACGGGGATTTTTGGGACTTCTTCAGCGGTAAGGGCGTTGAAAAAGCTCTGCCGGTTGGCGTAATCCTCACGATTGCGGCAGCGGGAAGTGAGGGCTCACCGAACTCTGTGATTACCAACGAGAAAACCAACGAAAAGCGCGGTTGCGGCGGCGAATGTCTGCGCCCTGTGTTCTCGATTTTGAACCCCGAGCTGACACAAACTCTGCCAGCTTACCAAACAGCGGCGGGCTCTACGGACATAATTGTGCACGTTCTTGAGCGGTATTTTTCAAACACGAAGGAAGTCGAAATTACCGACAGAATCTGCGAGGCTGTGCTGAAAACTATTATTTACGAGACTCCGCGCGCGCTCGAAAACCCCGATAATTACGAAGCCCGCGCCAATATTCTTTGGGCGGGAATGATTGCACATAATAATCTTTGCGGTGTCGGGCGCGAGCAGGACTGGGCGAGCCACGGCATGGCGCACGGGCCGTCGGCGTTCTTCGACGCTACGCACGGCGCGGCTTTGGCGGTCGTCTGCCCTGCTTGGATGAAGCTTGTCAGCAAGGCGAATCCTTTCAAGTTCGAGCAGTTCGCTGAGCGCGTATGGGACACAAAAGGCGCAGACGCAGGGATTGCCGCGTTTGAAAAATTCCTCAAAGCCATCGGTATGCCGTCGTCGCTCAAGGAATTTGGTGCGGCTGAAGCTGATATTCCGAAGCTTGTAAAGCACGTCGGCGTGGGCGATGATAAAACCTTCGGCAGTTATGTGAAATTAAATGCAAGCGATGTTACGGAAATTTATAAATTAGCGATGTAATGCGTCCGAACCACCCCGCCGCTTCGCGGCACCCCTCCACAGAGGGGAATTGAAAGGAAACAAAATTTATGGTAATGCCTTATTTACACTTTAACGGCAACTGCGAGGAAGCGTTTAATTTTTACGCCGAGTGCTTCGGCGGGAAAATTACATTTATTTCGCGCCCGGACAACGACCCAAGCAAACCGATTATGCACGCTACGGTTATGCTGACCGAAACCGGCAGTATCAGCGGCTCTGACTCTGACCCGCACGAGCCGCTTCCCGAAAAATACGAAATTCTCGTGCTTTTTAAAACACGGGAAGAGGTTGAGAAAGTGCTGGCGAAGCTCGCAGTCGGCGGAACGATTATAATGCCGTTCGCACCGCACCCGCCACCCGACGACGCAGGCGGCGGCGCGTATTTGAAGGATAAATACGGTTATTTTTGGATGTTGTGTACTTGATGCTTTAAAAGCGGGGTGAAGAAATGTATCTGCATCACTATTTCAATAAAGCAAACGAACCTTTTCGCAGTATATCGGAGCTCCCCGCAGATGAAGCCCGTAAAATTTTTGACGGCATGGCAAGCTATTTAATAGAAAAAGAAGGCGGCGTTTATAATCCCGACCAGGTTACAGATAAATTTATAATCAACAGGCATAAGCTGCGTTGTGATTTAGAGTGCGAAATGCGGCAGCAATTTATAAACAAAAACGGTAATGCACAAAGAAAATATCCGTATTACTTAATATTAAGCGAGTATGCTACGCCGTGCAAGCCGTTATTAGAGTTTTATAAAAACGGGGATTACATAGCATTACCGGTAGAGGATTTTGACATGACTACCGTTTCATTCACATACGGAGATTCATTCGTGCAGTATTATCACACGGAGGATAGCCCATATGAACTGGTATATACTTATGATGAAATACTCGAAATTATAAAAAAGCATGGTTGGGTAGCTAAAAATGAAAATGGCTGGGGATTTGTTGAAGCGCAATTGTGGAGCGATTTGCAAATAAACAAATACAGGGGAAATTAATAAAATATCCAACCTAAAAGCGGAGGCATTTTGCCTCCGCTTTTTACATTCTATAATTCCATTTCATGCTTCATCGTTGTTTATAATCTGCTTTCCCAACGCCGCGAACATTTGTTTAAGGTTAGCCGCGCCTGTTATATTTATGCCGTAGTTTTCGCGCTTGTCAAGATTTTTGAGTGCGGCTTTCGGGACTATTACCCGCGTGAAGCCCATTCGTGCGCACTCGCGCACTCGCTCGCGTATGCTTGAAATATTGCGGATTTCCCCGCCGAGCCCTATTTCCCCGAAGACCGCTAAGTCCTCGGGGACAACTACGTCCGTGAGTCCCGAATACAAAGCCAGCGCGATTGCTAAATCTGCCGCGCGCTCCTCGATTTTCAAGCCGCCGATAATGTTTATGTAAACGTCGTAGGTCCCGAAAAGCAAGCCCGTGCGTTTCTCTAAAACGGCAAGAATTAAGCAGAGCCTGTTGTAGTCAAAGCCGTTCGCAACGCGGCGCGGCTGCCCGAAGCCTGTCTTGCTGACTAATGCCTGTACCTCTGCTAAAATCGGGCGCGTGCCTTCCATCGTGCAGAGAATCGAAATCCCCCCTACCCCGCCGGGTCGCCCCGAAAGCAGCATTGCAGAGGGATTTGGGACTTCGGCGAGACCAAGGTCGCGCATTTCAAACACGCCGATTTCGTTAGTTGAGCCGAAGCGGTTTTTTGCCGCGCGCAGAATCCTGTACGAAAGCTGCTTGTCACCTTCAAAATAAAGCACCGCGTCCACGATATGCTCGAGGACTTTAGGGCCTGCAACGCCGCCGTCCTTGTTGACGTGACCGACTACAAACACCGATATTTCGTCGCTTTTTGCCATTCGCATGAGCAAACTCGTGCACTCGCGCACCTGCGTAACACTGCCCGCAGTCGAGCTGATTCCGTTGATAGTCACGGTTTGAATCGAGTCGACAATCAGCACATCAATTTTATTTTTGCGCGCTGAGCTCACGACTGCCTCGCAGTCGGTGCTGGCGGCTAAAAATAAATTATCGGGCTTGATTCCGAGTCTGTCTGCGCGTAGTTTGATTTGCCGTTCGCTTTCCTCGCCAGAAACGTAAAGCACTTTTAAACCCTTGCTCAAATGTTCACAAATTTGCAATAAAAGCGTTGATTTTCCTATGCCGGGGTCGCCCGATAAAAGCACTAACGAGCCTTTAACCAAGCCGCCGCCCAAGACGCGGTCAAGCTCCGACATTCCTGTGTCGAAGCGTGTTTCGCCGCCGTTATTGCCTATGTCTGCAAGGGTGTGCAGGGTGAGCTCTGCGCCGCCGATTACCGACAAAGCTTCGTCGCGCTCCTTAAATTCAACGAGCGTGTTCCACTCGCCGCAGCCCGCGCACTTGCCGCTCCATTTGAGGTGCTCGTGCCCGCAGTCATTGCATAAATAGTATATTTTGGCTTGCTTGGCTTTGGTTTTCATCGCTTCTTTCCTCCATTTGTACGTCCTCTGAGCCCTCGCTCAAAAATTCAATAAGTCCTCTGTAAATTGTAAATGAAACTTTTTTCTGATACTCGCTGTCGCTGAGACGCGCCGTGTCCTCTGCGTTTGAGAGGAAGCCGCACTCGATTAACAGCGCGGGCTGAGGCGTGTTTCTGAATAAATATAATTCGCCGTCGATTAGTTTTGCTTCGCGGTCGTTTTCGGGGTGAAGCTCGCGAAACACGCCCTGCATAGTCTGCGCGAATCTGAAATTGTCCCTGTTTACCGTCGAATAAAACATCTGCGCTCCGAAATACTGCGGCTGAGTAAATTGATTCTGGTGAATCGAAACAAAAATGCTTTCGGGGTAATTCGCAACTATTTCGCGGCGGTTTTCCATGTCTGAAAGCTTTTGCTTGCGCAGTCCTTCAATGCCGTCGTCGTGAATTGAAACATCGGTGTCGCGCGTCATAATCACGGTAAAACCCGAGAATTCAAGCAGGTCGCGGAGGTTTAAGGCAATCGCGAGGTTGATGTCTTTTTCAAGCTCGCCGCCCGCGCCGATGCAGCCGGGGTCGGGCCCGCCATGTGGCAGGTTCAAATATCCCACAGACGAGGTTGCTACCCACGGCGGGCGGGCTTGACCCCGTACAGTTATTTAGTTAATAAACCCTTAAAATTTCCAATGTACTGTGACTTCCCGCTGATTAAGATTCACCTTCTCGCCAATGACAACCTTTTCAATAAATTCCTCTGCAATGGGACGAGTAAGCTCGTCTATACAGGTATATTTATCTATCAGCTTTTTCCTGTACTCGGTGTCAATGCTTGCTTGATGAAGTGATTCCGCTTGCAGTTCAAGGTTTCTCAGCTTGTCGTTTAGGCTTGCGATTTCTTTTTCGCACTTTCGACTGAAGGATAAAAATTCCTCTTTTGTAATAACATCTTCAAGCTTGTCTTCGTACAGCTTTTCTTTTTTGCTGAGGATTTTTGCTCTTGCCGCAAGAATCGCTTCCGTTTCAGTGTTAAACCGCTGAAGCTTAACATCGTAGTCGCTTTGAATCTCTATGTTGTCCTGTTCGCAGTAGTTTTTCAACCATACGTTGAGCTGCTCTATAATTACTCCCTCAAGCTGTAAGCCGCTAATCGCAGACATATTACTACAATTCATAGCACCGCTTTTATAAGCCTTACATTTTAGGTTGTAATACTGCTTTGTCTGCGTTCTGTTGTAATACACATTTCGCAGCATCGGATTCCCGCAAACAGCGCATTTGACTTTCCCTGCAAGTGCATGAATTTCCTGCGAAGAATTACATGACCTCGTTCTTTCGCCGAGCTTTTCTTGCATTTGCACCCATATTTGCAAGTCAATCACCGCTTCGTGACAGTCCGACACTCGCACCCATTCGTCTTTAGGAACTTTTTTTAATTTACGGTTTTTGTAGCTCACAAAATGAGAACGACCTTGCGCGAGATTCCCTATGTATGTTTCGTTCCGAATGAGCCAAAAAATCGTTGAGCTCGTCCATAGTCCCTGTGACTTGCTTTTCTCGGCACACGAGTTGACGTACTTGCTGTTCAAACGCTTCTTGTAGAATGTAGGGTTCGGGATTCCGAGTTCATTAAGGTGTATTACGATTTTACGATAACCCCAGCCCTGTAAGTACCATTTAAAAATATCACGAACAATCGGTGCGGCATATTCATCAATAATGAGGTGGTTTTTGTTTTCGGGGTTTACAAGATAGCCGAACGGCGCAAACGAGCCTGTGAATTCTCCGCGCTTTCTCTTGCTGTCTAAGGTTTTGCGAATATTCTCGGAAGTGTCTTCCAAATACCACTCGTTAATCAAGCCGTTGATTTGACGGGCTTTTTTATTTGCAACGTCCAAAGTGTCAGCCCTGTCTACAACCCCGATAAACCTCACGTTCCATTCAAGGAATTTATTGTGAATATATTTTTCTATCACCTCCATATCTCTTGAAAATCTTGATTGTGACTTGCATAGGACAATGTCTATGAAACCTCTTTCGCAGTCGGCGAGCATACGGTTGAAGTCGGGGCGTTTTCTGTCAATACCGCTATAATCCTCGTCGCAGTATATATCATAAACATTCCAGGCCCGCTCCTTGCAATAGTCAACAAGCATCGCTTTTTGATTCTGTATGCTTTCGCTTTCGTCGGTTCCGTGTAGCTTGTCCCTGTCCTCGTCGGACAATCTTGTATAAATTCCGGCATTAACCATATTTTCCTCCTTTGTTTTGAGGAGCAGTATGGCATAGTCGAATGAACATTTTTATTATACCATAAACTGCTATATTTTTCAAGTGTTCTACAAATTATTATAACGAAGTTTCAACGTTCCCTCAGCCGTCGACGGCTCTGCCGTCGTTTACGGCGTGGGGTTGTTATATTCCGCGCTAATTACACGCGATATTTTCTCGGTGATTAGCTTTTGTAAAACAGCCTTGTCTTTATTTTTTACAACATTAATAAGCTTAATCGGTTCTTGCGTTTTCATGCTCTTACCCCCGGCTTGTACTTTCTTAATGTGTATGTCAATACAGCCTTTGGTATCACAGAATTTTATATAAATCCACCTGCATATCCGCCAAATTCTCTTCATGGAATCACTCCTTTCATTTTTTATTTCTGCCTACATATTCGCGCTCACCGTCCACGCTCCGGTTCGTCGCTGCTCCGCAACTCCAAACCGAAA
>WQYC01000041.1 GCA_009781425.1 Oscillospiraceae bacterium
AACTAAAACTATTTTTCTGCGAGTGCTTTCGTTTGTTTGCTCCATAACTGTAAACCCCTTTGCTTATTGAATATTTGAAAGTTTTTCAACGATTTCATTGAATCTCATCATGTCAAGATTTTCACGTAGCCACTCGGCGAGCTCATTGTCGGAGGGTGCTTCGTAATTATATTTTTCAATTTCCTCTACTGCTTTTTCCGCGTTGTCAATATCGAAGCTTTTGCAAGCTTCGAGCAGCTTTAAAAGGACTTCCTGTTCGGGCTTGCTCTTCGCGGGCTTCGGGTTTTCGGCGTCAATTAAGGCGAGCAGATTCTCTAAATCCGTGATAAATGCGCGCATTGTTTCAAGGAACGGGCTATTATTTTCGCTGATGTACTCGAAGTCGGCGGACTTCGCCGCGAGCTCAAGCTTTTCGGCGGCTTCGCCGATTTCATCGGCGAAAATGTCGCGGTTTGCACCTTTGATTCCGTGAACCTTTATTTCGTAGTTTTTCAAGTTTTCTTCTGTGACGGACTCAAGCGCAGTAAGCTCGCTTACGATTGCGCTGATACTGCCTGTATAAGAACGCAGGACTTTAATAAAAACATCTTCGTCGCCGCCGTACCTGTCGAGACCGCTATTTATATCCAAGCCGCTGACGCTTTTGCCTGCGAATTTCGATTTACTTTTGAGATAGTTTTTGATTGCACTTTCAGCTTCGTCGAAGTCGCTGTGTGTGATAAATTCTTTGATTTTTTCGAGAATTTCTCTCGTTTCGCCGGAGCAGGAGGTTATAGAATTAATCAGTGTCAGCGCGCCTTTTCGGTCGAAGTCGGCACAGGCTTCTGCGATTTCGTGAAGCTTACCTGCCAAGTCGGCAGTATCCGCAGAATCAGCGTCGTGAGTTACTTCTAATTTATCCAAAAGAACTTGCAAGCTCTGCGAAAATTCGGGCGTCAGCTTCTTTATAAACTCAATGTCGGAGGTTCTTCCCGCGTGTTCTAAATCCTTCGCGAGCTCGGAAAGCTTTGCTTCGTTTATGTTGGTTAATGCACTTTTCATGCCGTGAGCGACTGTGGTAAATTTATGCAAATCAATGCTTTCGTAATTTATTTCATTAAATGCTGTCACTGCCTTGCGCGCGTCTCTTACAAAGGATTCTGTTAACAATTTATCATTGTGATTATTGTCGTTATTTTCGGTTGTGCTTTGAGCTTGGCGGCGGGCTTCCTCAATGACCTCGGGCGGCTGCTTATCGCGCACAAACCTGTTAAGAATCGTGTTTAACTGGCGGACGTCTATAGGCTTTGAAATGAATTCATCGAAGCCGTTATTCAGAAAAACATCAGCCTGCCCCGCAACAGCATTCGCGGTAAGCGCGATAATAGGCTCGCTGTAGCTGAGCTCGCGGAGCTTTCCCGTCGTTTCGATGCCGTCCATTTCGGGCATCATGTGGTCCATAAAAATTATATCGTAAACATTGCCGCTGTTAATTTTTTCGATAGCTTCCGCTCCGCTCATAGCGGTGTCGATTCTGAGTCTGTAAAGCTTCATCAGTCCTGAAGCGACATAAAGATTGGTTTCAACGTCGTCAACGATTAGTACTTTTCCGTAAGGCATTGGGTCGCGCAGGATATGACCTCTTTTTCTGTGCTTGATGAAATTCATTCGGAATTGCCGCAGGTTTTCCGCGCTCTCCTTGCCTAATACGTCATTGCCGATTGCTTCTTGAAATAGCTTCACAGTGAATAACGAACCGACGTCAGGTTCGCTTTCAACGAGAATCTCGCCGTTCATCAGCTCGACTAAGCGGTGAGTAATCGCAAGCCCGAGCCCTGTGCCCTCAACAGTTCGGTTGTGCTCGTCAATAAAACGTGAATACTCGCCGAATAGCTTGCCGAGCTGTTCCCGCGTCATGCCCGAGCCGGTGTCGCGGACGCTCATTATAAGATGATTGGATTCATAAACGACAGACAGCGTGACATTTCCGCTCTCTGTATACTTAAACGCGTTTGAAAGCAGGTTGTTCAGCACTTGTTTTATACGCAGCTCGTCGCCTATCAAATGCGAAGGAATATTTTCGTCTGCTTCAAGCGTGAATTCAATCGGCTTGCTGTTTATGCGCATCATGTTTAACTGCGCGGAGTCATTAATTAAGCTTGCGATTGAATATTTCGCGGGGATAATATCTAATTTTCCTGCTTCTATTTTAGAAAAGTCTAATATATCGTTAATAATTCCGAGAAGCATATCGCAGGAGTTATAAATTCTGTCGAGTCCCGCTTCGATTTCGGAAGGCAGAGACTGATTCTGCATAAGAATATCGGTGATTCCGAGAATTGCGTTCATCGGTGTCCGTATTTCGTGGCTCATGCTCGCGAGGAAGACAGACTTCGTTTGGCTTGCGGCTTCCGCAGTATGACGAGCTTCATGAAGACCTATAATTAAACTCCACATCATCACCATAATGGCGAGAAACAGAACAATATTCAGTATTAATGCAATCCACATCATACGCTCGGAATTAATAACGCTTGCGTTAATTATATCATACCCGTTGTTGAAGCGCGCGTTCAGCTCATGCGTGAATTCTTCAAAGGGTCGCATGATTTCTTCGACTGCCGCTACATAATCCTGCCCGAAAATCAAGCCGAGCCCTCTTTCTCTGTCGGGGTCACCCAAAATAGTGTAATTGCCGCTTTCGTCGGGGAATATTCCGCGTACTGCGTTCATCGCCTCGACTTCTATATCAACTAATTTTTCGGAAAGCAATGCAGATAATTGCAACAGCTCCAATTCACGTTCGGAATAGCCTGCTTCCTCCATCAAGGTGTGCAGTGCGACTGTTTCGCCGGGAGCGACCAAGTGATTATCATGTCTGGGCTTTTCGCCGGCGCGGATTTCAACGATTTCCATGAACTCAAGAGCATATTCCTCGTCGCCGGTAACAACAAACTTTCTCACTGCTGAGGTTAAATTGTTTGAGCTTTCTTTCAGCTCCTCTGCAAGAAGCTGCGAAATAAACCGATTGTCTGCAAGCTCCCTTGCGGCTGCGTTTTCCTTGTTTGTATTTATATAAGACATGAAAATCATGATAATAGCAAATAAGAATAAACCACCCGAAATCATCATCATTTTTTTTATATTCATTGATTTACATTCCTTTTTCTGCTAATTATACCATATAATCGCATGAATTGCAAGTATTATTTTTAATAAAACTGCCGATGTTTTTACAAGGTTTCGGGTTCAAATTATGAAAAATACGCCATTTTAAACAAAATATTGACAAAGAGTCGGATTGGTGCTATAATATAATTAATTACGGGGAATTGAACCTGCGTGAGCTATTATATAATATATGTGGAGGGGAGGGCTTCGGTTTTGCCTGCATTTAGTTATTTGGCGGTTGATAAAGAGGGAAAAGAGAAAAAAGGCACAGTCGATTCGGCGAGCCGCGAGGAAGCCGCAGAATGGCTTAAACAGAACGAGCTGATAGCTGTGACGCTTGTGGACTCTCTTGCCATATCAAAAGATATAAATTTAAAGTTTTTTGAACGAAAACCAAAATCCCGCGACATGGCGGTCTTCTGCCGTCAGTTCGTAAGTATACTTTCGGCGGGTGTAAATATTTTATCGACGCTTGAAATGCTCGGAGAACAAACAGAAAACAAGTGTCTGAGCCGCATAATATGGGAAACGCGCACAGAGGTAGAAAAAGGCGAATCACTCGCAGGCGCAATGCGGGTTAATCGAAACATATATTCCGACATATTCGTAACAATGGTTGAGGCGGGGGAGGCTTCGGGAAGCCTTGAAACCTCGTTTACGCGAATGGCTGAAAGGTTCGAGAAGGATGCCGCACTGAAAGCCAACATGAAAAAAGCGACAATTTATCCTGCTTCGCTTGCTATTGTGGCGATTGCAGTAGTTGCGGCGTTGTTAGTATTTGTAATCCCGTCCTTTGAGGATATGTTCACGGACTTGGAGCAGGAGCTACCACCATTGACAGTAGTGGTTTTGGAAGCGAGCAACTTTGTTTTATCCTTTTGGTACTTAATTTTGGCAGGAATTGCACTTTTAATTATTTTTGTCGTGAACGCCGCAAAAAGTAAAGCAGGGACGCGGCTTCTCGGAAAATTCGTACTTAAACTGCCGCTCTTCGGCAATCTTGTTACAAAAACCGCCTGCGCGAGAATGTCACGGACTTTAAGCACGCTGATTGCGGCGGGAATCCCGCTCATTGAAGCGATTGACATAACTGCGGCAACGATGAGCAATATCCACTTCAAAAACGCACTGCTCGCGGCAAAGGAAGAAGTCGCGATGGGGAACAACCTTTCCGAGCCGATTCAGCGTTCGGCGATGTTCCCGCCGCTTGTCCACCATATGCTTAAAATCGGCGAAAGCACCGGCGGAATCGAAGGAATGTTGAACAAGCTTGCGGACTATTACGACGAGGAAGTCAAAAACGTCACGCAGTCGCTCATGGCGGCGATGGAGCCTGCGATTATCATCGTAATGGCAGGTATAGTCGGCACTTTAATCATTTCGGTACTGCTCCCGATGGGCGCAATGTACGACGCACTTGACGCAATGTAAATTTTTTAGCAAAATATAGTTATTTTTCGGCGGAAACTGCCGATAAAATATATAACAAACAATTTTAATAGGAGAAAAAACATGAAAAAACTTCAAAGACTCAAAAACAATAAGGGCTTCTCCCTTGTAGAACTGCTGATTGTAATCGCAATCATGGCTGTTCTCGTAGGTATTCTCGCACCGCAGTACATCAGATACGTTGAGCGTTCGCGTATGTCCTCCGACGTACAGGTAGTAAACAGCATAAACACAGCAGTTAAAACTACTTCTGTTGACCCGTTATACGAACTGGAAATGTCGAACATAACAGAGATTGTAGTAACTTGGAACACTACTTCCGGCGCTATCTCGGTTACCACTACCCCTGCTACCAATCAAGCAGCGATTAATACAGCGATTACAGACATAGTTGAAAGCACGGTAACTCCGAGGTCGAACGGCGTCGGAAACGGTGCTAACGTTGTGATTACTTTCGAGGTTGATTCAACTACAGGAAGTGCAAACATTGATGAAATTACAGGCGGGAATACAGATTTCCTCAGAATGCTCAGAAACCTTTGGACACCGTAATAATTTAAGTAAGCATTGTAGTGCATGGGGCGGGTCTTCGCGCCCGCCCTTGCATATTTAAAAGAGGTGATTAGTTATGGACGCAGAAAGATTAAATCAAAACATCAATAATTTGCACAAATCTGTTGCGGAGCTTACACTTGAAGAAAAAATTATCGCGGCGGCGTTGAAAAGAAACCCGAAAAGGGTAACGCTTCAAACAGACGAAGAAGGTAATGTATTAGTTGATAAAAATAAAAACCCCGAAATTTATGATTGGGCGGTAAACGGCTGATGAAACCCTTGGAAATAAATAAAAAATTATCTTGAAAATAACCCAAATTAAGGGGAAAATATATGGCAAAATTTTTAAATATCGAAGTCGGCGACAGCTTTGTTAAGGTCTGTCTGACTGAGAAAAAGAAAAACATCGTAATTTTGAAAAAAGCGTTCATGGTCGAAACTCCGATTGGCACAGCCGCCGACGGAATGATTTCAGACCCGGGAATGCTCGGCAGTGCATTGACTCCAAAACTGCACGAGCACGGCATGAGCGGCGTGAAAAATGTAATATTCACGCTTGTTTCCGGTAAGGTGGCAACGCGCGAGGTCATGCTTCCGCCGGTAAAAGAAAATCGAATAAAGCAGGTAATAGAAGCGAATACGAGCGACTATTTCCCTGTTGATATAAGCAGATACCTTGTTTCCTACGGTATGCTGAAAACCGTGAGCGACGGCAGGGAAGCGGGCAGTCATCTGATGGCTCTCGCCGCGCCCTTGCAACTGCTCGACGGTTACATAAAGCTTGCCGAGAAAATGAATCTTGAAATTCAAGGGATTGACTATGGCGGAAACAGCCAGTTCCAGGTGTTGAAAACGCTCGGCGGCGCAAATAAAGTAACTATGTGTATCGCGGTTACGGGGAATCATACCTGTATCACGATTGCGAAGGGCGACAGGTTGATTTTACAGCGTATGCTGCCGTGGGGCGGCGATGATTTGGTTGACGCGTATTTGTCCGCTAAAGGCGAAGACAACGGTGACCACGAGAAAGCGTTGGACGAATGTAGTATCCCTCTTGTGAAGTTCCTCGCGAAGGGGATACTTGAAGAACAGGAAATTAACCGCGCGTATAACCGCATTGTAGGCGGAATTTCCCGCAGTATGGACTTTTTTAACTCCAGCCGCTGGAGCGCGCCGCTTGATAATATTATTCTTGCAGGGACCTGCGCAAATTTAGCGGGACTTAGAGAAGCCGTTTCGGGTGCGCTCGGCGGGGCTGAGGTTTTCCCGCTTGAGGAGTTCGCGTCTGCCGCCCTCGGCACTGTTATGCAGGGTGACCGAGCAATGATTTCGCATTATATTACAGCCTACGGAAGCACGTTCGCGCCTGTTGATTTAATTCCCGATAAGTACAAAGCAACTAAAGAAAGAAAAAAGAACTCGGAGCACGGCATTATCGGTGCGGTTGTGATTTTCGCGACCAGCGTAATTGCGAGCGCAATCTTGTCCTTTTCTGCAATTTATGAAGAAAGCAGACTTCGGAAGGAATTAGATGAAGTAATGCAGGAGGTTAACTCCACCAGATATGTTGAAGCCGAGCACAGCAGATATGTTACGTATCGCAACGCTGAACGCGGATTCGCCGCGCTTGACGAAGCAACCCGCAACAACAACAGCGGGCTTGCGGACTTCTTTGAGGAGCTTGAGGAGAAGATGCCTTCGGACATTCTGCTGTTGTCAGCAGTTTGCACAAACGAAGGCGTAATCATGAATATCCGCGTTCCCGCGCTTGAAACTGCGGCAATGGTGATTAACCAATTCCATACATTTGAAAGCGTCGAGCACCTTGAAATTTCGTCGCTTACGCAGGGCTTGGACGAAGCGGGCTTCTTCTTCTATTCATTCACGGTTAACTGCCTTTACGAGAAGCCGATTCCGCCGGAAAAACCCGCTGAAAGAGTCTCTTCAGCTGCTACAGACGAAAGCGAGGTAGATTAATTATGAATATATCTAAACGCGATATAAAAATGATTTTGATTCTGTTCGGAATTGTTATTTTCGTTCTCTGTTATTTCTTAGTTTATCTTCCGCTTACCGAAGAAAATCAATACTTATTTGAAGATATTGAAGACGCTGAGTTTGAACTCACGCGCCTTAAAGCAATCGAGCGTGAGGTTGCGGGATACAGAGAAGCGATTCAGAATTCCGAGGATTTTATTCTTGCGCTACAGGCGGAATATCCCGCTGATATTCATGCGGCGGATTTAATCATGTACGTGGTTGAGCTTCAAGAAGCAGTCGGAGTCGAAACGGGCGGAATTACTTTTATTCAGCCTGTGGATTTAATGACGGTTCGCGGACTCACTGAAAACGAAAAAGGCGGCTTTTCATTCAGCACCTACAACGCTTTCCGCACGGGAATCAACGTGAGCTGCAGCCTTACGTATCAGCAGTTAAAAGATTTAATTAATTACGTGAATGACGACAGCTCGAAAACCTCGCTTCATTCAATCAGCCTCAGCTATAATTCCTCCACAGGATTGCTTTACGGAAACATGGTAGTTAATAAGAGCTTTTTAAGCACGCACGATATGGAATATATTGCGGCTCAGGTTTCCGATATGAACGTCGGACTGCCGAATCCGTTCGGCGTAATCAAACCTGCCGAGCCCGTAATTCAAATGCCGCCGATTCAAACCGAAATAAGTGAAGATTATGAAGAAAACGATTAAAAATTTAAAGCAAAATAAAGGCTTCACGCTTGTTGAATTATTAGTCAGCGTGGCTATATTTGCATTGATTAGCAGTCCGCTGATTCACGCGTATTTAACTGCACAATCAACGTCGAGAAGAAGCCATTATCTCGGCGACGCGACCTTGGCGGCGAGCAATATAGTCGAAATAATCAGAGCAGCGGGCGCAGGAGCTGTGTTGACAAACGGGCTTGAAGGCGCAGACGCGGATTTTAACGAAGACACGGGCGAATACACCTTTGTTTTAATGGATTATCGCGCGGGAATGTCAAGATTTGATTTACGTGTAACGCTGAACGCGGAAAGCTTCACCGATATAAATAATATGCAAATCACGAATTATTCACCTATGGACGGCGTTTTCGCACAGCCGAAAGGCGCAGGAGAAAATCCCGATATATTAGCTGAAACCTATTTAGAAAATCAAGCTTTTATTTCCGGTATACCTTTTGAGGCTGATGATATAAGGCGCACAATCACTGTGTTTGTCGATGATGATGGTGTCGATACGAGAATAACAGCGACCTATCAGTACACCTTAGGTTCATTGACCTCGCCGCTTTATAATTATGAATTTTACCGCGGGAAAACCGTGGAAGCTCCAAAGTCGGTTTATGTGTGTTATCAGCCGTTTTACCGCGGAACAGACATCATAGAAATAGATAACAGGGCAGGAATGAATCTGAATGTATTCGTAGTGAAGCAGGATTTTATTCAAATACCGTACAACGCTGTTATCAGACAGCTTGAGCCAATCGGAACAGAAGCCGGCAAAGAGAATACAAGTGTTTATTCAAACTTTAATGCTGACCCGTTTGCGAACGGCGCATTGCATATTTACAGAGAAGTAGCGGGATATACTGTGGGAGAGATAACAGGCGAGCTTGTTTCGCGTTCAACGCATGACCGTATGTACGGAATTACAGTTCATGTTTTTGAGCGGGGTCAGCTTGAAGCGGGTGGCAGGCATATGATTAGGTTTGAAGCGGCGCAGTTGGATTAGAGGTGGTTTTATGCGCGGATTTAAAGCGATATTGAATAAAAGCGGTTCTTCCGTGATTATGGTACTGCTCGCTATGGCGTTCATCTCTATACTCGGAACGATTCTCATGTTCATCGCGTACACAGGCTATCAGATTAAAGCCGCCGAAGCTAAGGGAGAACGAGCTTTTTACAGCGCGGAAGCCGCACTCGATGAGGTGCGCGCAGATATACAGCAGCTTGTATCAGACTGCATTGCGGCGGCGTATACAAATATGCTTGTTTTATACACTCATCAGGACGGGCAGTTAGAAGAAACCTTCCGTAAAAATTTTGCAATTGAATTCAAAAAAGAATTAACAGAAGATATTGACGGATTTAATTATAACGGCAACATAGCTGAATGCAGAGCGCACAATGCACAAGTATGCAAATGGGAAGACGACGACTGCGAGTTCATCATCAGAGGCGTGACGGTTACGCATCGTTCTGACGACGGATTTGTTTCGAGGATTACGAGCGATATTGTTGTAATTATCCCCGACTTTTCATATGTTCGCGCGGATTATCCCGTTAACGAGCTCGCGCTGATTGCGGCAAATGAACTGAACATACCGGCGGTCGGAGTAAGCATAAACGATGGAATTTCTTACGCCGGACGCGTTAATGTAAACACCGGTATTCACGCATTTACAATCAATAACGGAGCACTCATAAGCGGCGGCGATATAATCGAGGACAGCGGAATTATAAACATTAACGGTAATTTTATTGTTAATAATAACTCTTCTGTATGGGCAAAAAGAATAATTGTAGGCGAGGATAACAGCTCGGCAGAGCTTCGCGGAGAAGCGTATATTGAAGACGATTTAGTGCTGAACGGTGCGGGGGCGCGGGCGTTGCTTTCAGGGAGATATTTCGGCTTCGGGAACTCACTTACAGACGCGGCGCGAAGCAGTTCAATCATAGTAAACGGGCTTAACTCAAGACTTCATATGTCGGGGCTTGATACGCTCTTTTTGGGCGGGCAGAGCTTTATAGATACGGGAAGCGGTTATGATGATATTTTAACGGGACATTCAGTTTCGGTTAAAAGTGACCAGCTTGCGTATTTAGTGCCGCAGAGCATTATCGGTATGCAGTCAAATCCGATTATTTTTTACAACGTTGACCCGCCGAATACAGCGGGCTTGGAGAATTATCATCTTGTTTACAGACCGATTACCGCTACGGGGCAGACGCTTTTATTTGTATTCATGAAGTTCGATAACAGAGACGACGCGAACGAATACTTCAGAGTTTATTTTGATGAGAATAAAGACGAAATCGAGAACTATGTAAATCAATATCTTTATTTATATCAGCCGCCCGTAAACGCGAAAGCGAGTGCAGTTTATTATACTCTTGACATGAACGGTTTGAATATCGAGGTACCTCCTCCCGCGCAGGACTTGTCAGATGTTTCCGACCGCCTGACTGATATGTTTGAGAACATCACCCGCTCGCTTTCATCAAGCATTAAGGTTAATGAAAATATTTCTCCGTTTGATTATATTGTAGATACCGAGAAGGTCAACGACTTGGCTTTCGGAACATACGAATTTTTTGAGGGTGACACTGTTCGCGCCGTTATCATAAAATGTGACGGGAGCGAGCCTGCGAATACCAACAGCTTTCCTGACAGCGTAAACTTAATATTAAGCACAGGCGATGTAGATGTAGGCATGAGCGGGTTTAAGGGGTTAATTTTAAGCGCAGGCACAGTTACATTAAACGGCAGCGTTACAGCGGCGCCCGCAGAAATCATTCCGTCAATCCGCGCGAGAAGCAGTGGCGGTCAAATGTTCGGCGAGTTTTTAAATAACCCCCCCAGAGACGATGAGCATGAAACAACCACGCCTTCGTGGGATATGTCTGCGTTGGTGTTCTATGAAAACTGGCATAAGCGGTGATTTTATGAAAAGCATGAAAAATTTAAAGAATAAAAAAGGCTTCACACTGATTGAAATTCTTGTAGTGTTAGCTTTAATCGGTGTTTCTATGGGCGTGGTCGGAATTTCGTCTTCTTCGACAGCAACGAACAACCTCAGAAAATGCACGAACGCCGTCAATAGCATGCTTGCGAGGTGCCGCGTAAATTCTCTGTACCGCGCCGAGCCTGTTTTCGTTGAGTTCGCTGTGAGCGGCGGGAATATTGTGGGCAGATACTTTGAGAGCGACGCAGACGGAAACAGCAGAATGATTGAAGAGCAAATCATGGGAAGTGCGAAGAATCTTGAGACTATAGCAATAATAGACGGTGAAGAAATAAATATAAGAAATCAATTTATTCGTGTGAGCTTTACGCGGCGGGGTATGCTTTATCTCATTGACGGCGAGGGCAACGAGCTTGAAGATGCGCTTCTCACGCAAATCCGATTCACAAGCGGCACGATTACCTATGTAATTGATATAACTCCCGAAACGGGAAGCCGCCGTGTACGAGCAGGGTAAATTTATGAAATTGAAAAACTTAAAAAATAATAAGGGCTTTTCGTTAGTGGAGCTGTTGGTCAGCTTTGCGATTTTCGGTGTGCTTTGCACTGCGCTGGTGGGCTTTATAACCATGAGCTCTCGCTCCTACAGAAAAACCTCCGACATGATTAACTTGCAAATAGAATATCAGGTAGTTATGACAATGCTGAGCGAATATGTAATAGACTGCAATGGTTCAATTGAGTTTAACGACAACACACTGACTGTAACAAATGTCGGCGAAACCCCGTATGTTTTCAGCCTTGACGACGACGGCTTGTTTTTAGGAACATCTTCTGTTTCACGGAATGTAACAGCTTTTGAGGTACGGCTCGCCGACACAAAGCTGCTTGGAATCACTATGTCGTTCTCCCCGACAAACCCGCATGACGACAGGACGTATACCGCAGAGCAATTAGTCGCTCTGCGTAATTCACCGCCGGTTGTAATCAACGGAACAGGAGGTAATGATGAAGACGACGATGATGAATAGAATTTTTACCCGCCGCGGACTCGCTGTGCTTGTTTCGCTTGTGATTGTTTTTTCAATTATTACTGCGTCATTTTCCGCGCTTTCTGCCTCGGGCGATACAACACAGTATTTCCTTCCCGAAACTGTGGTATACACAGCATTTGCTTCAATTATATCAAGCAACGGTAACGGAAACCTGCGGCTTGGCGCCGAGGTCAGAAATCAAGGTGTTCCTGTAACAAACACCGAGGATTTCGACTTTCAATGGCAGTTCAGCGTAGGAAGCAATAGTAATTTCAGCGATATATCAGGCGCGATAAACGCGCAGCTTACACTGACAAACGCCACAACAGAGGGCTTTTATCGCTGTGTCGTGACTTACGAAAACAAGAGTAATATTGATATTCAAGCAGATATTATAACCCCCGAGACGAATCCGTTTACTTCAAACAGCGTGAGGGTTACTTTCGACCCCAATACAACCCCGTATACTGCCGTCATAGAAGATTTTAACACCCTCTCAATCGGAAGAGTGTCTTTAAGAGCCGCAATATTAAACAGAAACGGTCAGCCTGTAGGCAACCCCGAAGATTTCAGATATGAATGGAGATTCACTGAAATGCAGGTGCTTAAAGAGGGTGGCGAGGATATAATCACTTGGTTGCCGGAAAGAATAGTAAAGCAGGAATCACCCGACCCGACTTACGCACAGCCGCCGAATGAAGTTCCAACTTCCGGAAGGTATCAGTGTTTTGTAAGATACATAGGTGACGGCGAGCCGTGGCAAAATCAGGTTATTTTTTATACAGGTGATGCAAACTGCATGGTAACGGTCATAACAACCGCTGCGAGCACTACCATGAGTACGCCTAACAGAGCTTTACAAAACGTTCAGCCAAGCAACTTTAACACTAACTTTGCAGGTGTGAGTGTGCGTGTAGTCAATGGTGCGCTGGCATTTTACATTAACAACGGCTTCAACAGTACAAGATGGGTTTATTATAATTTTCAGTTATACAGCGTGGTTGACGGGCAAAGAGCCGGAGCGCCGTTAGTAGCAACAGGCAGATTTTTAGAAAACGGTAACGGTGTAGACCCTATAACATTTGAGGTTGTTTTAACAGGGCGGGATACGTTTGAATTAGTATATGAAATAAGAAGAAACAACGGTGTTTCCGCAACAAGCAACGGAACGGGAACAGCTCAAAACGGTCAGGATTATTACACTCAAGGTCGCTTTAATTTTAGTGTGACGGGCACGACAGAAACGCCTGCCATAATAGGATTTGAAACCACTGATGATGAAAATATTGATATAGATGTTGGTGTTACGATAAACGGCGGCGCAGGAGCATCGCTTCGCGTTGATTACCCAACCTACCCCGCAAACACAACAGGCGCGAATGGCGATATAACTGTCGTTTACCAGCACCCTGCGCACAGCGTTACTTATAATTCCAACGGCGGAACAGGTTTAATGACGCAGGATATAATAAGACGTAACAGCAATTACGCAATCAAAGCGAACAGCTTCACGAGAGAAGACTACGGCTTCGCAGGTTGGAATACTGCGGCTGACGGAAGCGGAACGGCTTTCGCCGCGACAATCCCCGATATAACAGAAAACATCACGCTTTTCGCGCAGTGGTCGCAGAATCTTTTCACTGTTACCTTCGACCCGAACGGCGGTGAAGTAAGTCCAACGAGCGCGCTGACGGAGGTTGACGGAAAGCTTTCTTCTTTGCCGATACCGTGGAGAGACGGCGCGAATTTCGCGGGCTGGTTCAGAATAGCGGTAGACGGCGGAGCGCAGGTGACATCGGATACAGTGTTCATGGGAAACGCAACTGTTTTCGCGCACTGGACGCACGATATTGAATACTACGCGAACGGCGGAACGGGCATAATTGAAGATGATATTGTGCAAAGCGGCGCAAACTATATTGTCAAAGAAGATGAATTTATAAGGCAAAGCTTTATATTTATGGGGTGGTCACTTAACGAAGATGGAAGCGGCACTCGCTATTTCGCGGGTTCGACTATTCCTAACATTTACATCACTATGCATACCATACTTTACGCGCAGTGGCTGCCAACGCCTGAGGTCAGCTTTACCGACCCGACAGGCGGCGTTCCCGACATGAGGTTTATGCTGCTTCCGTCGGACACAGAAGACAGCGGGATTTTAAACAGCAGTAAGCTTAGGGTATATTTTAGAATATCGGAATATACGGAGCTGTCGGACATTGAATTCGTTTACGGCGCGAGCGAATTCAACGCAGTAAGAAACGGTGTGATTTATGAGTGTGACGATGACCCCGAGGTTTATTATTTCTATTTAAGCGACGCGATATTGCAAATGCTTGAAAACGGTGCAAATGAAGTAACAATACGCGGAGTTGTTTTAGGCGGCGAAGAAAAGGAATTGACTGTCCGGAAAATCGGGCTGTTCCAACTACATTAAACTAAACCCTTAGGAGGTTCAAATATGAGAAGCGGCGGTCAAAAACTAAGACTGGGCGACATATTAATTAATCAGAACGCTATTACAGAAGCGCAGCTGTCTGCGGCGTTTGACTTTCAAAAGAAAAATCAAGGTATGCGGCTCGGCGACTGCTTGATTGAGTGCGGCTTTATTACAGGCGAGGACATAGTAAACGCGCTTTCTTCACAGCTTAATATTGATAAAATCGACCTGCACGGGATTAAGATTCCTCCCGAAATTATCGGACTTGTGACAGGCTCGGTTCTGCGTAAGCACAGCGTTTTGCCTGTGTCGTTTGACCCCGAAAACCCGAATGTTTTGATTCTTGCAATGGCTGACCCGCTCGATATGGTGGCGCAGGACGATATTGCGATTATCACGAACTGCGCTATTGAGCCGCGCATAACGACCTACGGCGCGATTAACTCCGTGCTTGACCGCTTCTTCGGGACAAGCGAGGCTATGTCGGCGGCGGAGCAGTATTCAAAAGAGCGCGAAATGCAATTAGCTCAGCTTGCCGCAATGGAAACACAGGGCGAAGCTGATGTTTCAAACGCGCCGATTGTTCAGCTTGTGCGTTCGATAATTGAACAGGCAGTGCGCTTGCGCACAAGTGATATTCACTTTGACGCGCTTGAAAAGCAGATTCGCGTCCGCTTCAGAATTGACGGCGTTTTAATTGAAAAAATGATGTACGATATTGCACTTATTTCAGCGATTACTACCCGCATAAAAATCCTTTCGGGCATGGACATCTCCGAAAAAAGAAAACCGCAGGACGGACGTATGTCGATTATCGTTGACAAGCAGGAATATGACATTCGTGTTTCGATTCTGCCCTCTACTTACGGCGAAAAGGTAGTTATGCGCCTTGCTCTGCGTACTTCCTTCACGCGCAAAAAATCCGACCTCGGCATGAAGGACTACGAGCTCGAGCGGTTCAATCAAATTCTTGCAAATCCGCACGGAATCATTTTAGTAACAGGCCCGACAGGAAGCGGTAAATCAACCACGTTATACACTGCTATTTCTGAATTAAACACCGAGCAGGTGAATATTATCACCGTCGAAGACCCCGTGGAAGCGAATATTGCAGGCGTGAATCAGGTTCAGGTGAACCCGAAGGCTAACATGACTTTTGCTTCTGCACTGCGTTCAATCCTGCGGCAAGACCCCGATATAATCATGGTGGGTGAAATCCGCGACTCCGAAACAGCGGGAATCGCTGTACAAGCGTCGAATACGGGTCACTTGGTTGTAAGTACATTGCACACTAACAGCGCGGCGGCTACGATTACCCGCTTGATTGATATGGGCGTGGAGTCGTTTCTGCTTGCGGACGCATTAGTCGGAATCATGGCACAGCGGCTTGTGCGGCGGCTTTGCAAAGCCTGCCGCGTGCATCGCCTTGCAAAAGACCACGAGAAAATTTCTCTGAACGTTCCCGTTGAACAGGAGCTGATGATTTATGACGCGGGCGCTTGCCACCTTTGCGGGGATTCGGGCTATTACGGACGAATCGGTGTATATGAAATCATGGCGATTTCTCCTAAGCTGAAAACTGCTATTTCAAAGATGGCAACCACCGAGGAAATCCGTGACATCGGCATTGCGGAGGGCATGAATACGCTCCGTATGAGCGCGATTAAGCACGTGCTTGATGGAGTGACTACAGTCAGCGAAATGCTGAAAATATCATTTGAAAACACAGGAGGTCAAGCTCAGTAATGACTTTTGAAACCTTGATTATGCAGGCGGCGGAAATGCACGCGTCTGACCTGCACTTAACGATTGCACGCCCGCCCTCCTGCCGTATCGACGGGCATATTACGCCGATTAACGACGAGCGAATGAGCGGTGCGGACATTGAGCGAATCGCCTTTGAAATCATGAGCGATAATCAAAAGGAAATTCTGCGTAATGACGGCGAGGTAGACTTTGCGCATTCGATTCCGCGCGTCGGTCGTTATCGTGTGAACGTGTTTTATCAGAGAGGAAGCATGGCGGTCGTCGCACGTATTTTGAACCTGCATATTCCGGGACCCGAGGAGCTCGGCATACCCGCGAGCGTAGTCGATATGGTGCATAAACGCCGCGGCTTGGTTCTTGTGACGGGCGCTACGGGAAGCGGTAAATCCACAACGCTTGCTTCGCTGATTAACATTATAAACAGCACGTATAAATATCACGTGATTACCTTGGAAGACCCTGTTGAGTACTTACATTCGCACAAGCAAAGCATAGTAAATCAGCGCGATATGGGAACGGACTCGAAGTCCTTCGCGTCGGCACTGCGCGCTTCTCTTCGGCAAGACCCCGACGTGATTTTAGTTGGGGAAATGCGCGACTTGGAAACTATTTCTACCGCTGTCACCGCCGCGGAAACAGGTCACTTAGTTTTTTCGACACTGCATACAATCGGCGCAGCAAATACAATCGACCGTATTATCGACATTTTCCCGCCGTATCAGCAGCAGCAAATCCGCACACAGCTCGCGGACGTGCTCGAATGTGTAGTTTCTCAGCAGCTTTTACCCAAAAAAGACGGCAAAGGACGTGCGGCGGCGATTGAGGTCATGCTGTCGAACGGCGCGATTAAAGCCTATATCCGTGAAGGGAAGACCTTCCAGATTCCGTCAGTTTTGCAAACGAGCAGAAAGCTGGGTATGCAGACAATGGATGAGGCGATTTCGGAGTTGTATTACAACGGCTTAATCACGCGCGAAACCGCGCTCAGCTTTGCGCAGGATATGCCTTCGCTTGATAAGAGATTGGTGTAGATAAAATAACAAACTTACAGAAATAAATAAACCCCTCTGCAATCGCATGATTGCAGAGGGGTTGCGTTTGACCCAAACTTCAACAAAGGCGAACTTGCAATTTCGGCGAAACCTTTGGAGTAGTGCTTTATTTCAGTCGTTAATCCAGTTTCAAGTGAATTATAGCACATTTTCGCATATATGTCAACTTTGAGCAATAAAAAAAAGGCGGTGGTATGAAAATCATACCACCGCCCCATGCGTTAAACTGTTTGTTTTCCTACTTTCTGCCCCGCTTTCCATTCTTCAAACTCTCGTTTGCCCTCGTCACTATCAAAGAATTTCTGTATTTCCGGCAATAAACACCGTGCCAATGATTCTATATGATAATCGGGAATATCCGTTATGTGGTCGGGTTTTGGTGCGTTTTTCGTCATTCTATACTCTGTTCCTCCTGTCTAAAATGATTATGCGACCTCTGATGAAGTCGCATTTGTTCTTTTATTTCGTCCAGCAGGGAATCCACAAACCGCCGTAAATTCTGATAATCGGCTTGCAACTTGCTGTCCTCCAACCGTTTGGCGATACTGACCTTTTCGCCCGCTTCCGCTCGTTTTTCAAGCTCGGCTCGTTCCTGTTCCATGCGTTCAAATTCCCGCTTGTACTTTTTCATCTGTGTTTCAAACCGCTCCATTTTCGGGAAGAAGTTCCGAATCTGTTCAACGACTTCATCACGCTTTTTCCCTGCGTTGAAAGGGTTTATGCTGTCAAGTGTGGACTGGATTTTCTCGGCTTGTTTCGTGAGCCGTACAGCTTGCTTGAATATCCGTGTCGGAATGTGCCTGCGACCTGTAAAGCTTGCGGATTCCCCACGCTCCAAATCGGGATAATTCTTTACTATGTGCGAATAAAAATCGTCCTGCCATTTCGTAAGCTGTGTCCGATTGCCGATAATGTCCTTTGCGGAAAGCCGTCCGTCCTGTGTGATTGGTGTAAAACATAGGTGGAGGTGCGGTGTTTTTTCATCAACATGGACTACCGCCGAAAATATATTGTCCTTGCCGATTTTCCGAGCGAGGAACTCAACCGCCGTCTTGAAGAAGTCCTCAATGTCCTTTGGTTTTTTCCCCTTGAAAAAAGTTGGGCTTGCGGTGATTAGCGTGTCTATGAACTGCACGCTGTCTTTTCGGGTTTTACAGCCCGCCGTCTGAATACGGCTGTCTGCCTCCTGTTTATACGATTTTGTAGGTGCGATAATGTGGATATTGTCTTTGCTCCGTGCGGTGTCAATATCGGGGTTACTTGCGTATTTGTCCTTTGTGCGTTCGTGGTGAGCCTCCAACGCTCCCGCCCCGCCTTTCTGCTTGGCGAAACGCATTATTGCATATTGTGCCATGTTGTTCTCCTTTTTTCGGGTAGCAAAAAGCCACGTCCATTTCTGAAACGTGGCTGTTACCGTGTTTGTTCGTACTTTATAAATAATCGTTTAATGGCTTGTATTCGCTTAATGACCCCGCTATGATTTTTATAACCTAACTTTTCCGCTATGTCCTCATAAGTGTGACCCTGTACCCGAAGTTCGAGAATCTCCATATCCTTTGCGGATAACCGAGCCTTGAACCGCTCAACATAGTCCTCCGCTCCCGCTTTTTCCTCGAATCTGCTTGCCGTGTCCTCGATTTCATGGATTTTGTTGTCCTCGTCCTCCATACATTCTTCAAGCGAAACAGTCTTGATTTTGGAGCGGGAATGATACCATTTCCGATAGAATGATATTCTGACACGAGATTTACGTTGCTCGAAGTCCTCATCACAGGGCATTGACTTCACCACGTCAAGAATCGATTGCCAGTCGTTCTCGGCAATTCCACGTTTGACAACCACCGACATTACTTCTTTTATGTAGTCGGGATTGAAAAATGGTATATCCGTGCCTTTCGGGTGCTTGAACATGGCTTGTAAGCCCCATTCGGTTACTTCCTCGATTAGTGTTGCCCATACTGGCAGGGCGTAGGATAGAATCCATACAGGGCTGTATCCCGTGTAATCTTCTTTCCAACCTCTGAAACCAAAGTGCGGAAACGCAAGAGCCGAAACTGCGTCCATGATTTCGGAAAGAAACTGGTCGCTCCCGATTAGGTCAATCATTTCTTGCGACTGATTGATTTCATGCAGGTTTCGGGGCAGTCTGCGGAGCGTGGGGCATTTTACGAGCATTTCCTCCGGCAAGAAGTAAACGAGGGGAAGAAAGCGGAGATTGCTGTCTTTGGGTATGCGGATTTGGGTCATTGGGGGTGTCCTCCTTTCTCGGCGAGTTGAGTCGTCTATTCATATACGCCGTAAGTGTAGACCGATTGTTCCTATTTTACCAAATTTATTTGAGGAAGTCAAGAAAAAAATGTTGAAATCTTCCGAAATATATGCTATAATAAGGAAAAATGAGCGGAGAATTAAAAATGGCTGATAAAACCTACAAGGATAAAATCACAGCAAAAGGCACAGAAATTGCGGTTATATCACGAAAAAATGATGACGATTACATCAGTTTGACCGATATAGCAAGATATAAAAACCCCGCTGAGCCAAATGTGGTTGTCGCAAACTGGCTGCGAAATATGAATACAATTGAATATCTCGGACTTTGGGAGGGGTTGCATAATCCGAATTTTAAACCCCTCGAATTCGAGGGGTTTAAAAATGAATCCGGCGGAAACGCTTTTACGCTCTCGCCGCAACGGTGGATTGAAAGCACGGGAGCAATCGGAATTATATCAAAATCGGGGCGTTATGGCGGCGGAACATTCGCTCATAAAGACATCGCTTTCAAGTTTGCAGCTTGGATTTCGGTAGAATTTGAATTATATGTTATCAAGGATTATCAGCGATTAAAGGCAGACGAGGGCAATCGCATTTCGCTCGAATGGAATCTGCAACGCACTCTTTCTAAAATAAATTACCGCATACATACCGACGCTATCAGGGACGAGATTATCCCGAAAAAGATTACAAAAGTGCAAGCAGGGGCGGTTTATGCTTCGGAAGCGGACTTGCTGAACGTGGCACTATTCGGCATGACGGCAGGCGAGTGGCGCACCAAAAACCCCGATAAATCGGGGAATATGCGTGATTTCGCAACATTAGAGCAACTTGTCGTGCTGTCGAACATGGAAAGCATAAACGCCCTGCTCATACGGCAAGGCTTACCGCCGAAAGAACGGCTTGTTCAGCTTAATAATACGGCGATTACGCAGATGAAGTCGCTTGTGGGCGGGAAGTTGACAAAGAGGTTGGAATAGTTTTGACATTTTTTGACCTGCGTGGTATAATGGGGGTATCTTGATTTTGGTGGTGTTTGGTGTGTCTAAATTCAATTATGCTTTAACTGCTAAATCACTGGTTTCATTAGGAATTTATGAAGATACAAGAAGCCTATATGAATCATTGCGTAAACGTGCAATTAAAGTTGGTTATCATAGATTTATTCAAGATAAAACACCAAGTAAAAAACTTATAAATGAATTTTTATTGAAATATTATATAATATTTGATGATTATAAACTCTATGTAAACAATGTTGTGTTTGGATTTATAAATATATATGATGTAAAAAATCTACTTTCACTTTATAAAGGTGATTTTAAAATTATAAGTTTCGGTAAATTTTTAATTGAGTTAGAATATGCTATTGCTGTTATAATAAATAGACGCAACAACCGCATGGGAAAGAATTGTGATTTTGAAAAAACTCTTAGAGAATTAAATATAAGAATTGAAGAAATGGTTAAAAGGGCTGAGTATGGTCAAAATATTCTAAACCGTGAAGTAATAGAATACGATTTAACTATTGAATCAAAAACAATTTGGATTTATACAAATCTTAATAATTTAAGATGTAATAGAGATAATCACAATATTGTTCCTAAAATGGCAACTGTTAAAATAGTCGGCTCTGATAATACTTGTAATTTACCAATAGACCACTGTTTAACTTGTGATGATTATTTCATAGGTAGACAATCATTAAAAATTGCTCAAAAACAATACGGCATTTTATTTATTAAATCTCATCTATGCTCACCTGACCAGTGCGAAGGTATTAGTTGGGAAGAGTTTAATGATAGTCAATCTGAGTTGTATTCATACGGATACAATGTTATTGACGGATTTTACACAACAGAAGAGAGACATATAATACTTAAAGAATTACTCGATGCAAACATAATGAATAAATTTTCAATTCGCAGAGACTTGAACTCTAATTTAAAACGGAGCGAAAATAGACACGACAGAATTAATGCCGTATATCTATGGAGAGAAGATTTAAAGTTTGTCGATAACTATGGGGCTGATGAATTTATCGGCGTTGGTAAATTAGACAGAAAATAGTGGGTGTATTATGACTATCTTCAAAAACAAAAAACTCAAAATAATAATACCTATAATTGTGCTTATAGTAGGTGTGATTGTTGGGTTTTTTGTTTTGAGTTATATTTATAACAAAGAAGAAAATAATTTTTATACTATTGAAGTTAAACCAGCACACAGCGACCCAACATGGTTGCACTATACAATATTTATAAATAAAGACATAGATAATTTCTTCGTTTTAGAAGATATTTTTGATGACTTCTTTGATAATTATTATACTTATAATGAAGAAGGTTCTAAGAATAGAGGGCTTCTTATAATTTCTGAAAATTATGTTATTAGTCTTTATGTTAGAATATTAGATAATAAAGTACACGGCATCAATATAGCAGTTTGGGACAAACCTTATGATGTTTGTGAATTTACTGGAAATCCCCATGAACCATTTGGAAACGAAGTTTCAAATGAGATTCGTAGTAAGCTGTCTAACTTTGTAGAATACTACAATTGGAAAATGTATGAGTGTCGGACATCTCAACCTTGCAATATCTGTAAGGAAACTTTTACCAAAGAATAAACTGTATCACAACTTCTATAATTAATTAAGGCATAGATAACTTCATTTAGGGTAAACTGACTATAATAAAGAGAAATTTTTATATAGGAGGCAATAAAATGGAGTGGCGTGATATGTTAGAAGCGTTTTATTTTTTTACAAACATAGGATTTAGTGTTTGGCTGTTCATCTCTGCCATATTAAAAAAAAAAATTGCTATTGACTATTATCAAAAATATAAACGAAAAATATTTGTATTATGCAAATCAATAAATGTCGGATACATACTGAGTCAACAACATTTCCGCTCGAAAATTTCAGTCGCTTAAACTGCCTATCGGAGTGTAGGCATAACACACTAGACTTTGCTACGCAAAGTCGGTGTGCCAAAAGGGGTTGCGCCCCCCTTTGGAATCCCCCGAGAAAACGCTCTTTCGGGCGAATCAAAATCATTCTGAAAAATAATTTTTATAATATCCTGTTTGCGGGTTGACAATATCCCGCAAATAGGATATACTTATATCATCATATTGAAATGAGGTTACACATGGATATTGTCGGAACAAGAATCAAGGAATTGCGGAAAGGCTTAGGGCTAACTCAAAAACAGATTGCCGAGAAATTCAGCATAATGCAATCCGCTGTCAACCGTTACGAAAACAACCAATCGGAAATCCCCTACAAGACGTTAATCGCCTATGCGGATTACTTTGATGTGTCGGTGGATTATATCTTAGGGCGAACCGACCAACCGCAGGGAAAACTGTATGACTTCAAACCGAAAGTCGAGGACAACGAGGACATGAAACTGTTCATTGAAATGTGCTTTGACCCTAAATCCCCCATGAGCGGAAAATTGAAAGACGTGTTGCTCCAAATGATGAAAGGCGGTGACGAAAAATGAGAGCTGTGATATATGCGAGATATTCAAGTGAGCCAGATTTATTCGATAAATGCCAAAAATGGTTAGCCGAGAACAAACACCGCCCCGCCAGTTTCAAGACAACAGATGATAAATATTTACTTACGGGTAAAATTTTCTGCGGGCATTGCAACGCTACCATGTCCGGCGAAAGCGGAACAAGTAAAACAGGCACGACCCACCGCTATTATCATTGTTCACTCTCGAAAAAGAAAAGGGCTTGTGACAAAAAGCGTGTCAACAAGGATTTAATCGAAAATACCGCTGTAAACACGGCAATCAAGCTGTTTGAAAACAAGTCACTCATAAAAAGGATAGTTGATAACTGCTTTAATCTGCAATCCACGAAAAGCACCCGATTACCCGCATTAAAAAGCCAGTTAAAGCAGACCACAAAAGAGATTGACAACGTAATGAACGCTATCAAGGCGGGTATTATCACCAAAACCACGAAATCCACGCTTGAACGGCTTGAACAGGAGCAAGAATCCCTCGAAATCGCTATTGCAAAGGAAAATGTCGAACGTCCGATTATCAGCAAGGAAAAAATCCGCTTTTGGATTATAAAGTTCGCCAAGACCGATATTAGCGACACAGAGCAGAAACAAAGGCTTATAAACGCATTTGTCAACGCTGTTTTCGTCTATGA
>WQYC01000042.1 GCA_009781425.1 Oscillospiraceae bacterium
ACCGTCCATCACCGAAATATCGGCTTGAAAGCATGGAAGCTCTCGAACGTTAAAATAAAGTATGTATTAATTATATCACGGAAATGTGGGCTTGTCAAGCGGGTTTGCGAGGGAATGTTTCGATGTTGTTCGACAGCGGGAGCGTCTATAAATAAAAAAACACGTCTATTTTTAATTTATAGACGAAAAATGAGCTTTAGCGATTTTCGCGACTGTTGATTTGCTGATGTTTTCTTTGCTGTTTTCTGTTATGTATTTTGCAATTTGAGAGTAACTAAAGCCCTCGTTATGTAGTCGGGCAATCTCTGCGATATTTTCCTCGGTGGCTTTGGATTTTCTGCCAACCTTGCTTTTATTCATATTATCTTTTATATAATATAACTGGTGCTTTTCTACCATTAATTCCTCAACCTGGGTGTGGAGCTGTTCGATATATTCATCTTTCTCTTTTAGTTTTGCTTCGAGCCTTTTAATCTTCCCGGCATCTGCTGTTTTCTGCTTTTTGAAGCTGTCGGCTTTCTCGAGTTCTACGGCTCTTTCGTTAAGCTTTTCAATTGTTTCTGCCAGTTCGGTTTCCAAGCGTCTGATTTCTTTATTTAGTTTAGCGATTTTTATCATATCCTTCAATGAGCTTTCTCTTGTTCTGTCTTCAATAATTTCTGCCAGCTCCTGTTTTAAACGAGCGTTTTCCGCTTCAAGCTCTTTGTTCTTTAAGAACGCCATAAAAATTACCCTCTCTGCCGTCCATAAATTATTTCTGCACGTCTTTTTATTAAAAATAGACGATAATTTAATTTATTATCTCATATGAAATGAAGCTTGTCAATGGGGTTTGTGACAGAAGATTTCGACAGATTTCGAGTATAGTTGAAACGAAAACCGCCGATTTAGAATCGGCGGTTTTTGCTGATATTCAATTAAATTTTATTAATTACCCCTGCCACATATCTAAGTATATTCAACGCGTCTGTTGTGCCTGTATCACCTATTTTGCCGTTTGCGGCAAAGAGCTGAACCGCGTTGAGCTTATTGATTCCTGCGATATGCCGCAGAAGCGCGAGCGCGTCGGAGGTTTGAACCTCGCCTGTACCGGTGATGTCGCCTGTTTTACGAGCGAGAACGAGATAGTCGCCTGCCCCGGGTACGTTTATTGTTGCGTTTCCGTTTGCACCGATTGTCGCAGTTGATACAACCTCAAGCTCGCCGTCTGCGCCCATTCTAACGAGAATCGCGTTCTGTCCTGCAACTGTTTCCGTATTGAAGTTAACGCTTTGATTCCCTGCCGCTGTTGCGCGGATTGTCGTTGCGGGGAGAAGCGATTCACCTCTCAATGCTTGAACTGTAGCCGCAGGAATCGCGAAGTTTGCGGGGAGAGTTATAGGTGCGCCGGGTTGTGCTATCTGACCGACTGTTATAGGTGCGGTAGGTGCCGGTGTGTCGTCGCCGCCGCCACCGCCTCCTCCTCCGCCACCGCCGCCGGTGTTTCCTCCGCTACCGGCAGTAGGTACTGAAACAGCTTTAGTTGATTGCGCGAAAGTGACGGGAGTTCCTGCGGAATTGACAGCACTTATGCAAGAAACTGTTATGTTCGTACTGCCTGTGGAGTTGCCGGCTTTAACTCTGAACGTCATTGAAAAAATTATACCGTTGTCGGTAAAATTAGTTGGCGGGATTCCGCCTTCTAATAAAGGTTTTAATTCGCCGGTAGTTGTTGCGGCGGGAGCTGTATAGCTAAAATGCGTTAAAACGCCTTCCTCACCCGGAACAAATTCGAGAACTGCAGGGTCATACTTGATTAGCGGGTTCATTCCCCAGAAGCCCGGATTATTCGCTACTGATACTCTTATAATGAACTCGGTTCCGGTTGCCTGTGTTCCGGACGGAACAGTAAAGTCTATCGCCGGAGCGTTTGCGGAAGCTGTGAGTGCTGTGAAAGAAAGCAAGCTCACAAGAACTGCCGCCGCTAACATAGCGGAAAATAATTTCTTTTTCATTTTATTACCTCGTAAATACTTTAATTTTTTAAGCGTTTAAGGTGGCGAGCTCGCCTACGATGTAACGTCTGAGCATCATGAGCGCAATGTCCATATCGTCGTTCACTTTTGCTGCCGCGAGACTGCTTCCGTCAAGCGTAATAAGCCCTGCAATGTGCATTCTGAGGAGCGGTAAGTCAGTCATACCGACTTCACCGTCGCCGTTAATATCACCGAGCTTGAACGGCGTATTATTTGCCGCTACAGAAATTACAGCCGCGCCGCCCTCAAAAGTTTCTCTGCTTAAATTATACTTCACTGCGTTGCCGTGGCTGACTGCGATTACATAATCGCCGCTCGGCGCATTGCTCTTAACTCTGAAGCTTAATGTCGCAAAGGTTCCGCTTCTTGAATTATCCGCGCCGCTGTCCCATAATAAGGTCACGGGCGAAGTTGAAAGACCTGACCTTGTCAGTACTCCTGGAGTAAAGTTTGAATTAAGCTCAAGGCTGATTAATTCAAATGCGTTATTATCAAAAATGAGCGAATTCCTGAGCAGAGCGATTCCCATATTGTCGCTTACAGCAACATTAACTGTAAACACGCGGCTGTTTGACGTGCTTGCGTTGCTGACAGTGTATCTTGCACCTGTCTGCGCGAACCATCTTGCATAAAGATTTAATGTTCCCACTTGGCTTGCTGTTGTGGATACTAAGGAAGTGGAAGCGAAGGTTTCAACAGTGTACCAGCCGCCGAAAGTAAAGCCTGCTCTTGTGGGTATTGGGAGAGCTACTGCGCCGTTATACTTTGCAGGTGCGTTCGCAGGATTAGTTCCGCCGTTAAGGTTATAGGTTATGTCATAACCTGCAAAGCCGTCCATATCTGCATATTTTTTAAGTGTGAATGTAATCTCAACAGAATCAATTGGGTAATTGCTAACGGGGTTTATCGCATAGTCGTTTTGTTTACCTTGAGAATCATACCACCATGTATTGAGGATTACTATTTCGTTCCAATCGGGAGAGAGGTAAACTTCATCTTTTTTCACTGTAATCGCCGCACCGTCGATTTTTACTGAAATGTCTTCTAAGTAATACTCGTTCAGATTGATGCTTTCGCCTACGTTTACGCCAAAGTAATAGAAGTTTCCTTCATGGTCTGTCTGTAAGCCGAAATCATTAATTCTAACAGTATAAGTGCCGGGCTTATCAACAGTAGCACCTGTAAAGTTCATTGTCTGCGCTCTGCCCTGCGGTCTCTTATTGTTGAATGAAACCCAGTTGGTATTTCCTAAATCGGTTGTTTCGTGCGCCGCAAAGACTACCTGCGCCTGGCGGATAAGGTTAATAACTTCGCCGTCCTTGTCAAGTAAATCAATGCTGTAATATCCGTCAGCACCCGACCAGGAAGCAACACCCGCCTGGAACCAGCCTAAACCGTCGTTGTTCTTTTTTATGAAGTCTTCGGGAATATCAACTGTATAAACATTATTCTCGATTAAGCTTGCTACGGGGATAAACTCCTGCTGCCACGCTCTCGACTGCCATTCCATGCCGTCGAAATCTGCACCGAGGTTGAGAACAATAGCTACATCAGCATCTTCGCCGAGTTCATCTGAATTCGTAACATTAAAGGTAAATCTGACCTGCTTTACATCAGAGAAGTCTAAGCCGTAAGGGTTATAGTTACCCTCATAAAGCATTGCGCCGTTCCAGCCGCCGCGCCCTATAAGCAGGTTTTGTGTGTATTCCTTATAGATAGTATTTGTGCCGTAAAGGAAAGCGTCTTTAATCCCCAGCTCGTAGAGGTCTGTTTCCCAGTAAGCTATACCGAGCTTTAACGAATTACTGCCGCTGAATGCCGCGTAATTGTTGATATATCTTTCGAGGTCGATGAATACAGCGTTTTCAGTTTTGTTGTAAACATCGGCAACAGGAACATCAAACTGTGACCAGTTCCAGTTTCCGCCGTCACCAAGCCAAATGAGGTGCATCGTAGCATCTAAATCCGGCTTTTTATCAAAGTAGAAAGCCACGCCTGTCGCCGATTTAAACTGCCATGCTTCGAGTCTGTTGCTGTCAAAAATGCCGTCTGTGCCGTTGCTTGCCCAGAGCCACTGATTAGCGGACGCACCGCCGAAGTCATTGTTTTCGCCTAAATCAAAGGTATAATCGAAAACAGGAGTTGCCTCTGTGTAGCCATATAAGTAGGAATCCAATATTACAAGGTCGTCAAAGTTAATAGCGTTATTACCCCAATCCCAGTAGCCCAACCATATTTTTAAGTCGTCCCTGTTGAGGAAATCATCGTATCTGAAAATGTACTTCTCAAAATCGATTCTGATTGTACCGTCAGCACACATAACCGAAGAAAGCGGAATACCTGTCTGCTCCCAGCCCCAGCCTTCCATCGTGCTGCTCTGCCAAATTAAAGCAATGCTTTTGTTGTTTGCGGTTTCAAAGAGGTGCGTGTTTTCAAGCTTTAACGCTATACCTCTTGCGTTGCGGTAGTCTTGAACAGAGATACCGTTGTATACGCCGTTCATGCCGTCAACGCCCCAGTTGATTTGGCTGTTGCCCCAAATCTGCACGTCTTCATCAAGTATAGGCAGGTCGATTGTAACGCCGTCGTTGGCTTCGCAGCTACAGGTGCCGCCAAACAGCTCTGCGGTTTGCAAACCGAGCTTATCAACTCCACCGTCTCCCCAACGGGCAATAGTGATTTTAACATTCGATGCGGGTTTAATAAATTCCGAATAATTATGCAGGTGTTCGCTGAAATTAATTACTAAATCGTCGCCTTGCAAAAGCTCATTAACAGCTATATTTGATTGATTCCACCAACTGTTATTATTCGCCCATACAATAGTAATTTCGTTGATGGGGTTAGTGGGGTCTATTTGCATATCTTTTACGGAAATTCTCATGCCGTCCGCGCTTGTGAAGCTTTCGGCTCTGATTCCGTTAGATATTCCGTCTGTTCCGTCAGAACCCCATACCGCTTGCTCTTTTACGCCTATTTGACTACATCCTACGGTCGGGCATGGAAATTGCCCCTCAAAAGTACAACTATGCGTAACATAAAAATCAGGTCTTCCGAGGTTCGGGGCTGTGTGATTACTGAAGACAGGTTTTCCGTTAATGGATTCAATTTGGAAGTTCATATAATCCATAGGAATACCCCGGTACAATTCTGCTCCGGTTATTCCGAGCTTGCCGATTTCGTCGGGGTCATCACCCCATTTGCAAACAAGGATTTTAACTTCTTCGTCAGCCTTGGCAAACTCCGAATAGTTCGCTAAATGTCTGTCTAATTCAATCCGCAGAACATCACCTCTCAGCACATCGCCGACGCGAACATTTGATTGATTCCATAACCAACCGCCATCTTCCGGATTGATTGAGTGAGGGCTCTGCCAAACAATAGAAAGCTGGTCATCCCAATTTAAAGTCATTCCGTTTGTTTGAATTTCTAAGAATTTAGCTTGCGTGAAAGCACTGACGGGTATGCCGTTGTACACATCGTCCATGCCGTCAGAGCCCCAAGTAGCGATGTTTTTGTCATTATTAATAAGAGGTGCGCCTACATCAAGGCTTGTGGCTGTCGCGACGTCGATATAATCATTAATGTAATCCATTAACTCAATGTAAATTCTGTCGCGGCCGTCGCCGTAAACTGCTGTGAAAGTGCCGCTTTGATTAAAGCTCCAGCCTGCTGAAAAGCTGTAATCAAACTCAATATAATCGCCCGGCTGCGGCGGGGGAAAGAAGCTGCCGCCGAAAGGGCTTATTCCTAAAGCAGCAGAAGTAAATCTGTCAGTCCAAATGCCTGTATTACCGTTAGCGTCAATATCTAAGTTGATAACGCCGGCTTCAAAAAAGTTTCCGGCGCCTTTAATATTGCCGTCCCAGCGCATCATTTTCCAGTCCCATGTGCCCGGTTCTGCTCCGGGGCCTTCTGCCCTGAATAAAAGATTGAAGTTCCCGCCGAACGGGCGAATGTCGAGCCGCTGACCTGCGTAGAACATATCGCCGACATTATAGCCGTTTACGTCGAGATACTGCCAGCTCGTCACCCAAAAATCGGGCCACCAAGCCGAAAGATAAAACTCACTCAAGCCGGCGAGAGGCGTAAAGCTGAACCACTGTATCGTGTGCCTATCCGAATAAAAGTCTACTGCGTTCTCGTTATCGGGTTCGTTCGCACGCAGAGGACGGCTAAAACCGCCGAAAACGAAGTTTTCAGAGAGTTCATTATTATTTCCGTTTTTCCACTGAAGAGCTCCGATAAAGCCGTCCGGAATATCCCAGTTACTGCCGCTTTGCGCGCCGATGTAGATTCTGATTCCCGCTACATCAGCAAAGCTGTCGGGTAAATCGGCTTTTACGTTAAAGCTGTACTTCCCGATGTCCCATTCTGTACCGCCCGGCGGTATTGTATGTATGTTGCTGTTAAGCACCCGCGCTCCTGCCGTCAGCATAGAAGCGGGGACTGCCGCTATGACCATTACAACCGTAAGAGCCATTGCCAAAATTTTCTTTAGTTTCATATTGATTCCTTTCTCTGCCCCTATTCATAAAGGGAGTTTTGCCTACTAAAATGCTATCTTTAAGTGTACCACAAATTGAGAATTTTATCTATGCACATTGCACACAATTAATATGCTCTGTTTTTTTTATTTTTGTATAATATGCACAAATGCTTGCTTTTGCTGTTCTGCCTTTGCGAAAGGTTGATGAAGGGGTTTTTCGTGCAACAAAAAGAAGCCTGTAAAACAGGCTTCTTTTTCGCGTTTTGTTATTTGTATTGTTGCTATTCATCTAACATAAGTTGTCCGAGCTTCGCTTTGCGTTTAATTTTAGCAAGCTGTTCCTTTTGAATTTGTGCTATGCTTTTTTCGGGTGTCGGTAAATCCTCGGGCATTGTACCTCCTACGCGTTTAATGGCGGCGCGAACTTCCTGTCCTACCTCGTTATGCGCGGCATTTGCGTCTTGGGGATTGCTGATAGCTTCACGCTTTAACTTTTCTTCTGCCTGCGATATTCGGAACAGGTTAGCGATTAACTCGGTGCTTCCCATGAAATCAAGGATTTTATCGCGCACATCAAGCCCTTTCTTCCGATGAATTTCATCAACAGTAAGCCCGCCGTAAAGTCCGGCATATCCGGCATTTTGAAAAGCAGCAAATTCTTTTTCTGTAATAACACCCGCGTCACGCGCCGCTTCTGCAAGTAGCTGATTCCACTGCTTTATGTCACCGCGAACAACGAGCCGACGACTGTCTTCGTCAAGCTGATTAAATCTGTCTGCTATTTCTTGTCTGTATGTTTGAATGGCAAAGTATGTTTGACCGAGCGCAATAACTTCCTTTCGCGGGTCGCCGTTTTGAACAAGTAAGTAACAGGCATAGCGCGTTAATTCGTAATCGGGTATTGATTTTTCCGCTGTTTTAGGCATCTTTATCGTTTTCCTGACGTCAGGAAAATGTTCCGAAACCTCATTTTCACTGTTTTTACAGGCTATCATAGCTTTATCAATAACTTTTGAAAAATTTTCCCATTTTGTGTAGCCTAAGACTGGCGCAAGCTCGCGCGCTGACCAATATTCGCTCTTATCGTCACGAATATGTTTTATATCCTCAAACCGTTTATATTCCTTTGCTTTTAATTCACTCATTTCTGAAACCTTTCTAATTTATACTTAGTTCATTCTCAAGTATAGCATATTTCTTTGAAAAAAACAACTCAAATTAAATTGCTACAAGAAAAATTGCTTAAACACAATGTTTCTCTGCATTTGAATTTCTTGACAATCATAAATAACTATGATATAATAATTGTAACATATTTCACTTTCAATTACGCAATTTATTACGCAATTCATATAATTTTGTATAACTGTCGATAAATTTTAACCGGCTTTATTAGCGGATTTTGGGGTAATCAAGGGTCTTATAGTGAAACTTTGACTCTGGCATTCTCAGGTTCAAATCCTGATAGCCCAATAACAAAAAGCCGCCGATTTTTTCAATCGGCGGCTTTTACTATTAACTCTTAAATTTTATCAATTATCCCCGCAACATATCTCAAAATATTCAGTGCGTCATTGGTGCTATTTTCGCCTGTCTTGCCGTTCGCGACAAACTCTTGAATCGAGTTTAATTTGCTAATTCCTGCTACGTGTCGTAATATTGCAAGCGCGTCTGCTGTCTGCACCTCGCCTGTGCCTGTTATGTCGCCGGTCTTAAACGTTAGTACTAAGTAATCGCCGATTGCGACATTGTTCAGATTCGCGTTGCCGTTCGCGCCGACTTTGGAAGCGGAAACAAATTCAAGCTCGTTTGTAACTGCATTGAATTTCACAAGCACAGCGTTTTGTCCTGCGAAATCCGCGCCGACGCTGACGCTCACGTTCCCTGCTGTGCTGACTTTAAGCTGATTAACGGGTATATTGCTGTTTATTGTGTTAATTACAGCTCTCGGAATATTCACAATAAGCGTTGCTGTTCCCTGTACCTGCTGAACAGGCGGAGCTGCCGGTGTGTCGTCCTGCGTGGTTGAACCACCGCCTCCACCACCGCCGCCGGTCTGTCTCGGGCGGGTTTCTTCTTTATCGCAGATTGAACAGGTTCTTTTTTCGGTATTTGTTGAGCCTACTCTCGCCCAATTGCTCCATGTATGTGCGCAGTCCTCTGCACACTTGCACGGCTTTTCGCCGCAGTCCTCGCAAGGCGGGTCGCAAACCTCGCACTCACCGCAGTTGCAGGGCAGAACAGGCGGGTCACAATACTCGCAGTCTTCACAGCTACACCACTGCGCGTAAAGCGTAACGTGCGCGGTTAATACTATTTTGTCGCCCGCTTTATAGGCTGTTCCCGAGCTGTCAGCCGCTGTGTTCCAGCCTGCGAAAGCGTAGCCCTCTATCGTCCAGTGCGCGCTGTCAACTGTGGCTTCTGCGCTGCTTGCGGTGTTAGCACCCGGGACAATATTTGCGGTGGTCATGAAGTTGCGGTTGTACAGAATAGTAAAATAGTTTACGCCGGTCAGTGTTGTAGTGCCGCCGGACACGGTGCTGATTGTTCCCGTTGCATTACCGTTGATTGTAATTTCTGTGTCGGCGTGAAAGTTAGAAACGGCATTAGCATATGTTGACGTTGTGGTTATATTACCTGTGACAGTCAGCTTTGTATCTGCTCCGCCGGCAGATGCGCCGCCCGCCCGATTCGCACCGCTTATATTACCGATGACAGAAACCTCTGCGCCGCCAAAAACAGACAACGCGTGAGAAGGCGCACTGTTCGTTGCGCTGATGTTGAAGCTTCCGCCGTTAATGGTTTTGAACGAGCCGCCGTTTATTTGAAGAGCAGGATTACTGCCGCCCCATATGTATGTATAATTAACGTCAAATCCGCCTAAATCAATCACAATATTTTTGTTTGTAAAAGCGAATCCGGTAGTATTCCGCGCAAGGTTAATATCGTTCATAATCGTGATTTCACAGTTCAAGCTTTTACAGGCGAAAGCCGCTGCAAGCTCTGCCGCACTGCTTACATCATGGTCCTTTATGCTTAACCCTGTTGTGTCACAAAGTGCGCAAAGCGAGCAATTATCAGCACTCGCCTCGTGCGCTGCGCAGATACCCGCATACAGGAAATCATCTGCCAAGAAAACCCTCTTCCCAACTTCGTCTGCTCTGAAATACTGCGCGATTTCCGCGCTTGCGCCGCTCTGCACAAACACGCCTTGGTTCTCTGTCTTAGTCACGCCGATATTTGCCCCGTCTGTAAGCGGGTTTGTCGTCGAAAGCGTGATGTAGGAATAGGTGTCGAGGTAAACATTGTTTACTGTATTTACTGTGACTTGTGCAGTGCCGCCGGCAGTGAAGGTGTTGTCTTTTGCAAAAACGCCGCCGCCCGAAAGAGCTTCGTTATTCTTGATTTCGCCACCATTCATGAAAAAGTTGCCATATTGCGCAAACACGCCGCCGCCCGAAAGAGCTTCGTTATTTTTGATTTCGCCGTCGTTCATGGTAAAGCCGACATAGCTTGTAAACACGCCGCCGCCATTATCGGCTGTGTTGCCGTTGATTTTGCCTCCGTTCATGGTAAATATGCTGTCATATACAAACACACCGCCGCCATTATCGGCTGTGTTGCCGTTTATTTCACCGCCACTCATGATAAAACTGCCATATTCTATATACACGCCGCCGCCATTTTCTGTGGCTTCATTATTCTTTACTTCGCCGCCGTTCATGATGAACGTGCTGTCCCATGCATACACGCCGCCGCCGCCGTTTGTTTTATTGTTTTGCAAAACTGCGCCCTCATTCATTGTGAACTTGCCCTCCTGAACATACACAAGGGAACTAAAATCTTCTGAAAAATTCTCTTTATTTCCGTCTATGATTATATCTTCAAGCGTAAGCGAACCCCACACTTCAAAAAGGTCGCCGTCGGCAAAACCGCGGGTTAACTTTTCGCCTGTGAGGGTTATATTCGCCCCCACAGCGATTGTAATTGCCTCGGTCATGGTTATGGGTGCGGTTACGATTATGGTTACAGGGAGAGCGTTGGTGTTTGAGGCGATTGCGGCTTTGAGTTGGTCGAAGGTGCTGACGCTGAAGCTCAGAAACGAACCGCAATCACCGCAGAACGAATAATCATCTCCGTGAACCCCTTTATGCGCGAGCATGGGGATTATATCCGGTTCGATAAAAAAGCAATCAACAACACTGCATACTCTAAATCTGTAACCTTTGTTCGTGCAGGTAGCGGTAACCGCACTGAAAGCGGTGTCAGTAACCCACTCGCCGAAAGTATGCTCGCCAGAACAACGAGCTGTCAGATTCGGCTGTTGAACAGCCGCAAATGGCTGACTGCAACCCGAACGCGCGCACATAAGACGTTCATCGCTCATAGCTGTATCAGTCGCTTCTGCAATTATTGTCCATGTATCGACAGGAGTATCACCGAGCGGTTGCAAAACAACGCTCGTAGCTTCCGGACATTCCGAGCAGGTTCTTCTCATTTCGCCCGCAACTGTGCAATTAGGAAAGTTTATGGGAGTCCATGGGTTCCATGTGTGAGTGCATGACGGCGTTATATCAAGCGTTAGGCTGTTCACCTTCGCAGTGCCTGTGCTTCCCCACGCTTCAACGCAGAACGCAACCTCATAAAGCGCGCCGCTCATGTCTAAATTTTGCTTTTCCCATTCTCTGAAATGCTCAGAAACCGAGACTGTTCCGCTTGTACGCTCATTTCCGGCAGTACGAACGGCAATATACTGCGGAAACTCATCGTTAGGGCTGAATATAGATGGTACATTTACTCTTTCGGTTGAAACATAAAGCTCATATGTGCCTTCGCCCGGAATCGTGTAGTTTGCTTTTTGCGTCACAGCCGGGTGGTTGTTTATCATCTGGGTTCTGCCCTTGATATAATCACCGTAATCTTCAATTATGTACCATTCTACGGTGCTGAGTGCAGTCCAGCCGTAAACGCACAGAAAAGCGTTTCCGGTCGCACCTGTTTCCGCATTAATATTAAACGGTGATACGTCATATGTCATGACTATTTCGCCGATTTCTTCATGAGATTGGCTTATGCTCTGCGGCGTGCCGAACTTCCGTCCCGAGCGGAATAAAATATTTCTGTTCCACAGATTATTATTTACATTCTGAGCTCTCCATTCGGCTTCAAAAGTGCCGTCGTTATTAATTTTCATGGTGCTTGTTCCGCCGTCGCTCCAATATTCAACGTCCCAGTCACCGAATTTAGCTTGATTTTCAAAGTTTGCCTTATCAGCACCGTGCGGGTTACTGCCCGCACCGCTGAAAGTCCAGATTGTATCCGCCGCCGCGGATGTATCGGATATTTCGATAATATTATACCCGCTCAACTGCGAAACAGCCTCATAAGCCGCCTTCGCACCTATGGGGACATAGATTGTGGTTAGGGCGGGGGTAAGATTAAACTCACCACCATAGAAAATCGGCGGTATTGCGCTTCTAAAGGTTACCGATTCAAGGTTTGTGCAACGTATGAATGTTAGCCCATACATTACTGTAACACCGCTGCCAATTGTTGCTGTTTTAAGATTTGCACAATCCGCAAACACCCCGCCATACATCTGCGTAACACTGTCGGGGACTATGATTGAGGTAAGGTTCGTAGCATAACTAAAAGCCCAATTGTCTATGCTTGTAACACTGTCGGGGATTATATAGCTTGTGTTTGTTTCACCGTTTGGATATAGAACGAGCTGGGTTTGGTCTTTATTAAACAACACATTATTAACAGAAGAAAAGTTCGTGTTCAGAGGGCTTACATTTATTTCGGCAGCTTTAAATGCATTTTCGCCTATGTATGAAAGACCGCTGCCGATTGTTATTGATTTAAGGCTTGTGCAATGTTGGAACGCTCGGTCGTCTATTGTTGTAACACTGTCGGGGATTATGATTGATTCAAGGCTTGAACATAACCCAAACGCATAAGTGCCTATTGTTTTAACGCTGTTGCCGATTGTTAGCGATTTAAGGCTTGAACAACCTGCAAACGCATTAGTATCTATAATTACGACACTGTTGGGAATTGTTACAGAGGTAAGGTTTATGCAACTCGAAAACGCCGAAGTGCCTATGGTTGTAACACTGTTGCCGATTGTTACCGAGGTAAGGTTTATACAATTACTAAATGCGTTCTGCCATATTCGAGTAACACTGTCTTGAATAACAACTGCTGTTACATCGCCAAACGTGAAAGTTTCAGCACTTCTGCCTGTTCGCCAATGTGTATCTCCCCCATCTGCAGTAACGGTAAGCACGCCATTTGAATAATGCCAACCGTCGCCGGAAAAGTCAGCCGCCGCGGTCAGCGGCGTGAAAGCGATTAGACTTGCTAAGATTGCGAGAGCGGTTAAGTACGAGATGAATTTTTTCATGGCTGTCCTCCAAAAAGTAGATTTTATATGATTATAATTAGTATAGCATATTTTGGCAGAGATTGCAACCTGTTATCGCGTTAAGCTAAACGTTTGGACAACCTCTGCGTTTCGGATATGCGCTGAAACAACTTTATTGTCCGAAGCGGCATAAATATAATCACCGATGAAAAGCCCGCGTTGGAAGCCGGTAAATCTATTTCTTTCATCTTTTATTTCACCGATAAGAGTGAAGCCGTTTTCCTCGTCATAAGAGAATATCGCGTAAGCAGAGCCCCATTCCCAATCGCGGCTCGAAGGGAAATAGAATTCATATTCATACGGGAAGGCGATGATGTTTTTTTCCGGCGAAACAAGAATAGCTCTGTGCTCGTGCTCGGCAATGCTCCAGAACCAACCGCTGTTACCCGCGCCGATTACATAAACATGGCGCTCAGCTAAGTTCTCGTTGTCGGCTATATCGAACATCGAAAGCTTCAAGCCTGTTCTTCTTCCCGTTTGCTCGTCAGCGTCCACGCCTACGCCGAGAAGCAGGTCGTCGCTCCACTTGTGCATATAGCGGGAGAAGCCGGGGATTTTCAACTCGTCAAGCTGAATTATTTTTGTCGGGTCAGAAAGGTCAAACGAGAACAGCGGGTCAGTATTAAGGAAGGTTACAATATAACCGATGTCCCCTGCGAAGCGCACGGAATGGACTTCCTCGATGCCGCCGATACCGTGAACCTCGTCAAGGGTTCGCAGGCTTCTGTCAAGCGTGTACAGCGAGCCGCCGGAAGAGCCCCACCAGCCGTTTTCGCCGCGCCCCCAAACCTGCGTAACCACCCGCAGAGTTCCCCTGTGTTCGTCTAAGTAAAACTGATTTCTAATATTACCTCTGAGCTTTGTTGCGGCGACATATTCGATTTGCCCTTTGTTGATTGAGAATTTATTAATAACTAAATATTCCTCCCAATAATGATTATTAGCTCTTTCATAAACCTGTGACGTTATATAAATATTTTCGTGCGAGGAATATATTACGTCAGTGATTTCCAAGCTCGCTTTAATTGAAACAAGCATATTTTCTTTTGTTACGTCTAATCCCGAGATTACCGTATAGCTGATATAGTCAAGATTTTCGGGTGCGATTACTATGCTGTTCGGTGCAATAGAAAATTCTTTATGGTTTACAGCATAAGTGGGCACATAATCACTATAATCCTCCAAGGTAAAATGCGATTGCATATTCGGCATATAGTTAGTGATTAAATAAATAATATTATCAATCATGCGCGACGAATTATAGCTTCCGTCCTGTACGTAGGTCGAAATAGGCTGATTGAATTGACCGTTTACATCATAGACCTCCACAATCGTTTCGTATTGATAATATCGCCTGTTGAAGGAACGCTCGCCTGTATTTATGTTTATATCTACTCTCGTACTGCGACCCCAAACGATGATGAGGTCATTATTGTAAAGCAATAGCTCAACAGGGGTTGCGTTTTCTTTTTCAAGCAGTGCAATCCTCTGCATATTTCCGTTGTCGGCTTTAATCACGTTTACGTTGTTCAAGCGCGGCGAAGCAAGGTAGATGTTTCTGCCGTCGGTTTTGATTATGTCACCCTCCTGCACGCCCGCAACCTGATTGTTCGTATCGGAAAAATCGTCCGCAGAATACGCGCCGTCTGCGCGCGGTTCAGGTGCAGCTGCGGCAACCATGTCAGAAGACGCCGGAGCATCAGAAGGCGCAGGTGCACCTGCACCTCCGCCTGCGCTACCTCCGCCCCCTCCGCCGCCGCCTGCAGAGTTACTGGAAGGAGTAGCAAATTCAGCCGCGTTAGCTTCGGTAATTACCGTTACTCTGTTATTGCCGAGAATATTGTCGCGGTTACTGCTGACTAAATTATAAATATCTTCATAGCTTGACGCAACATAGTTCCCCGATGAATTCAAAATGGGTATAAAAGTGCCGTCGGAATTACGTATTCCCGCTACAATTTGCAAGATAAAAAGCGCGTCTGCGGAATCTACCTTACTGTCTTTATTAACGTCATATTTTGACAGCTGCGAAGCGTTAAGCGTAGCCGTCCCCGCCGTATGCCGCAAAACAATAAGCGCATCCGCTGTTGTTAATGCTTCGTCTGCCGCGCCGATAATTGCGGGTAAGAGCGAAAAAGCCATGATTGCCGTAAGTAAAGCTGCAATGATTTTCTTGATTCTCATTTTGAATTCTCCTTTTTGTCAAAGATGTTTGTTTCTGCTTTGTTTATGCCTTGTCTATGATAGTAAAGCGATTCCGCTCCACTCTTCAAGCTCGGTAATATCGTCAAAGGTCAGCCACTTGGTATACACAACAGTTCCGTCGCTTTTCAAGCCCACAAGATTATTCCATGAAAAAGCCGCAGAGACAATATTATTCCACTCGGGAATTACTTCGATGCCTCTCATTTCGTTGCCGTTTGAAGCCATCATAGTGCCGTCTGATTTTACTCCGACTATATCTCTGCCTATTGCAACGGCTGTAATATCACGCCAGCTTTCTAAGTCACCGCACCAGTCGGGCGCGGGCTCATCGTAATAGTCCTCCCAGTCGTTCTCCCATTCGTGGTCACCTGTCCAAACGACAGTTCCGTCAGACTTCAAACCGAGCGTGAAAAAATTACCTGAAGCAATCGCGACAATATCGCTCCAGCCCGAGGTTAGCTGCTCGCCGCGGGAGTCTGTGCCGACAACTTCCACCGTGCCGTCCGCTTTCAGTGCCGCAAAATTGTGCATACCCGACGAAACCGCAACAACGTCCAGCAGTGTGCTCGCTTCTGCATGATGCTGAAATAAAATCCCCGCAACAACAACCGTACCGTTGCGCCTTATACCGACAGAAAAATGATTTCCCGCTTCGACAGCGATGATGTCTTTCCAGCTTGAAACGGCGCACTGACCGAAATCATCGTCTCCCATAGCGAGAACCGTACCGTCGGATTTAAGCCCCAGAACATGACCGCCGCCCACCGAAAGCGAAGCGATATCTGTCCAGCCCGAGAGGTCGCTGTCCATATCGTAAGTGAGCACAGTGCCGTCTGTTTTGAGTGCGGCGATTCCATACACACCCGCCGCAAGCGTCTGATTCCGAACTCGCTCTGAATAGTCTTTGTCGAGGACTTCTTCTATGGGCGGCGGGTCTAACGGTTGAATGGCAGGGGGATTTTCTCTCGCGGCGGCTGCCGCAAGAGGTATATCAATTTCGGGTACATCGGGAACATCCTTTTCGTTTTGCTTTAAAGCCATTGCAACAGCAATGCAAGCAACTGCAAATACTGCAACCGCGGGAATAAGCACTTTCAATTTTTTTGATGATTTACGCGGTGTGCTGTTTAAAAACTTAGTAACCAACCGCTCGATTGAAGCGTCGAAATACTCGTTACTGTTAGCGTTGACGCCGTTTTGCAACGGAAGCTCGGAAATATCATCGGGAAGATTTTCAAGCCACTTGAAACCGCGAAGCATGAACGGTATGATGTTTTTGCCCTTTTGAAACGCGTGTGCAAGCTCCTTGCGAACCCAGTCGTCCTCATTAACACAGCGGTCAAGGCTGTTCTCGGAAAGCACGACGATTACGTCCCTGCAGTTTTCAATTACGCCCAGCAGCTGAGAATTAAATTTTCCCGCATTAAGGCTCTCAACGTCGAGAAAAACGTTGTAGCCTTTTGCTTTCAGGCGGTCATGCAGGAGAATCGCCATAGTCTCCCCGCCCTCACGCCGATATGAAATGAAAATGTCGTATGTATTTGTGTAGTTTTCTTTGTTCATAATTGTTACCGCGCCTCCGCCTTTTTTATAAATTATACTATATTTTATTCAGTATTGTCAAATGTTTTAAGGCTTGTGAAAAAATTTTATTTTACCCCTTGACAATGAACGCGCGTTCATGTATAATATAAGTGAACGCGCGTTCACGTTTGATGAAGCACAGCGTTCACCTGTTGGCAATTAAAATATTTTGTGGTATTATATGAATAGAATTCTGCTTCATTCCGACTTGAATAATTTTTATGCGTCTGTCGAATGTCTTTATAATGAACAGCTGCGGCAGGTTCCTATGGCTGTCGTGGGCGACCCTGCCATGCGGCACGGGATTATTCTCGCGAAGAATGATATTGCCAAAAAGATGGGCGTAATCACAGGCGAAAGCATTTTCAGCGCGAAGAAAAAAGTCGGGAATTTGGTCACGCTGACCGCCGATTATCCCAAGTATGTCGATTTTGCTAAACGAACGCGGAAAATCTACTCAGAATACAGCGATGATGTAATCCCGTTCGGGCTTGACGAGGCGTGGATTGATTTGTCGGGTAGAGCTTTAAATATCGGCGAGGGCGCAATGCTCGCTGACGAGCTTCGCGCGCGGATTAAGGCGGAGCTCGGGCTGACGGCTTCGGTGGGCGTAAGCTATAACTATATTTTCTCAAAGCTCGCTTCCGATATGAAAAAGCCCGACGCAACCACTGTTTTGAGCGAGGCGGACTTACAGCCCGTGATATGGAAAAAGCCTGCGTTTGAACTGCTTTTCGTCGGACCTGCAACCCGCAGAAAGCTCACAAGCATGGGTGTTCTCACTATTGGCGATTTAGCGCAGAGCAGTGCAAAGCTTTTGAAGCGCGCACTCGGCAAAAACGGCGAAACGCTGTGGCATTTCGCGAACGGCGACGACCGCGGCTTTGACCCGAAAACGCCTGAGGACGACCCGTTCAAAAGCATAGGAAACACAGTCACCATGCCGTATGACCTGACCGTCGAGCTTGATATTCTGACCATGCTTTACGTTTTATCGAAAACAATTTCGGCGCGGCTCAAAAAGCATACAACCAAAACAACCTGCATAGCGATTCTGATTAAATACAGCGATTTTACAGCGATTAACAGACAGCTGACAATTTCACTGCCGACCGATAAGGAACAGCAGATTTATGAGAGCGCGAAGAGTCTTTTTCGGGGCAATTCCGACAGCAAGCCTGTCAGGAGCGTCGGCGTCAGCGTTTCAAAGCTGTGCAACAACAAATACGAGCAACTGACGCTGTTCAGCGAAGACGAAAACATAGATGAATTCACGGAAATCGAGAATAATCTGCGCGGCAAGCTAAAAGAAATGAAGGTAGACAAATATTTTAATTTTAACTTTACAGAGGGAGAGCGCAAGCAGGCAGGGTTTCCCTGCCGCGCGCAGGAGCAGCCGCTTTAGCGGCGTTGCTCCGAAGGAGGATATATGTGCGGACGTTATATAGCGAATTCGGAAGATGAAATCATGGAAATTCGCGAGATTTTAAAGCAGATTTCTATACGGTTAGTTGAAACGGGCGGGCAATGCCCTCCCCTGCAAGAGATTTTCCCGACGCATGAGGTCATGCTTATTACCGCGGCATTTGAGCTTGTACGGGGAAAATTCGGGCTGGAAAAGTGGGACAAAAAAGGCGTTATAATTAACGCCCGCAGTGAAAATTATGAGAATAATTATTTTAGGCAGTTCGCGAAAAACCGCTGCTTAATTCCTGCGCACGGCTACTTTGAATGGCAGAAAAATGAAGACAAAACTAAAATTAAATACGCCATAAAATCCCGCGAAAAGCACGGAATATTTATGGCGGGGATTTACAATAAAAACAACGAGTTCGCCGTGATTACCAAGCCCGCAGAGCTCGAAATATCAGCTATTCACCCGCGTATGCCGCTGATTATTCCTTCGGCGCAGGCGGAAGCTTGGCTTAACGGACAGGCGCGCGTTATGGAGCTCGCGGAGCAGAAAAGCGAGCTTTTCTTTGAGAAAGCAGGATAAAACACTTAAAACCGCGCTCAAAGCGCGGTTTTTTTGATTATCGAGATGACAGGATTGCATTAGAACCCGCACCCCTATTGTTACATTGTATCACATCTAATAGGGCTATGTCAACCTTTACAGGCGGCTGATTGCTCACATTGAAAATAATTGTTGCAGATTTCTTGTCGTCATACACATAAATGCTGTTTACAAGTACGTTTATTAAAAGTTTCCTATTCTCGATGTCGTCAAGCTTCTCGCTTCCTTTGATTAAATGCGATAAAAAATACATGATGTCAGCTTCCCGAAGTCCATAATGTCTATCTTCTTCAATCGCCGCGTGCTGTTCAAGCTCGGCGGTTTCTCGTTCTATCCGGTCAATTTCAGAAAAAACATAATTCGCGGCTGTAGCTGTTGCCTTGCCAACCTTTAGACTTTCTAAGAGGTTGGCTTTTGCTTTTTCATTGTCTTTGATTAGCTTTTTGAGCCGCTTCACACTCGGATTGTCTTTTTCCTGTTCGCAGAGCGCGGATATTTCATTTGCAATAATTCTTTGGTTTTCCTCGGTGAGCATATCACGGACAACCCCTATAACCTTTTCTTCAATAATACTTTTTTTGATAATAAGGTTTTTACAGCCTTTTTTCCGCTCTTGATAGTATCTGTATTTGGTTTTCATGTGGCTTGTGCCGCTTACACCCACCATCGGGATTAAACAATGCCCACAGTATATTTTCCCGCTTAATATATAATCTTCCACCGCCTTGCCGCGCCCCCCTGCCCCTTTGTTTTCTTCTAACTTTCGTTGAACTTGGTCGAAAAGCGTCTGCGTCACTAATCGCGGTAAAACGTCCGGCGTGTCTACACCTTTATATGAATATATCCCGCAATAACGCTTGTTTCGTAGGATTGTTGCAAGGCTTGTGCGGGAAAACGGCATACCGCGCGATGTTTTCAAGCCTAAACTGTTCATATAGTCAATAATTTCTTGCATGGTTTCACCTTTTGCGTATTTCTCAAAAATCCGTGAAACGTAAATGGCGTTAGCTTCATCAATAACTATTTTCTTGTCTACTACCTTAAAGCCAAATCCGGGATTATATCCGAGGTGTTCAAACTTTGACGCAGTCACCGCGCGTCCTCTCTGTATCTTCTGTGCAAGCTCTTTTGAGTAATATGCCGCCATGCCTTCGAGCATAGTTTCCATTAAAATGCCGCTTGCGTCCTCGGTATTAATGTTTTCCATTGCTGATATTACCTTAACGCCGTTTCGAGAAAGCTTTTCTTTGTAGATAGCATTGTCGTACTTATTCCGGCTGAATCGGTCAAGCTGATAAACTATGACATATTCCCACCGCTTCCGCGCTGAATCGTCAATCATGCGTTGAAAGTCGCGGCGCTTCTCGGCTTCCTTGCCTGTCAGTTTCCTGTCTATATACTCTGCGACAACGTGAAAACCCTCGCGGTCAGCGAATTTCCGGCAAACGTCAAGCTGTCCCTCAACGGATTTGTTTGTTTGGTTGCCTCCCGCCGAGTAGCGGGCGTAAATTACGGCTTTTTTCATGGTATCTCCTTAAAATTGTAATGTTTGTGAAATTCTTTTATAAAAGGCGGTGAAACATCGTCAATTGAGTTTTTAATATTTTTGTTTAACGTATATCGAGCTACTTCTTTATAATCAATTTCTCCAACAATATTTTCGCTGTTAATCATTGAATTTAGATAACTATCAAAATAACAGGCTAAACTGGTTATAAAATAACGCTCTGTAAGTTTGCTCAGAATCATCTTTTGATGTGGGTCAATACCATTTACTGCTTCAATTGCTTTTTCAGAAAGCCCTGTAAATTTACACGCTGCTCTCATTTCAATTTTTGGGTTTCTAATTTCACTTAAACCGCCAAGCCATTCAAGAGAAACTTTATAATAATTTGCAAGTTTTATTGCAAAATCAAATGAGGGTATTTTATTGTTGTTTTCATAATCTCCAAGTGATGATGGATTGGGATTGCCACCGAGAGCTTCTGATAACTCTTTTAACGTTAGCCTTTTTTCCTTCCTCAAATCTTTTAACTTTTCTCCTAACGATAATTCAACTTTTAACGATAATTTTATTTTCATAATTTATCTCCCATTTGTTATTGCAAATATACTTATTATTGTATTTGCAATAATATTTATTTTGCGAACATACCTCTACACCTATTAAATTATGTTATAATGTATAATGAAGCGATTACATTCGCTATTGCAATTATATCATATTATTTTTTTGTTGTCAAGGGGGGTGCTTGCCGTGAATGAAAACAAATTTTTGCTTTCTCAAGAAGCGGCAAAGCTAATCGCTGTCGGGCTTTATCGGCAAATCGACACTTTTATTCGCGCCGCTGACCCCGCCGCCCTTGAAAAATTTCGTGTTCAATACGAGAAAAAGAAAACCGTGCAGGCGTCAAAAGCAAAGGAAGGAGGTCGCAAAGAATGAAAATATTCAATGGTAGTTTATGTTTAACAGGAAATGATTTGATACATCAGGAGCAAATGCGAAAGCAATACGGCGATAAAGCGAACAAAGCAATTTCGTTGAGCAAAAAACCCCACGTTGTTTATTCCGTCATGGTTTTGGGCGGGGAAAATCCGTTTGCAAAATACTTTTTAAAACCCATGAAAGAAAAACAATATAAACGATTTACTAAGGCGGTATATAAGATTTATCCAACAGCTGATATTTTTACTGCTCACGCAAGCGGAAACGCAAAGAAGTAACCCCCCAAGCACCCCCGCCCCGCAGGGCGTAATCCTCCCCCGCAGGGGGAGGGGTGGGGTTGTAGGGGGCTATGCCCCCTGCCAAGTTAAGCACCGCCACAGGCGGGCGGTGGCAAAATGATTTTTTGCCATAACTTGCGTATGGCAAAAACAGAAAAAAGGAGGATTTCACATATATGGCAAATTTGCAAAAGCACACAGGAAAAGCTGTTATAGCAATTTTACGGCACAACAACCGCGACACTTTGAAGCCGTCAAATCGCGACATCGACCCCACGCGCTCCCATTTGAATTATCGGCTCTCACCAAAACGATTAATCCGAGACGGGCAGAGGTTGTGCTCTCAAAGCGATTACGAGTGTTATAAAAAAAGACTTTCAGAAGTATATGCATTTAACAGAAAAAATTTAGTCAAAATCGCTTCATGGGTGATTTCTGCACCTCGGAACTTAGAGGTTGAAAAACATGAGGTTTTCTTTCGGGAGTGTTATAACTTCTTAGAAAACCGCTACGGCAAACAAAACACTGTGCAAGCAATCGTGCATAATGATGAATCACAACCGCATTTACATTATATTTTCATGCCTGTTGTCAAAGATAAGAAGCATAAAAAACCCAGTGGTGAAAAATTGTGCGCTAACGATGTACTCACGCGGCAGGAGTTGCGCGAATTTCACCCCGCACTTCAAGAACACTTGAACCGAGCCGGCATAAACACGCGAATTCTCAACGGCGCAACGGCGGACGGCAACCGCACAGTTGCAGAAATAAAAAAAGAGCGTGAACACGCACAAAATCAAGAAAAAACGAGGGGGGTGTTTTTGGAACGATGATTATTTTATTGTTAAACCGCATTTTAATTGCGATTATTTTAATAGTTCTGCTGATAATAACAATTAAAATAGTGCGATTTGTTAAGTTTAAAGCGGCTTTTCAAAAGCAATCGGGATTAAAAGCAAGGTTTTCAAAAAAGGCTTCGGGTATCATTTTGGGTAAAAACGGCTTTCGTTTGGTCTGTTCCCCCGAAACAAACGAGGGCATGACAGCAGTTTTCGGCGGGTCAGGTTCGGGGAAAACAAGTGCTTTATTGATTCCGACATTGAGAGCGTGGCAGGGAACGGCGTTCGTAATCGACATTAGCGGCGATATTGAAAAAGCCGTACCAAACCCCTCGAAAATCGTTTTCGCACCCGAAAACACAGACACAACACCATATAACGCTTTTGCTATGGTGGATATGGCGATAGATGATGAGGAAAAGCAAGAAACCGGCACTCCTCCGAGTGTCGGCGGGATTATGACAGCCCCTCCCGCTCCTGTATAACCGTTAATTATTGCGTCAACAACACCAGCACTATATACCCAATCCCCCTCCGTGAATGTGGAAGCCGCCGCCGCAGGCATTGCGGAAACAAGCGATAAAACTATCGACAGTGCGATTATGTACGATAAAAGCCGTTTTTTCATTGATTTGCTCCTTTATTTGATATATTTCAAAATTATTATAACACATTGACCCCATAATTGCAACCATTATATGAGTGCTTGTATGTAGTATTTTATAACAGTGCGATTTCATGTAAAATTGTACTGTAATGGGGGTGATTTTTATGGAATTTGACCCGAAAGACAGGCAAACGGTCAATAAAACAATCCGGCTTGACGAAGAACTTGTAAAGAAAGTCTTTGAAGAAGCGGGGAAGCGG
>WQYC01000043.1 GCA_009781425.1 Oscillospiraceae bacterium
TAAGGCTCAAGCGCGTCATAAGCAAAAGGCAGAGGCGGCAAGGCGAACGGGTAGGTTCCGAAAAAGTGGTCGTTTCTGATTTCAGCCATAGAAATATTCTCCTTTTTGTGTAGAGTAGTATTTCTATTTTATGCGGGTTAGGGGTTGGGGGTTCCTGCATTATTTTGTTCGGCTTGACGTGCGAATTCTATTTTTTCTTGCGCTACTTTTTCGCGCAAATCTTCTAACCATTTTTTGTCTATACTATAATTAGGGTCAATTTCAAGGGCGCTATCATAATCATTGAGAGCTTTTTCATAATTTCCCATTTTTTCATAAGTGAGGGCTCTATTATTATAATATCTCGCATCATCGCTGTCTAATTCTATAGCTTTGTTATAATCATCAAGTGCTTCTTCATATTTACTCATTTTAGAATAAGTATTTGCCCTATTAAAATAATACATAGAATTATCTCTATTTAATTTTATCGCTTTGTTATAATCTTCGATGGCTTCTTCATATTTCTCCATTTCATTTAAAGCAAAGGCTCGATTATTATAATGCGCAGTATCATCGCCATCTAATTCTATCGCTTTGTTAAAATATTTGATTGCTTTTTCATACTTTTCCATACGAACATAGGTATTGGCGCTATTATAATAAAACAAAGCGTTATCATCATCTAATTCTATCGCTTTTTTATAATCTTCAAGTGCTTCTTTATATTTGCTCATATTATTGTAAGTGAGGGCTCTATTATTATATGCGATTACATAATCCAAATTTTCTTTTATTGATTTACCAAAAAATTCTATTGATTTTTCATATTCTTTTAAATTACTATGTATCCAACCCATGCGTTGATAATATTTATATTTTTCTAAACCGCATTTATGAGCTTTTTTAACATCTTCCATAGCTTGTTGTAACAAATGACGTTTCTCAACATCAGAAGCTCCATTACGGTTGCTCATGTTTATATAAATATTTCTTCTCCTTTCATAAGCCTCGTATTTATTTGGATATTTTTCTATTACAGATGTGATTTGTTTTAGTCTTATTGCTTCTGTAAGTTCACCATAATGAGTAGAATTTACATTAAGTGCGTCTAATATTTCTGCATGATATTTTGCATTTTTTGCTTCATTTTTTGCATTTTCTGCGGCTTTTTTTGCTTCCTCTAATTTTTCATCAATATCTTTCGGTGTTTTAAACGCGAGCATAACGCTGAACGCAACAATAAGCGTCGCGAAAATGCCGACAATCATTAAAATCATGCTTATCGCATTATCGGTTTTGTCGCTTAGTTCCCGATAGTATTGAACCATTGATTCGCCGACTTCGCAGCTTTCATGCGCGATACCGAGCTTATCGGTTGTGGCAGTTAGCGTTGTGATTCTGCTTTCAAGTGATGTGGCAAGGTATATTGAAACCCCTACGCAAATAGCTGTACCTATTAATGCTACAATAAAAACTGATAAAAAAGTAGGAACTTTTTTAATTTTTGACTTCCTTTTTCTCATTTTGTCTCTCCTTAAAAATTATTCCGTCGAAAAAAATCGAACTAATAATATTATATCACACTTTAAAACGCCAATAGTAGAAGAATATATGTCGCAAATGCCGTTTTTGCGCAAAAACGTCCAAGCACAGTAGTTATTTTTCAAATTCCGCAAAAAAATTTGCGAAACAGCTTAACTGTTCCGCAGAATTTTGAATATTTAAAATGAATTTCAACTCTACTTTTCTATCTCCGCCCCCGAAACGCTGTAGAAGATAATATTCTTCTTCCACATTCCAAGCTCGGCGTGCGCGTTTTCTTTTACCTTGAAGGTAGCCTTCATCGGGTTCAGCCCCCACGACTTCACCATGATTTCTATTAAAGGCTCGTCGCCGTAGACGACTATGTTCTTGCCCGCCTTGATTTTGCCTTGGCTCAAGCCGTTGGCGATTATGTCGAACTCCGCCGAGCCCGCGTACTTCTGCGAGCTGGTGATTGTCATTGAATAGACGTCTTTTCGCTTGAACATCATCACTGCCTGGTTCGGTCTTTGATGATGCCTTTGCACGGGCGGCGGCAGGGCTTTCAGCTCAGAGCCGCACTGCTCGCAGGCTTTTACACCTGCTTCGTTCTTCTTTGCACAATTCGGACAAAACATATGCTCAAACTCCCTCAATTTCTCTCGTTTTACAAAGGTTACAAAAAAACAACATGACGTTTTTTATATAAATAATCGAATAATGCGAATTATTAAACATTCTGACTTCAAATACGCGGCATATTAATTATGCTGTCATGAAAGCAATATTTACCCCGAAAATTATCAGCAAACCGCACGGCTCTGCGAAAGTCCGCAAATATTATTTTTCGACAATTTTGTGTGAAAAATCGCTTCATGCGATTTATTAGGGCAAAAAGCCCGAGCCAAAAATCGAATGAACCGATTTTTGGTGATTTTAGTTATAATTTTGCTCGTTGTTGGTGTAAAGCATATACTCTAATGAGTCAAGGAGCGCAGTCATGCTCGCGTTAATGATGTCTTTTGACGCGCCGACAGTCGTCCAGTTGGTCTTGCCGTCGGTGCTTTCGAGCAGTACGCGGGTGGTTGCGGCGGTGTTACTTTCGCTGTTAATTATACGCACCTTATAGTCCACCAAGCGCATATTCGACAGCGCGGGATAGAAGCGTTCGAGAGCCTTGCGGAGAGCCTTGTCAATCGCGTTGACGGGACCCTGCCCCTCGTCGGCTGTAATTTCATACTCGCCGCCCACGCGGACTTTTATATGCGCGCTCGCGTTTGAGTCGTTGGTTGATATAATTTTGAAATCCGTGATTTCAAAGTACGGTTGAAACCAGCCGAGCTCTTTAAGCACTAATAATTCAAAGCTTGCGCCCGCCGCCTCGAACTGATAGCCGCGATGCTCAAGCTGTTTGATTTTATCTGTCAGCTTTTGCACGATGGGGTCGGTTTTTTGCAGGTCGGGGATTATTTTTTCAAGCTTCGCGAGCTTAGCAAAGGTCGCCGCCCGCCCCGAAACCTCCGAAAGCAAGAAGTTGCGCTCGTTGCCCACGCTTTCGGGCGCGATATGCTCGAAGGTCGCAGGGTCTTTTGAAACGCCGTCAACGTGCATACCGCCTTTATGTGCGAACGCCGAGCTCCCGACGTAAGGCATTGCGCTCGAAAGCGCGATGTTCGCGGTTTCTGCAATGAAGTGCGCGGTTTCTTTAAGAAGAAGCAGGCTTTCGGCAGGAACGCAGTAATAACCCGATTTCAATTGCAAGTTGGCAATCAGCGTTGATAAATTCGTGTTTCCCGTGCGTTCGCCAATCCCGATAAAAGTCCCTTGCACATGCACCGCCCCCGCCTTAACTGCCGCCATGCTGTTGGCGATTGCACAGCCGCTGTCGTTATGGCAGTGGATACCTATTCCTTGCTTTGTCGCTTCAATTGCCGCTTTGGTGATTCTTTCGACTTCATCAGGGAAACAGCCGCCGTTAGTGTCGCATAAACACAAAGTCCTCGCGCCTGCCCTCTGTGCGGCTTTCAGCGTTGCCAAGGCGTAGTCGGAGTTGCTTTTATAGCCGTCGAAGAAATGTTCTGCATCGAATATTACTTTTTTGCCGAGGCTGACTAAGTAGCTTATCGTTTGCTCAATCATGCCGAGGTTTTCCGCAAGAGAAACCCGCAGAATTTTATCAACATGCATATCCCAGCTCTTCCCGAATATCGCGATATATTCGGTATTCGCAGACAATAATGCCTTTAGATTATCGTCATCTTCGGGTTTGGCTTCCCTGCGTTTTGTTGAGCCGAATGAAACTAATTTTGTTTCTAATCCGAGCGTTTCTGCTTTCTTAAAGAATTCTAAGTCTTTCGGGTTAGAGCCGGGATTCCCCGCCTCAACAAAGTCAATCCCGAATTCGTCAAGTTTTATCAGAATCTTCAGCTTGTCTTCAAGCGAGAAGATTATGCCCTCGCCCTGCGCGCCGTCCCGCAGAGTCGAGTCGAAAACTTCCAATTTTCGCATACTTTTTATCCTTCCTCCACGGAACGGTTTATCCGTTCCGTGCCGCCTTATGAAAATTCTTCTTGCCTTTTTTAATTATTACCTGTTCGTTAATTTCAATCATCGCGTTCACGTCAGTGACCTTCTCGCCGTCAATGCTCATGCCGCCCTGTTCAATCGTTGTTCTTGCGTCGCGGTTTGATGAACACAAGCCGCATTTCACTAATAGCGCAACCGCGCTGATTTTGCCGTCAACAAAATCCTCGTCAGCAAGCACCGTAGTCGGCATATTCGCATCAGCCGCGCCCGAAACGAAGAGGTTTTTCGCGGCGTTCTGCGCTTTTTCCGCTTCTTCCGTGCCGTGAACAAGCGCGGTCATTTCGTAAGCAAGAAGCTCCTTTGTTTCGTTAATTTTTTTGCCGTCCTTGGCTTCGACGAACTTCTCGCGCTCGGCGATTTCCTCAAGCGGAACAAAGGTCAGCATACGCAAACAGTTGATTACATCAGCGTCATCAACGTTTCTGAAGTACTGGTAAAACTCGTAGGGCGGGCATTTCTCGGCGGAGAGCCACAATGCACCCTTTTGCGTTTTGCCCATTTTTATGCCGTCTTTAGTTAGCAGAAGCGAGGTTGTCATGGCAAAAGCATCGTTTTTTTGCAATTTGCGCCGAATTAAATCCGCGCCCGCCAAAATATTAGACCACTGGTCATCACCGCCGATTTCGAGCGTGACGCCTTTCTCGCGGTAAAGGTGCAGGAAGTCATACGCCTGAATCAGCATATAGTTGAATTCAAAGAAGCTTAAACCCTTTTCCATGCGCGACTTGAAGCACTCGGCGGCAAGCATACGGTTAATTGTGAAATGCACGCCGATGTCTTTTATAAATTCAAGGTATTTTAAGTCCAAGAGCCAGTCGCCGTTACGCACGAACTCGGCGCAGTTCGCGGAAGCTTCCGAGAAGTCCAAAAAGCGCGACATTTGCTCCTTGAAAATACCCGCGTTGCGCTCGATATTTTCGACTGTGAGCATTTGCCGCATATCCGATTTGCCGGACGGGTCGCCGACAAGCGTTGTCCCCGTGCCGAGAAGGACGTAGGGTTTATGCCCTGCTTTTTGCAAGCGGCGCATTAAAATCAGCTGCACTAAATGCCCGACGTGAAGCGAGTCGGCAGTGGCGTCGAAGCCGATATAAAATTTAACGCCCTGCGTCGTGTCTAAAAGCTTCGCAATTTCGTCCTCGTGGCTCATTTGCGCGGTCATACCGCGGATTTTAAGCTCTTGTGAGAGTTTTAATGATGTCATTTTGGGTTCTCCTTTTTTTAAGTCAGCTAATAAAACACCGCCTAAACTCAGTGTTTAAGCGGCGTTTCCTGTATGGAGACGAATGGACTTGAACAAGCAAAAGTCGTTTTATCGTCAAAATTACGAATTTTTATACCGTCGAAAACCCTGTGTTTATGGGGTTTTTATTGTTTCAATAAAATATGCATTTCACTGAAGCAAAATATAAATGGGTTACAAAGTGGGTTTGAAAACCCGTTTTTGTTTGAGAGTCTAATCCCTTTTATATTGATAGTATATATGATTTTTTGGGAAATGTCAAGGAAAAGTTTAAAAGTCGCGTTGATAGACTTTTACGAGCTGCTCGAAAACGAGCGCGAGCTGTACCTTATCCTTGTCGGGAATGTCCTTTAACGCACGGTTTATTATGAAAACCGCTTCCGAGCTTTCATATTCATAATCGCCTAATTCAAGCAAGCGTGTAGGCGAAATCCGCATAGCTGTGCATAATTTCAGCAAAGTTTCGATTGTGGGGCATTTTTCGCCGCGTTCTAATGCGCCGAGGTGAACCGTGCTTATTTCTGCCGAAAAAGCCAGTTCTTCTTGGCTTTTTCCGCTCATATTGCGGTATTTTCGCAGATTTTCGCCAAAACTCTTTTGAATAGTCTTCTTGTCCATAGTACACCTCATTAAAGCCTTTAATATAAGTGTACCTATGCTATAGAATAAGCGCAAACATCTATAGGATATATGTACCTATCCCGAAGATTGACAAGGAAAGATTTTCATGATATAATGTTGAAAGACGGGCTTTTGCCTGAAACATTTTATTATGAGGAGCGACAAATTATGAAAAAGAAAATTTTAAGCTTGGTTTTGGCGGTTTGCGTTATTTTTACAGTAATGCCATTGATGACTATTACGGCAGGGGCTGTTCGGTCGGGGGATTGGGAGTATAGTGTTAATTTGGATGGTGCATCAGTAAGCATTATTAAATATCACGGAAATTCAGAACACGTTATAATCCCGCAAACCATAGATGGATTTGCGGTCACGGCTTTAATTGGTAGTGGTGGTTTTGGTTGGTCATTGGGAGTGTTTGATGGCAACACAACGATTAAAACAGTAATTATTCATGACGATATTACAGAAATGGGATTTAGAGCATTTAATAATTGTACATCGCTTGAATCTGTAACTCTCGGCAGAGGTCTTACAAAAATAGAAAGTCAAGTTTTTAGGGGGTGTACTTCTCTTGAAACAATTTTAATACCGGAAAATATTACAAGTATAGGTGATTCTGCATTTGCCGCTTCATCACTTGAAGCAATAACATTTATGTCCCCCAATCCACCGTTCTTTGCTTTTTATGCTTGGGGAATCCAAGGTGTCAGTAGAATTAGCATTTCAACCATATACGTCCCTATCGGAGCGCGGCAGGCGTATGCAACAGCTAATGTAATAGGCGGGAGTGGATATGAAATCGTGGAAATTGAAATATCGCGTGTTACGGTTATGGCGAGCGCGGGTGGTACGGCTACAGGTGGCGGAGTTTTCATGGAGGGTGAAAGGTTTACGCTGACGGCAACACCGAGCGCAGGTCACGTATTCGGTGGGTGGTTCGCGGGCAATACATTAGTTTCCTCGGAAGCAATTCTGACGCAAATTGCTGAAAGTAATATTTTATTAGAAGCGCGGTTCACGCCTAATCCGTATACAATCAATGTTACAGCGGGAGCGGGTGGCACAGCTACGGGCGGCGGCGTACATAATCACGGCGCAAGTGTTACATTGAGAGCAACGCCGGACAGCGGTTATACTTTCGGAGGTTGGTTTGACGGTAGTTCATTAATTTCTACGGAAAGAGTTTTTACTTTCACAGCAACAACTGACCGTAATTTGCAAGCGCGGTTTGCAGATTCCTCTGTGCCTTTAACGACCGCCGATGCACTGCATATTCTCAGACACGTTGCAGGAATAGCGCAACTCACACGAGAACAACACACAAGATATGGTTTGAGCGGTAATGTAAACACAAGCGACGCTTTGAACATTCTACGTCTTGTCGCAGGAATCATTGATAAAATCTAACATTTCAAGAGCGTTGAGGAAACCCCTCAACGCTCTAATTTTTTATTCATCAAGCATTAACTGCTCGCTTTTCTCTTTCAAAGCTTTTATCTGCTCCCGCTCAATCTCGCCGATGCTCTTTTCGGGTGTGGGCAGATTTTCCGGCATTGTGCCGCCAACGCGCTCAATAGCAGAGCGCACTTCCTTGCCGACCGTGAAATGCGTTTCGTTCGCCGCGTCCGCGCCTTGAATATTTTCACGCCGCATTTTGCTTTCGGTTTGGGTAATTCTAAACAAGTTCGCCGCAAGTTCCTCGCTCCCCATGAAATCAAGGATTTTATCTTTTTCGCCAAGATTTTTGCGGCTATGTATGTCTTTAACGTCAAGCCCGCCGTAAAGCCCCTTGTAGCCTGCGTTTTGGAAGATTGCGTACTCCTCGTCTGTAATCAACCCTGCGTTTCGGGCGGACTCGGCGAGCATTTTATTCCATTGCTTAACGTCACCGCGAATTACCAACCGCTTGCTGTTTTCGTCAAGCTGATTAAAATGGTCTGCGACCTCCTGCCGCCGCGTTTGAATCGCGAAATACGTCTGACCGAGCGCGATGACTTCTTTGCGCGGGTCACCGTTCTGCACAATTAAATAGCAGGCGTAACGAGTTAATTCATAATCATCGACATCTCTGCCTGTTCCGCTCCCGATACCGACCATTTTGTTGACGTCAACAAAATGGTCTGAAACCGCATTACCGCTGTTTTTACAGGCAAGCATGGCTTTGTCGATTACTTTTGAAAAGTTTCGCCATTCAGTATATTCCAACACTTTTTGCAAGTCCCGCGCCGACCAAAACTCGTTGCCGTTTTTGTCGGTTTTTTTGATTTCCTCGAAGGATTTGTATTCTTTTGCGTTTAGTATGCTCATGTTACTCCCTCAAACAAAACACCGCCTAAACTCACTGTTTAAGCGGCGTTTCCTGTATGGAGACGAATGGACTTGAACCATCGACCTCTTGCATGTCAAGCAAGCGCTCTGACCAGCTGGGCTACGCCTCCGTCACTTAAATATAACATAAAACATGAAGCTTGTCAACAGGAATTTTTGATTGAACTGCTTGAATTTTACAAAAAAACATGATATAATAAATTATTCGACAACAAAGACACAAAAGGAGCGACGGCTATGAGCGCAACGGAGAATAAAAAAATTGACTTAAAAGAAGCGGAAGAATGGTATGACAAAAATAAAGATATAAATAAATTTTTTTGTGAAGAGATGCATAAATTAGTCGAAAGAGTTATTTCTTCCGAGGATTTACAAGTACATAGCGTTACAAGCAGAGTTAAAGAAAAAGATAGCTTTTTAAAGAAATATGAAGATAAAAAATATGAAAGCATTGATAAAATGACTGATGTTATCGGGGTTCGCGTTATTACTCAAATATTAGTAGACGTTGATAAGGTTTGTAAATTAATTGAAAAAGGTTTTGATATTGATAGAGAGAACTCGGTAAATAAAACTAAAAAATTAAAAGAACATGAAGTGGGCTATCAATCTGTTCATTATGTTTTAAAGCTTAATGCTACAAGGCTTAGTTTACCTGAAAATAAAAGCTTTGCTGATAAAGTTTTTGAAATTCAAATAAGAACATTATTACAGCACGCTTGGGCTGAAAACGAGCATGATAACGGTTATAAATTCGCGGGAGAGCTACCGTCTAAAATAAAAAGAGAGTTCTATTTAATTGCGGCAACTCTCGAATTAATGGATATGGAATTTCAAAAATTAGCTGATGAATTGGATAAATACAAAGAAAAAACCAGTCAAGAAATTAAAGAAAATAAACTTAATATTGAAATAAATTCAACTTCATTAATTGAATATTTATCAGAGAAATTTAAAGATTTTGATAATTTAAAGAAAAACCTTAATGGGAAAGATTCAGAAGTAATACAAGAACTAAAAGATTTTGGAATTAACACAATTGCAGAATTAGGTCAGCATATTACAGATAGTTTTATTGATAAATTTAAATACTATGATGGAGGAAATTATTTAGGATTGCTTAGGGTTCTTATGATTACTTCTGATATAAACAAGTATTTTGGAAAATGTTTGAAAGAGGAATGGACTTATTGCCCTAAAAATTTTTATTCTTTTATGCAAACACACTATCCCGACATAGATATTGACTCTATTATTAACAAATATAAGCTCAAAATAATATAAAAGCACCCCCGCTGATTTAATCAGCGGGGGTAAATTTTTATCTTATTTTATTGCGGATTTCCGCCGCTTCTCTGCTCAACCTCGTGATTTCCGCCCAGTTCTTACCCTCAATCAGCTCCGCCGTACACATCCAGCTTCCGCCGCAGGCTATCACGGGCTTGAAGCTTAGGTATTCCGCAAGATTCTTCTCATCAATCCCGCCTGTCGGCATGAAGCTGACCATTGTATACGGCGCGGACATGGCTTTCAGCATTTTTAAGCCGCCTGCCGCTTCCGCAGGGAAGAACTTCAGCGTCGTGAGCCCGAAAGCGAGCCCCTGCTCTATGTCCGTAGGCGTGCAGACGCCGGGAATAATCGCAATTCCGTTTTCTGTGCAATAGCGTACAACCTCGGGGTTTGTCCCGGGGCTGACGATGAACTTCGCGCCCGCGCTGACCGCTTTCTTCGCGGTTTCTATGTTCAGCACAGTCCCCGCGCCGAGCAAGACTTCGGGAAGCTCGGCGCTGACTCTTTTAATCGCTTCCTCGGCGGCTTCGGTTCTGAACGTGATTTCAGCGGCGTTTAAGCCGCCGTCCGCTAAAGCCTTGCAGAGCGGAACAGCATCGTCGGCGTTGTCTATTTTAATCACGGGGATAATCCCGCAGTTTTTTATTTGGTTTAAAATGTTATTCATTTGTTATTCTCTCCTTACAGCTTCAACCACAAAGCAGGGCGGACGCCACCGTGTTGGCGGCGAATATATTCCCCTGTCACAACGACACTCCCGTATTCAGTAACATATGCGGCGGTGTCACTGCAACCATCGTAAGAGCCGCTACCGGGCGACCTAAGCCACCACCAACAAGCCTCGCCCATGTAGTTTGCAATTCTGCTTGAATCGTGGTTATTTGTCACCCATATACCGTCATCATCAAGATAGAATTCCTCATCAAAGCTTTTCCGTCTTTGGGCGAGATAATCGCCGCTATTGCCGAAATATTTATCAACCTCTTCAAGACTGAGCAGAAAAACCTTGTCCTGTGTGGGGTTGCCGCCCGCTGACTCACACCACAGATTGTCGGGATTTGGGTTAGTGACTTCCGCTATTCTTGAAACATCGAACTTGCTAAGAAACTCGCCGTTAAGATACTTTCGCAAATCGCAAGTTTCCCATGTTACATTTACTAATTCTTCGTTATAAGCCCGCCATTCAACCACGTTTTCAGTAATAATCAACGCTCTGTCTTCCTGCACATCAAGCACGCGCCAGCTGTACTCGCCGAAGGGGATTATATCGCCGATTTTGAGTTTGTTCATGCTCATTAGCTCACTCCAACCCTTAACGGAATCTGATTATTTTTCGTATCGCTCATGCAATGACAAAAACAGCTGAATATCATGCGGGTTAGCAAATAATTCATCATCGGGCTTATCGGAAAATAAAATTTCTGCAGCTTCATTGAGCTGATTATCCATGAACGAATTATTTTTTATTATCTCAGCAACGGTTACAACATCTTCTCGCGGGTTGCTGCTGCTGAGAAGAATAACCATAGTCGAGCATTCGTCATCAAGATAATCAAAACCCTCATTGATTATTTTCCCCTGTGTCAATTCACTTATTGTATCGGGAACAACATAGCGCAAATCCAAATCAGGATTTGTCAATTTTTCCGGATTTAATTTTATTACAATGCTACCCATAACAGCACCTCGCATTTTTACGTCAAATATTTTTGTAGCGTCTTTCTAACCGCGCCTGCTTCTGTTATTAACTCGCCGAATATGTCCTCGACCTTCTCGCCGAGCCCCGCTTCATAAAGATTCACGCCGAAAATATTCGCGTCCTCTAAAATCGGGCGAATCCGTGCGCGGAAGTCCGTAGGGGCGGATGGCAATCCGCCTGTTTGCGATTCATCGGGACGATTGCCATCGTCCCCTACGCCCAACTTCACGTGCTTCATATGCGATTTTAGGCTGAGATAAAGCGGGTCGGGGCTGAGCTCCATGTGTGCGCCGTTATCGTCAACGCCCATAAGATACCGTAGCCAGCCCGCGAAAACAAGCGGAATTAATTTAAGGCTCGCGACGTCTAAATCATCGCGCTGAATATACGCTTTTACAGTTTCGCCGAAACGAATCGGAAGCTTCTGCGAGGTGTCTGTTGCGATTCTCTGCGGCGTGTCAGGCAGGAACGGATTCGGCAGGCGGGTATTCAGCACCTCCGAAAGAAAGGCTTCGGGGCTGATTATTTCGGGATTCACAACAGCGGGTAAGCCCTCTTCGTAGCCTAATTTTTCTGCAAGCTTGCGCAAGTCCTCGTCCTTCATTTCTTCGCTGATTTTTGTGAAACCGAGCAGACAACCGAAGATTGCAAGCGCGGTGTGTAATGGATTCAAACAAGTGCAGACCTTCATTTTTTCTGCTTTGTTTACAGTTTCTCTGTCGGTGAAAATTATCCCTGCACGTTCAAGCGGCGGTCTGCCGTTCGGGAAGCTGTCTTCAATTACAAGATACTCCGCTTCCTCCGCGTTGACGAAGGGCGCGGCGGTGGTATTCTTGGAGGTCACGACCTTTACCATACCCGTAAGTCCGCCCTCCTCTAACATCTTGCGGACGTCTCTGTGCGGCGCGGGCGTGATTTTGTCAATCATGCTCCACGGGAACGAAATTTTCTGCGGGTCGTTAATATAATCGCTGAAGCCTTTTTGCACTAATCCGCGCTTTTCCCACTCGTCGGCGAACGCGCCGACTGCGGCTTTAAGCTTATCGCCGTTGTGAGAGCAGTTGTCCATGCTTACTAATGCAAGCGGCTTTGCGCCGTTCATAAATCGTTCATAAATCAGAGCGCAGATTCTTCCCATATAACTGCGGGGTGCTTCCGTGCCGTTCTCGAAGTCGTTTTGAATATCGGGCGGGGTTTCTCTGTCGGAATTTAGAAGAGAGTAGCCTTTTTCCGTAATGGTAAAGCTGACGACTTGCAAGCTGTCTTGGCGGAAAATTTCTCGGAGTCTTGCAAAATCATCATGTGAGGAATTGGCTTTTAAGGCTTCGGTGATACTTGCCACAGCTTTTTTATCGACACTGCCGTCAGCTTTGAGCGTTACTAATATGAACAGCTTGTCGTGCGGCGTGAAAACCATGTCAAGCAGTTCGTAGTCGTAGCCCTCGGCGGCGATTATGCCGCGGTCATACGCACCTGCTTCGACAAGCTCCTGACACGCCCGCGCTAAATAAGCGCGGAAAATATTCCCCGCGCCGAAATGAACCCACGCAGGCGCGGCTGTGGTTTTTTCTATTAAAGCCGAGCGGTCAAGGGCAGGGAGTGTAACGCCCGCCTTTTGCCATTTTTCGGACTGAACTGCATTGAAAAGGTTTTCTTCGTTTAGTTGCATAGATGCCTCCTGTAGGGAACGGATTTATCCGTTCCGTTTCGTTGCGTTGTGTTGCATTGCGTTGCGTTGCGTTGCATTGCGGAACGCATTAATGCGTTCCCTACAATTACGATTTTCTAATTGCTTCCAAAAGACCGCTGAGATAACAAACCCCCATCGCCCTGTCGTACAGTCCGTAGCCGGGCATGGATTTCTCGTTCCAAACCATGCGCCCGTGGTCGGGGCGGAGCGCGCCGTCGAAGCCGATGTCTACAAACGCTTTCATAATCTCGTACATATCGAGCGAGCCGTCGCCTGACAAATGCGCGGACTCGTCGAATTTTCTGTAGCCTAAGTGCTTGACGTTGCGGACGTGCGCGAAGTGGATTTTGCCTTTTAACGAGCGGATAATCGCGGGAATATCATTATCGGGATTTGAGCCGAGCGAGCCTGTGCAGAGCGTAATGCCGTTGCAGGGCGAGTCAACAAGCTTCACGATTGCGTGCAAGTCCTCATGATTCTTGACAATCCGCGGAAGCCCGAAAACGCTCCATGCAGGGTCGTCGGGGTGAATCGCCATCTTTATATTATATTCCTCACACACAGGCATTATCGCTTTTAAAAAATATCCCAAATTTTCCCGAAGCTTCGCTTCGTCAACGCCCTTGTAAATTTCAAACAATTCTTTATTACGCGCCATGCGTTCGGGCTCCCAGCCGGGCAACAGGAAGTCGCCCCGCTTGCTTTCTAAGCTTTGCAGCATCTGCTCGAAGTCCATGTTCTCGACAATATCGCCGTCGTAGGACAGCACGCTTGAGCCGTCGGAGCGCGGCTTTGCTAAGTCTGAGCGCGTCCAGTCGAAGACGGGCATGAAGTTATAGCAGACAAGGTCAATGCCCTCTTCGCCGAGGATTTTAAGCGTTTTAATATAATTTTCTATGTAGCGGTCACGTTCGGGCGCGGCGGCTTTGATTGCGTCGTGGATATTTACGCTTTCGATTCCCGAGATTTCGAGTCCTGCTTTTTCCGCACGGGCTTTGAGCGCGCGGACAGCGTCACGCTCCCAGACCTCGCCGGGCAGTGTGTCGTAAAGCGTGGTGATTACGCCGACTACGGCGGGGACTTGCCGGATTTGCTCGGGGGTAATCGTGTCGAATTTTTCACCGAACCAGCGGAAGGTCATTTTCATGTTGTGAAATACTCCTTAGCATTATTATAACATATATCCTTAACGATTTCTTCGAGCTTTTCAAAATCTGCTGGGTATTCGCCGTTTTCCACCCACTTGCCGATTAAATTGCAAAGGATTCTGCGGAAATATTCATGCCTTGTGAACGACAGAAAGCTCCGCGAGTCGGTCAGCATACCTGCGAATGTACTTAATACGCCGTTGTTTGCGAAGGATTTTAGTTGCGCCTTCATGCCGTCTCTGTGGTCGTTGAACCACCAGCCCGCACCGAGCTGCACCTTTGCTTTTTCCTCATGCCCGTTGAAGCTGGCGGCAATCGTGGTGAGCAGGTCATTGTCCTTTGGATTAAGGTTGAAAAGAATCGTGCGCGGCAGACTCGCTGTGACTTCGAGGCGGTCTAAGAAGCGCAGAAGCGCGCCGCTGTAGTCGCCGCCCGAAATGCAGTCGTAGCCGCAGTCTTTGCCGAGAAGCGCGGTCATGGTGGTGTTTACGCCGCGCGCCGCCCCCATATGTAATTGCATAGTCCAGCCGAGCTCGCTGTATTTCTTAGCCAAGTCAACCTGCATTTCAGTCTTAAAGCCGCAGATTTCCTCGTAAGTCAACGCTTCCTCAGAGAGCGCTTTTTTTATGGTTATATCAAGGATTTTATCGTCCTCGCTTTGATAAACGGGCGGGTCAAGCGCGTGGTCAGCCATTGTACAGCCGTAGGTCGCGAAAATATCTGCGCGGCGGAAAGCCGCTTCCTTTAAGCTTTCGTAGTCTGTGATGTCGATAGCGGTCAGCTCGGACAGCGTGCTGATATATTCAGCCCATGACGGGCTCTCAATGTTCAGCAAATCTGTCGGTCTGAACGTAGGCTTAACAGCGGTTTTTAGGTCGCTGTCCTTTATATTTCGATGATTTTCGAGTGAGTCCGCGGGGTTGTCGGAAGTGCAAATTAGTTCAACTTTGAATTTTTTAAGTATATCGCTGACCTTTAAGCCTTTGTCTAAAACCTTATTGCAGTGCCTCCAGACTTTTTCGGCGGTTTTCGCAGAAAGCGGAATATCGCAGTCAAAGACGCGCTGAAGCTCAAGGTGAGTCCAGTGGTAGAGCGGATTTCCGATACAGTTTTCGATGACGCCTGCCCATTTCTCGAACTTTTCAAAGTCGTCCGCGCCGCCCGTGATAAACTCTTCCTCCACGCCGCAGGCGCGCATAACCCGCCACTTGTAATGGTCGCCCGCGAGCCAAAGCTCGGTAAGGCTCGTGAAAGCCTTGTCCTCGGCGATTTTGCACGGGTCAAGGTGGCAGTGCCAGTCTATTATCGGCAGGTTTTTCACTGCGTCATACAGCTTTTCCGCTGTTTTTGTCTGTAAAAGAAAATCATCACCCATAAACTTTTTCATAGCTGTTCTCCTAAATCCCCATTTTATATATTCTACCATGATTTGGGAAAAAAGGCAAGGGCAAAAAACGCAAAGCGGCATAAAATAAATTAATTGAAATTAAAAATACAAGGAGATAATAATGAACAATTTTCTCTTCCTCGGCGGAGATATGCGCTTTGTTTACGCCGCGAAGCGGCTGAGCGAGCGTTACGACTGCTTTTTATACGGCTTCGACGACTTGGATTCTGCGCCTGCTGTTCCTGTTCTGCGCGAAATAACAAGGTTCAAGAGCCTTGTGCTTCCTTTGCCTGCTACTCGCGACGAGGTAAATATAATTGACTTCACATAGCGTAACTAAAAAATCCAGTCACGGACAGGCTTTTTGTATCACAACAAGGGGCTTTCTCATTACGAGAAGCCCCTTTTTCATGCTTTTTTTATTATATTTACAACTTTCCGATTAACTTTTTCCTCTTGCTGTCGTATTCTTCTTGTGTTATTGCCCCGCTTTCAAACTCGTTTTTGAGGTTTAGTAGCTGAATACTCAAATCATCTATAACAGGCTCTTGCTTCTGTGCTTGCAAAGGAAGTTCTACAATAACACTCTTGGGCGTTTTGTGTTTATCAGCGAACGACAAATTTACCAACAGGAATGGAATTATATACAGTATTTCAAATATCCTAAATGTTAGAACGTAACCAAACCCCCAATAAAACAGAGAAGCAAATAAAATATTAATAAAAATGGCTACTAACGGCAAAACCATTGATGTCTTTCGTGATTTTTTGAAATACTTTACCGCCATAACAATAAAGATTACACCTATTATTGTGCGCGGGATAAAAGGATAAAGGTAAAATATTGTATTTCCACCAAGGTAATATGATGAAATATGGGTAACAGATAACAAAAATTGCATACCCGAAAAAATAATCGTGGCTATCCCCAATAAAATCCCTTGTTTGTTATACTTAAAAATATTTGTGGAGCATAATGCCATAACGATTGTTAGCAAAAATAAAAATATAAATTTTATTAAAGCAGAACCATATCCCCGAGAAAATCCCCAAGCATATATTAAAGCTGATAAAGCAATAATGACAGTTGAAATTTTATAAGCATAAAAACGAGCCATTTTTTATTCCCCTCTAAGCAATTCGTGTTTTTTTATTTCGTATTCTGCTTCTGAAATCAAATTGTTATCGCGCCACTTTATTAAAGTGTTTAGCCTATCTTCTAAAGAAGATGACGCAACGGTATTTTGGGGGTGAGCATTTTTATTATTCCCTATATCTGCACACGCCCGACCAATCACCGCACCCCAACCAATAATTGTCCACCCTAAAAATAAATTTACTAATAATATCATAATTTTATTCGGGTGTTTTCTTATAAATGCAATAATAGTCGGCGCGAGATATAAAGAGCCTAAAATCAAACCTAATAATGGTATTGCAAAGTTATCCATAAAAATCCTCCAAAGTCTTTATTTATCAGTCTTAGTCAAAAGCTGTACCTTTTGCACAACGCGCAAAACCAACGAAAACTAACTAATAATTCGTAAATTCGCATGAATTATTGTAAAAAACTTGACTAATTCGACAAAATGTGCTAAAATAATTTGTAATTAGAAGCCAGTCAAAAGGTACACCTTATGACTGGCTTCGCGTTGTTTTATACTCGCGGTAACGGCGATAGAATGTGCTTTCTGTCAGCCCTGTTTGCGTTAAAACCGCTTCTTTGGTTAGCTTCCCGCGCTCCCATTCGCGCACTGCTTCGAGGAAGTTTTCGGGGGCTTTTATTGCGGGTCTGCCGAGATGAACACCGCGCAGGCGCGCGGATTTTATCCCCTCTGCCTGTCGTTGCCGTATGTTTTCCCGCTCACTATGTGCCACGAATGACAAAACCTGCAAAACTAAATCGGATATAAATGTGCCTATTAAATCCCTGTGCAACCGCGTATCGAGCAACGGCATATCAATAACCGCAATGTCAATGCCTTTTTCCTTTGTTAATTCCCGCCACTGGCTTTGTATTTCCTCATAATTGCGACCGAGCCTGTCAATGCTCTTTATGTACAGCAAATCGCCGTTTTTCAAGGCTTTTACAAGCGTTTGATATTGAGGACGGTTGAAATCTTTTCCGCTCTGCTTGTCGATATAAATATTTTCATGCGAAATATTTAACTCACGCATTGCAAAAAGCTGTCTGTCCTCATTCTGTTCAACGCTTGAAACCCGCACATAACCGTATGTTTTCATGTTCTGCCCTCTCTGCATTTAATTATTGACATTCCTGCAATCACAATATAACATAGTAAACGCCCCCGCAGAGTTGCGAGGGCGTTAAAAATAACACTGACATAGATAATAGCATATTTTCTGTTATTGTCAATCGGGCAATCATGTAGCCTTTTCACACAGTTTGTTTTTAAGTAAAAACCGCTAAACTCGGCGGGATATAAAAGAAGATGTGAAACCCATACATGAGGGGAACTTATACCATACGGCAGAACGAATAGCGTTAAAACGCGGTATTTAAGGGCTTCATAGGGCGAGTAGCACCGTAGCTGACCGAACGGCACTCCCTACTACTGCACACAGGCGGTGGGTGGAATAGCGGACAGACCGATAAAACCGAGAGAAAACGGAATAATTTTATCGACAGCGTTCACGGAACGCTTCAACCCCTTTTAGGGGTTTCCTTACCCACCGACACCCGAATATAACCCGAAAATAATTTTACTTATTGACATTTTCTGTATCATAGTGTATCATGCTCTACTTTGAAAGTTAATTTTCAAAAGTTCTTTAAGTTTTTATGGAAAATCAGAGCGGGAAAATTAACTTTCCGAATTGTCCGCGCCCTGCTGAATTATCGGCGGGGCGTGGACTTTTTCGCGGTTTTCTGCTTTCTGCCGTGCTTCTGCTTCAAGCTGTGAAACCCACGGCTTTTTCTCTGCCAAGCAAGCGAAAAAATCTGCGAGGGGTTCAAATTCTTTGAGGTTTTCGGCGTTAGTTTTCTGTGGTTTTAACGTCTTGAATTGCGGAAAATGAGCAAGAAAAGTACCGCCCGCTATAATTTTCAAGCGGGTATCAACGGCGCGTTCTTTTTGCTTTTCCCGCGCTTCCTGTGCGCGTTTTTGCGCTTTCAACTGCTCTAATTTTTGTGTATCGCGTTTAATTCGCTCATCTAATGACAAAGACGGCATAACATAACCCCGCTTTCTGTTTTACTTAATGCTTATTATACCTTATCCCGAAATATGACAGGAGCGGAAACGCTGAAAGTTCAGCAATTCCCGCACGCAGTAAGGGCGCACTTACACATTTGCTTTGCAAAAGTAGTGCGCTCTCCGAGGGTTGCGCCTTGCTTGCAAGGCGTTAAATGCACTTTACAGCGCATTTTATGTTGAAACGGGTATTTTCCCCGCATATTTTGAATATATTTTTTTATGGCGATTTATCATTTATCAGTAAAGTATGTCAGCAGAAAACAGGGGCGGTCAGCCGTGGGAGCTTCTGCATACCGAAGCGGAGAAAGACTGCATAACGAATATGACGGCATAACCCACGACTACACGAACAAAAGCGGGATTTTACACACGGAAATATTACTTCCCGAAAACGCCCCGCGCGAATATTCAGACCGCGCTAATTTGTGGAACGCAGTAGAAAAAGCGGAGCGGGGTATAAACGCACGAACCGCGCGGGAAATTGAAATAGCCCTACCCCGCGAATTGTCGGCAGATGAACAAATAAAATTAACGCGGGAATATGTAAACAACAATTTTATAAATCGCGGAATGTGCGCCGATATTTCAATTCATAGCGGACATAAGCACAGGCGCGACCAAGAACACGAAGAAGCCAAGCATGACAAAGAAATCTATCAGAATAACCCGCACGCGCATATTTTATTGACTACGCGCCCGCTTGATGAAAACGGCTTTGTAAAAAGTAAAACACCGTTCCGCGAGTATAACGAAAAACAATATGTTCACTTGTGGCGCGAGGAATGGGCGAACGCGCAAAACCGCGAGTTTGAGCGCATGGGGTTAGAAACGCGGGTGTCACATAAAAGCAACGCAGACCGTGGACTTGAAAACGAGCCGACAATTCACATGGGGCATAAAAATACCGCGCTTGAACGGCGGGGAATACGCACGGAGCGGGGCAATCAGAACAGAGCGATTGAAGAACGCAACCGACAACGCTATGAAGAATTACAACGCCGTCAAAAGGAACGCGAACAAGAGCGGGAGCAGAACCGCAACAGAATTGTAACACATGATTTATCAAGATAAAATAAAACAGGGGGTAAAAAATTTGTCGGGTAAGATGATAGTAACGCTAACAGGCGGGATAAAATTATTACTTAAATTTTGCAATCAGCTTTTAGGGGCTTTGCTTGTTTTTACAGGCGCGTGGGTGATGTTCGTTTTTTATGTTCCACACAAAATAACTGTTAATTATAACCCTGTTTACGCTTCACGTTATGAGCATTTAAGCGGAGCAATATTTTTCTTTTCCCTGTTGTTTGCTCTCGTCATTTTCGCGATTAACTGCTACCGTTTTTATAAAGCAATGCCCGATACTATTTTTACGCGTTTTATTAAATCGCTTTTCAAGCAGAATTATAACCCCGAACGCGAGGGCAACAATATACCCGACTTTATGAAGAACGAAGAAAAGAAAAATACTGGCTTTTTCTTTGGTGAAAAAACACAGGGGTGGTGGAATCCTAAAAGTTTTTATGTAGGGAAACCCACAGACAAAGACGGACATATTTTAGTTGTGGGCGGTGCGGGGAGCGGAAAAAGTGCCTGTATTGCTAAAAATGTACTCGAAGCATGGAACGCGCCGATAATCGCGATTGACATTAAAGGTGAATTGTCGGCGCATTATAAACAGCTTAAAGAAGCGGGGAAAGTGTCAAGACACGCCATTATTTTTGACCCGACAGATGAAAATAGTTTTGGTTACGACCCATATTTTTCATTGCGAACAGGCGGGAAAACTCATTTAGTGCAAAATGCCCGCGAAATCGCGCTATCAATAATCCCGCTACCTACTGATATGCGCGAGCCGTTTTGGGTGCAGGGCGCGCAAAACCTCTTGACCGCTTCAATTCTCTATTATTACGGCATAGGCGCGACATTCAGCGAAACAATGACAGGCATACAAACAACCGCTATTGATAAGCTAATCGAGGAAATCACAGACAGCGACAATTTACCCGCGAAAATGTTTATAAATCAAATCCGCGATTTAGAATTAAAGACACTCGCGGGAATTGCAACGGAAATGGCAAATAAAATAATGGTTTTTGCTTCTGACCCGCTTATTAACGGAGCATTGCGGGATAGCAAAACAGATACTAAATATTTTAACTGGAACAGCTTAGACGTTGCAAATATTTTTTTGCGACTGCCCGAGGATAAATTAGACCAATGGAGCGCAGATATTTTATTAAAAATAAATCAGCTTATCAGAAGCCTTGAACGCCGTGCCGACTTTTACAGCGAACAGGGCAAGGCATTACCGCCGATATTGATATTATTGGACGAATTTCCGCGGCTCGGCAAAATCGAAGCTATCAAAGGCGCGCTTGCTACCCTTAGAAGCAAAAACGTGACAATCTGCCTAATGGTGCAGAGCCTTGCACAGCTTGACGAAATCTATGGCGAAAAAGCAAGACGGACAATCGTTGACAACTGCCCCTATAAAGCGATTTTAGGCGTAACAGACGCGGACAGCCAAAAATATTTTAGTAACTTAATCGGAACTTGCGAGGTTGAAAAAGAGAGCCACGGCGTACATTATGACGCTGATGACGGAATAGCAACAGCAAAAGGCAGTCATTGGAGCAAACAGCGCGAACCTATTATTTTCCCGCATGATTTGGCGAAGCTGAAAGATATAGTTTTAATGACACCCGACGGCTTTTGCCGGGTAAATAAAAGCTTTGCAACCGGAAAAGAAGCAAAAAACCAAAAAGACACATAAAAAATTGTTTTGCAATAAGGGATTTTGCCTAACTGCGGTTAAGCAAAACCCCTTGAATATTATAATTTTTGGTGTGTTGTGCAATGTCGGGTTGTATTTTTATTTCTTGTATTCGGAAATAAAAATCTCCA
>WQYC01000044.1 GCA_009781425.1 Oscillospiraceae bacterium
TGACGAAACATCCAATAGCTCAATCGCGCTTCACACCGATGACGACGGTAAAAGAAGCTGGGTAATACCTAATATGATTACAAACGGTGAAATTTCGCAGTGGCGGCTTGGATTGTTTGATTTCACAGATGATTATATAAGCGAATTTGTTAAATTTTCTCATTCTTATCATGCAGATGATTTGTGGGAGCGCTTTGACTTTGTTTATAATGAACAGGAATTATTTCTGACGCCGGAAGAAATTCAAGAATATGATATAGTTCATCAAAGATACTTAGCGGAATTAGCGTGGTATGAAAATGATTATGACGATTACATAGAAAATTCCGAAAAGGAATTTTACACGGGGGAAGGATTATGGGAAGAAGGGGTTTTCCCTCCGGGTTATTTTGCGTTTTTTCCGACTTTACCGCCTTATTCAAGCGTTGGCGATAAATATAACAAAATCAAGCGTCTTTTTGAGTATTCATTGATTCCGAGCGCCTATAAGCTTGACCCGAACAGGTCGTGGGGGGAGAACGGCAGGGATTGGTGTGAAATGGATTCAGACCAGTTTGAAAAATCTCTTCATAGGCTTATAACAGCCTATTTCACCGATGATAAGGGTTATCTTTCAGACCCGCTTATTTATTCAATCGGCGCATACGCTAAACCCGTCGTTTATCTCTACCCCGAGGAAATCACCGATGTTGAGGTCCGCGTTACTTTCCCGCGCGGCGGTTATTTCACCGCGACTTATCCCGATTACGGCGACGGCTGGAGCGTCACCGCCCACCCCGACGGCACGCTGTTCAGCAAAGCCGACAACCGCGAATACCAGTATCTTTACTGGGCAGGCAGAGGCCCCGCGAACTGGGATTTTTCAAGCGGATTCGTGGTCAAGGGCAGCGATACTATTGAGTTTTTTCAAGAAAAATTAGCCTACTTAGGCTTAATCCCGCGCGAATACAACGAATTTATCGTTTATTACCTGCCGTTAATGCAAAACAATGCATATAACTTAATCACGTTCCAGACCACTGTTTACGAGGAAAACGCGGCAATGCACATCTCGCCGAAGCCCGACAGTATTCAGCGGATTTTCATGGCGTTTATGCCGCTTGAAGCACCTGTGAATATCCCCGAGCAACAGCTTGAACCGTTCGAGCGGACGGGCTTCGCAGTGATTGAATGGGGCGGAACGGAGGTTAAATTACAATGAACAGGAGACAATTAACAATTTTGAAAAGATTAACAGCTTTGTTTTTAGCGGGAATGATTCTGCTCGCGGCTTGCAATGCGGAAGAACCGCTTGCAGGGGACGGCGTGCTTGACGCCCCGCCCGAAGCCGAAGAACCAGATGTAGGGGACGCTGTCCTCAGCGTCCCGCAGGAAGAAATAGCTGACGAATCCGAAGAACCGGAACTGTTCTTTTATAGGGAGAGCATGGCTTTAAATTATAATGATTATACTATAGTTATAGCGAGAGAGGAAACAGAGGAGCAAAATAGGTATATCATTCTTGAAAAAAACGGCGCGGAAGTAGACAGAGTTAATGCCGGAAAAACGCAAAGCAGTTTTTCGCAGGGTTATTATATGAATGGAGATTTAGTACTGCCGTTATTCGGAATTGAGCCGATTATAATTGCTTTTACCAACCATACAGAAGCTTATTATAACCCAGATACATTTTTCGTCTACACTATTGGTGATGATAAGTTTCTGCCGATAGAATTCTATGAAGACGGCGAAAAAATAGAGGAGATAGGTGTTCCGATTTTGACGGGGATTCCTATTGGCGACAATTCATTCAAGGTTTTCTATTCAAATTATGCTCACAGAGATTTTTACGGAGAAGTTGTCTTCACATACGACAGCGAAAACAATCGTTTTAACGGCGTTTCGCAAAGGCTTGACCCTGATGAAGGAAGCTTGAAAATTGCTTTTGATTCTTTAGAAAAACTAAATGAATATCAATGGAAGGTTTACTACACAACCATTGAAACCGTGCCTAATGAAACATGGAACGGAGCGGGATTTACTGACCCTTATTCAAAAATTACTGAAGAGGGCTTCCGCACAGAAGATGAATATATTGAAACCTTAAATGAAATATTTACAGAGGAGCTTTCACATAAGATTTACGCACAGCTTTTTGTTGAGTTCGAGCAGTTTCACGGCGATTGGTCATGGACAAGACCACCTCATCTTATTGAAAAAGAAGACGGACTTTATCACATAAAAAAAGACGGCTTCGGAGGCAGTTTTATATATGGCTATTACATTGATATTATTTCAGAAAATACAGAAATCATTGAGGCGAATGTATACACTTTGTATTGGTACGGAGGCAGCGGTCCTTACCATGTATCCCCTAATTTCGCCACGATGACCATTGAAAAGAATATCGACGGCGAATGGAGAATCTCGCAGTCTTCCGTTGCAGATAATATTTAACAGAAAGGCAGAAACCATGACAGACTACAAATCCGCCGCACGCGCGCTCATAACGCAGATGAGCTTAGAAGAAAAGGTCTCGCAGATGCTGCATAATTCCGCGGCGATTCCGCGGCTCGGGATTCCCGCTTATAACTGGTGGAATGAGGCTTTGCACGGCGTTGCGCGCGCCGGAACAGCGACAGTTTTCCCGCAGGCGATTGCGATGGCGGCGACATTCGACGTGGAATTACTGCACGAGGTTGCAGTCGCGATTTCCGATGAGGGCCGCGCGAAGCACCACGCCTGCGTGCGCGAGGGCGACAGAGATATTTACAAGGGGCTGACATTTTGGTCGCCGAACATCAATATTTTCCGCGACCCGCGCTGGGGCAGAGGTCACGAAACCTACGGCGAAGACCCGTATTTAACCGCGCGGCTGGGGATTAAATTCGTGCAGGGCTTGCAGGGCGATGATGAAAATTGCTTGAAAACCGCCGCCTGCGCAAAGCATTTCGCAGTGCATTCGGGCCCCGAGGATTTGCGGCATGAATTCAACGCCGAGTGCAACGATTATGACCTATGGAATACCTACTTGCCGCAGTTTGAAGCGATGGTTTATGAAGCAAACGTTGAAGGCTTTATGCCCGCTTACAACCGCACAAACGGCGAGCCCTGCTGCGGTTCAAAGGCTTTATTGCAGGATATTCTTCGTAAAAAGTGGAATTTCGACGGCTACGTAACGTCCGACTGCTGGGCGATTAAGGACTTCCACGAGAAGCACGGTGTCACCGCGAACGCGGCTGAATCGGCGGCTTTAGCCGTCAACATGGGCTGTCACCTCAACTGCGGAAACCTGTATGGTTACTGCTTAATTGCAGTGAAAGAAGGCTTGCTTTCTGTGGACAAAATCGACGACGCTGTTGAGCATTTATTTGTAACAAGAATGAAGCTCGGCTTGCTCGGTAACTTCCCGAAAAATCCGCAATACATCAACATTCCCTACGATGTGGTCGATTGCCCGAAGCACAGAGAATTGAACTTAAAAACTGCACAAAACGGTATAGTTTTGCTGAAAAATAACGGAGCTTTACCGCTTGCTCCAAGCGCAATAAAATCAATAGCCGTAATTGGCCCTAACGCCGACAGCCGTGCCGCACTTGTCGGGAATTATGAGGGAACAGCGAGCGAATATGTTACTGTTCTCGGCGGAATTCGTGAATACGCAAACGCCTGTAACGCGCGGGTTTTCTATGCCGAAGGTTGTCACTTATTTAACGACAGAGTGCGCGCGCTGACTCTTCCCGACAGCTTAGAATCCGAAGCGATTTCCGCGGTAAAGAGCAGTGACGCAGTCGTGGTTTGCCTCGGGCTCGACGTGCGGATTGAGGGCGAAGAGGGCGGCGAAGGAATCGAGTATTCGAGCGGCGATAAACCGAGCATTAATCTGCCCGGCAGACAACAGCAGCTTCTCGAAAAAGTGACTGCCGCCGCAGGAAACAAACCTGTGATTTTAGTCGTTCTTGCGGGCAGTGCGCTCGCTCTTATGTGGGCGCAGAACAGCGAAAATGTCAGCGCAATTCTGCACGGATTTTACCCGGGAGCACAGGGCGGGCGCGCAATTGCGGACATTATTTTCGGGGAAATCAGCCCGTCGGGGAAGCTTCCCGTGACCTTTCACAACAGCGACTCTGACCTGCCTGATTTCTGCGATTATAACATGGAAAACCGCACGTACCGCTACTTTAAAGGCGATGTGCTTTATCCGTTCGGCTTCGGTTTCGGCTACAGTAAATTTGAACTCAGCGATGTAAATGTCAACGAAACCGCAGTTAATTTCATCGCAAAAAACACCGGCTTAATGAAAGCCGGTGAGGTAGTGCAAATTTATGCAGAAAGCGTGAACACAAAGGAAATCCGCTGTTTAATTGGTTTTAAGCGGATTGAGCTTGACTCAAAGCAGTCTAAATCCTTCACAATCGCGCTTGATAAAAACGCATTTTTGCGGCGCGATAGCAACGGCGATTTATATAAAATCGGCGGCAAGTGGAAAATCAACGTCGGCTTCACTCAGCCCGACGAGCGGAGCGCAAAGCTTTACGGCGCGCCGCCAATTCAAACAGAGCTTGAAATTACGCGGCTTTGATATTCTCTGCTCGCTTGTAAAATCGTTTCAAAAATCATACGCAATTCCTTTTCATTTTCGCCTGTGCAAACACGGGCGAAAATTTCATTTTCCCGCTTGTTGTCAGTTATTCCCGTTCCTGTTTGCTTTTTATATTCCGCGACGTTTTCTACGATTTTCATTCGTTTATTTATGAGTTCGGCGATTTGGTTGTCAAGCGCGTCGATATCTTTTCTTATGTTTTCTAAGTTCATTTTTCGTCCTTCCTTTTCATGTGCGAAACAGCTTTAATACCGGGTTTTTATAATCATTATTGTCGATAAATATATCGCAATTTTTATGCGGTTCAAATTCACTTAAATATCGCTTTTGCGTGGGGATAAACAAATCATTTGTCAACTCGATAAACCATTCACCGTGCTTCGGAACATCACGGACAGCAGTGCGCTTTAATGTTTCCTCGAATTCAATATGAAGAAATATTCTCCCGTCAATATATTCTGACATCGGCGGTCTGAACAGCAAAAATCCTTCAATCAATACGATGGTTTCTTCATCAATTTTATAATGTCTAATATTCTCGAATTTATCTGTTTCAACATCAAGACAAATTATCTCCCTGTCTACATTTCCGCTCTTCATCAACGGTTTAAGTATTTCATCAATAAGCAGTTGATAATTGAGTGCGGTGTCGTAATAATCGCCTCGGTCACGCACTTCCCGCGTATTATGAAAATCATCAATATGAATAATTACGTTTTTAATGCCAATCGACGTTAAATAATTTGAATAATTCTTTGTAAACGTTGTTTTTCCCGCACAATCCACACCGTTAATTCCAATTATACGTTTACCTTTTCTCACTAATTCATTTGTAATTTTTGAAAATAATTCATTCATATTAGCCTCATGCTTTTTATAATTTCTACACCATTTCATCAAGCAGAACTAACGCGCAAACCGCTTCTGCCACAGGCACAGCGCGGATTGCAATGCAGGGGTCGTGCCTGCCTTCTATCTTTAATTTTACGTTTTCGAGCGTGTTCAAATCCACGCTGTCCTGTTCAAGCGCAATGCTCGGCGTCGGCTTCAGCGCGATTCTGAAAACGAGCGGCATACCTGTCGTAATCCCGCCGAGCAAGCCGCCGTGATTGTTTGTTTCAGTGAAAATTTTTTCGTCTTTAACGCAGAACGCATCGTTATTTTCACTGCCTTTTTTTCTGCTTCCCGCAAAGCCCGAGCCGAATTCCACACCTTTAACCCCGGGAATCCCGAAAAGTGCGTATGACAGCTTGCTTTCAAGCCCGAACATTCCGCCCCCGAGCCCCGCAGGTATACCCGTAGCACAGCACTCAATCAAACCGCCGACAGAATCGCCGTTCAAGCCCTCAAATACCTCTTGCATTTTGTCGGCAGTAGCCCCGCCAATCTCGACTATGCTTGCGTTTATGAGAATTCCGCGACGCTTCAAAATCTGCAACGCGATTCCGCCAACTGCGCAAATCGGCGCAGTTAATCTTCCCGAAAAATGTCCGCCACCTCTCATATCCGCGTTGCCCGAATACTTCGCAAACGCCGTAAAATCAGCGTGTCCCGGGCGCGGAATCGCGCTCATTTTTTCGTAATCGGAAGACTTAACATTCGTGTTTTCAATCATCACGCAAACGGGCGAGCCTGTCGTTTTCCCCTTATAAACGCCCGAAACAAATCGCGGAAAATCCGCTTCCTTTCGCGGCGTTGTTAACGCCGCGCCGGGCGCACGCCGCGCCATAAAAGCGAGCAATTCCTGCTCGTTTATTTCCTCACCCGCAGGCAATCCGTCAATCACTGCGCCGATTGCCGCGCCGTGTGATTCCCCGAACACAGAGACTTTTATGTTCGTTCCAAACTCAGACGACATCGGCTTTTCCTCCTAATTTTACGAAATCCTCAAAGAACTTCGGATACGATTTTTCCACTGCCTCCGCGCCGTTTATAATCGTTTCGCCTTCGCAAAAGCTACCGCAAATTACCGCCGCCATGACGATTCTGTGGTCGTTTTTGCTGTCAACAATTCCGCCTTTTAACGCGCCTCCGGTTATAATCAAGCTGTCGGCTTTTTCTTCAACCTTCGCGCCTAAATTTTGCAACATTTCGCACACTCCGGAGAGACGGTCGCACTCCTTCATGCGTAATCGCGCTGCGTTGTAAAGGACAGTTTCGCCTCTCGCAAACGCGCCTACAACCGCTAAAATCGGTACTAAATCAGATATTTGCGAAACGTCGATTTCTATACCGCGAAGCTCGCTTTGCAATTGAAATTGCTTCAATATGCTAACTATTTCTTTGTCTCTCTGCGACGATTTTATATCTAATCCCGTTACTTTCACATCGCCGCCGATTGCATCTGCCGCCAAGAAAAACGCCGCATTTGACCAGTCTTTTTCTATATTTATTTCTTTAGGTGAAATGAATTTTTGTCCGCCTTTAACTACGTAGCAATTTTCTTTTTGCTCAATTTTAACGCCAAATTCTTTCAATGAATTTATCGTCATATCAACGTATCCCTTGGATTCAAGCGGAGAAATTAGCTTAATTACGCTGTCGCCGTCAAGTAGCGGAAGCGCAAAAAGCAACCCGCTAACGAACTGCGAGCTCACGTTTCCCGGCAGAATAAATTCGCCACTTTTGAGCTCACCCGAAACTGTAAAAGGCAGCTTGTCCGCCGAGAATTTCACGCCGTTTGCACGAAGCGTATCAAGCAAATCTTCAATCGGACGTTCGGGCAATCGCCCCTCACCAACGAACCTCGCACCCTCGCACAAATGCGCTGCCAACGGCAGTAAAAGCCGAAATGTCGCACCGCAATCGCGGCAGTCAAGAAGAGGATTTTTTTCATTCATCGCGCCAAGACACGCAAGCGTTGCTTCAATATCTTTTGAAGTGTTTTCAATTTTTATTTGAGGTTTTTCTTCGCATAAAAACGCGCAAATTAATGCACGGTGCGCCGCTGATTTTGAAGTAATCGCCGCGATTTCTCCCGATAATTTTCGCGGAGTAATTTTTATTTTCATGTCATTTATTTCTCCAGTCCTGCTTTAAATAATTCAAGCAATTCTTCTGCATTTATCTGCTTTATTACGCACTTTCCGACGCTTTCGGGAATGATAATATTTATTTTTTCGCCGCTTCTTTTTTTGTCAGAAAGCCCCGCTTCGTATAATTTTTCTGCGCTCAAATTCATGTCAATTAAACTCGAGAATCCTGAAAATGCCGCCTCTATTTCCTGCGAATAATCTTTATCGCAGAAGCCTTTTTTATGCACCGCTCTGCTCATTAAAATCATTCCCGCCGCTACAGCTTGTCCGTGCGAAACCGCGTGATTAGTGCATTTCTCAATCGCATGACCTGCCGTATGTCCGAAATTTAAAAGCTGTCTCTTCCCTTTTTCAAGCTCATCTTCTTCAACGATTCCGCCTTTAATTTCAACGTTCCGCGCAACAATTTCCACTATATTTTCCATGTATTCAGCGCGGGTTTTTCCGCTTAAACAGCGGAAAAATACTTCATCACAAATGAACCCGTGCTTGACCGCTTCTGAAACGCCGTCTGCAAACGTAATATCATCAAGTGTGCAAAATGTTTCGGGGTCGCAGATTACAATTTCCGGCTGATAAAACAGCCCCGCTAAATTTTTTCCCGCTTCAAGATTTATAGCGGTTTTCCCGCCCACCGAGGAATCCACAGCCGCTAAAAACGTCGTTGGAACCTGAATATATCTGATTCCGCGCAGATATATTCCCGCGGCGAAGCCCGCCATATCGCCGACAATTCCGCCGCCGAGCGCGATTATAAAATCTGAGCGCGTGATTTTATTTTCAGCTAAAAAGTTTAATACATTGAAAAGCGTTTCGGACGTTTTATTTTTTTCTCCGCTTTCAAAAGCGTATGAAAACACGCTGATACCCGCGCTTTCCAACGATTTGCGAACAACAGTTTCATACAGCGGCATGACGTTGCTGTCGGTAATTATGGCGGCAGTTCTTCCTTTAAAATCTGCCGGCAAATGCACCGTAATTTCAGCTAATATTCCTTTTTTAATAATAACGTCATACGATTTTTTTGCATTAATTTTAACTTTCATTTCGCAGCTTCTCCGCTATATTATTTATTTTTTCAAACCGATGAAAAACCCCGCTACGACTGAGTCGCGGCTCGCACGCCTCGCCGATTTCTTTCAAGCTCATTTCAAAATTATTGAGCCTTAATTTCGCAATTTGCTTGAGCTCGGGCGGTAAAAATTCCGCGCCTTTTTTCTTAAATATAAACTCAATATTCGCAATTTGCACAGCCGCCGCGCGCGTCGTTTTTTCTATATTTGCCGCGTCGCAATTGACTGCGCGATTGACGTTATTGCGTACTTCCTTCATGATTTTCGCGTTCATTATTTCCATAGAATTCACGCCTGCGCCGATGAAAGTCAGAAAATCAGAAATCAATTCGCTTTCTTTAATATACAAAATCGAGCGGCTTTTTCGCGCACCTTTTTTAATGGAAATTCCGCTCTCTGTAATCATCGCGAAGAGCTCGTCCGCCTTGATTTCATCGGGAATATTCAGCTCTAAGTGATAGTTTTGCGCAGGGTCGGAAACAGTTCCGCGCGATAAAAAAACACCGCGCAAAAACAACCCCGTTTCGCGGTCACTGCCTACATTTACTGCATCGAATTGCTCACCCGCGAACTCTGCCGAAAGCTTTTCGTACAGCGTAATCACCGCTTCGCTTTCAGTTTTTGGTTTCCTGCGCGCACCGTAAATCATGCCGAAAAACAAGATTTTACGGTGGTTTTTCAACGTTTCGCGATGCCCACAAAGCTCGTTTTTTACTTCACTTGAAAACGTCATAATTCACCTAAATATTTCTATGCAACGCAGAAGCGTTATAGCCTTTTTCCGTCAGCCAGCCGCGAAAATATTCAGCAAGCGCAACGCTTCTGTGCCGCCCGCCTGTGCAACCAAATGCAATTGTCAAGCGGCTTTTTCCCTCTCTGACATATTCGGGAACCATAAATTCAAGTAGCTCCGAAAGCCGCGAAATCAAGCTTTTTGTGCAATCCGCCGACATCACATAATCGCGCACTTCCGCATCAAGCCCCGTTTTTTCTTTCAATTCCTCAACGTAAAAAGGATTCGGCAAAAACCGCACATCGAACAGCAAATCCGCCTGCCCCGAAAAATTATGCTTAAATCCGAACGACAAACAAGTAATCATCATCGAGTCAGAAAAGTCGTGCTTCAACAGGTCGAAAACGTGCTCTTTAAGCCGCGAAACGCCGATTCCGCCTGTGTCTATATACAAGTCTGCCATCTGCTTCAGCGGCGCCAAAATTTCGTTCTCGGCGGCAATCGCCTTATCTAAATCACCACCTGCCGCTTCTGTCAGCGGGTGACGGCGGCGCGTTTCATTGAAGCGTTTTTTGATGATTTCCGTGTCGGCGTCCGTATACAAAAGCCGCACGCTGTAGCCCTGCTCGCGCAGCTCCTGAAGCCGCTCGGGAAGCGACAAAAACATACTTCCGCCGCGAATATCGGTCACAAGTGCGATTCGTTCGATCTCGGTATTATCCTTGCAAATTTCTGCGAATTTCGGAATCAACTGCGGCGGTAAGTTGTCCGCGCAGAAGTAACCGGCGTCCTCAAGAACGTCGGCAACGCAGGATTTCCCCGAACCCGAAAGCCCTGTAATAATCACGATTTCCATTATTTTATGACCTCAACTTCCCGCTCTAACATAATTCCGGTTTCCTTGAAAACCCGCTCTCTCACTGCTTCTATAAGCGTCAGCACATCTTTGCAGGTCGCGCCGCCTTTGTTTATAACGAAGCCCGCGTGCTTCTCGCTGACCTGCGCGCCGCCGACCGTGAAGCCCTTTAAGCCGCATACGTCAATCAACCGCGAGGCATAATCACCCTCGGGACGCTTGAAAGTACTGCCCGCGCTCGGAAATTCAAGCGGCTGTTTATCCCTGCGCCGCTGCATAAAATCGTTCATCTTTGCAGTAATTTGCGCCTTGTCGCCTTTTTGAAGCTCAAAGCTTGCGTATGTTATTATCTTTTTAGTTCCCATAAAAGGGCTTTTTCTGTAACCGAAATCCGCAGAATCAGAAATATAAGTTCCAAACCCATCGTCTGCGTTTTCGTCAAAATAATTTACAGCACTTACCACGTTTGACATTTCACCGCCGTAAGCTCCCGCATTCATATAAATCGCACCGCCTACAGAACCCGGGATTCCGTAGGCAAACTCTAAGCCTGTCAGCCCTGCGTCTCTCGCCGCAAGACATAAATTAGTTAAGCTTGCACCTGCCTCGCAATGTATCCAGTCGCCGTGTTCATCGCCGGTGACTTCGATTTTCGCCAAGTCGCTTCCAATCAAAAACACAACGCCCCGCACGCCTTCGTCAGAAACAAGCACATTACTGCCGTTTCCAAGTACGCGATAGCTTACACCGGTTTGCACGATTTTTTGCAACAGCCCAATATAATTTACTTTCACAAGAAAGTCGCACGCTCCGCCGATTTTGAATGTCGTGTACGGCGCAAGCGGCGCGTTAAGTTCATACTCCGCGCCGTATTTTTTGCATATTTTTTCAAGCTTGTTTAAATCAATCATGTTCCTATTTTATTCTCATTGTTTTGCACAAATTACTAATCATAATCTCTGACTGTATTGCTCGCTTCCATATTTAACCCTAAATTGTCGAGAAGCTCCTGCGCCGCGTTATAGCCCATTTTCTTCTGACGGTTGTTCATCGCTGCAACCTCGAGAATTACTGCAAGGTTACGCCCGGGCTTAACAGGAATCGTCAAATGCGGGACTTTTACGCCTAAAATCGCCATATAATGATTATCCATTCCCATGCGGTCGTAGACCTTTTCGGGGTTCCAAAGCTCCATTTCCACCACGAGGTCAATTTTCTCCGAAATCTTAACCGCACCCATACCGAAAAGCTGACGCGCGTTGATAATGCCGATTCCGCGCAGTTCGAGGAAGTGGCGGATATTGTCGGGTGAACTTCCGACGAGTGTTATGTTGGAGGTTCTGCGGATTTCAACCGCATCGTCCGCGACTAATCTGTGCCCGCGCTTTACAAGCTCGATTGCAGTTTCGCTCTTACCCACACCGCTTTCGCCGAGGATTAACAAGCCTTCGCCGTAAACCTCAATTAAAACGCCGTGCCGCGTGATTCTCGGCGCAAGCCTTATGTTAAGAAAAGCGATTAATTTCGCCATAAAGGTAGACGTGCTTTCCTTGCTTCTAAGTACAGTTACCTCGTAATTCGCCGCGACTGACATGATTTCGGGATAAGGGTCAATCTCGCGCGTAATGATAAACGCAGGCGGCTTTGTCGCTAACAGCTCGTCAAATATTTTCAGCCGTTGTTCCTCGGTGTAATGCGCGAGGTAGGCGAACTCGGCCTTTCCCGCAATTTGTATGCGGCTGTTGTCGTAATACTCGTAGAAGCCCGCAAGCTGTAAGCCCGGGCGGTTGATGTCGTTGTTGGTTATGCGGATGTCAGCCAGCTCACCGGGGTTGTAAAGCGGCTCTAACTCGAATTCTTCCACGAGAGTATCGAGAGTTACGTAAAATTCCTGTGCCATAAATTTCCTCTTTCTGTTTTATTTTATCTATTGATTTTTGCTTACACGGTATTCCTCAAACGCCAAAACCTCATCGGGAGAGGGTTCATCTTCCTCAATATCCTCCCACGACTTAGGTTTTAACGCGAATGATTCTTTTACATAAACTAAAATTTGCATAGCTTCTTTTTCACCAATGAAATCAAGTACATCTTGTAATTGTTCTTTTGCCGACATTTAAATCACTCCTATCGAAGCCTTTCTGATTACATATTATATTCAGTATACTATATTTTCCCGAGAACTTCAATACCTATTGCTTTAAATTTAAAAATATGCTAAAATTAATATCAAAGCTCCAGCTTCATGACCACCGAGCCGTCGAGCTCGTCCGCGCTCACCGCTGTCGTATCCCAAAAGCTGTAGATAAACCCGTCAATCAGCAGGGCGCGCCTGCGCTCGTTCCCGCCGCCGAGCTCGTAAATATAAACGATTTCGTTTTTGAGCGTAAAGCCCGTGGTTTCGTGAAAATCGAAAACAAGAAGCTTTTCAATGTCCGCAATGCCGTTCGAGAACTTAATCGGCACAAGTATTATCCCCGTTCTTTCCGCAATGAAAACAGCTTCCTTGTCGAATTCTGCGTCTGTGAAAAGAAACGGATTCCAGTTCCCCGCGACATTACTGTCGGCAGTGATTAAATACGTTGCAATAATCGACTCACGCGCATGAACATTCAAGCGGATTCCCGCGCGATTATCGCTTTCGTCAAGCTCAACAACGACCTCAAGCCGCTCTCTGTCCGATATTCTGTGGAAATAATCTGCATGAATCTGCACTGTTACATCTTCAACAGGAACTACCTCAGAAAGATTCGCCGTGTCAAAAGCGTAAAGCTTTTCGCCGATAAAATAAACGTGAGAATTGTCGAATAAAACTCCGTCAAGCGGCTCGTTTCCTATATTCTGAACCCCCGAAAGCAGTTCTAATTCGTTGTTGAAAATATAAAGCTCGGCTTTGTCGTCCTTGAAAACTCCGACTCGCAGAATACTATGCCGCTCGCTGACGCCGCCGACGGGAATCACACCGTCTGTGTCAAAAAACACAGGTTCATCTTCACTGTTCAAATCAAATCTGATGAGCCGCGACTTCTCACCTGCCGATTGCGCTATGAACAGCGCGTCCTCACCCGCGTAGACGCTCGCCGCACCTCCGACAACTGCGAATTCACCAACAGCTTCCGCGCCGTCAAGCATGACGAGCACTGTCATTTCCGTATTCATAAGTGCGGCAGGCGGCGCGTAAATATTACTCATATCAATAAATTTTCTGTCGCCATTGAGCGCGGCAGACGGCACAAACGCCGACAAGTCGCTGTACGCCTGCGGTTCATGCGGCGTGTAGTCCGTAGCGAGAATAAGCCTGTTTTTATGCAGTAAAACCGCGTTATATTCACCGTCCGCCGTAAGCGTAAGCTCGGGCTGAACGCCAAAGTCCCAAGAGTCATAAACGCGCACGGAAACTGTCTTCTGCGTGAAATTGTCTGCAATAATTTCCGGTTCAAGCGTTTCTTCCGGTTCATGCGGAACGCTGAGGACAGCGTTCCCTACATGGTGAAAGCTTCCCTCGTATTCGCTCTCGGTAATCACATAAAGCTTGTCGCCGAGCAAGTACAGCTCGCGGATTTGTTCGTTATTATACTCGATTTCTGCAATTTTCTGCATAATTCCGTTGTTATATTCAACGATGTAGAGCGAATTTTTAATCACGTTGAAAATATATTTGTTGTTGAAAAGCAATGTCCGCGCTGATAAATCCGAGTCCTCACCCGATATTGCGTACTGCGTATGCCCTATTCTCACTGACGGCGAATCTCCTGCGTTCATCAGTCTTTCCGCGAGCTCGTGATAAGTTTCGGGAGCTTCAAAAACGAATATTTCTTCCTTCGGAAGCCATAACGAACCCGTGTAAAACCAGCGCAGACCAAAGCTTGCGCAGGTCAGCAGAAGCACAAGGCAGAAGCAGAAAATAATTTTCCCGCGGTTATCGGCGGCGGTAATATAGGCTTCGCCGTCGTTTTCTTCCGGCTCGTCGTCGATAATATCCTCGTAAAGCCCGTCGTCATCAGCGATTTTAAGCTCAGGCTCAAAGCCGATATTTTGCGTTTTTTCGGGCGTTTTTACAGGTGTTTTTACAGGTACCTTTGCCTGTTGTTCAAGCCGCTCTTCTGCTTGCCCGAGTGCCTGCCCGAGCCGTTGTTCACTGCCTTTGCGGCGTTCAAGCACGCGAAGCTGTGCCAAGGTATGCGCGTCCCTCAACAGCCGCGCGAAGTCCTCAGAAGTAAGCGCAGAGCTCTCTAAGAGCCCTACCAACCGTTCGTAAGTAAGCCCTGCGTTCTCTTTTATTTCGTTGTAAATATCGTTGCTGATTTTAGAATTTCCGATTATTTCAAGGAAATCCTTGCCCGAAAGCTTCAGCCTTTTGATTTCGGACAGAAAACCCGCAGCGTTCAAAGTTTCAATCATTTTTTCACTCCCGATTATCGTCAACTTCCATTCTAACATATTATTCGCCAAATTTCAACAAAATTCGTAAAGGAACATTATGAACAGTAAATTTTTTGAACTGCGAGAGCGGCACAAACGGCTTGTTTACCACGATTTCGAGGTTTCGGAGGGTAAAATTACCTTTCATTTTTCAATTGACGAATTTCATTTTAAGCCCGTTTGGTCGTTTTCTGTGCCGCTTAACGGCGCAAATATCGACCTGCTCGCGTTTAATCTCGGCATGGCAGAGCTCGTCAGCTACTGGAAATGCGCCTGCCCTCCGATTGTTGAGGTGCGTTGCGGCGCGTTGGACAACCGGCAGATAGAGTGGTGGAAAAAGCTGTACAGGAACGGGCTCGGTGAGTTTTTCTATATAAATGACATTCAGCCCGATGATGATTTTATGCAGATTTATGCAACAGGAAGCGAGCTTCCCGCGCCCGAAAAGCGCGAGTTAGCGGGAAATCTAATCCCCATAGGCGGCGGAAAGGACAGCGTGGTCACGCTCGAGCTGCTTAAATCGCAGAAAACCTCCAATAATTGTTATGTAGTCGGTAATATTCAGAGCGCGCTTGATTGCGCTAAAACCGCAGGATATGCTGATTCGCAGGTGATTCAAGTGCGCCGCACGATTGACCCTGTATTGCTTGATTTAAACAAGCGCGGCTATCTTAACGGGCATACGCCTTTCTCGTCAATTATTGCTTTTTCGTCGCTTATATTTGCATATCTCACAGGTAAAAAATATATCGTGCTTTCAAACGAAAGCAGTGCAAACGAAGGCAACACAGCAGACGGCGTTAATCACCAGTACAGTAAATCTATAGAGTTCGAGCGTGATTTTCGCGAGTACATCTCGCGAATCGGCGCAGATTTACCGGAATATTTCAGCCTTCTGCGCCCTTGGAGCGAGTGGCAGATTACAAAGAAATTCGCAACTTTTCCGCAATATTTGAGCGTCTTCAGGAGCTGTAACGTCGGCTCAAAAACTAACACATGGTGCGCGAAATGCGCGAAGTGCCTCTACGTTTACATCATGCTTTCCGCGTTTTTGAGCGAAGAAGAATTGCTCCCTATTTTCGGCAGGAATTTGCTCGCTGACCCTGCGCTTTTTCACTTGCTTGAAGCTCTCAAAAACCCCGACTACGACAAGCCTTTTGAATGTGTGGGAACCCGCGAAGAGGTGAACTTAGCGCTTGACAAAAACCGCGCAAATCCCGCTCTGTTAGACAGCTTTTTCGACGAAAATAATTTTATTCCCGATGAATTTTTGGAGTTATTGAAATGAAAGATTTTTTTACAAATAAAACAGCTTTGATTCTCGGCTTGGGCTTGGAGGGCAAGTCTACTTTGGCTTTGTTGCGGGATTTGCCGTGCAAAATCGTGGTTGCCGACAAAAATCCCGACGCCGTGAAAGGCTTGAACTTCAAAGCTTACACGGGCGAAAATTACCTCGACGCGCTTCATGACAGCGAGGTTGATGTGATTATGAAATCGCCCGGAATCAGCTTCAAAGGCTTAGAAATCCCCGCTAATATCAAGGCGAAAATCACCTCGCAGACGGATTTGCTTCTTCGCTTCAGCCAAAACAAAATCGTCGGAATCACAGGCACAAAAGGTAAATCTACCGTTTCTTCGTTGATTCATCACGTTCTCAATTATTGCGGCAAAGAATCCGCGCTTATTGGCAACATCGGCGTTCCGCCGCTTGCGAAGCAGTTCGCGCCCGAAACTATTCTTGTGTGTGAAATGTCCTGCCATCAGCTTGAATACCTGCAGGCTTCGCCGAATATCGCAGTGTTTCTGAACCTTTACGAGGAGCACCTTGACCATTACAATAGCTTCGCAGATTACCGCGCGGCGAAAGAAAATATTTATCTGTACCAAAAAGAAAGTGATTTGCTAATTTTTCTTGATGAGCTCGATTCTCATAAATTGCGCTCATCAAAAGGCGAAAAACTCCCGCTTTCCTACGAACAAACCAAAACCTACAATTCACGTCTGCCGGGCAAGCACAACCAATATAATATTCGTGTCGCTATGGAAGTTTGCGCGCGGTTCGGTTGCGACAAAAAAGATGCAATTTCTGCCTTGGAAAGTTTTAACGGGCTTCCTCACCGCCTCGAATTCGTCGACGCTATAAACGGCGCAGAGTACGTCAACGACAGCATTTCCACGATTCCGCGGGCGGCGATTTTGGCGGTTGAAGCTTATCCCGACACCGACACGCTCATCATCGGCGGCATGGACAGAGGAATTTGTTACGCAGAACTCACAGATTTCCTTGACAAAAGCAAAAAATGTGGTATAATGAATATGATTGCCTTGCCCGACAGCGGATATAAAATCGCAGAAACGTTGAAATCAGGCAGAATCAACATATATCGCGCGAAAAACATGGAAGATGCTGTGCAATATGCCGTGCGCGTGACGAAACGCCGCTGTATTCTTTCGCCCGCCGCCGCGAGTTATAATACTTACAAAAATTTCGAGGAACGCGGGGAGCATTTTAAGGCGTTAGTAAAAAGTGCGGAGACAAAATAAATGTTTAAGAAAACTACTTGGAATAAACGCACGTTTTTCTTTTACCTAATAGTTACATCAATTTTATGGAGTGCTTCAGGTGTATCCGAAGATATTTTAGCAAAGGCAGTCACAGGCGTTATCGCTTTTATAATGTTGCTCATCGCAATTTTTCATTACGGTTTATCTTTTGAAAATAAACGCAATCAGAAAAAATTCTTCATATATACAAGCATATACACTGTCTTAATTATAGTTCTTTTGCTATTGACAGAAGTATTTAATGTTGATACAGAAAACCCTTTGATTTTTATAATTTTCACGCCAATTGCTTCTACGTTAATGATTGTAATGGCGTTTGATGTTGCAAAGACAATAAGAGAAAAGAATAAAAAAGAATCTGACTTTTTATATTTTTTTGCTACCGTTGGAATTTTTGCTTCTCTCGTAACTTTTTTCATAATGCTTGCAGATTTTTTCGCTTGACGGAGGTTCAAATGCTTTTTAGTAACATAACAATAATCGACGAAAACTTCAACGTGCGTCCGAATATGTATGTCGGCGTTAGGGGCAAAGAAATCGCTTTTATCGGCGACAGCAAGCCTTCCTGCGACTTCGGCGAAATTTATGACGGCGCGAATAAGCTGCTCATGAGCGCGTTTTACAACTGCCACGCGCACACGCCGATGACGCTTCTGCGCGGCTACGGCGAAAATTTGGGGCTTCAAGACTGGCTTGAAACCCGCATTTTTCCTTTTGAAAATCAGCTTGACGGAAGCGCGGTCTACCTCGGTACAATGCTCGGACTTGCCGAGTCTGTACGCTTCGGGATTGTTTCAACTACGGATATGTATAATTTCTGCGACGACATGGTGCGCGCTTACACCGAAGCCGGCTTAAAATGCAACATCGGCAGAGCGATTCTAAGCTTCACGGACGAAGAACTGCGCGAAACCGAGCGTTTCCGCGAGTGCGAAAGCTTATTCAAAAACTACCATAATTCAGCGGACGAGCGCATAAAAATAGATATGTCGCTTCACGCGGAGTACACCTCAAACCCCAAAACCGTGCGTCAGCTTGCCGAATACACCAAAGAAATCGGCGCACGTGTGCACGTTCACGTCAGCGAAACTAAGTTCGAGCACGAAGAGTGCAAAAAGCGTCACGGGCTCACTCCTGCGGCTTACTTAGCCGAGCACGGCTTATTAGACAGCCCTACTACTGCGGCGCACTGCGTTCATCTTGAGGACGATGACATCCTTATTTTCAAAGAAAAAGGCGTAACTGTCGCTTCCTGCCCGATTAGCAACCTGAAGCTCGCGAGCGGAACCTGCAACGTCCCGAAGCTCAAAGCAAACGGCGTAAACGTCGCAATCGGCACGGACGGCTGTGCAAGCAACAACAGCTTAAATTTCATTGAGGAAATGAAATTCTTCTCGCTTTTGCATAAGGGAATCTTCGCCGAGCCTGCGGCTTCTTCGCCGCGTGACACGCTGTACTCTGCGACAAGAGCGGGCGCGTTATCGCAGGGGCGTTTCAACTGCGGACTGCTGAAGGAGGGCTTCGCGGCTGACTTAATCGCATTAGACCTGTCAAAGCCGAACATGAACCCCGCGCACAATTTAGTCAACAACGTTGTTTATTCCGCTTGCGGCGGCGATATAATTATGACGATGTGCGACGGGAAAATTCTTTACGAAAACGGCGAATATAAAACCATCGACATTGAAAAAATCGTTTTTGAAGCGGCGAAAGCCACTGAAAATATACTTAAAAAATTATCTCAATAAAAGAAAGAAGAAAGATAAAAAGCATGAAAAAAATCTATATCGTACTGATAAAAAGCCCGACAGTACCGGCAAAACTGATGAACCTGTTCAAACGCAATAAATTCACCCACGCCGCGCTTTCGCTCGACGAGGAGCTTCATTCGATGTTCAGCTTCGGGCGGCACTGGACGACTTATCCGTGTCCCTGCGGCTTCAAGCAGGAGAACTTCAACGAGGGCGTTTACGGCAAATTCGCCGACCTGCCCGGCACTGTTCTCGAGCTCGCCGTGACCGAGGAGCAATACAAAAAAGTTATGGAAAAGCTCGACGAATTCCTTTCGCGGCGCAAGGATTACGGCTACAATTATTTAGGCTTACTCGCGAATTTCTTTCATCTCGACTACAAAAACAAGAACAGATTTTTCTGCTCCGAGTTCGTTTATTACGTGCTTTACGAAAGTGGAATCTTTGACCTCGGCACGCCGCGCGTGTTCGTGAGTCCGCAGGAGCTCTTGAAAGCGAGCAAGAAAATCGTTTACGAGGGGAACTTGAAAACATACGTTTCACAGGGGGCGTAGAATATGTAGGGTCGGGCTTCCACGCCCGACCTTTTAAATTAAAAACCAAAAAAATTCTTGACATTTGTTCTATATAGTACTATACTATATAGAGGGAGGTTGTTATAATGATTTCAAAAACAAACGGCGGCTTTTTAATCAGTAAAATTAAACAGATTCAAGGGCGGGTATTTGAAAAGCTGCTTTCAGAGCATGGAATAGACCAGTTCAATGGTGCGCAAGGGCGGATTTTGTTTGTGTTGTGGAATACAGACAATATTCCCATTAGCGAGCTTTCAGGAAAGACAGGGCTTGCCAAAACAACGCTAACAAGTATGCTGGACAGGCTCGAAGCTTCAGGTCATATTAAACGTCAATTCATTCAAGCTGACCGCCGAAAAATTATCATCAAACTAACCGAAACTGCTCGCACTTTAAAAAGCCAATATGACGACGTATCGTCACGCATGAGCGAATTTTTCTATGAAGGTTTTGACGATGATGAAATCATCGCCTTTGAAAAAAATCTGTCGCGAATTTTAAACAATCTTACAAAAAAGGAGAAATAAAATGAACAGTAAAATCATAGCCGAAGTCCGTTCCATGCGGAAAAGTAACACATTTGCATATATAAGCTCGATTAACGACGAGGGTTTCCCGCAGGTCAAATGTATGTTCAATCTTAAAAGCGATGACATAAAAACGCACTATTTTTCAACTAATACAAGCTCGGCGAGAGTTGCACAGTATCGCAAAAACCCCAAAGCGTCGGTTTACTATTCAAAGAAAATTCCGTCCTTCAAAGGCGCATTGTTCACAGGTACGATGGAGGTCGTTGAAGACAGCGAAACTAAAGAGCGTTTTTGGAACAAAGGCGACGAAAAATATTACCCGAAAGGCGTAACCGACCCCGATTACTGCATACTTAAATTCACCGCAGAAACCGTGAATTTTTATAGTTCGCTGAAAAATACCACAATTGCAATAGATGATATATAAAAAAAGGGACACTTTAAATTATAAAGTGTCCCTTTTTATTTACGATTTTTCTGCGATTAGAATATACGACAGCGGGATTCCTTTTTTATCGTACAAATCCGAGCCTATACTGCCGATGTCATAGTCGTACTCGTTCAGTTTTACTGTCTTCATGCCGCCGGCTGACAGCGCGTTAATAATGTCAGAAAGCGTATATGAGTAGTCCGTAAACGTTGACGATTTATTTTCGTAGCCGCCCGCTATATACCCCATTTGCTTTCCAATCCACGCTTCTTTTCTGAAGTATGAATACGCGAACTTGTTCAGATTCTTCTCGTCAAATTCATCCTCGCCGGATTGCGGAAGCATATGCATAACCGGATGCCCGTCATTGATTAACAGCGTTCCGCCTGCTTTGAGGCACTTCCCTGCCTTTTCAAAAAGCAGATTTAAATCCTGAAACCAAACGATTGCGCCGATTGTAAAGTAGATAAAATCGAACCTGCCGTAATAGCTTTCGGGAATTTCAAGAATGTTGCAATTCACGAACTCGCAGTTTGTAATTCCCGCTTTCTGCGCTGTTTCTTTGGCTTGGTTCAGAATATTTTCGGCGATGTCGAAGCCTGTCCCCGAAGCCGCACCGCTGTCAAGCACAAGCGAAAGCAGCTCACGCCCGTTGTTACAGCAAAACTGTGCAATGGCTTTGCCTTTTAAGTCCATGCTCGCCATAAATTCTTTTAAGTCGCTGTCGAAAAAGGCGAGCTTCTCGCTTTTGAGTGTGATATGATTGTCGTCGCCCCAGCCCTGCGTGCGGTTCTCGAATGCCTCTTCCCACGCGGCTTTGTTGGTTTTTATATAGTCCATAATTTCCTCCTGTTAGCGGGAGGAATCCCTCCCGAGTTGTTTAGTTTTCATAATAAAAATCCTCCTTTCAATAATTTATACCATTGAAGTTAAGCTTCAATAACCTCAAAGAGTAATAACGTAACTTTTTCGCCTTTGCCTAAAATTGCTTTATGCTTATCCTGTTCGCCGCTCGGAATAAAAATGACGTCGCTTTTTTTATATCGCTCAA
>WQYC01000045.1 GCA_009781425.1 Oscillospiraceae bacterium
AAAATCCTCCTTTCAATAATTTATACCATTGAAGTTAAGTTTCAATAACCTCAAAGAGTAATAACGTAACTTTTTCGCCTTTGCCTAAAATTGCTTTATGCTTATCCTGTTCGCCGCTCGGAATAAAAATGACGTCGCTTTTTTTATATCGCTCAACATTTCCTTTATAATCAATCGAAAATTCTCCGTCAAGAACATATCCTGCGTGACCTTTTTTACACCAATCATGCTCGATGAAGCCTTCTGAAAACTCAACAAGCTTTATTACTTGGTTTCCGCACGAAAACACTTTATAACGTAAACCTAAAACAGGTTCGTTCCATTGTAATTTATCAAATTCTATAAGATGATTCATTATAAATTTAACCTCCGATTAAAAAATAAAAAAGGGGCGATTACCATCGCCCCCTACAAGTTTATACCAATTCAATGATTGCCATTTCCGCCGCGTCGCCGCGTCTCGGGCCTATACGAATTATGCGTGTGTAGCCGCCTTCGCGGTCAGCATATTTCGGTGAAATCTCGTCAAACAGCTTTTTCGATACAGCTTCTTTAGTTACGTATGAAAAAACTTGACGCTTTGAATGTAGGTCTGTCTTTTTGCCGAGGGTGATTATTTTTTCCACCTCGCTGCGAACTTCCTTCGCGCGGGTTACGGTGGTTTCTATTTTACCATTTTCGAGCAGAAATGTCACCATTGCGCGAAGCATAGCTTTGCGGTGGTCGCTTTTTCTGCCTAACTTTCTCATAGCCATAAGATTTCAAATTCCTTTCTAAGCGGACGCACACTGCGCGCCCCTACGAATTAAATGTCCTCGCTTGATGCAAGGTCAAAGCCGAGTGAAATCAGTTTCGCCCTTACTTCCTCGAACGACTTTTTACCGAGATTCCGCACCTTCATCATGTCTTCCTGGCTCTTGTTGATGAGGTCGTCAACATTGTTGATTCCCGCGCGCTTGAGGCAGTTGAACGAACGCACGGACAAGTCTAAGTCTTCAATGGTCATTTCAAGAATCTTGTCCTTGCTCTTGTCGTCTTTTTCCACCATGAGCTCCGGCTGAACAGGCTCGTCCGACAAATCTACGAACAGTGCCAAATGCTCGTTAAGCACCTTTGCGGCGTATGAAACAGCTTCCTTCGCGGAAATCGTTCCGTCTGTCCAAACCTCAATCGTGAGCTTGTCGTAGTCGGTTCTCTGTCCGACGCGAGTGCTGTCAACGTAGTAATTAACCCGCATAACAGGGGTGTAAATGCTGTCAACTGCGATTACGCCAATCGGCATAGGTGCGAAAATCGCCTTGTTTTTCTCCGCGCTGACGTAGCCGCGCCCTCTGTCAAAGGTCATTTCCATGTAGAGCTTCGCGCCTGCCGAGAGAGTCGCGATATGCATTCCGGGGTCTAAAATTTCAATTTCGGAGTCGGTCTTGATGTCAGCCGCGGTCACGGTACATTCGCCGTCAGCTTCGATGTAGACTGTCTTTGGAGCATCGCCGTACATTTTAGCGATGAGCCCCTTTACGTTGAGGATAATTTCTGTTACGTCCTCTTTAATGCCGGGGATTGTGGAAAACTCGTGCTGTATGCCTTCGATTTTCACGGAAGTCACCGCTACGCCCGGTAAGGACGAAAGCAGAACGCGCCTAAGGCTGTTTCCGAGGGTGTTTCCGTAGCCGTGTTCAAGCGGCTCAAGACAGAACATTCCGTATTTTCCGTCGGGTTTAAGCTTTACTGTTTCTATTTCCGGCTTTTCGATTTTTTCAAGCATTTATACAACCATTCCTTTCGCAGAGCAAGTTGTTTTTTGTCGTTTGTCATTGGGTTGTCCGTGCGAATAATTCAAAATTGCGGTAGAATATTGAAAAACACTACTACAAATTTGAAATACCCGCTCGGCAGTACTACAAAAGCAATACTATATACATTATATGCGGGACTTTGATTATTTAGAATACAATTCTATAACCAAATGTTCTTGAATCTCAAAATCAAGCTCGTCGCGCTGAGGTAATCTGACGATTGTCGCGCTTTTTGTTTCTTTGTTGACATCAAGCCACGCGGGGAAGGTTCTGCCGTGGTTAGCGTCAGCAATCTGCTCGAATTTCGGGCTCTTCCTGCTTTTTTCCTTGAGTGCCACAACGTCGCTCGCTTTAACCTTAAAAGAAGGTATATCCACGCGCTTGCCGTTCACGGTAAAGTGACCGTGACCCACAAGCTGTCTTGCTTCGCGTCTTGTTGTAGCCATTCCCATTCTGAAAACGACGTTATCCAAGCGGGTTTCAAGAAGTCTGATTAAGTTCTCGCCGGAAACGCCTTTTTCCTTTGTCGCGATAACATAATAACCGTGGAACTGCTTCTCTAAAACGCCGTAGATGAACTTCAGCTTTTGTTTTTCTTTAAGCTGGAGCCCGTACTCGGATATTTTTTTTCTGCTGTTGGTGTTTCTGTTGCGCTTGGTTTCTTTTTTCTGGGTGTAACCGAGAACAGCGGGGCTGAGTCCCAGTGCTTTACACCTTTTTGAAATTGGGGTTCTGTCAATAGCCATTGGTTAATTTTCCTCCGTTTTGTTACTTAATCTACTATCGGAATTCCACCGACATTGGGCTAACAAACCCAATTATGAATTATGCATTATGCATTGATTAAACGCGTCTGCGTTTCGGCGGTCTGCAGCCGTTGTGGGGAATCGGGGTTACGTCTTTAATCATACGCACCTCAAGCCCTGCGCCTTGTAACGCACGGATAGCCGCTTCGCGTCCCGAGCCTGGACCCTTTACGTATACCTCAACAGTTTTGAGTCCATGCTCCATAGCTGCCTTAGCCGCGGTTTCTGCCGCTGACTGCGCCGCGAAGGGAGTGGATTTACGCGAGCCTCTGAAGCCGAGCCCGCCTGCTGAAGCCCACGAAAGCGCATTGCCATGCAAGTCTGTTATGGTAACAATCGTGTTGTTGAACGTAGACTGAATATGCGCTGAGCCGTTTTCTATATTCTTGCGTTCGCGCCGTCTGCGTATTACGGGCTTTTTGCCGCCCTTTTGTTGCTTTGCCATCAGTTAGCTCCTTACTTTTTCTTGTTAGCGATAGTCTTACGAGGCCCTTTGCGTGTTCTCGCGTTGGTTCTTGTCCGCTGACCGCGCACAGGTAAACCCTTGCGATGACGCTGACCGCGGTAACAGTTAATTTCAACCAGACGCTTTATGTTTAGCGCCACATCACGCCGCAAGTCACCCTCAACCATGTAGCTCGCGTCAATAACTTCACGGATTTTCGCTTCTTCAGCTTCCGTCAAGTCCTTGGTGCGCGTGTCGGGATTTACGCCCGCCGCCGCCAGAATATCGTTCGATGTTCTTCTGCCGATTCCGAAAATATAGGTCAGCCCGATTTCAATTCGCTTGTCCTTGGGCAAATCGACGCCTGAAATTCTTGCCATATCTGCTTATCCTTTCTTAGTGATTTAACCTTGTCTTTGTTTGTGCTTTGGCTCTTTACAGATTACCATTACTCTGCCGTTGCGCTTGATTACCTTGCACTTTTCGCACATCGGCTTAACCGAAGGTCTTACTTTCATTGTTTTATCCTCCTGTAATGTACATTTCATTGTACATTGTTCATTGTTACCTGTTAATTGTTATTTCGCTCTCCATGTGATTCTGCCTTTTGTGAGGTCATAGGGCGACATTTCGACTGTCACCTTGTCCCCCGGCAGAATACGAATGAAATTCATTCGGAGCTTCCCGCTTACGTGAGCGAGGATTTTATGCCCGTTCGACAGCTCAACCTGAAATGTCGCGTTCGGCAACGCCTCAAGTATTATACCCTCGACTTCTATTACGTCTTCTTTTGACATAGAATTCACTCCTTTACGGGAAAATTAAAACTGTGCAAACAGCTTCTCAGCTTCTTATCGGTTAATTTTTCCATACCTATAACCGTGTTCGTTTTCGATATATGTTTCGGGTTCTTGGCTTTTGGCTTTTCAAGCTTTCTGCGCCTGCCGTCTGCGATGAGCGGCTTTTCGCCGTCATAGCCTACGATTACGTAGAAGCTGTTTTTATCATGACCCGATGTGCTTTTTACAATTGTACCTGTAATTATTTCCATTTTAATCAAGCTTGGTCAGTATTATCGGCTGACCCTCAGTTATTGCTATTGTATGCTCAAAGTGTGCGCATAAATTCCCATTCGCTTCCACGACCGTCCAGTTGTCGTTTAAAACCTTCGTTTTGGGCGTCGATTGATTAACCATCGGTTCAATGCAAAGCGTCATTCCTGCTGTAAGTCTCGGACCCTTCCCCGGTTTCCCGAAGTTCGGAATGTCGGGTGCTTCATGCAGTTCCCTGCCGATTCCGTGCCCTATATACTCTTTAACGACGTAAAAACCTCTGCTCTCGCAGTAAGTCTGAACTGCGTTTGATATATCGCCGATTCTGCTGCCCGGTAGTGCGAATTTAATCGCCGCGAACAGGCTTTCTTCAGTCACGCGAAGCAATCTTTCAGCAGTTTCGGAAACCTCGCCTACCTTGAAGGTCGCCGCGTTATCGCCGTGCCATCCGTCCAAGTGCGCGCCCACGTCAACCGAAACAATATCGCCGTTTCTGAGGATTCGCTTCTTTGAAGGGACTCCGTGAATAAGCTCGTGATTGACTGATATGCAGGCGTTCCCTTTGAAACCGCGGTAGTTCAGAAAGGACGGCTTCGCGCCGTGCCTATGAATGAACTCACCTATAATCCTGTTAAGCTCCCACGTACTCATTCCGTCAGCGACTTTTTCGCCCGCGAGCCTTAAAACTCTCGCCGAAATTTCGCAAGCCTTGCGGATTTTCTGAAGCTCAGCCGCGTTCTTAACAACAATCACGCGGGATTCACGCGTCGATAGCTTCAAAAGTCAGTTTAGTAGTGTCAGCGATTTCTTGCTGTCCGACAACGGTTTTGAGCTTGCCGCGGCTTTCATAGAAGCTAATCAGCGGAGCGGTTTTTTCGTGGTAAGTCTTGAGTCTTGTGAGCACCGTTTCGGGTTTATCGTCGTCACGCAGGACAACTGCGCCCGGACATAAATCGCATTTGCCCTCGGTTTTAACGGGCTTGTATTCAATGTGGTAGGAAGCGCCGCAGTCACTGCAAACGCGTCTTCCCGACATACGAGCGATGATTTTCTCGTCGTCAACATGAATGTTTATAACCTTGTCAATGTTTACGCCCATTCTTTCGAGTGCTTCCGCCTGTTCAACAGTGCGGGGAAAGCCGTCAAGAATAAAGCCTTTTTTAGCGTCGTCAAGCGCAATGCGGTCTTTTAAAATACCTATTACAACTTCGTCGGGAACGAGCCCCCCCGCGTCCATGAAGGACTTCGCCTTGAGCCCTGCTTCAGTGCCGTTTTTCACAGCCTCACGAAGCATATTTCCTGTGGAAACTGCGGGTATATTATACTTGGCGTTGGCTTGCTCAGCCTGCGTGCCTTTTCCCGAGCCGGGAGCTCCTAAAAAAATCAAGTTCATAATATTTCTCCTAATTGTCAATTGTACATTGTCAATTGTAAATTATTCAAGGAAGCCTTTGTGGTGGCGCATCATCATCTGACCTTCGAGCGAGCGCACTGTTTCAAGCGAAACACCTACGAGAATCAGCATTGTTGTACCGCCCATCGCCATTCCGTGAATGTTCGTAACGTTCGAGAAAACAATCGGGAATATAGCGATAAAAGCTAAGAACATCGCGCCTATTAAAGTGATTTTCGAGAGTGAATTGTAGATGAAGTCCGATGTCGGCTTGCCCGGACGATAACCGGGAATCGCGCCGTTATTTTTCTTCAGGTTATTTGCAATTTCAATCGGGTTGTATTGAATCGAGATATAGAAGTAGTTAAAGCCTATAATCATAAAGAAGTAAACTACTGCGTAAATCCACGAGCCTTGGTTGAAGTAGCGCAGGAAGTTATTCCAGAACGCGGGGCTTTCTGGGTTAGTTCCGTCGATTCCGAAGAAGAACAAAACTGTCTGCGGAAGTGACATAACCGACATAGCGAAGATAATCGGCATTACACCCGCCATAGCTACCTTAATCGGAATGTGCGAGGACTGACCGCCGTACATTTTGCGTCCTACTACGCGCTTTGCATACTGAACAGGGATTCTGCGCTCGGCGTTGGTCATAAGCACGACAAATCCTATCATCGCAACATAAATCGCGAGGTACACGGGAATCAGAACGTAGTTCTGAACGCCGCCGGAGTCAGTTACACGCATTTGCATAATTAAGTCGTAGATGTCAAGCGGGAGACGGGAAACTATACCCGCGAAGAGTATAATAGAAATACCGTTTCCGATGCCTTTTTCGTTGATTTGGTCGCCAAGCCAGATAATCAGCGACGCGCCTGCCGTGAAGCAACCAACGATTGTAACCATTGCTAAGAAGCCCTCGAAGCCTTCGGTGTACATAACCGCGCGGTTGTTTCTGAGCGTGATATAAAATGCAACGGCTTGGAAAACTCCTATGCCGAGTGCAAGGAACTTCGTGATTTTATTGATTTTTTTGCGCCCCTCGTCACCTTCCTTGCTGAGACGTTCCAGCACGGGAATCGCAACAGTGAGAAGCTGCATAATAATCGAGGCATTAATAAACGGCATGATTGACAAAGCGAAAAGCGTTCCGTTTCCGAGCGCGCCGCCTGTCATGGTGTTCATGAAGCCGAGGAGCGTGTTTTCGCTGCCCGATAACATTCCCTGAACTGCGTTTGTATCAAGGAAGGGAACGAATATAGCACAACCGATTCTGAACACGAGTATAATCAGACCCGTGTACAGAATTTTTTTGCGTAATTCGTCTACCTTCCACGCATTTCTAACAACTTGAAACATTTTCTACTTAACCTTTCCTTTTTAAACGACCTCTGCCGTTCCTCCGGCACCTTCGATTTTGCTTTTCGCGGTTTCAGAAAACTTCGCCGCTTTAACAGTGAACGATTTTGTGAGCTCGCCTGTTCCGAGGATTTTGATTCCGTCAAGCGGTTTCTTAATCAGCCCGCAAGCCATAATCGCTTCGCAGTCAATAACTGCGCCTGCATCAAAACGCTTTTCAAGGTCGCGAACGTTAACAAGTGCATATTCCGTAGCGAAAACCTTGTTGTTAAAGCCACGTTTAGGTATACGCATAACGCGCTTGGTCTGTCCGCCTCCGAAGCCGGGGTTTACACCGCCGCCCGAACGCGCCCATTGACCTTTATGACCCTTGCCGGCTGTTTTGCCGTGACCCGAGCCGTGACCGCGCCCTACGCGCTTCGCTTCTTTGTTTGAACCCTTGTTAGGGGATAATTCATGTAATTTCATGCTTCTGTTACCTCCACAAGGTATGAGATGTGCTTAATTTTTCCTCTTGTTGCTTCGTTGTCGGGCTGAGTTGTTTCTGCGCCGATTTTCTTGAGACCCAGCGAGTGTGCGGTCGCAATATGGCTGTCTTTTCTGCCTATCAACGATTTCTTGAGTTTAATTTTAAGTGCCATTGTTTTTTATCCTTTCGCTTTCGTAGGGACACCATTCATGGTGTCCGACAGCGGTTTCCATGAATGGAAACCCTACATTACGCACTGAATATTTCTTTAACAGACTTTCCTCTTATAGCGGCGACTTCCTCAGCATTACGCACGGAAAGCAGACCCTCTACGGTTGCGCGCACAACGTTGCACGGATTGTTGGAACGCAGGGATTTGGTTCTTATGTTACGCACTCCCGCCATTTCCATAACCGCACGCACAGGACCGCCCGCGATAACGCCGGTACCCTCAGGAGCAGGCTTCATGAGAACTGCGCCCGCGCCGTACTTACCGATTACCTCATGAGGAATCGTTGAATTTTGTATGGTTATTTTAACGAGATTTTTCTTGGCGTCTTCGATGCCCTTACGAATCGCGTCGGGAACTTCGTTCGATTTTCCTTTTCCGAAGCCTACTATGCCATTGCCGTCGCCGACAACAACTAAAGTGGAAATCTTCATAACGCGTCCGCCCTTAACGGTTTTGGATACGCGTTTAATTTCTACGACTCTTTCGGTAAGTTCATAATCCGCTGCATTTAAAAGTGACATATTTCCTCCTAAAATTTAAGTCCGCCTTCACGCGCGCCGTCTGCCAAAGCAGCGACTCTGCCGTGATAAAGATAACCTGCACGGTCGAAAACTACGTTTTCTATGCCTTTTGCCTTTGCTCTCTCGGCAATCGCAAGCCCAACTTTTTTAGCTGCGTCTTTGTTGCCGCCGCCTTCAAAGCTTTTTTCCTGTGATGAAGCGGAAGCTAATGTAGCTTTTGCAACATCGTCAATGAGCTGCGCGTAAATATTCTTCGCCGAGCGGAAAACGCAAAGTCTCGGACGCTCTGCTGTACCCGTGATTTTACCGCGGACACGCTTATGTCTCTTGAGACGATTTTTGTTTTTATTGATAATTTTTATCATGATGTTCTCCTGTTATGCATGATTCCCGGCGCGCCGGGGGCATCACGCCCTACTATTTCTTGCCTTTACCGGCTTTACCTTCCTTGCGGATTACGGTTTCGCCGACATATTTGATTCCCTTGCCCTTGTAAGGCTCAACGGGGCGGATTTTACGTACTTCTGCCGCGAACTGTCCGACTTTTTGCTTGTCGATACCGGAAATTACAATCTTGTTAGGTGTGGGTGCGTCGATTTTAATATCGTCGGTGTCATCGAAGAAGGTCGGGTGCGAGTAGCCTACCGTAAGGTTCAGCCTGCTGCCCTCTTTTGCACAACGATAACCAACACCGCTGATTTCGAGCTCCTTTGTGAAGCCGTCAGTTACGCCTACAACCATGTTGGACACGAGAGTTCTCGAAAGCCCGTGCAGTGAACGGCTGATTTTCTCGTCGTTGCCGCGTTCCACAAAGATTTCCGCGCCCTCTTGTCTGACTGTAATCTCGGGCTGTATTGTTCTTGAAAGCGTCCCCTTGGGACCTTTCACTGTTACTGTGTTACCGTCGATTTTAACATCAACTCCGGCAGGGACAGCTATAACTTTTCTTCCTATTCTTGACATATCAGCTTCCCCCTTACCACACGAACGCGAGGACTTCACCGCCGACGTTTTCGCTTCTCGCTTTTTTGTCGGTCATGAGGCCTTTCGATGTGGACACGATAGCGATACCGAGCCCCTTCATCACCTTAGGCATATCCTTGCTGTTTGCATAAATTCTGAGCCCGGGCTTTGAAACCCGGCGCAGTCCTTGAATTACCTGCGCTTTGTTTTCGGTGTATTTCAGCGTGATTCTGATTATACCCTGTTTGTTATCCTCGATTATACGAAAACTTTTAATATAACCTTCGTCCATCAGAATCTGCGCAATCTGCTTCTTCATGTTGGAACAGAGGATATCGACATATTGATGCTTGGCGGAATTAGCGTTGCGTATTCTCGTCAGCATATCTGCAATTGTGTCGGTGATTTGCATTTTGTTTCCTCCTTGTATTTTTGCCGGTTTTCTACGTAAACAACGGCGTATTGATTACCAAGATGATTTTTTTACGCCGGGAATTTGCCCTTTGTAAGCAAGGTCTCTGAAGCAAATTCTGCAAATACCGAATTTGCGTAAATACGCGTGCGGTCTTCCGCATATCTTACATCTGTTGTAAGCACGAACGGAAAATTTTGGTTTAACACTTTTATTCTGCTGGCTCACTACTTTTGATTTCTTTGCCATCGTAATTAATCCCTTTCCTACTGTGCCGTTTTCGCGAACGGTGCGCCCATCAAGCTTAAAAGCTCTCTTGCTTCTTCGTCCGTTTTGGCTGTTGTTACAAAGCTGATGTCCATTCCGCGTATCGCATCGATTTTATCGTACTCGATTTCGGGGAAAATAAGCTGTTCCTTGATTCCCACCGAGTAGTTACCTCTGCCGTCAAATGCGTCGGGGTTAATCCCTCTGAAGTCTCTTACTCTCGGGAGCGCGACATTGAAGAATCTGTCTAAGAATTCATACATTGTCTTATCGCGGAGCGTGACTCTCAATCCGACTATGTTCCCTTCGCGAAGCTTAAAGTTCGCTACTGATTTTTTCGCTTTGCAAATTACAGGCTTCTGCCCTGTAATCTTCATGATGTCGCCCGAGATGGCGTCTACGATTTTCGGGTTGTCTTTACAAGCGCCGCTCGCTACGTTTACGACTATTTTATCAATCTTCGGTACCTGCATTACGCTTTGGTAGCCGAATTTCTTGAACAAAGCCGGAACAACGGTATCCTTGTAATAGGTTTTCATTCTTGCCATTTTGAGTTTACTCCTTGCTGCGAGCGCATGAAAGTTATGTTATCATACGACCTCGGCTTTTTCGTAGGGACACCATTCATGGTGTCCGACTGCGGTTGCCATGAATGGCAACCCTACAATTCGGCTCCGCATTTTTTGCAGATGCGTACTTTTTTGTCTTTTTTGATTTCTTTACCCACGCGGGTAGGCTTATCGCATTTAGGGCAGACGGGCATTACCTTGCAAGCGTAAAGCGCGCCTTCAGCCTTGACTATACCGCCGAGCTGACCTTGCTTTTTAGGCTTTACGTGCTTGGTAACGATGTTACGTTCTTCAACGATAATCTTGCCTTCTTTAGGGCTGACTTCAAGCACCTTGCCTTTTTTGCCCTTATCACGACCGGAGATTACCATTACCTCGTCGCCTTTTCTTACATGAAGTGTATTCATAATTATAATACCTCCGGAGCAAGCGATAAAATTTTGATATATTCTTTATCGCGTAATTCTCTTGCCACAGGCCCGAATATACGGGTTCCTCTCGGGTTTTTGTCTTCCTTGATTATAACCGCTGCGTTTTCGTCGAAGCGGATATAAGTGCCGTCGCCGCGTCTTACGCCCGACTTTGAGCGCACGATTACACAGCGCACAACCTCGCCTTTTTTGGCGGTTCCGCCGGGAGCGGCTTTTTTAACCGAAGCTACGATTACATCGCCGATGTTAGCGTATCTGCGGCGCGTTCCGCCCAGCACTCTTATGCATTGAATCTCTTTTGCGCCGGTGTTATCGGCGATTTTGAGACGTGATTGCATTTGTATCATAGTTATTACTTCGCTTTCTCTAAGATTTTGACCAAACGCCAGTGCTTGTCTTTTGAAATCGGGCGGGTTTCCATTACCTCAACCTTATCGCCCACGCCGCACTCGTTCTTCTCGTCATGCGCTTTTAACTTAATTGTGCGCTTGATAATTTTTTTGTATAAGGGGTGACGAATGTTGTCTTTAATAGCGATTACGATGCTTTTATCCATTTTGTCGCTTGTAACAACTCCGACTCTTGTTTTACGTAAATTTCTTTCCATTTATTCTGCTCCCCCTAATTGCCGCTGCTTGCAGTTGCAAGCTCGCGTTCGCGCTGTATTGTTTTTATAACTGCGATTTGTTTCTTAACTGCTTTTAATCTCTGCGGGTTTTCAAGTTGGTTTACCGCGTGCTGAAAGCGCAGATTGAAAAGCTCTTGTTTAAGGTCAACTACCTTTTCACTAAGCTCAAGCTCAGACAAATCACGCATTTCCTTCGCTATTTTCATTTGCGGAAACCTCCTCTGCCTTTCTGATAAACTTGCATTTTACCGGAAGCTTGTGCGCCGCGAGCCTCATAGCTTCACGAGCAATTTCTTCCGAAACGCCTGCGATTTCAAACATAACTCTGCCGGGCTTTACAACTGCGACCCAGTATTCGGGTGAGCCTTTACCTGAACCCATGCGTGTTTCTGCAGGCTTTTGCGTAACGGGCTTGTCAGGGAAAATCTTAATCCAAACCTGACCGCCTCTCTTGATATAGCGCGTCATTGCGATACGCGCGGCTTCTATTTGGTTAGAGGTAATCCACGAAGGCTCTACAGCTTGTAAGCCGTATTCACCGTTGGAAACTGTGTTTCCGCGGGTTGCGATACCCTTCATGCGTCCTCTGTGCTGACGTCTGTATTTTACTCTTTTCGGAAGCAGCATTATTCGTTACCTCCCTCGTTCTTAGGAGCGGGAGCAGGAGTAGGAGTCTGCGGTCTCGCCTGACCTTTGCTCTCGCGGTAGTCTGTTCTTGTTGCAGGTGCAGCTCCGTCAGAAGCATTCCTCACTCTGTTTTCGCGGTTGCCCGGACGGTCGCCTCTGAAACGGTCGTTGTTTCTGTTATCGAAACGTTTCTCGCCTCTGGGCTTTCTGTTATCGCGGGGTTCGCGCTTCATGGCTTCAATTTTCTTCTTAGCCGCGCCGACTTCACCCTTGAGAACTTCGCCCTTGTATATCCACACTTTTACGCCGATAACGCCGTAAGTGGTGTTTGCTCTTGCTGTGCCGTAGTCGATGTCCGCACGTAATGTTTGCAGAGGAATTGTGCCTTCCTTGTAGCTTTCTGCACGAGCGATTTCCGCGCCGCCGAGACGTCCGGAAACCATAGTTTTAATGCCCTTCGCGCCTGCTCTCATGGTTCTGCCGATTACCTGCTTCATCGCACGTCTGAACGATACGCGTGCTTCAAGCTGCTGCGCGATTGCTTCTGCAACTAACTGCGCGTTCATGTCCAAATCGCGGACTTCGATTATATTTAAGTTTACGGGTTTGCCTTTTGTGATTTTTTCGAGGTCTTTTTTCATGACTTCGATTCCGGAGCCTTTTGCGCCGATTAAGATTCCGGGCTTCGCTGTGTGAACGAAAACCTTAACCTTGGTTGCGTCGCGTTCTATTTCCACAAGGGAAATCCCCGGCTTCATAGGAACAGGCGACTTGTCGGTGCGATATGTTTTAGCTGCGAAATACTCGCGGATTCTGTAATCCTCGACTAAAGTATCGCCGAAAGTACCTTTGCTCACGAACCAGCGCGAATCCCAGTCTTTTATAATACCGACGCGAAGTCCGTGCGGATTAACTTTTTGTCCCATTCTATTACTCCTTTTCCCTGACAACCAAAGTTATATTTGACGTGCGCTTTAAAATGCGGTGAGCGCGTCCGTGGTCCTTGGGGCGTATGCGTTTCATTGTAATGCCCGCTCCGCAGAAGGCTTCTGCAACATAGCACGACGCTAAGTCTAAATTATGATTGTTCTCGGCGTTTGCCATAGCAGACTTCAGAAGCTTCTGAAGCGGCTCGCTTGCTGATTTAGGTGTCAGCTTCAGCGTTGCCATAGCTACGTCGCAGGGTTTATTTCTGATTAAATCAAGCACGATACCGACTTTTCTCGGAGAAATTCGGACGTGTTTAAGTTCAGCTCTTGCTTCCATGCCTTTTTCCTCCTTTATTTCTTCGTCGTTTTGCTTCCGGCGTGACCTCTGTAGGTGCGCGTCGGAGCGAATTCGCCTAATTTATGTCCTACCATGTCTTCTGTAACGTAGACGGGAACGTGCTTTCTGCCGTCATGAACTGCGAATGTATGCCCTACGAAGTCCGGGAAAATTGTGCTTGCGCGGCTCCAGGTCTTGATGACTTTTTTCTCGCTTGCATCGTTCATGACTGTTACTTTTTTCATAAGGGACGCTTCTACATAAGGGCCCTTCTTGATGCTTCTGCTCATTGGTTTATTCCTTTCGTGTCATAAATGAAAGTATTTTAACACAATTTTAATTATTTTTATTTCTTATCGCGGCGTTTTACGATAAACTTATTGCTCGCCTTTTTCCTTGAGCGGGTCTTGTAGCCGAGAGTCGGCTTACCCCAAGGAGTTACGGGGCTGGGACGTCCGATGGGCGATTTGCCCTCACCGCCGCCGTGCGGGTGGTCGCAGGGGTTCATTACTGAGCCGCGCACTGTCGGGCGTTTGCCCATGTGACGCACTCTGCCTGCTTTACCGAGGTTGATATTGGAATGGTCGGGGTTTGAAACCGCGCCAATAGTTGCCATGCACTTGAGCGAAACGTTGCGGAGCTCGCCGCTCGGAAGACGAATGAGTGCGTATTTGCCTTCTTTTGCCATTAACTGCGCCGAGTTACCCGCGCTGCGTACAAGCTGCGCGCCTTTTCCGGGGTAAAGCTCAATCGCGTGAATGACTGTACCGAGAGGCATATCGCTTAAAGCTAATGCGTTTCCGGGCTTGATGTCTGCGTCCTTACCTGCTCTGATAACGTCGCCGACTGCCATTTTATCGGGAGCGAGAATGTAATTCTTCACGCCGTCTTCATACTCGATTAACGCGATAAACGCTGTACGGTTGGGGTCGTACTCAAGGGTTTTAACTGTGGCGTTCATGCCGAGCTTGTTCCTCTTGAAGTCGATGATTCTGTATTTTACGCGGTTTCCGCCGCCCTTATGGCGAACGGTAATTCTGCCGTAGCTGTTGCGTCCTGCGTGCTTTTTAAGCGTTTGAAGCAGGCTTTTTTCCGGCTCGACCTTGGAAAGACCGCTGTAATCCACTACCGACATTCCGCGCCGACCGGGCGTAGTGGGTTTATATAATTTGATTGCCATTTACTTATCTCCTTACTGACAATTGTCAATTGTCAATTGTTAATTGTCAATTGTTCGTTACACCATGCCGTCGAAGAATTCAATAGTTTTTGAATCCTGTTTAAGCGTTACGATTGCTTTTTTCCAAGACGCTGTGTAGCCCTCGGTTCTGCCTTGACGTCTTTTCTTTCCTCTGACGTTCATGGTGTTGACCTTGTCAACCTTAACGCCGTTGAAAAGCGATTCGATTGCCTTCGCGATTTCGATTTTGTTAGCGTCTTTTTTAACGCGGAAGGTGTATTTGCGCTGTTGAAGATTATCCATTGCGCGCTCGGTGATTACCGGCTTAATGATTATATCTTGTGGTGTTCTGTTCGCTAATGTCATTACGCGTACACCTCCTCAATCTTCGAGACGGCATCTTTCACGACGATGAACTTATCATAATTCAAAATGTCGTAAACGTTTAAGGTGTTAACCTGCGTCGTCTTTACGCCGGGGATATTATTCGCGCTTCTGATTACCTTTTCGTCAACGCTGTCAAGTACTAACAGTGCCTTCTTTTCGATTTTCAGAGCGTTCATGAGCTTAACCATTGTTTTGGTTTTATACTCGTCCACTTTTAAGCTGTCTAAAACGAGCATTTCTCCGCCGAGAACCTTTGAGGACAGCGCGGACTTCATAGCTATGCGCCGTACCTTCTTATTAAGAGAAAATCTGTAGCTTCTGGGCTTCGGTGCAAACGCAACGCCGCCTGTTCTCCACTGGACGCCTCTTGTTGAGCCGTGTCTTGCTCTGCCTGTGCCTTTTTGTCTCCACGGTTTTTTCTTACCGCCGCGGACTTCCGACCTTGTCAGCGCGGACTGTGTGCCCTGACGCTGATTGGCAAGATAATTCACCACTGCCGCGTGCATAATTGATGCGTTCGGCTCTATGCCGAAAACCTCTTTATTAAGCTCAAGGGTGGAAACCTCGTTGCCGTTCATATCATAAACAGATACCTGTGCCATTTCTTCTTCCTCCCTTTACGCCTTAACAGCATCAGTGATGTACACTACGCCGCCCTTAGGGCCGGGGATTGCACCTCTGATTGCGATTAAGTTGTTCTCCGCGTCAACCTTTACAACTATAAGATTCTGCACAGTTACGCGCTCTGCGCCCATATGACCGGGCAGCTTCTTACCCTTGAAGATTCTCGACGGGCTTGAGTTCGCGCCCATTGAACCTGCGTGTCTGTGTGTGGGGCCGCCGCCGTGCGACATTCTGCCGCGTGAATTTTTGTGACGTTTGATTGAACCCTGGAAGCCTTTACCTTTGCTTGTTCCGCTGACGTCAATTACGTCGCCTTCTGCGAAAACATCGGCTTTCAATACGTCGCCTACGTTATGTTCTGCGTTTTCAAGCTTGAATTCTCTCAAATATCTCTTGAAAGGCAGGTCGTTTTTCTTGAAGTGCCCTTGTCTCGGTTTGTTTACGCCTTTGGGCGAAACATCGCCGAACCCGAGCTGTAAAGCTGTGTAGCCGTCATTTTCGTCGGTTTTAGCTTGTACCACGACGCACGGCCCGGCTTCTATTACCGTTACGGGAATTACCTTCCCCGCCTCGGAGAAAATCTGTGTCATACCGATTTTCTTTCCGATTAAACCCTTTTTCATAAAAGGTTCCTCCTTATGGTTATTGGTTACTGATAATACAGCAACTTGACCGGAAGACTAAAACAATTGTCCATTGTCAATTGTTAATTGTCAATTGTTCGTCAAAATTCCATTGAAATTTCCACGCCGGCCGGAAGCTCTAAGCTTTGAAGCGCTTCCACTGTCTTGTTTGTAGGACGAATCACGTCAAACAGGCGTTTGTGAGTTCTCATCTCGAACTGCTCTCTTGCGTCCTTATACTTGTGTACAGCGCGCAGAACAGTGATTTTCTCCATGTCTGTAGGGAGCGGAATGGGACCTGCAACGCGTGAGCCGGTGCGTTTTGCCGTTTCTACTATTTTAGCGGAAGCGGAATCTACTAAGCCGTGCTCATATCCCTTGACTTTGATTCTTACTTTTTCCTTAACTGCCAAGATTGTTCTCCTTTCACAAGAAATAGACCGTGTGGTTTTCTGTGTGCCACGCAACCGTGTGTTTCATTTGGTCACAACAGCGCGCAAAATTTATTTTATCACAAACGACAAAATAATGCAATAGGTTTGGTGAATATTTATGCGTAGAAAATTACGAGCTATTTTTTCTATTATTTGTGCAATTTGTATATATTATACAAAAGCAATGAAAAAAGGGCGGATGGCGCGCCGCGCTGAATCCTGCCCCTGCACGTTTGTCCGAGTCATTTTTGTAACGTTTCTGTTGTTAACTATTCCGCGAACGCGCTTTCAACGAGCTTAACCAAGCCGTCAACAGCGAGCTGCTCGTCCGCACCGTCAGCGAGTACTTTAATAGTAGTGTCACCGACAATACCGAGCGATAAAACGCCCAGCAGGCTCTTCGCGTTAACTCTGCGTCCCTCTTTTTCTACCCAAATCGAGGATTTATACTCGTTTGCTTTTTGAATGAAAAAGGTAGCCGGTCTCGCGTGCAGACCTACCTGATTGGTTACAACAACTTCTTTTACGAGCATATCTATATACCTCCCACCGAAATTACTGCCTTGTTTCTGTATAATAAACAGTATATATTGAATCCGCGATTAAGTCAACAGGGTTTTTCCATTTTCTTGTCTAACTGCGAAATATTCTCTTATTTCGTCCAATAACCATAAATATTATACGAGCTATTTGTAAAATCTATACAAAAATCTTTGTGTAGAATTGTTTAAAAAGCGGAACTCTCAGTGCGGCGGCGCTTACAACACGGACAAAACCTTATTAACACTGTCTTTATTAATATAGTCTATGCCGCTTTGTTTGTCTATCCGCTTCTCGAAAAACTTCTCCGCGACCTGCCCGAACATTGCATAGCTCAGTAAATCCTCTTCCTGCTGTGACCATTTCGCGGCTTCGGCGCGCAGCTTTTCGAGCTCGGGCGCAATTAAATCTGCGGGGCGGCAGTCGATTGGCGTTTCGTCGCCGATAATTTTTCTGCGGAACTCAGGGTTAATCGCTTCGGGAGTTCTGCCGTATTCGCCCTTGACGAGCCCTTTGAACTCTTTTGTGACTGTCTTATATCGCTCGCCGTTTATTACGTTGAAGACAGCCTGCGTGCCTACTATCTGCGAGGTTGGCGTTACAAGCGGCGGGAAGCCCGCTTCCTCCCGCACGCGCGGGATTTCCTTCAGCACTTCCTCGAATTTGTCCGCTTTTCCCGCCTGTTTAAGCTGTGAAACTAAATTCGACAACATACCGCCCGGCACCTGATATAATAAAGTATTCGCGTCCACGCCCATGACCTTCGTGTCGAGAAGCCCGCTTTTAAGGTATTTTTCCCGCAAAGTCTCGAAATAATCGCGAATTTCCGAGAGCACCGCAAGGTTTAAGCCCGTGTCATACTCTGTACCTTGAAGCGAGGCTACAAGCGTTTCAGTCGCCATGTGGCTCGTTCCCATTGCAAGCGGCGACATCGCTGTGTCAACCGCGTCCGCGCCCGCTTCTATGGCTTTCAAGTACGACATGGACGCCATACCGGAAGTATAGTGCGAGTGAACCTGAATCGGGATTTTCACTGCGGTTTTGAGGGCTTTGACGAGCTCGTAGGTCACATAGGGCTTCAAAAGCCCCGCCATATCTTTAATGCAAATGCTGTCTGCTCCCTCGTTTTCCAACTGTTTCGCAAAGTCCACGAACTTTTCCGTGCTGTGGACAGGGCTGAGCGTGTATGAAATGCACGCTTGGAAGTGCGCGCCTTCTTTCTTCGCGGCTTTAATCGAGGTCGTCATGTTGCGAATATCGTTGAGCGCGTCGAAAATGCGTATAATGTCAATGCCGCCTGCTACACACTTTTGCACAAAATATTCGAGAACATCGTCCGCATAATGCCTGTAGCCGAGCATATTCTGTCCGCGGAAGAGCATTTGAAGCGGAGTTTTGGGCATTTCGCGCTTCAAAACGCGCAGTCGCTCCCAGGGGTCTTCGTCAAGGAAGCGCAGACAGGCGTCGAATGTCGCGCCGCCCCAGCATTCGAGCGAATGGAAGCCCGCCTTGTCCAAAAGCGGCAGGACAGGGCGCATTTCGTCTATGGTCATGCGCGTTGCGATTAATGACTGGTGCGCGTCACGTAATGTCACGTCGGTTATTTTTATTTTTTTCGTTTCTTTCATAGTTTTATCCTGCGTTCATCGTTGCAATTACAGTTCCCGTGTTGACCGAATCGCCTTTTTTGACGTTAATGCTGATTACCACGCCGTCTGCCGCCGCAACTATGTCGTTTTCCATTTTCATCGCTTCGAGCACGGCAATGACAGCACCCTTCTGCACGGCTTCACCCGCGCCGACCTTAACGTCAACGATTGTGCCGGGCATTGGCGATTCGATTTTTATGTTTCCCTGCGCTGATGTAGGGGCGGATGGCAATCCGCCCGCAGACGGCGCGGGTTTTGCCGCCGGAATCGGTGCAGACGGCGCGCCGGGGGCGTCGCGCCCTACGTCAGCTTCCTCAACCATAACATCGTAAACCGTTCCGTTTACTGTAACGCTGTATTTTTTCATGTTTTTAATTCCTTTCGAGTAAACTCTTTGTTTGCGCTGATATGCGGGAAATGCTTATTTTGAACGTCAGGTTTATTTGTTCATTTTGCTGTCTATCCATTTTCTGTATGGTATTTTTTCGTAAATTGTTTGAGGAAGCAGACTTATGATTACAAAGAGAAATCCTAATCCTACAAATACACCATTAATAAAACAAGAGGCATGGACAGGTAAAATGGCAAATTGCCTAAAAATCGTTGAAATTCCAAGTAAAAACACAAAAAACGGAATCTCAATTCTGCTTGTAAATTTCATTTAATTCACCTCACTTAATATAAATTATCCGAACATCAATAACTAAAATACAAAAATTTGCGTTGATATGCGGGAAATGCTTATTTTGCACGATACTTTAATTGTAAAAAGACTTGCTGTTGAGAGACACCAAGAGCCTTATCAATGGCGCTGTTCCCACTTGGCATATTACATATCCCTTTGCCGTTGTATTCAAAAACCTCACTGCTTTCTATCCATTTGAACATACAACTGACCGTTTCGTCGTTATTATCATTTTCGTCTTGTGTGGCAACTAAAAATATTCCGCCTTCAAATTCGATAATCTCATAAGGCGCAGTATCTTCTTTGGTGACATCATCTTTTATTGCCCAAATCCAAATGTTTTTATCTTCTTCTTCCCACCAAAAGTCCGGTTGTTCATAAATCATTTGTTTAATTAAGTGGTGGTTATCATTTTTCCATTTTTCAAATCCATTTTCCCCGAAAAGTTCGTCATGTGTTTTCAAGCCTGACGAAACAGCACGGAATTTTGGAATTTCAATTACTCGCATATT
>WQYC01000046.1 GCA_009781425.1 Oscillospiraceae bacterium
AAAGACGCGCTCGCTTTTCTCGATGAAATCCGCGCGGCGAACCGCAAAGCCAATCACAACTGCTACGCCTATATCCTGCGCGAAAGCGGCGTAAGCCGCCACAGCGACGACGGCGAGCCGTCCGGTACAGCAGGCGTGGTCATTCTTGACGCGCTGAAATCCAACGGCTTGACTGATGTAATCTGCGTGGTTACGCGGTATTTCGGCGGAATTCTGCTCGGCGCGGGCGGACTTGTGCGGGCGTATTCAAAGGCGGCTTCGCTTGCGGTTTCGGAAGCGGGTGTCAGAACCATGTCAGTCGCGCGTAAATTATCAGTCGCGCTTGAATATCCGCTCTACAGCAAGGTTGAGCGGGTGTTCACTCAAAAAGGTTTACATATAGAAAGCCGCGATTTCGGCGAAAATGTAACGCTGACGCTCGTTATTATTGAAGAGTTAGCCGAAAAATTCACAGCGGATTTAATCGAAGCTTGCAACGGCGCGGTTGTTGTAGAATTCATACAAAGCAAGCACTTCGATTTTGGCTAAATTCACGTTTTTTGCGAGAAAGAAAGGTGAGCAGGGCAGAATTTTGTAGAAATAATTATGAGAGAAATAACTTTTAAAAACGAGAAATTGCTGTTTTCGGAGTTCGCCTGCCTTTCAGAAAAGAGCGCGGGGCGTTCCCGCGTTGAGCCTCCGTGTCCGCTCAGGACTGACTTTCAGCGGGACAGGGACAGAATAATTCACAGCAATTCCTTTCGGCGGCTGAAGCATAAAACGCAGGTTTTTCTTATGCCGCGCTCCGAGCATTTTCGCACGCGGCTGACGCACACGCTTGAGGTAGCGCAGATTGCGCGGACAATCGCACGCGCCTTGCGGCTTAATGAAGATTTAACCGAGGCGATTGCGTTGGGGCACGACTTGGGTCATACGCCGTTCGGGCATGACGGCGAACGCGCGCTTGACGCGGTTTTTAGTGACAGCTTCAAGCATAACGAGCAGAGCCTGCGTGTGGTTGATATACTCGAAAAGGACGGCGCGGGACTCAATCTCACTGCGGAAGTCCGCGACGGCATTTTAAACCACAGCTCAGACGGCGCGCCTTGCACCTTAGAGGGGCAGGTGGTGCAGTTTTCGGATAAAATCGCCTATATTAACCATGATATTGAGGACGCCATAAGAGCGGGGGTTTTGAACGAGAGCGAGCTTCCTGCGTCCGCTGTTAAGCTTCTCGGCGATACTAAAACTAAGCGCATAACCGCGCTGATTAACTCGGTTTTAGCGAATTCAAGCGATAAAATCCGCTACGACAGCGAAACTAAAAAAGCGCATGACGAGCTAAGAAGCTTCATGTTTGAAAAGGTTTATCACAAGCAGGAAATTAATAAAGAGAAAGAAAAAGCGGCGTTTGTGATTGAGGTTTTGTTTAAGCATTACGCGAAGAGCATGACGGAGCGGGAAGCGGCAGATTTTATTTCGGGAATGACGGACAGCTATGCGATTGAGAGGTTTAAGGAGCTTTGCGTGCCGAAGGAGTTTTGACAATTGACAATTGACAATGAACAATGTACAGTTAGGGTGAACAATTATGATACCCGAAGATTTTATTGAACGTTTGCGGCTTTCCGTGAACATAGAGGATATAATTTCGCCTTACGTTGCGCTGATTCGGCGCGGGCGTGACTATGTCTGCCTTTGTCCTTTTCACTCGGAAAAAACCCCTTCTATGCATATCTATGCAAACGCGGATAACCCGCACTTCTACTGTTTCGGCTGCGGCGCGGGCGGCGATGCGATTACTTTTATAAGGCTGATTGAAAACATAGATTATCCCGAAGCTATACGCTTTTTAGCGCAGAAAGCAGGGCTCGCAGTTCCCGAAACAGGCAATTACGGCGCGGATAACCGCGTAGCACAGCGTAAAACTCGCCTGCTTGAAATGAACAAGGAAGCCGCGCGCTTCTATCGCGATATGCTGAATTCAGCCGAAGGGACAACAGGGCTTGACTATCTTTACAGGCGCGGGCTTTCGCCGAATACAATCCGCAGGTACGGCTTAGGCTATGCTCCGCCCGGCTGGAGCGCGCTGAAGGAGCATATGCGGAGCAAGGGCTACAGCGACGACGAATTAGTTGACGCGTCGCTACTATCGCGGGGGAGCAAGGGCAATACATACGACCTTTTCAGATACCGCGTTATGTTTCCCGTGATTGACCGCCGAGGAAATGTCGTGGCTTTCGGGAGCAGAACGCTCGACCCCGACGACAAGCAGTTCAAATACATCAACTCAAAAGAAACTGCAGTGTATAAGAAAAGCGCGAATTTGTTTTCGATTAACTTCGCCAAGAACTCGGCAGATAAAAAAAGCTGGTTCCTCTGTGAGGGGAACATGGACGTGATTATGTTGAATCAGGCAGGCTTTGACAACGCTGTCGCGACCTGCGGAACGGCGATTACAGCAGAGCAGGCGCGGCTTATGCGGCAATACTGCGAGCAGGTGATTATTGCAACCGACTCGGACGTTGCAGGGCAGAAAGCCGCCGAAAAAGCAGTGAATTTACTGGGACAAGCAGGGCTTGCGGCGCGGGTGCTTGAGCTCCCCGCCGATACGAAAGACCCCGACGATTACATAAGAAAATACGGCGCAGAAGCATTCCGCGCGCTTGCAGAGAACTCGCGCTCGGTAATCTCATTTGAGTTGAAAAAGGCTTCGGACGGCTTAGATTTAGACACGCTCGAGGGCAAGGCGGCGTATCTCGGCAAAGCTACAGTAATCTTAGCAGGAATCGAAAATAAAACAGAGCGTGAGGTTTATCTCAGCGAAACCGCGAGAGTCTGCGGAGTTCAGATTGATGCACTTAAAGCCAACGTCAACGAGCATTACGAAAAAGCGAATAACAAGTGGAAAAAGAAAAAAGAAGAAAGCCAAAATGCAATACGGAGCAAGGGTGAATTCCGCTCGAAGCTGAACCCCGACGAAGCCCTGCACGAACAGCAGGCGCGCGCAGAACGCGGGATTATCGCCTATTTGTTCCACTCGCCGGACAAGCTCATGAACATCATTTCCAAGGTCGCGCCGGCAGACTTTCCGACAGCTTTCAACGCAAAACTGCTTGAAATTCTTGTTTTAAGGCTTACAAGCGGGCTTTCTTTAGACAGAAGCGCGCTCGGGAGCGAATTTTCCGCACAGGAAATGGGAAGAATAGAAGCGATTATACGTGAAAACGCCGAGCTTCCTTTCACTGCAGAAAGGCTTTCGGAATATATAAAAATAATAGAAGCTTTCAAAACCGCAAAAAACAAAAAAAGCCCTGCCGACATGACGGCAGAAGAGCTATTAGAATACAGCGGCGCGCTGAAAGCGCGCAATTCATAATTCAAAATGCATAATGCATAATGAATTAAACTAAATAAATACAAAAAATTATGCATTATGAATCATGCATTATGAATTATAATTGAGGGGAAAACTAAAATGGTGGAGAACACAAAGAGCGTATTAAACGACCTGCTTGACCACGGGAAAACGCAGGGCAAGCTCACGACAAAAGAAATAACCGACGTACTTGAAGACCTTGATTTCAACGTAGAGCAAATCGACAAGCTCTACGAGGACTTCGAGAGCTTCAACATAGAAATCGTTGACGACTACACGATGGACGACGACTTAGACACCGTGCTGGAATTCGCGGCAGAGGAAGAGGTTGACGTCAGCATAACTACAGAGGGTATGTCCAGCGACCCCGTTAAGATTTACCTGAAAGAAATCGGGCGGTTTCCGCTGCTTTCTGCCGAGGAGGAAATCGACCTTGCTACTCGTATGGCGCAGGGTGATTCTTACGCGCGCAGACGCCTTTCAGAAGCGAATCTGCGCCTTGTCGTCAGTATCGCGAAGAAATACGTCGGGCGCGGTATGCAGTTCCTTGACCTCATTCAAGAGGGCAACTTGGGGCTAATTAAAGCTGTCGAAAAGTTTGATTACACAAAAGGCTATAAATTCTCAACATACGCTACATGGTGGATTAGACAGGCTATAACCCGCGCGATTGCAGACCAGGCGCGGACAATTCGTATTCCCGTACACATGGTTGAAACGATTACAAAGGTCAAGAAAATATCAAGTCAGCTTCTGCACAAAAACGGACACGAGCCGACAGCGGACGAAATTGCCAAGGAAATAAATTTACCGGTTGAACGCGTTCGGGAAATTATAAGAATTTCGCAAGACCCTGTCTCACTTGAAACGCCAATCGGCGAGGAAGAAGACTCGCACTTAGGCGATTTTATCCCCGACGAGGACGCTCCCGCTCCCGCAGAAGCGGCAAGCCTTACGCTCTTAAAAGAACAGCTTTCGGACGTGCTTAGCACACTGACTGACCGCGAAGAAAAGGTTCTGCGCCTGCGCTTCGGATTGACTGACGGCAGACAGCGGACTTTAGAGGAAGTCGGCAGGGAATTCAACGTTACGAGAGAGCGCATACGCCAAATCGAAGCCAAGGCACTGCGCAAGCTGCGCCACCCGTCGCGGAGTAAGAAATTAAAGGACTTTTTAGATTAATGCACATAACTTTAGAAACTGACTACGCCATAAGAATCGTTGATTTATTAGCAAAAAACGTAGGGTGCGGCGTCCCCGACGCACCGAATAACGCACCGTTAGACGCCAAGTCTATTTCCGAAAGCACGGGCGTTTCGCACCGCTACGCGCTGAAGATTCTGCGGAAGCTTGTCAGCGGCGAAATCGTCAAGAGCCGCAGAGGAGCTCACGGCGGCTATGGGCTTTCCAAGAAGCCGCAGAATATCTCGCTGTACGACATAGTCGAAATCATGGAGGGTAGCTATAGGTTCAGCAGATGTCTTGAGGAAAATTATAACTGCTCGGCAGGCTGTAAGTGCGGATATCAAAAGGTTTTTGGGGATATATCCGAGCTTGTAATAAAAGAATTAAAAAAACATAAATTTGGCTAATGTAGGGAACGCATTTATGCGTTCCGATAATCAGCGGAACGGATAAATCCGTTCCCTACAAAGCGGGAGAAAAATTATGCAAAAAAATGTAAAAAAACAAGCTGTAAGTAGGGGCGGGCATCGCCCGTCCGCGTCACAGGAGCAGGGCGACAGAATTTTCGCGCTTGATATAGGCACGCGCACTGTTGTAGGCGTTGTCGGCGAGCAGGTTGACGACGAGTTCGTGCTGGCTGAATGTGTCGTAGAGCCGCACAGCAAGCGCGCCATGAGCGACGGACAGATTGAAGATATTAAACAGGTCGCGAAAATCGTCGCAAAGGTCAAGGAACAACTTGAAGAGCTGACGGGGATTAAGCTCACCAAGGTTTCAATCGCCGCGGCAGGTCGCGCGCTCAAAACAGGGCTCACGAAGATGGAGTTCGACATAAGCGAGCGCGAAAGCATTACTGCCGATATGGTGAAGTCCATGGAAATCGAAGCAGTGCAGAAGGCGCAGGACGAGCTGAATCTGAACAATGACGAAAAAGTCTCGTTCTACTGCGTGGGCTATTCGGTGATAAATTATCTGCTCGACGATTATAAAATGTTAAGCCTTGAAAACCATAAGGGTAAAAACGCTTCAATCAAGCTTATAGCTACGTTTTTGCCGAGTGTTGTTGTGGACGGGCTGTATTCAGTCATGTCGCTCAACGGCTTGTCTGTTGCGGGAATGACGTTAGAGCCTATTGCGGCGATGAACGTTGTTGTTCCGCCCGAAATCAGAGCGATTAACATTGCATTAGTGGACATCGGCGCGGGGACCTCGGACATTGCGGTTTCGCGTGACGGCTCGGTTGTCGCTTATTCAATGGCAACCACGGCGGGCGACGAAATCACGGAGGAAATTATCAAGCTGTTCTTCGTAGACTTCGCTTCTGCCGAGGAAATGAAGCTCAACAGCACGGCGGGCAACAAGGAATTCGAGTACCGCGACATCTTCGGCATGACGCAAAAGGTCAGCACTTCTGAGTTCAACCGCAAAATTGACCATGCTGTCGAGAACCTGTCGAACGCAGTTTGTGAGCATATTCAATCGGCGAATAAGGCTTCCCCTGCGGCGGTTTTCCTTGTCGGCGGCGGCTCGCTGATTAGCGGACTGAATAAAAAGGTTGCAACGAAATTAGGACTCGACGAGAACCGCGTGGCGATTGGAAACCACCGTACACTCAGAGGGGTTGACACTCGCGGAAAAGAGCTGGGAGCTGAATTTATCACACCTGTCGGCATTGCGCTGACCGCGATTCTGAATCGCGGCTACGACTTCTCGACAATAACTTTAAACGACGAGAAAGTCCGCATTTTTGACACAAAAAAGCTGTCGGTGTTCGAGCTTCTGACGCTTGCGGGCTATAAAAGCGGTGATATAATGGGGCGTTCGGGGCGCGGAATTAATTATACTGTCAACGGCAAGCGCAAGCTTGCGAAGGGCGAGCTTTTAACGCCTGCGGCGATTACTGTTAACGGTCAGCCCGCTTCAATCAATACTAACGTTACGCAGGGCGACACTGTTGAGTTTACGGCGGCTGTGAGCGGGGAAAAGGCAAGCATTAAACTTACTGAGGTTGTCAGAGAATTCGGCGTGATTGACGATGTTTCTGTCTATGTTAACGGCGAAATCAAGCCGGAGGATTACGAGCTGAATCCATTCGATAAAATCGAAATCGTGTCTTCTGATGCCGCTCCTCTCGATGAAATCGAACCGGAGTCTGATGCCGTTTCCGAAAGATTATCCGCGACCGATGTCGCTTTCGATATTGACCCGGACGACGTTTACACCGATACGAAGCCCGAGGAGTACGGCGAAATTACGCTGAGCCTGAACGGCACGGTGCTGACGCTTGACCCCACGCCCGACCGCGCGCCGCATAAGTTTTTGGAGCTTCTCAACTTCACGGAATTCGATATGCTGAATCCTGTTGCGGGTTATACGTTGCTGCTTAACGGCAAGGACGCAAGCTTCAACGACCAAATCAAGGACGGCGACACGGCGATTATTGAAATTATTGAGAAGAAGGCAGTGTAGGCAATGTACAGTTAACAATGTATAATTAACAATTAAAAGCGTGATTAATAATGAAAAAACTTAAAAATTTAATTATTTGTGCATTGTGCATTGTACATTGTGCATTGTTCGTCTCCTGTTCAAAAATCATGCCTAATGACAGCGAGCAGGGCGAGAATCCGCCGCGCAATGTTCCTGTGAAGGAACGCCCCGAGTATAACGACCACCGAAGCCTTTTCTTTAATATTACGCGGCGCAGCTTCACGGAAACCCTGCAGGCAGAGGACATTACGTCCTATGCAAGCCTCATCGAGTTGACGGATTTTCGCGGGAGCGGATACATTGAGCTTGAGGAACGCCGCACGGCTGATTTCGAGCTGAACGTCCCGTCTACACAGCATTATTCAATCGGGATTCGCGCAGCTTCGGCAAGCGAAGAAGACTCGGTCGCCGCGCTTACGGCGCAGGGCGCACAGCAGGGCGCGTATTATCTGCGGGCTTCGGAGGAATTCGCGGACTATTGGCTTCACGGGATTTACCTTGAAGCAGGTGTAAACCGATTGTCGTTGACAACGCTTAAAGGCAGTGTTTATGTGGACGAAATAGCTGTCCGCGACTTTGAGCTGCCCGAGTCAAGATATAACACCTCGCGGCTTCCCGCCAATTCCGACGCGTCGAATCAAGTGCGTCTGTTGTTGGATTATCTCGGCGAAATGTTCGGTCAGCGGGTGCTTCTTGCACAGCATGTCACGGCAGGCACGAACACTGAAATCGGCGCGATTTACGAGGCGACAGGGCGGCTCCCGGCTATAAGAATTTCTGATTTAATGAGCTATTCGCGTTCCTTTGCAGGCGAAAAGGCTTTACAGGACGATATTGCTCTTGCGCTTGAATGGCACGGGAACGGCGGGCTTGTAAGCTACGACTGGACTTGGTACTCGCCGTCGCCGGGAATAGGCGAAAGCAGTCATTACTTTGCCGCGGAGAGCGACTTCGACTTGGATAAGGCGTTCACGGCTGTTTATTTAATTGATTTGGACGCGGAAAGCATACGCGCGCTGTTTGAGGCGGGCGCGATTTCGCGGGAGTGCCGCGAGTTAATCCTTGAAATTGACCACATGGCAGAGCATTTAAAGCGGCTTCACAACGCGGGCGTGCCTGTGCTGTGGAGACCCTTGCACCAGGCGGGGACAAAGTGGTTCTGGTGGGGAGACTGCGAGCCTGAGTCCTTCAAGTGGCTTTGGCGGCTGATGTTCGAGCGGTTCAGTGAATATCACGAGCTGAATAATTTAATTTGGGTTTGGTCGGGGCAGAGCGCGGATTATTACCCCGGGGACGAATATGTGGATATAATCGGCGAATGTATTTACAACGCTGACGACACCTCAAGTATGCCGCAGTTCGCGGGGACATCGGATTATTCCGCGCAGCTCGGACGAACGGGGCGGCGCAGAATGGCGGCGATGACCGAGTGCGCGCTTCTGCCCTCTCCCGACTTGCTCAACCGCGACAACGCGCTTTGGCTCTGGACTGCGCTTTACAGAGGAGATTATTTAGTTGATTCAAGAGGGCGGCTGAACGAGCAGTTCAATTCAAGGGAGCGATTAGAGCGGGCGTATAATCACGAATTAACAATAACGCTTGATAAATTGCCCGATGAATTTTAAAAAGGTTCTAAAATTTGTCTATATTCCATAAAATGTTTTGTTAAAATTCTACTAATATTTAACTTGAAACTATGTAAAATTTGTGTTATAATTAAGAACGGCTCTGACATAACCGTTAAAAATTTAATGTCACATGGAGGTTATATGGCTGTATATCAATATCAGGCAACCAACCTTTCGGGAAAGGTTATAAGAGGCACAGAGGTCGCGGAGAATTCTCAGCAGTTAGCGGAGATTCTGCGCGGGCGCGAGCTTTTTGTAACCAGCAGCAAGGAAGTGCAGGAAAAAAGCCAAACGCTGAAGTTTAAGTTTAAGACAGCGAAGCTTTCGATTTTCTGCCGTCAGCTCAGTGCGATGCTTTATTCGGGGATTAACTTAGTGCGCGCGCTGCACATTCTGATGACGCAGGAAGAAAATAAAAAAGCGAAGGAAGTTCTGCGTGACCTCTATGAAGAGCTTCAGAGAGGGCGTTCCTTCACGGAAACCTTAGAGATGAAGGAAGGCGTCTTCCCCGAGCTGTTCGTGGGAATGATGGCGGCAGGGGAAAGCTCGGGTAACCTTGACATGATTGTTGACAGGGTCGCCGACCACTACGCAAAGGAAAACAGACTCAAAAACGTTGTAAAAAAAGCACTTACATATCCGATTGTTCTTGCTGTGCTGATGGTTGTTATAGTTATCGGGCTGTTTACCTTTATTCTGCCGATGTTCATAGGTATGTACCCCGAGGGAGAATCGCTCCCGGGAATGGCGAGCCAAATGATGGCGATAAGCGACTTTATCATAGGCTATTGGTACATATTGATTATGGTAGTTCTTGCGGTAGTGCTGGTAATCAGAGGTATGATGAGACTGCCGGGGGTTCGGCTTGCGTGGGATAAGCTGATTATCACCATGCCGAAAATAGGCAAGCTCGTAAAGGTTATATACACTGCGCGCTTCGGCAGAACTATGGCGAACCTTTTTGCTTCGGGTATGCAGATGGTTGAATGTATAGAAAAGTCTGTAGGGACGCTCAATAACAAGTATCTGTTGTTCCTTTTTGACGAGGTGCTGAACGATATAAAACGAGGCGAGCCGCTCTCGGTGGCTATTTCTAAAATAGACGTGTTCGACGGAATGTTCGTATCGACGATTTACATAGGTGAGGAATCGGGAAGACTTGACGAAATTCTTTCAAAGTCTGCGGACTTTTACGATGAGGAAGCCGACACCGCTCTCTCGAAGCTCACAACGATGATAGAACCAATCATGATTATATTCATGGGCGTAATAGTAGCATTAGTTCTCGCAACCATATTCCCGTTAATGTACGGCTCATTCGACGGAATAGGATAAAAAACCGCCGCGAAGCGGCTCCATAATTGTTAATTGTTCATTGTTAATTATTACTTATAAAAGGTAGGTGGGCAGATTTATGATTTCAATCGATATTACCGATACCCAAATAAAGCTACTCGAGGCGACTGTTGCGGCGAAAATAGCCGTAAGAAAAACTGTCACAAGGAATTTACCGCCGAACACGATTGAAAACGGCAGAATCATTGATATGCACGAAATTGCAGGTGAAATCACCAACATTCTTGTTTCGGAAAAAATCACGGACAGAGAAGCGATTATCTGTATCAACTCCGGCATGATTCTGTATAAGGAAATCGAAATACCAAAGCCGAAGGCGGGAAGCGAAACCTTCGTTGTTGAAACTATTATTCAAAACGAAATGTCATTAGGTGACGAGTATAACATTACATACAGTATTTCAGAAGAAATAGTCACGGAGGAAGGCCCGAAGCTCAAGGTGATTGCAGCCGCCTGCCCGCAGAATATGCTTGACACCTATCTCCAGTTGTCGCGGCAGGTCGGGCTGAAAACAAAGCTTGTCGTGGTGAGTACCAACTGTATTACCCGTTTGGTTCGCCGCTCCAGTGTTTATAAGGCTTTCTCGTCGCTGTTATTATTGCAAGTAGACAAGAACTTTATTAACATCAACCTTTACAACAAAGGTGCGGTTGTTTTCTCGCGGCATACTAAAATTGACGCGTCCGACTATGAAAACAGCCCCGACTATATAAACCTTGCGGTTTTCGACAACCTTTTCCGAACTATGCACCTGCTCGAGCAAAACGAGCTCGCCGAAGAAATAAAAGAAATTCAGTACTTTGGTGCAATCAAGGACGAAAAGGCTCTGCACGCAACGATTAAACAGCTTAACTTAACCGCGCGCGAGTTTGAGTATCCCAGCGACTTAGTAAGGTCGAAGAGAAACTATAACTTTATTGAGTTTGCAAACGTTATCGGCTCTTTAATCAAGGTTGACCCTAAGACCGAGAACATCAACCTACTCAATACCAAGGAAAAAAGAATAAAGTCAAAGAACATGAGGTTCAGCTTGGTTTCGCTTCTGCTTGCGGCGGCTTGCGCTGTGGCGGTTATGGCGGTTTTCGGTGCTATGAGCTTTATTGAGGGTATGAGGAAAAGAGAGCTTGCTAACCTTGAAACCGAGTTCCGCCTTTTGAACTTTGAAGAAATGTCTGCCCGCGTCCAAGAAAAGGAAATAATGGTTGCAAGGCTCGACGCTTACTCCGACGCGGTAGATTCAGCGAAAATCCTGTTCGACTTCCAGCCTAAGATGACAAGAGAAATAGTCAGCCGTATCGAACGTGTAATGAGGCGGTATGACGGAATGTATATTTACGGGCCGTTCAGTGTCAATGGGTATACAGTAGATATTACCTTCCGCTGTACGGACGAGGAGCATCCTCCGCAGTTTATTGAAGCACTTAATGCAGAAGGATACTTTGAGAACATCATGTTCTACGGATATGAAAGAATAGAAAGCGAAACAGAAAACGATGTCATCTTTGAATTTGAAGTAGCTATGAGAGTGAAGGGGGGGAATATCTTTGAGCCGTAATATAAGTAACGTTGAAAAAGCGATAATCATAATCGTTATTATGGGTGCGATTCTCGGCTTGGGTATATATTTTATACTCATTCCCGCTTACAACAGCATAGGCGTGGTTGACAGGCAAATCGAAGAGAAAGAAAAGCAGATTGAAGCTGCGCAGCAAATGCAGGCGCGCGAGATTGAGCTCAAAAAGCTATTGGTTGAAAAGCGCGAGAGAGCTTCAGTTGTAAACGAGGGCTTCTTAGGCGAAATGACTCCTACCGAAGCTGTAATCCTTATGCAGGATATTTTGAACAAAGCAAGCTACGGCGTAGGCATAACCGCTGAATACGGTATAATGGTAACTGATATTGAAGCGGTTGAGTTCAGGCTTACTCATTCGCGCGGTCGCAGACCGACAGAATTTGGGCTGAGAGAATTTGCTATGCCCTTTGAAGATGAGGATAAAAAGGAAAGCGAAGAACGGTTACGCGATGCCGCAGACAAAGAGTGGGCAGAGTTATTAGCGGCAGAGTATTTAACGGGTGACAGCACAAACGAAGAGGCAGTTGCCGAGGCTTTATCAGAGCTTAGAGATGAAATATATTTCATGGCAACGCTTACCGAAATGCTGAAGGACAGAAGCGCGGTTTCAGCGGAAGACCGTTCGAGACTCCTCCCTTATATGCGTAAGTATATTGCTAATCGTTATTCCGGATTAGGTATAGGCGTAATCACGGCGAATTTCGTACTCAGACTGCCGTATAACGATTACTTAGATTTCCTTGACTATCTGCACGTATATCCGTACAGGATAGAGGTTAAATCTGCAGTGTTGTTCGAGAATAATGAATCGTCAATTGATTATAACGTTAAGTTTGACCAAACGACGGGGCTCGCGGAATATGAATTTGAACTGCTGTTCTACATAGTGCCGCCGATGGATTTACCCGAAGAAGAATCTGACGCGGAAGAAGAAACAGACGCAGAAGAAGAAACAGCTTCGGAAGAAGAACAATAACAAAAAAGGCGGGGATTTCCGTCCCCGCCTTTAACTTTAACATTATTTACCACATACTTGAATATTCCTGTATAATCCTGTGTCCGTACAGATAACCTGCGGCAATGCCGAGCGCTAAGAAAGGCCCGAAGCAAATGGTTGCGCGCTTCCTCGTGAGCTTTACGAAGATTCCGAAGATGCCGCCTGTTACCATTGCGATTAGCACCGACGGGACAATCGCCCAGCCAAGCAGAAGCCCTGCCGCCGCGACAAGCTGAACGTCTCCGCCGCCCATTGCGCCGAGATAGCAGAAGACTGCAAAAGGCACGGAAATAATCAGCGCGCCTATTAAATGCTCGTACCACAGGACGTTCGACGGCAGAAACAGCGAAAGCACGGTGGCAATCACGCCCAGCACGGCAATTGAGCCTGTGCACCAGTACGGAATTTCGGTTTTCTTTATGTCCTCTGCGCTGAGCGCGACTAATATGGGGAAGAGAAGCAAGCCGATAATAGTCTGAACCGAGTCAATAGGGCGGTCAAAGCCGAGCGTCATGAACACCCAAAGACAGCCGCCTCCGCAAAACAGCTCCATAAGCAGATACCGCGCGCTTATGCGCGTCATGCACTTGCGGCAGCGTCCGCGCTGAAACACATAGCTGAACACGGGGACAAGCTCGTACCAAGTCAAGGTATGTTCACATTCGGGGCATTGCGAGCGGGCTTTCACGAAGTCCTTCTTTTCGGGAACACGCAGAAGAATGACGTTGAAAAAACTGCCGAGACAGCCGCCGAACATAAAAATCAAAAAGCACATAACCCCATATAAAAAAGTTTCCATAATATTTCCTCATGTTTTATTTATATATATATAATAAATCAAAATTTGTCAATTGTCAATTGTTAATTGTCAATTGTCCGTCAGGTGGTATTAAACTATATGAAAAATATTCCTATTGGTCAGCTTTTAGTAGAAAGCGGGTTCATAACAGAGCAGCAGCTTGACTCTGCACTCAAAAAGCAGAAGGACAAGGTTGAAAACCCCGAGGGCTTAAAGCTCGGGGATATGGTGCTGAAGCTTGGGTACGTTTCGGAAACTCAGCTTGTTCACGCGCTTTCGACGCGCCTGAAGGTACCGTTCGTAGACCTCATGACTACGAAAATAGACGTTGAAGCGGTTAAAAAAATACCGGAAAGCATCGCAAGGAAGCACGTCTGCGTAGCCTACAGAGTAGGCGCGGGCAGGCTTTACGTTGCGACGAACGACCCGATTAACTTCTTTATCTTCGACGAGCTTAAAGTAACCACGGGAATGGAAATTCACCCTATGCTCGCCACGAAGTCGTCGATAATGGATACAATCGGGCGGATTTATTCGCAGTCGTCTACTGCGACAGTTATTGACGACCTTGATAAGGAATATAACACAGAGGAAGAAGCGGCGGCGGCGGCAGAGTCGCAGGACCGCGTAGATAACGCGCCGATTGTTAAGCTTTGTAACTCGCTTGTTGAAACTGCATTCAGACGCAAGGCGTCCGACATACATATCGAGCCCTTCAGAGACAGAACCCGCGTAAGACTGCGTATCGACGGCGAGCTTGTCGAGCAGATGGCGGTGAAGCCTGCGGTGCATAACTCGCTTGTCACCCGTCTCAAAATCCTCGGCGGCATGAACATCGCTGAAAAACGCGTTCCGCTTGACGGACGCTTTGGTATGATGATAGACGGCGTAAACCTTGACGTGCGTGTTTCCAGTATCCCTACTGTTTTCGGTGAGAAGGTGGTTATCCGTCTGCTCGCTTCGGGCGACTCAAAAACCATGCGCGTAACCGAGCTCGGAATGACTGACCATAACTACGAAATGTTCAAGAGCGTTATTCGCTGTCCGCACGGGGTTATGTTAGTTACGGGACCTACGGGCTCGGGTAAATCTACTACGCTTTATGCGACGCTCGGCGAGCTTTCGAGACCCAGCGTAAACATAGTTACGGTTGAAGACCCGGTGGAAAAGAAAATCGACGGCGTAAACCAGGTGCAAATTAATACAAAAGCCGGCATGACCTTCTCCGCCGCGCTTCGTTCAATCCTCCGTCAGGACCCGGATATAGTAATGGTCGGGGAAATGCGCGACAACGAAACCGCAGACATCGCGATTCGTGCCGCTATTACGGGGCACTTGGTTCTTTCAACACTGCATACTAACGACGCTTCCAGCACTATTCTGCGTCTTGTTGACATGGGTGTCGCGCCGTACATGGTGGCGAGCTCTCTCGTCGGCGTTATTGCTCAGCGGCTTGTAAGAAAGCTCTGCACAGCTTGTAAGGAAGAATTCGTGCTTGATGACCCGGCAGAGCTGCGTCTTGTCGGAGTTAAAGACCCCATCAAAATTTGCAAGCATAAATTCGGCGGCTGCCGCGACTGCGGGAACACCGGCTTCGCGGGGAGAACTGCTATTCATGAAATTATCGTTTCAACCGCGCACCTCAAGGAAATCATCGCCAATAACGGAACAGCCGAGCAGATTGAACGCAAGGCGATTGAGGAAGGGACGAAGCTGCTCAGACACAACGTTGCGGAAATGGTTAAGGCAGGCGTGACGACTATGGACGAGTTGGTTAAGGCGACGTATTCTGTTTAGACAATGAACAATTAACAATGTACAATGTACAATTAACGAGCGGACTTTTATAAGTCCGCTCGTTTGTTTTTACGCTATTAAGCTTAATTTTAATCCCTGCGCTGTCCAGTAGTCAATCACTTCTGCCAAAATCTCTGCGTTAGTGCAGGAAACTGCATGAAGTAGAATCACTGCGCCCGGGTGGGAAGCTTGCGTGATTTTGCTGAAGGCTTCGCTCGTGCTCGGCTGACTGTTCACGTTCCAGTCGGCGTAGGCGAAAGACCAGAAGATACTTTTATAGCCTGCGTTTTGCGTCGCCGCGAGCACTCGCTCGGAGAACTCGCCCATCGGGAAGCGAATAAGCCGCATTTCATAGCCGAAGCTCTCGTAAACATAATCATGCAGCTTCGTGATTTCTTCAGCTATTTGCTCGTCTGTGAGGCTCGGGAACGACGGGTGCGACCAGGAATGATTGCCGAGCTCGTGTCCGTCGTCGAGCATACGTTGAATCAGCTCGGGTTCGTTTTTGCAATAATCGTAGGTAACGAAAAAAGTCGCTCTCACGTTTTTGTCGCGCAGAACATCGAGAATTCGCGGAGAGAAGCCGTTTTCGTAGCCTTCATCGAATGTCAAGTAGATTTGGTTGTCAGTCTCAGAGTCAATGAAAACCGCGCTTAAATGCCCGTACTTGCTTTGTGCGTTGAGCGCGTCGAGCGGGCGGTTGCGCTCGTCGGTTGCTTTACCAAGCCCCCAGCCTATTTTTGAATCTGTAGGGCGTGACGCCCCCGGCGCGCCGAGTTCCACGGCAGAAAAATTAAAGGCAGTTGGATTATCCCCAACTGCCGCTTCTTCGTTATTTGTTTCGTTAATATGGTTTTCCGGTTCTGTGTTGTGACGAGCTTCCGGTGTAGTGTGGTTTGGTGTCGTGACGTGAGGCGGTGTCGCAAAAGTGCTTCTCGGCGTGGTTTCGAGCGGGCTGTTGTCGGTTACGCCGACGCCGTCGTTGTTAACATTAGGCACACAGCCTGTAAAAAGTAATGCACAGCCGATAGCCATGATAATTAAAGATAAAACAATTGTTTTTTTCATTATAGTAAGTCCCTTGTTTGTATTTGGCATTGCCGTTAAACATAGTATTAAACTAAAACAAGAGAATATTAAATGAAATAATTGTCAATTGTACATTGTCAATTGTTAATTGTTCGTCACCCTGCTAAATAGCTCTTAACAAGCATCTGAAGCAGCTCATCGCGGTCAATGTGACGGATAAGGCTTCTTGCATTATTATGCGTAGTTATGTAGGTCGGGTCTTCCGACAGGATATAGCCGACTAACTGGTTAATCGGGTTGTATCCTTTTTCGCGCAATGCTTCATATACTGTGGAAAGGATTTCCTTCATTTCGCTCTCGCGGTCGTCGTGAACAGAAAAGGTCATAGTCTTATCAATCATAGTTTTTCTCCCGATAATATAAAAGGTTTGTAAGTTCATGTTAAAATAAAAATGCTTCATAGTTATTATACAATATTTCTTTCGGATTTGCAAGTCTTTTTATGCTTTTTATGAAAAAATTACCCTTTTGTGCATATTTTACTAAAGAATCCATAAAAAATAGGCATTTCTCTCAAAAAAAACATCAATTATTTATAAACATTTACTATTGCAAAATCTTTCATAAATTGATATAATGTAAAAAGGTATCTGTGGTACTCGCAAAAATATAAATCATGTTACCTTAAAGTAGGAGTTATTATGTTATCTACACCTAAAAAAGGCGCGAAGAAAAATGAGCCGTCGGCACCGTCCGAAACTGCTTCCTTTAAAAAAGTCGCTTACGGGTTCAGCCCGGACGAGGTTAACCTGTACTTACATTCGCTTAGAAAGAAGAACCTTGAGCTTCAGACAGAGAACGACGCTCTGACCGCGGCTCATGACCCCGACATTGCCGTAAGAATGGAAAACCTCGAGAGAAATCTCGCCGAGGCTAATGAAAGATACTTAAAAGAAAAAGAACTCACCTCCATGCTCGAGGTAGAATGTGGGCGTCTTGGTGAGGATTTGCATAAGCTTACAGGTAAGCTGAGCCAAAGCGGCTCGTCTGCAGAGCAGGCGACTGCTAAAATAGCCGAGGCTGAAGCTAACGTTAAAAAAGCCGAGGTTAAAGCCGCGAAGGCGGAAGCGCGCGTTGTTGACGCGGAAGCGAACCTTGCGGAGGCTACCGCGAACTTAAATAAAGCTCAAAAGAAAGTCTCTGAATATGAAATCAGAGCTACAGAATATCAGACAATAATCGCAGAACACGAGAAAAAGCTCAGAGAATACGAAGCGAAGCTTAAAACTGCAGAAGCAGGATTAGCTAAAGCGGCAAGCGCGCCCAAAGCGCAAGCCACCGCTCCTGCGCCGGCAATAGCCGCGCCGTCCTTTGATGATATGCTTGACGATATACCGGATATTCCCGCCGCTCCCGCACCTGCAGCAGCTTCAGCTGCGTCGCGCACTGCGCCCGCCGCCGCTGCGAAAACTCCGGCTAAAGCCGCACCGAGAGCGGCAAGCGAGGTGGATTTAGACTTTGCAGAGTTTCAGGTTCCGTCAGTGGACGCGCCTATATTTGAAGAAGCTCCCGAGCTTGGCGAAGGGCTTGCGGATAAGCTCAGCAACGTGCTTGCGGAAATCGACGACTTAAAGAGCCGCTTGACTCAAGCTAAAGCCGCAGAAGCCGCAGAGCTCGAAGCCTTAGAAGCTAAGAAGAAAAAGACGAAAAAGGAAGAAGATTCGATTAATAACGCGCGTTTGTCGCGCGCCGAGCTTAAAATACAAATTTTCCAAGAGGAAGCAGAGGATTCATACATAATTCCCGAGAAATACCTAAAAATGATAGAAGACGCGGAAGCGCAGGACGACGACGACGAGCTTTCGTATCTGTTGTCGGACGCTAATCCTTTAGCGGATATGAGCGCCGCAGACGACGACGATGACGACATGAACAGCTTCATGGTCTCGCCGCCGCCTGTTGCCGCACCCTCGCTCAGCAAAGCCCCGCCGCCCGCACCGAGGAAGCCGCAGCCCCAGCAACCTGCAGCAGCCGCTTCTCCGATAAAAATGGCACCCCGCCCCGCTCCCACTCAGCAGAAGCCCGAGCCCGACGCGGCTTTCGCGGCGAAGCTGAACAGCGACTTCAAAAAAGCCGAGCCTAAAGGCGCGAACATAGCGGCGAAGAACCCGCTCGCGGCTGAAAGAGGCGCAGACTTAAAACCGAATAATCCGTTAGTCGTTGAAAAAGGCGCGGACTTAGACGAAGACCTTTTTGAACTGATGGTGGGTGACGCTGTATCGCCGAGCAAGAATGTACGTGCCAATGTCGAAGAAGCCATAGGCTATGACTTCATGCTTGATACCGACGATGCTGAGATAATTTAGCGCAAAATCAGCGCAAATTTAAGCAAAATTCACGAAATTCATAAAAATTTGAAATTTACTGTTGACAAATGCGCGTTTTAATGATATATTCTTTGATAGGTAGCATAATATGACAGAAAATGAAAAGCAAAGGGACGAGCTGTTATTAGCGGCGGCACGGGAGTGCAAAGAAGACGAAAGCCGCAAAGATACCGTTATGTCCGAGCTCATTACGCGCTACGTCAACATAATCGTCATCAAGGCTAACAAGATGGCGCGCGGCTTCAGCCGCCTGAACCGCCAGGACGCGGAGGACTTCATATCAGAGGGCTTTCTTGCACTGCTCAGCGCAATCCGCACCTTCGATGAAAGCAAGGGTTCTTTCTCCGCCTATGCAAACGCCTGCATTGATAACCGCATGAAGAACGCTTTAGGCAAGGCGCGAAGAACGCTCTTCTTCACTGAAGAGTTTGACCCCGCGCTCATCAAAGAGCAATCGCCCGGCGCAGACGAAATAATCATCGAGAAAGAAAACCGCGAAGAGCTTCTCAAAAAAATCAGCAGAGTATTATCCGACCGCGAATACAAAGTCTTTGAAATGTATCTTAATTCATTTTCATACAGGCAAATCGCCGCAAGACTCGGCATCAGCATAAAATCCGTAGACAATTCATTATCAAGAGCTCGCGCAAAGCTCAAAGCAGTTCATAATTAGTCTTTAATTGTCAATTGTCCATTGTCAATTGTCAATTGATATATCTGGCCCGGTAGCTTAATTCCAGAGCGTTGTTTAACAAAGGTGTCGGTGGGAACCCGTCCAAGGTCAAATCTAAAAAACGTGAGGTATCACAAAATGTTCGAAGACAAAACCCTTCAATGCAAGGACTGCGGAGCAGACTTTATTTTCACATCGGGAGAACAAGAGTTCTACAGTGAAAAAGGCTTCGTAAACGAGCCGCAACGCTGCAAAGCGTGCAGAGACGCAAAGAAATCTGCGTCCAGGAACAAGGAAACCTTTATCGCTGTTTGCGCTGACTGCGGCGGCGAAGCGAAGATTCCTTTCAACCCCCG
>WQYC01000047.1 GCA_009781425.1 Oscillospiraceae bacterium
AAGCTTCCGCTCGCGCCGACAGTAGCAGTCGGCGTTTCCCACGCCCAAGCTCCCGCTAAGTTATTTTGACCGCTCACGCCGTTAACAACACCGCCCGAAAGTGCGGAAGTCGAAAGCGCGGTGTCAATCAGCATAGTTGAAGCAGTCGGCGGAGTAGCAACGGTCGGCGTTGCGGCGTTAATCGTGAAATTAACGGTAACAGTGCCAGTATAATTGCCTATACCTGTGATTATAACTTCAGCAGTACTTCCTGCATCAGTGTTATTGCTATACGACAGCGTATAATGAGTATTTAAAATAAGCGTAGTAGCGCCGTCCGAAACACTCGGCTGCGGTTGGATTGCGCCGCTTGTAAAGGTGAACGGACTGATTGCGGAAACCGTTGCGCCGGCGATACTCCTCGCGTTAACAGTAAACGTCAACGTGGCAGTATCACTAACAAAAAAGTTATCATCACCAGCCTTAACAGCAGTAACAGTCACGCTTCCCGCGCCTGTAATCGTCAATTGATTGCCTGTAATAGTCGCGTTACCTTGCGTTACCGCAAACGTAACAGCCCCCGTCCCGTCGCCGCCGCTCGTAGTCAGCGTAATCGGCGCATCGCCGAAGGTAAGCGCTCCCGGCGGATTTATCGACAGCGCGCCTTGATTGTCTTTGCCGATTGTGAAGCTTCCTGTAGCCGTACCTGTGTAATTCACAATCCCCGTGACTGTAACTGTAGCAGTCCCCGCGCCTGTATTCGCGCTGTGGCTGTAGGTGAAATCAGCCGCGGTCAGCGTAATGCCGTCAACAACGACAACCGGTGTCGGAGTATGCGGATTTCCTGTGTAAATAAACGTCCCCGAAGCAGTCACAGTTGCATTCGTGATACTTCTCGGCTCGACCGTAATCGTAATTATTATGCTGTCCTGACCGTAGTTGTCGGGGTCTGCGTTGTCCTTGTAGCCCGTGACTTGAAGTCCGTTGTTCGCGACAGTCAGCGAAGTGCTTGCGTCTGCGAACGTATAGTCGCTGAACGCTGAAACAGCACTTCCGACAGTCAGCGTCGGTGAATAAGTAACTGTAACCGCGTCGGTAGTAGTGTTCCCCGCCGCTTTTGTGACGTTTACGACTATGCTTCCGCCCACGGCTTCAAAGTTTCCGCTTGGGTCAGTGTAAATCGCGGGGAAGCTCTGGTTATTACCCGCCGAAAGCGGAGTAGTCGGGGCAGTCCAGACGTAGCCTGTGGGCAGGGAAATGTCAGCGAGCGTCAGGCTCGGCGTGTAAACCGCGCTGACAGCAGAGGTTGCAGGGAAGCTCATCGTGGCTTTGTTAATCGCGAAGCTGCCGAGCGTAAAGCTTGCGGCTGTGTAATTATCGCCCTCGGCTATTTCGGCAGTGATTATGTATGTTTTTGCATTAATCGGCGGTGCTGTGCTTCCGTCGTAAAATACAGCGATTGTGCCCAGCCCTGTTACGCCGCTTGCGGCTGTAACAGAAACAGCTTTTTGTGTGTTATCGAAGGTCACCGAGGTCAGCGAATAGGCTAAGTCGGAAAGTGCGGGAGGTGCTTTGTTAATCACGAAATTGAAGTTAACAGAGCCGCCGTAATTCCCGATTCCGCTGATTGTGAAGCCGTAGCTGCCTGCGTTTGTTTGCGGCGAGAAGGTATAGCCGTAATCAATTCCGCGGACAAATTCCTGCGCCGAAATGTTCAGCAGCTGCGGCGTGACTGTCGGTAGCTGCGGCGTGCCGTTATAGACTGTCGAGTTGACAGTAAACATATCCGCAGTGATGTTTTTGGGGAGGACTGTCAGCGTGATGTACTCTTCCGCGAAGCTGAAGTTATTATCGCCTGCCTTGGTCGCGCGGATTGTGGTCGTTCCTGTTTGAACGACTGTAACTCTTCCGGCGGAATCAATCGTCAGCGCACCGTTGCCGCCTGTTACTGCCCATTGAATCGCCGCCCCGTCAACGCTTCCGCCGCTCACCGACAGCGGAAAAGCATCGTCGCCGTAGGTAATTGCCAAGGGTGCGCCGTTTATGAAAATCGGGGCTTGCGGTGCTATCAGAACCGAAAGAACGCTGTTATTAAACGTAGTGAATTCGTAGTTCGGGGCTTGCAGATTGCCGAGTCCTGCAAAAATCGTATAATTGCCGACATAGTTGTTCTGCTGATAATCGGTAGTTCGTTCAGGCGCGCCCGTAACCTCTGCCGTAGTTATGTTTTCGCCGTTCACAAAGCCGGAAATAAAGTAGGTGAACGGAGGAGTGTCACCTGCGTGAAGCTTACTTATGTTGTCAAGCGTAACCGTCAGCGGAGCGGGTAAAATCGCGAAGTTAACGATAATTTCGCCTGTATAATTCCCCGTAGGTGTCGCCGTAATTGTGATTGTTCCGCCGCCTGCTACGCTCGTATTCGCGCCGTGCAGGTAGGTATAGTCAGCGGGTTTAAGCAGGTTTTCACTGCCGGCAATGTCGGTGACAACCGGGGACGGCGTGAGCGGAAGCCCCGTGTAAATAAAGCCTGCTATTGCTTCAACCGAAACAAGCGATAAATCGCGCTTCTCAACAGTAAACGTCAGCGCCGCCGTGACCTCGTTGTAGTTATCATCGCCCGCTTTCGTGGCAGTAATTATTACAGTTCCTATGCGCTCGGTTGTGATTATGCCCGTGTTTTCAGCGATTGTGACTGCGTTTCCGCCCGTCAGCGCCCACGTCACCGTGTCATCTGTGCTCTGCCCCCCCACCGTCTCAAGCATCACAAACGCGTCCCCGAACGTGATTACCCCCGGGTCAGTGATAGCAAACCCTGTCTGCTCGGCTTTAGCGACAGTTAAGCTTAAATCGACAGTAACATTGCTGTAATTCGCAGTATCCGCGGGCGTAAACGTCGCGGAATGTACGCGGATTCCCGCGTCGCCTACGTAGTCCGTCGGAGCGTCCCACGCCCAGCCTGTGAACAGCGATAAATCCACGTCCGAAAGTAAGTCGCCGTAGGTCGCAGTGAGTCCCGTAGGTGCAGTGTAGCTCGGGATTGCTTTTGTAATTTCAAATGTTTCTGTGCCGCCTAAAGCGAGCTCGTAGTTGTTTCCCGCGCTTAAACTGCCGAGTGTGAAGTTGTAAGCACCGACTGCTTCGCCTGTTTCGCGGCTGAGCGCGCCTGTGAAGCTACTGCCCGCGAACAGCTCGGGCTCTGCCGTGAACGTGAATACAGGGTCGGTCTCGTGGCGGATTTTTTTCTGTCCCGAGTCGGGGATAATTGTGACGGGCAGCGGCGAAATATTGACTGTAATTCCTGCGGGCTGAATCAGCTCGTAGTTCGTATTATCGATTGCAATCGCCGTTGTGACAGGCTTGTTCAGCTCTGCGTCTGCGTTTGAAGCTGTGCCGACTCCGAGCGTGAAGCTCACGCTGTCGCTTGCTTCAACGCCCTGCAACTCGCCGCCCGTAAGCGTAATTGCAGTCGTGTTGTTGAAATTGCGATTCGTTGCGTTAACGCCTGTAATTGTAATCGGTTTGGCTGTAATATTCGCAGTCGTTGTGTTGATTGCAGAAATTATGTAGTTATTTGCGCTCGCTCCTGTGAGTGTAAAGCCGCTCGCAGTCACGGTTTTGCTTGTGCCTGCGTTTCTGTCGCTGAACTCGGCAACGCCGCCTGTGACGGTTACGGCATCGCCCGCAATTAAATTCGCGGCGATGCTTCTGCTTGTGATTGTTGCCGAGTTATTCGCGTCATAAATCTTGTTTTCTGCCGTGAAATTCACGGTCAGCTCGCGCTTTTGAATTTCAAAATCCTGTGTTTTTGTGCCTGTGTATCTGCCCTGTCCTGTCAGCGTAATCGTGACCACGCCTGCGTTTGTGCGGTCTGCGCTGTATGTAACCGTGAAGTCGGCGGTGGTAATCAGGTTCGGAGAAACGCCGTCTGTTACTGTAATCGTCGGCGTTTGCGCTGTGCCGTTGTAAACGTGGGTGCTCGTTACGTTAATGATTGCATTGCTCATGCTTCGCGCGCCGACTGTTAGTGTCAGCGTTGAGGTTGTCGGATTGTAGTTATTATCGCCTGCTTTAGTCGCGGTGATTGTGACTACTCCTGCTTTTTCGATTGTGATTACGCCTGTATCTGCCGCAACTGAAACCGCGTCGCCGTCGGTTATAGCCCACGTTACCGCGCCTGAGCCCTGTCCGCCTGCGGTTGTGAGCGTGAACGGTGCAGAGCCGAAAATGAGCGGTTCGGAAGGCTCGTTAATTACGAAGCCCGTTTGGTTTTGTCTTTGGGGCGGTGGCGGTGTGCGGGTTGTTGTGACGGGCGGTGCAGTTGTCGTCGTGACTGGTGGTGTCGTGGTAGTCACAGGCGGGGTTGTTGTCGTCACGGGCGGGGTTGTGGTCGTTACAGGCGGTGTCGTTGTTGTGACAGGTGGTGTTGTCGTTGTGACCGACGGTGTCGTGGTCGTTACGGGTGGCGTAGTCGTGACTTCGGGTGCGGGTGTTGTGACCTGCGGCGTAGTCGTGACTTCCGGCGCGGCTGTTGTGACTTCGGGTGCAGCAGTCGTGATTTCCGGTGCAGCTGTAGTAATTTCGGGCGCAGCGGTCGTAATTTCGGGCGGCGCGTTTGTAATTTCCGGCGTATTTGTAGTTTCGGAATTGTTAGGATTATCGGGATTATTCGGGGTTGCGATGGTTGGAATCGACGCTTCGTTTTGCTCGCGGATTCTCGTCTGCTCGATTTCAATTACTACCTGCTCGAGCCACGTTTCGCGTTCTTCCTCGGTAATCGCAAGCCATTCCTCGCGCTCTTCTTCGCTGATTGCGAGCCATTCTTCCTGTACTTCCTCCCACTCGTCCTGGGGAATAGAGAAAATCGCAGGCGGGTCGATTACCGCTTCCTTTACGTCTGCGAATGAAAAAGTATTTGAGGTGCTTCCCGGATTTCCTGTGTTTCCTGAATCGCCGGAGCTTCCGCTCGTTGTGGGAGAAACCACGGTAATATTGCCGTGTTCATCTATTTCAACCTCGACGATAAAATTGCCTTCCTCGTCGAAAATTACGCCTTGGTCAAGGTCTGCCGCTTCTATTTTCAGGGGCGAATCTTCGTCCAAAATCGTGTCGTAGACAATGCTTGCGCCGGCCATTGCAGTCGTGAGGACTGTGGCTAATAGCATTATTCCCGTCGCCCCGCTTGAGAACGCCGAGCTCATGACTGCGAACAGCTTGCCGAGACCCTTGCTGTCCTCGCCTTTGTGCACGGCTACGGCTTTGCTCTCGCTTTCTGCAGGCTTGTGACGCCAGCTTGAGAGCCATAACCGGGCTAAACGACCCATGAAACCCACGAAGTTCGCTCCTTTCCGAAATTTTTGCATACATAATTCATTATAGCATAGTAATTGGGAAAATGCAATATTATTATAAATATTATACAGGATTATATATAGTAGTGTAATATTAAAGATGATTAAATATACGAACCTCCGCAAACGCAGTGTTTACGGAGGTTTATATGTATTACACAAAATCGTCCTTGCCTTAATATGTTGTTCTTACCCGCTTGCACCCTCGGCAGCCATGTTTTCCATTATGTCGGCAATTGTATCGCCCTTACTTTGAATTCCCGCCGCACTCCACGGCACTCCCCCTGCCGAAGCCGGGAAAATCGCGTTTGCGTGGTCGGTGTAATAATCGCCGCGCCCCCACTTATCAAAGGATTTCGCGCCCTCGCCTTCGGTGAGTTGTCTTACTATACAGCCAATCATTTCAAGGTGACCGAGCTCTTCCGTGCCTATGTCGGTGAGCAGACCTACACCGCGTTTGTCGGTACTTTTCTATCGGCAATACAAAAATTAGAGCGGCTATCATCAAGGAAACCCTGTGTAATACAGGGTTTCTTTCATGTTGTGAATAAAATATTGACAAATTGCAAATATTATGATAAAATAAATTATAGTTTATTTTATCATAATTATAACGAGGGTTTATTATGGAATATATCGCACGTCACTTAGAGCGCAAATTTATGAAGATGAGCGGCTTTTTCAAGGCTGTCCTTGTCACCGGCGCACGGCAGGTCGGCAAGACTACTATGCTCAAGCACCTTGCGAAGGAATCTAACCGCATTTATGTGTCGCTTGACACCAAAATGGCTCGGGAGCTGGCTCAAAGCGACCCTGTGTTGTTTTTTCAAAAGTACAAGCCGCCGATTTTGATTGACGAGGTGCAATATGCGCCCGAGCTTTTCCCGCAAATTAAAATCATGTGCGACGAAAGCGAGGAAACAGGTCAGTTTTGGCTGACCGGCTCGCAGCAGTACAAGACGATGGAGGTCGCTCGCGAGTCGCTTGCGGGGCGCATTGGGATTCTGCCGATGTACAGTCTGTCGCAGGCAGAAAAAGCAGGAATCAGCTTTGAAAATCAGCTTGATTTTACGTTACCGTGCTTGCAGAAACGGCAGTCAATGGCGGCAAAAAACGACATAATCGCCGTTTTTGAGCATATTTGGCGCGGCGGAATGCCGCAGGCACAACGCGCAGACGAGGAAGAGCGGCAGGAATATTTCGAGTCCTACGTCAACACTTATCTGATGAAGGACGTTACAGAGCTTGGCGAAGTGCGTGATACACTGCGTTTCAGCAGATTTATTGCCGCCTGCGCCGCGCTTGTCGGGCAGATGGTGAATTACAAAACCCTCGCCGATGCTTCCGACATTTCGGAGCCGACAGCGAAGGACTGGCTTGCTCTTTTGGAGGGACTGGGGATAATTTACCTGCTTCGCCCCTATTCAAACAACGCATTAAAGCGGCTCGCGAAAGCACCGAAGCTTTATTTCTGCGACACAGGGCTTGCCGCGCATCTTTCAATGTGGCTGACGCCGCAGACGCTATTAAACGGCGCGGCGAGCGGCTTTTTCTTTGAGAATTACGTGGTTGCGGAGCTGTTGAAAAGCTACTCGTATTCGCCGTCGAAGGTGAATATGACTTACTTCCGTGATTCTAATGCCAAAGAAATCGACGTTTTAATCGAGGAAAATAATACGATTCACCCGCTCGAAATCAAGAAGTCGGCGAGCCCTGACCGCCGCGAGGTCAAGAAGTTCGCCGTGCTCGGGAAAACTGCTTCCGAAATAGGCGCGGGCGGGATTGTTTGTATGTGCGAGGAGCCTGTGCCGATAGATGTTTTAAATTGTTTTATTCCGTGTAATTTGCTTTAATAAAAGCGTTTCTTCTGTTTTCACCCTATATTCACCTTTACCATCAAACCACACCGCCACAGTCTTGAAACTCTCATTCCCTGTAATAACCACGCTCGCCTTACAAGCCCGAGCAATCTCGAATATCGTCATAAACCCTATCCCGCTACCGCCGGAATCGGCGTGCGTTGTAACTCTCTGCTTCCCTAAAAGCTCCAGCGTTTCCGGCTCGAAGGCTATGCCGTTGTCCATGACGCTCAAACCGCTATCGCTTAAATTCACAACAATATTTTTATCCGCCTGTGAAGTACATTCACAGGCGATTATTGCGTTGTCAATCAGGTTTGCGGCAAGAATTTCAAGGTTTTGTTGTGTGATGAATTCTAATAATTTATGTACATCATCGCGAATTATTAAATCGAAGTCTATATCTTTTTGTATGCACTTTTTATTATAAAACTTAAAAACAGCATCCAGAAGCTCCATGCCTGTAGTTGGTATGAGTTTTCTTTGCCTAAGCTCGCGCGATTCATCAAGAAAACGCTCATCGCTTATAAATTCTCCGATGATTCCCTCGGCTTTCTTTCGTATCGCAGGGTTTCCGGTTTCCATTACGAGGTCTTCGATGGCTTCTTGATATGCGGGATAAATTTTACTCTGTGTGTGCAGGGCTTTTTCTAAGTAAAGATTAGATTCTTGCAAGCTTTCTATCTTTTCATTCAGCATTGATTCAACGATTTCATGACGACCTTCGTTAAAATTATTCACTGATTCCTTCTTCAACCACCAATACAACCCCAATCCGCAAAGAATTATACCCGATATTTCAAGCAAAAAATCATTTATTTCTGCTTGACTGTTTCGTATTATACCATACACAATGAAAACTATTCCCGCAATTGTTATGCCTGCGCTCATTATGTTTTTATTGTAATTAAGAACTATTTTGAATCTTATCTTGGTAATAAAAAATAACAGAAGAGCTTCAATGAAAAATATAAATAATGCACCCCATATATTCATGCCATCTATTCTAAATAAAAATTGAAATATTAGACCTGCTATGGCAATTGAAAAAAGATAGAGAACAAAACTTATAGAATATGAAATGGTAAGATAAAAAATACTACATTTAATATTTGATTTATTGATTGCTTTGATTAAAGAACCTAATGTAAGTATTACAATTATAGTTTTTAAAGGGTCGGGAATAAAAGTGGTCAATAGCAAATAAACCATAGTGGGAAAAACTGTACACATAAACCCAACAAGAAACCTTTTTTGTAAAGGTTCCTTGCTTTTATCATTGTTTATTTTTAAGTAAATTAAATAAGCAAAAAAGGTTAATGAAATTGCTTTAAATAAATCAAGAAAATTCATTTTGTCACCTATAAAAAGCCAGATTTAGAAGTCCAAATTGAAAGAGTTTTCGTAAAATCCTGTGTTATCTTTAAGATATTAAAAATACAGGAGGAATGTGAAATGCAAGGGTTTTTAAACTTTTTTTATTTCTTTGCGCGCTTATTATAATTAAAGGAAAGCGGGGTTTTTACCCCGCACAATCTCTTTTAATTTTGTCGGCAAGATACATAATCATCTGCTTGTTTGTTGGAACTCCCGTGTCGTAGTCAATGTTTGATGTGTAATTTTTCTGCAAGGTTTCAAGGTCGGTAATGCGCCACGTCTTGACAATTGCATTTCGGATAGCTTTGTTTACGCTCCAGTCGGTTTTCTTGAATTTCTGCGCTATGACAGGATAAACGTCTTTTTGAAGACACGGATTGTTCTTTCCTGCATGAATTATAACAGAAACTGCGCTGACGAGATAATTTTTACCGCTGATGTCGTATGTAAAGCCGATTTTTTCAACCTCGCGAACGATTGCGGCTTCAATGCCGTCATGAATCTGCTCGGACTTCGGGCGGCTCGTCAAGCAGTTATAAGCAAAATCAAATACAAGGCGCGGTGAATAGTCTGGCTTCTTTTTCCCGAAGATATAATCGGCACCGAGGTTACGGACGATTTCGTGCATTGAATAAGACCGATTAATAGTTATAATTATGATAAGAGGCGATTTTTTCAACTTCGTCTTTTTTAGCCATTTAAGGAAAGAAATCCCGTCCCCATCGCTTTCATGAAGCTCGAGGTCGAGAAAGATTGCGTCAAAGTTGCCTTCTTCGGCAAGTTTAATTGCCTTCTTTAGTCCGTCAGCTGTGTTTAATTCTACCTCGTAAGGCAGATTCTCAGCGCATTTTTCATATTTCAAAAGATGCACTGCTTCGTCTTCAATCAATAAAACTCTCATTGTCAGTCCTCTCTACGTCTTTTTTATGCTTTTACCGCCGTACCGGATACAAATAATTGCTTTCCTCGGCTTCATGAAGCCGATTTATGCACTCACGGCAGGCGCACAGGTTTCCCATGCGGACGAGTTCATGCACAGAATTGCAGAAAGTGCAGCTCAGCCGCAGTCTTTTTATGACGATTCCGCCGTCCTGCATGGATATTTCCACCTCGATGCCGTCTCCAAGGCGGAGTTCTTTGATATACTCAGGCGGGAGCGTGATTTTTCCGCCTTTTTCAATGCTTGCAATCATCGCGAACCCCTCCCTGCCGATTGCGGTGTGATAATTTTGATGTTCTGCCGAAAAGCAAGTGTAGCTTCGACTTTTCCCTTGAAGTACGGCAAGTCCTCTTGCAGCAAATACATGGTGTAACCGCCGCTCTTCAATGGACGCAATCGTCCAAGATGGCTCTTGTTCAAGGCTTCCCAGTTGTCAAGCGCGTCGGGAGCGTCGCTCAGCGTTTCGTCGGTTCTGACGTAAAGATTGGCAGTCTCTTGCAACCTGGAAAGGTTAAAAGTGCTGTAAATTCCGCTTTCGTTGTAATAGTGTCCGATGATTTTTATCATGTGCACTCTCCTTGCTTGTGCATAACGCACAAACGACTTGTCTAATATTTGTGCAGATACTACAATTACTCGCGGTTTATTCGACTGCAAGCGACGTATATTTCCATTATAACATAAAATATATGTGCATTGCAAGCTATATTAACATAAAATATAACGCTAATTGAAAATTGTTTTGTGATATAATATAAAAAGGTGATTATTATGACAGAAGAATTCATTCGTGAGCGCATTGATGAACTTCGCGTATTTAGAGGAGTTTCTGAATATAAAATGAGCTTAGATTTAGGTCGTAGCCGAAGTTACATACAAAATATATCTTCGGGGAGATGCCTTCCGCCCCTTAAAGAACTTATTCAAATTGTAGAGTATTTCGGGATTACTCTTTCGGAATTCTTTAATAGGGATGTTAAACACTCTGATTTAACTGTTAAAGCAATTCAAGGTGTTAAGGCATTAAAAGATGATGATTTAGAGGTTGTGCTCGGTGTTATTGAGCGACTACGCTTTATGAACGAGGTTGTTGAGGATTTTAAGAAAAGCAATCAGGAAAAAGAACCGCAGAGTAAAGCGACTCGCATTTAAGATATAAAGTATCAAGAAAACAATTTCAAGCCTAAATACACAGAGTTTTTATCATCCTGAGTTATGCCAAGATAGCGGCAGGTGACAGTTAACGATGAATGGCGGAAAAGAAAATAAAGAATGGAAACTATCAGTTTAAAAAATAGTGGTAAATTTTTAATTGTCTGGACAAACTTAAATAACGTTTTAATTATTGATGTGGAGTAGGAGATATAATAGCAAAATGAAAAAAACAATCTTGATCGCTTTGATTTTATCAATGTCTTTAGGGACTATTTTATATATAATATTTAATTTTGAAGATACTTGGATTAAAAACGAATCTTTATCCAGTATAATTATTGCTGCCACTGCTCTTGGAGGTGTCGCAGGCGTTATCGTTCAGTTTAATCGAGAAAAGAATTTAAGAGAAGTTGATTTTATCGTTAAATTTAATACGAAATTTTTAGAATTCGATGAGCTTATTGATGTTCTTAATTATTGCAGTCACAAAGCAGGGATTATAAACGACCCTAAATATGATGAAGTTACATCATTAAATCATACAGATGTTTATAAATATTTAGACTATTTTGAGCCTCTTTATTTTTTATTGAAAAATAAAGCTGTAAGCATAGATAAAATGTATATGTTAGTTTCGCATAGATTTTTTGTTGTGGTATGTAACCCTGACGTGCAAAATAACGTATTGGCAAAACACCAAACCGCATTTAAAAGTATAATTGAAATGTATAGAATTTTAGATGATTATCGTTGCAAAAAGAAAATCCCTCTTCCAAGTACAGTTGAAGAGAATGGCTTGCTAAAATTTCTTGACACCTTTAATTATTAAATCTATCAATGGTGAGATTTGTACTATGTATAAAAATTATAATGATATAAAAAATATATTATCAACCTCTATTAATGAACTAAACACCAATGTGCAAAAACTGGACAGGGACGTGATTTCATGTAAAGAGGCAGTCCGCGCAAAAAATATTCCCCTCAAAAATGAACTTAAGTCATTAGTGATACGCACAGAAAAGGGTTTTGTTTTATTGCATATACGTGGAGATTATACAGTCGATTTACGTTCTGTTAAAAGAAAATTAGATGTAAAAGATGCTTGCTTAGCAAGTTTTGAAGATTTAATATTGTTAAATGTTCGTTGTGGTACAGTAAATCCATTTAGAGATAGCTTGCAAAAATTGCCCCAATTGATATCTGATGAAATATTTCGAGTAGATTTTCTTTCCACTAATTACAACGGTCATTTGAATGAATATGTATTTTTCACACCAGAGGTTTTATTAGAATCATTAAAAAGAAGCCCAAAATTGTTTAGAGGCTATTTCATAAAAGAGAAAGAAAGGGAGATGAACAATGAATAAGTTTTCTATAGCTTTTGCTATCGGATTTGGACTGAGTTTTATAGTTGCAATTTTATCAATTGTGTTTGGATGGGATACGCAGTGGAACGCTACTGCAATTGGATTAATGACTTGTTTCGGGGGAGCAATTTTTGTTGTTAATGTGAAATCACCTGCAAAATCGAAATATAAATCAACACATCCTGTAATAAGAAAAGCACATAATTGGTTGGATTCTAAAAAATGTGTTATTCGTGAAAAGCATAATCTAAAATTAAAATTGAAGTTAATAAAAAAAGGTGATGAATCGTTTATCGAAGTTGCAGGGGAACATACTTATGACCTTTCAGCACCAAATGAAGATAAACAGCTTAAATATTTTGTTAATATTTATACTGATTTAGGTCGTCAAGGAGACGAGACATCAGGAGGTTTTAAGTTTGTGCGAATAGGCGATGAGGTTTTTGAAGGCGACACCTTAAGCGGAATGGTAGAACCCACCAATAAAGTGACAAAAATTTGTTTCAAGCGCAGCGTGACAATCCCGAAAGGAAATTCTTTAAACTTTAAATACCGTACATTTGCCGAATATCGTTTAAGTGACCGTCTCATATGGACGGTTCAGGATTTGAGCGATGGACTAAATTTAAGTGTTGAGGATAAAACAGGGTTGTCAAATAATAATATGGAGGATTTACTATTTTGGCTCAATCATCATAAAAGGGATATAATCGAACATGAAATCATACGAAATCGTGCTAATAAAACAGTAACAATTAATTTCCCTTGCCCTGTTTATCCTTCGCAAGGATTTGAGATGGCTTGGGATTATGAAGGAAAATCAAAAAAGAAACCGCTTATTACATCACAATCTGGTTCAGGATGAATTCAATAAAGAATATTAATAAAAGCGTACTTTTGTCTAAAATATAAACGTACGCTTTTATTCTTATTATACAGTTATTTTTATTCATAAAAAAGTCGTTTATTGTCGATTATACTTGATTTCCCTATTCGCATCACCCAATAGACTGGCGTTATATTAATGAACAACAATTATATCCATCTGGTCATGACAGACCGCTGTATCATTGAACGTTGTATGACCTTTGGTCACAGCTTGAAAGAAACGAAAAAAAGATTAGCAATCCTCGCAATGATTTCCCATGAAATCAAGAAACATCGCTTTTTTGTCAAAAGTCAATTCGTCACTTGCTTGAACATTTATGCTTGCCATGAGCAGAAACTCTGCGGTGACAAGCGTTGTCTTCTTCCGTGCATAGATTATAAAAAAGATTACTTGCTATAACATTTTCTCCAAATTCAAGTCATATAAGTTGCATTAAATTCTTCATTTAACCTCAAGGGATAAATAGAAATTTTTATCATTAGTGGTATTTTTCCTTGAAAACCTCTTGACTTTGTACATAGATAGTAGTATAATATAAGGTGTATATCTATATCTTGATAATGTAAGAGGTGAACAACCAATGGAACAGCTGAAAAGTATAGACTTATTTGCGGGAATCGGGGGCATAAGGCTTGGATTTGAGCGAGCTTTTGGAGAGTCGCTCGAAACTGTCTTTGTCAGCGAATGGGACAAACACGCTCAGACTACATATAAAACGAATTTTATCGGCGATAAATTCGATATAGCGGGTGATATTACAAAAATTGCTGTGACAGATGTGCCTAAGTTCGATATTTGTTTAGCCGGTTTCCCTTGTCAGGCGTTCAGTCTTGCCGGGCAACGTAAGGGTTTTGATGATGATTACAAAGGAATGGCTCGTGGCACGTTATTCTTTAATGTTGCTGAGATATGCGACCGACATAAACCGAAAGTGATTTTTTGCGAGAACGTAAAAGGCTTGACAATACATGACAAGGGGCGCACTTATGATGTAATAAAAAATGCTATTGAGGAAATTCGTTATGCGACAAAGTTAAAAGGTTATACAGTCCACGAGGCTGTCCTTAACAGCCGAGACTTCGGCGTTCCGCAAAACCGTGAACGAATTTACATTGTCGCTTTTCGCAATGACATAGATAGTTCCGGATTTTCATTTCCGGCACCAACCGATTCAAGCAAGCGTATAAGGGATATAATCGAGGAAAAGCCTGTATCGGCGAAATATTATCTGAGCGAAACCTATATCGAAACACTTCGCAAGCATCGTGCAAGGCATGAAGCTAAAGGAAATGGATTCGGATACGAAATACGTGACCATAGCGATGTTGCTAATGCTATTGTCTGCGGCGGAATGGGCAGAGAGCGAAATTTACTTATAGACAAGCGACAAAAGGACTTAACACCGATAACGCATATTAAAGGCGAAATCAATAAAGAAGGTATACGCAAAATGACCCCGCGCGAATGGGCAAGGTTACAGGGTTATCCCGATACATATCAATTACCATTGGCAGATGTGCATTTATATAAGCAGCTCGGCAATTCGGTGTCCGTGCCGGTTATCGAAGCAATAGCAAAGCAGATTAAAGTAATTCTGAATGGAGGTGCATCGTAAATGCCACGACGTTCCGGAAGTGCATTAACACCCGAACAAATACACGCTGAGCTTTCAAAATTGATATGCGATTTTGCAAGTGAACTTGAGAAAGGGGACCTTCGCCAAAAGGTTAGAGCACTTGTTCCTGCGTTTATTAAACTTCGTCAACTCGGTGCATCACTTGTACCCGACAAAAGCACAGCTTCGGCAAGCGAGCGTATTATCACATATATGTGCAAGTATAGCTTCAAAGTTATTGACGGCGACGAACTGATGGTTGTTGCAGGTATAGACGACTGGGCAAGATGTGTTCGCAAATTGCGTGTTGAGCAAGGTTGGAGGATATACACAGGACTAACAATTAAACAAATGACAGATGATGACCCATTAGCCGCAGATGAATTTCATACTATTAACATTAACCCTGTAACAATAAAAAAAGAGCAATATGTTCTTTTGAGCAATGAACAGGACAGAGATTCCGCTCACCGTTGGCATATGCTTAATACAATTCGCAAGAAGAAAGCATCTGTTAAAGAAAAAATTCTGGAATATCTGCGTACTAATGTAGGTAGGCAAATTACAGGCGACGAAATGAAGTATCTTGCGAAAGATAAGTCTGATTGGCCGCGACAGGTGCGCTCATTACGCACCGAAGAAGGCTGGCCGATTGCAACAAAGAACACAGGACGAAGCGATTTACCTGTTGGTGTCTATGTCCTTGAAGAAGACAGACAAGCAGAACCGCATGACAGAGCGATTAAAGATGATGTTCGGGTTGAAGTGCTCAAACGTGATGGTTTTTCTTGCACGAAGTGTGGATGGAATCATGCAGTAGCGTCGGTGTCAGACCCAAGAAAAAGATTAGAACTTCATCACGTTGTCGCCCATAAAGACAAGGGTAGCAATGAGGTTGACAATCTGACTACATTATGCAATGTGTGTCATGTAAAAGCACACCGGTCTGCTTAATGGACAAACACACACCGGAGCAGCGTCGCCGAAATATGCAAGCGGTCAAGAACAAAGACTCGAAGATAGAGATAACGCTCCGCAAAGCATTATTCCACAAAGGTTATCGGTACAGAAAAAACTGCCGCGCAGTATACGGAAATCCCGATATAGTCTTTGTCAGAGAGAAAATCGCCGTGTTCTGCGACTCGGAGTTTTGGCACGGGTATGATTGGAATAATCGAAAAGCAGACTTCAAGAGCAAGCGGGAGTTTTGGATTCCAAAGATTGAGCGGAATATGGAGCGTGACCGAGAAGTGACCGCCCGGCTCAAATCCGAGGGCTATATCGTACTGCGGTTTTGGGGAAAGCAGATAAAAAAAGAACTCGATGTTGTTGTGAACAAAATCGAGTATGAAGTCCTCAACCGAAGAAGAAATATGGAGTAAATTTTGCGTGTAGGAAGTATGTTCGCCGGCATCGGCGGAATCTGTCTTAGCTTTAAGGCGGCGGGGGCTGAGATAGTTTGGGCGAACGACATTGACCGCTTCGCCTGTGCGACATATCGCCACAATTTCGGCTCTGATTATCTTATTGAGGGCGATATTCGTAATGTTGACCTCGCAAAAATTCCCGATATTGATGTTTTAACGGCGGGGTTTCCCTGCCAATCGTTCTCTGTAATGGGAAATCAAAAAGGCTTTGCTGACCCGCGCGGGACGATGTATTTTGAAATTCTGCGTGTTATTGACATAAAGCGACCGCAAATTGTATTTCTTGAAAACGTGAAAAACCTTGTTCAACACGATAACGGGCGAACATTTCAAATAATATACGCTACTCTTGCCGAACGGGGTTACGGCGTTAAATATTCGGTTTTAGGCGCAAATACTCACGCTAATATCCCGCAATATCGTGACCGTATCTTTATAGTGGCTTTTCTCGATTATGATAAATTAGAGCGGTTTCACTTTCCCGATGAAATCCCACTCACCAAGAGCATAAACGACTTAATAGACAGAGAAATGCCGGAGGAACAGAGTTACTATTATGGCATCGGCTCAAAATATTACCAAAATCTTAACAAGAACATGACCGATGATACGGCGATTTATCGTATTGATGATAGTGGTGTCGCTATGAGAGCGTGGCATATTTGCCCTACTCTCAAAGCGAATATGGGTACATATCACGACCGTGTGCCGTTGATTCGGGATTTGTACGGAATACGCAAGCTGACTCCTAATGATTGCTTAGCGTTGCAAGGATTCCCGAAAGGGTACAGTTTCCCGGATATTCCGTTAAATGAGGTTTATAAACAGCTTGGGAATACGGTTTGTGTGCCGGTGGTTGAGAGGATAGCGGGGAAATTGAAAAATGTTTTATTTGTATGCGTTCTACGATAGTATGATATAGAGGTTAGTATAAATGATAAAAAAGGTAAAATTACAGAATTTCAAAAGATTCAAAAACGAAAAAATTGAGCTTCACGAGTTAGGGACTACCCTTATGGTTGGTGGAAATAACTCGGGTAAAACATCTTTGATTCAAGCATTATCTATATGGGAATTTTGCAAAATGTTTTTAGAGCATGAGGGAGGAAAAAATGCACTTATTAAAGATGTGTTTGCTAAACGACAAGGGAAAGGCATTGGTGTGGATGAATTTTTGCCTGTCGCCCTTCCTTCATTAAATCATTTATGGACAAACCTATCATCAAAACAAATTGATGATGAATATCCCTCATACACGTTACGCATAGCGTGCGTATGGGATAGTGAAAGCAAAAAAAACCAAGAGTTAGAATTTGGGTTGCTTCTTGCCAATGACAGATTGTTTATTAGAGTAACAAATTCAACACTTTCAGAAGGCGATAAAATTCCAAGAGTTGTTTATTTACCTACTTTTGCAGGTGTTCTTTCTAAGGAAAATTTAATCACCCCGGCGGAAAGACTTGCTTTAACCGGCAAAGGTTTAGCAGGGTCTATAATAAGAAACATGATACATGACCTTTATCAGCAAGACCTAAAAATTCAAGCAGATTGCAAAGGTAATAGTCAGCGTTTTCGTGGTAAAGCAAGAGAAAAATGGTTAAATAGTAGCCCATATCAAAAATTGCAAAAATCATTACGTGAAGTTTTTTCATTAGAATTGGTTGTTGGAACATTTAATCCAACATATCAAACTGTTATTCGTGTTAATGTTAGGCGAGTTGAACAATCAGAAAACGGTGATTTCGTGCCTATGCCGCAAACAAAATATGCACTTAGAGATATTATGGCAATGGGTAGTGGTTTTTTGCAGTGGGTAAATATTTATTGCGTTTTACTCGGACAGGATATTGATACATTGGTTTTAGATGAACCGGATGCTCATCTTCACGCTACACTACAATCTGAATTGCTTAATCGAATCACTTCTATTTCACGTGAAATGAATAAGCAAATAATGATTGCTACCCATTCATCAGAAATGATAAAAAACGCTGTTTTATCTTCAATATTTTGGGTTGAACAGAAAAAATATCTAAGCGAAGAAAAGTCACGAACAAAAATCATGAATGGTATTGGCGTTGAATATTCTCCACGATTGTTCGGGTTGCAAAAGCATAAAAGGGTGTTATTTGTTGAAAATGAAAGTGATTATACAATTTTAAGCATATTTTCAAAAACATTAAAACTCCCATTAATTAGTGATGTTGAGATATGGGCAACAACAGATAATCACGATAAAATTGTAAAGTTATTTTATATTTTATCTGATGAAATACCTGCCCTTAAAGCGATACAAATTAAAGACCGTGATTTGATTTCTATCAATAGCGTTGATGAAAGATTAAATTTTACCGGAATTGAAAATAGCAATAGTGACATTCTTAGCTTAATGTGGAAACGTAGGAACATAGAATCATACTTATTGAACCCCAACGCTATTGCTCGTGCTTCCAAGAATAAAGTTTCACCCGAAGAGGTTATACATTATTTCCGAAAGAAACACGGTTTATCTATTGAAAATGACGGTGTATACCTTGAAGGGCTCCCCGAAGGAATACAAATCTCTGATGGAAAAAAGATGTACGAAATGCCAGATGGAATAGAAAAAACATTTGGGTGCAATAAATACGATGTTGCGAAACAGATTATTGCCGAAGAAGTATCCAACGATATTCGTATTTTCATCGAAAGATTTAATAACCATTTTTCTTTTTCGCCTTTATAAGAAGCCATGTCTTAGTATAGCGCATATCAACTGTCCACAATTACCACTTGAGGGAATGTGGATGTGCTTAGGCAACTTGCTTTGCGGTGTCTTATCCCACCCCCAACACCACCCTAACAATCCCCCGACTCTTCTCATCAGCCCTATCAAACGCAAGCGCTACCGCCCTCGCCTCCACCGAAATCTCTGCAGGCACATAAGCCTTTTCCCCCGTCCAAGTCTC
>WQYC01000048.1 GCA_009781425.1 Oscillospiraceae bacterium
ACAACCTTTCAAAATAGCATTACGTTTCATAATATGCTATTCTGTTTGTTTGTGCTATTTTATTAAATCCAACATCTCGCCGAGAATCTTATCAGCGGCGTAATCAGCCGACATTTCTTTTGCCTTTGCTTCCATTTCCCGCAGCTTTCCGGGTGTTTGGCATAATCGCGAAACAACCTCGACAAGCTTTTTCGGCGTTAAATCCTTATCCTCAATCATTACCGCCGCGCCGCTGTTCACCATTGCGAGCGCGTTATAATACTGATGATATTCCGCCGAGCCCGCCCACGGAATCTGCACCGAAGCCCGCCCTGCCGCTTTAGTTTCGGTCTGGCTCATTGAGCCCGAGCGCGAAATTACCAAATCCGCCGCCGAAAGGCAGGTGTACATATTATCGATATAAGGCTTAATAATAGTGCGTTCGGGGTTGAGTTGAATTCCCTCAAACGGATTCCCGCGGTTGCGTCCGTAGGAATGAATATGATTTATGCCGCCCTGCTCGTTTTCCCACTTTAAAAGCGCGATTACGGCTTCGGTAATAGGATTTGAGCCGTTGCTCCCGCCCGACGAAAGAATCGTAATGCCCTCGGGTAAGCCGAGCTTCCTGCGCGCCGCTTCCCTGTCCTCGAATTTTAAGTTACTGCGGAGCGGATTGCCTGTAATTACGCACTTTTCTGAATGAGAAATGCGCATTTTTGCAGCTTCGTCAGCGACGAAAATTTTATCAACATATTTAGACAGCAGCTTCACCGCCATGCCGGGATAGGAATTGCTCTCGTGAACAGCGGTTTTGATTTTGAGCTTAGCCGCCGCCTTCACTACAGGCACAGAAACATACGCGCCCGCGCCGATAACTATATCGGGCTTAAAACTTTTTATTATTTTTTTCGCCTCAAAGCCTGCGTGAAGATACAGGTGCAGGGCGTTAAAATTTCGGATTATATTTTTTGGACTTAGGCTTCTTTGCAAGCCCGCCATTTTTATCGGCGCGAAGTCATAGCCCGCGTCTTTAATAAGCCGAGCCTCCATACCGTTTGGCGTGCCGATAAAGAGCACCGCGCTCCCTGTCCCGGGATAAACTTCCTTTATTTTATCGGCTATGGCGAGCCCGGGGTTTACGTGCCCTGCGGAGCCGCCGGCGGCGATGATTGCTCTCATGAGTTCTCCTTATGCTTACGTGCTAATTCCTTTAAACCGTCCATGTTTCCGTCGTTATAAAGCTTTTCAGCGTTCTCACTGTATTCTGTTACTACCTCGGGTTTATTTTTCCTGATATAATCAAGCATTGCGTTTATCGCTTCGGGGCTGGGCTGACAGATAAACATATCTGCGAAATGCTCAAGAAAATTAAATTCCATCTGCGTTGTTTTAGTATAATCGTTTTTAATTTGCAGAAAACCTTTCATCTGCTCTGTTGTGTCAATATAAACCCAGACAGCGTTCCCGAGCGCAATCACTCTGGCTGTATGGTTTTTTATGAGTATAATATATTCTCTGTCAATGCGCCCCTCGCCGAAGTCAAAGCCGTTCGCCCAAGTCTTTTCAAGTCTTACCAACGCATCCGCAGGAACGCTTGCTCTCTTACAGAATCTTTTTATATCTCTGTAAGGCGTTGTAAGTATCGCACTGATTAATTCAATTAGAGAGCCGATTGCAATAACCGCGAAGATAATCAACGCGCCGTACATCGTCAAATCGTGCCTATCTGTTTCGTGTTCCGACAGATACCAAAGAAAAAGACCTACGTTTAAAGCGGCGAACAGAACTGTTCTTATTGCCGCGTTTTTGATTTTTTTGAGGTTTTTATGCTTTTTTAGGTCGTTTTTCATTCCTTGCATTTTATGCTCCTTGACGGTGCGTCGAGGACGCCGCACCCTACTCTATCGCCGCTTTCCTTGAGATATTCAACACAACCCCAATTCCCGCCATCTGCATTATGAGCGCAGAGCCGCCGTAGCTGAAAAACGGCAGAGAAATGCCTGTGTTCGGTATGGCGTTCGTAACAACGCCGATGTTGAGCAGTGCCTGAACACCAAGCTGTGAGGTAATTCCTGCGGCTAATAGCATACCGAACTTGTCGCGCGCATGAACAGCGATGTAAAACCCGCGCGCCACGAACAGCACGAACAGCAATATAACCACGATTGCGCCGATGAAGCCGAGCTCCTCGCAGATAATCGAGAAAATAAAGTCGTTGTGCGAAGCGGGAAGATAAGCGAACTTCTGCCTTGAGTTGCCGAGCCCAAGCCCAATCCAACCACCCGAGCCAATGGTTATCAGCGATTGATAGGTCTGGAAGGTCTCACCTCTTATGTCGGCTTCGGGATTCTGCCAGCTGAGAAACCGCGAGCTGAAATAGTCGTAGCCCGCCGCTTCAAGCGTGGAAATACCCACCGCCGCAAGCGTTACGAACGCTAAAAGCACCAAAACTATGTGCTTGATTTTGCAATCGCCTATGAACATCATTATAAAACCGATAGCGAATACGATAATAGCACCCGATAAGTGCGGCTGTAACAGCATTAATCCGCACGAAACTATAAGAAAAATCAGCATAGGCATGAAGCCCTGCTTAAAGCCGCGCGTAAAGCCGCGCTCTCTGCCGTTTTCGTCCATGAGCCGCGTTTTGTCGCCGAACATATGATGCTTTTCGTGAATCCAGTAAGCGAACACAACAATCACTGCGAACTTCAAAACCTCGGACGGCTGAACCATCGTGCCGCCTATTTCAAGCCAGCGGCCAGCGCCGCCCTGTACCCGCCCCGCAAGCGCAACGAACGCCATAACGCCGAGCGTCAGCCCTGCGCCGATTCTGATTAAGTGCTTGTTGAGCATTAAACGGTAATTAAACCGTGATAAAATCATCATGGCTATAAGCCCCATGCCGATGAAGCCGAGCTGCCGCGATACGAAGAAGTAGCTGTCACCGTGCTCGCGGTGCGCGAATGCGTAGCTCGCCGAGAACATCGTGACAATCCCGAACGCGAGCAAAACTATAACTATTGTAAAAAATGGAAAGTCAAACCGCGCAAGCTCTTCGCGCCGCTTTTTAACGCGCTGCTTCATCTTTTTGCGCATTTCCTTCGGCGCAATCGCCGCCGCACCCGAAGCTGACGGAATTATCGGTACAGGCGGAGGCTTCGCATGATTCGGCGTCGGGCGTTTTATAGAAGCGCGTCTTTGGCTGAGTTCGAGCTTTTCTTCAAATGCACGAGCTTCCGCGAGCCTCACCTGTCTTTCGGGCGAGGTCGGCGGCATTACCCGCGTGTTACGTTCAGTTTTTCGTGCATTGTTTGGCATTAATTACATTCCTCGCGTCAATAAAATCGCGCAAACCCCTGCAATCAGCGCAATAACTGTAAATAATAATACTATCCGCGTCTCTTTCCAGCCGCTGATTTCAAAGCTGTGGTGAATCGGCGTCATTTTGAACAGCCGTTTCCCTTTTGTAAGCTTAAAATAAACTACCTGAATAACCACGGTCAGTGCTTCCCAAATATACACCGCCGCCGCTATAATCATGATTACTTCTGCGCCTGCGCCTATTCCGAGCGCGCAGACTATTCCGCCGAGAAACATCGAGCCCGTGTCGCCCATGAAAACCTTCGCGGGGTGGAAGTTCCATATAAGAAAGCCTAAGCAAGCCCCTGCAACAGCAGTCGCAAGCACAGAAAGCTCTGTAAAATTAAGCACCGAGCAAATCACCATGAACACCGCGCAGTAAATGAGCGTAACGCTTCCGCAAAGCCCGTCAAGCCCGTCAGTAAGGTTCACGGCGTTCACAAGATAAAGAATCGCAAGCCCCATGACTACATAGTAAAAATACCATAAGTCAAGCTGCCCGAGAAAAGGAAAGCTAATCACGGTCGAGGTGTCGCCCGAGATTACCCGCGCTGTGAAATACGCGGCAATTATCATAATCTGCAAGATTATTTTCTGATTCGCAGTTAGTCCTTCGTTGCGCTTTTTGCGTACCTTTATATAGTCGTCTAAGAAGCCGACAAACGCGAAAAACAACGCCATCAGCATACCCGAAACGCTTCTGAAAAAGTAAATCCTGCCGGTGAACTCCGCAAGGTCAATGAAGCCCTTCCCCCACAGAATCGCAAGCCCCGCGCCAAACGCCGCGAGCGAGCCGATAATAAACATAACTCCGCCCATAGTCGGCGTTCCCTGCTTTGTGTCTTTATGCCAGGCGGGACCGATGTCAAGAATAGTCTGACCGTATTTTAAGCGGCGCAAGGCGGGAATAATCAAAAAGCCCAGTAAAGCCGTCACCGCGAGTGCAATCACCGCAACAGTGATGTTTGTAGTTAAGTCCATAATTATCCTCGTAGGGGCGGATGGCAATCCGCCCGATGATTCGTTTAGTCGGGACGATTACCATCGTCCCCTACAGCGTTTAAAACGATTTCACGTTCGTCAAAAGGCAAATCCTCGCCGCGTATCGCTTGATATGTTTCGTGTCCTTTTCCGCAAAGGGCGATTATGTCGCCTTTTCGCGCTATTTTCACTGCCGCATGAATTGCTTCTTTTCTGTCCGTGAATTTTTCAAAGGGAGTGTTTTTAATTCCTGCCGCGACCTGCTCTATAATCTCGTTTTCATCTTCAAACCGCGGATTATCCGAAGTAATAATGATATAATCCGCGTGCTTGTCAGCGGCTTTTCCCATTAACGGACGTTTTGCGACATCACGCTCGCCGGGCGCGCCGAACACGCAAATTAGTCGAGAGCCGCCTGTTGTAAATTGTTTTATACTTGATAAAATCTTGACAAGCGCGTCCTCTGTATGCGCGTAGTCGCAGATTACCGTAAACTCGCCGTCGTAAATTACCTCGCTTCTCCCCCGCACGCCTTTGAAGTTTTCAAGCGCGCCGACTGCTTTGTCAAGCGGAATCCCAAGCTGTACGCAAGCAGAAATCGCCGCGATTGAATTCGCTACATTGTATAATCCGGGCATCGCAAGCTTCAAGGGAAACGATTTTTCTTCTTTAGCAGAGGAAAACCAATACGAAACGCCTGCGCCCGAAGATTTTATATTAACAGCATAGCTGTCCGCGAAGTCTTTCGCAGAATAGGTTAAAACAGGATAATCGTATTCGCTTTGAATATATTTTACAAGCTTTTCACCGTATTTGTCGTCTATGCAGACTACTGCACTTTTTGTCATGTCGAACAGTGCGCGCTTCGCAAGGAAATAATTTTCCATAGTCCCGTGCCAGTCCAAGTGGTCTTGCGTGAGGTTCGTGAAAACTGCGCACTCAAAAGCAAAAACTTCTTCGCCGAAGCGGTCCTGCGCTAACGCCTGCGACGACGCTTCTACCACGCAGTATTCCGCGCCGTTGTCGACAGCTTCACGGAAAAGCTTATACAGTTCAGTCTGCCGCGGAACGGTCAGCTTCGCTTCATAAATTTTCCCGACTACGTCATAGCCGACAGTGCCGATTGAAGCGACTTTGCTTCCCTGTGTTTCGAGAATATGCTTAATCAGCGCGATTACAGTGCTTTTACCGTTAGTACCTGTCGCGGCGATTAGCTTTAAATTCTTAGTAGGATTTCCGTAAAATTCCGAAGCAAGCTTCGCAAGCTCCTTGCGTGTATTTTGGACTATAACCTGCTTTTCAAGCCCTAAGTCGCGCTCGGCGACAACAGCCACTGCACCCTTTTCAAGCATTTCACGCGCAGCATCATGCCCGTCAAAGCTGTCACCTTTTATGCAAACAAAAACGTTCCCGGCTTTAAGCTCTCGCGAATCGTCTGTTATTCCCGTAACTTCTATATCAAAAAGTTTCAATGCTTGTGCTCCTTTACGGTGCGTCGAGGACGTCGCACCCTACAATTTAACCGGTATGACCATCTACGAATCTGAATTCGACTTCTATCACCGTCCCCGCCGGTACAACCTCGCCCGGCTCAATGCTTTGGATATACGCCACCGCCGCCGGATTCGTTATCGCGCCGCCTGTCAGCCTTATATTTAAGCCCGCGCTCGTGATTCTTTCGTTCGCTTGTGTAAGCGTCAGCCCGAGTACGTTCGGAACTGTTCCCGTGGTATAATCCATTTCAGCTAAGAAGACGATTACTCTGCCGTTTCGCGCTATTGACGCGCCGTTCGGCGGAACAGTGTAAAGCACAGTGTTTCCGTAATCCTCGCCGACAAATTTATAATTCAAACCCGCGCTTCCGAGAGTAATTACCGCTTCGCTTCTCGTCATGCCTGCAAGGAATGGAATCATCACGTTTTGAAGCTCCATTTCCTCCTCGGTCATCTGCGTCTGGAATATTTCAAGGTAAGGCAGTGTTTCTCTGAACACTTCAGAAACTACCGGTGCGGCTACCGCACTTCCGTAATAAAGTCCCGGAGGTGCAACGCCGTCAACCATTACGAGCATAATTATTTCGGGGTCGTTCGAGGGTGTAAACGCGCCGAACGAGCCTACGTAAGTCTCTTTAAGATGGAAGGTAGGGTGGTCGATTCGCTGACTTGTTCCGCTCTTGCCGCCGATTCTGTAGCCTGCGATATAGGCGTTGCTCCCGCCGTTCGCAGCTACGACATCTTCTAAAATCTGCCGCATTAACGCCGAGGTTTCCTCGCTTATTACCTGCCGTCTTACCTGCGGCTGTGTACTGCGGACTATGTTACCGTCGTTATCGACGATTTTTTCAACTACATAAGGCGTCACCAAATGTCCGCCGTTTACTGTCGCGGCGTAAGCCGTAATCATCTGCAGGGGCGTGATTTTATTTACCTGTCCGATTGAGGAAACCGAAAGGTCAAGCGTGGTCATAAGGTCGCGGTCTCTGAAAATAGGTCCCGACTCACCGGGTAGGTCTACGCCTGTTCTGCGGGTAAAGCCGAACGCGTCAAAATAATCGCTGAACTTCTGCGCTCCGAGCCGTCTGCCCATGTCGATGAACGCAGGGTTGCAGGAGAACGTAATCGCGTCTGTGACGTTTTCAACCTGCCCGTGTCCGCTTGTACGCCAGCAGTGGACTTTTTCGCCTGCGATTTCCAAAACACCGCCGCAGAAAAAGCCTGTTCCGAGACTGACTAAGTGCTCTTCAAGCGCGGCGGCAAGCGTAATTACTTTGAAAACAGAGCCGGGGAAATAAAGCTCGCTGACGGCTTTATTCTTCCACTGCGTTTCGCGCATTACGAGGCGCAGCTCGCGCATTTCACTGTCTATTTTTTCGATTTGCTCAGTGGATAAATCTGCTTCTGTCCCGATTGCGAAGCCGTTTAGAATCAACGTGTCGTTGATTTTTTCTTCGCGTATTTCCGCGAGCCTTGTAATATCAAAATCCGAAAGCACGGCAGGCTCGTTAAGATTAAAGGTAGGATAAGTCGCCATAGCTAATATCGCGCCTGTTTTCGCGTCCATGACTATGCCTGTTGCGCGGTCCTCGGGATTATGCTGTGAAACAGCAAGCTCAAGGTTCTTCTCCAAATAATGCTGAATAACCTCGTCGATTGTTAAATATAAGCTATGCCCGTTCTGCGCTTCAAAACGCTTTTCAAAATCGAAGGGCATAGGATTATTATTGGCGTCGCGCGCCATTTCAAAACGCCCGTCTACCCCTTGAAGATATTCGTCATAATGCGCTTCAACGCCGTAAACGCCGATGTTATCAAAGTTCGTGAAGCCTATGAGCGCGGCGGCAAGCGTGCCGTTGGGATAAACGCGCATAGTGTCTTCCAGCGCAATAACCGAATAGTAACCGATACCCTTTTCCGCCTTGAACTCATTAAGCAGGTCAACCTCAGCTTTTTCCGCCTGTCGGTACACGATTTCATAGCCGCTGTCCGACTCCATGATTCGCTCCATGAGCTCATAAAAATCCAAGCCGAATATATCAACCAAAGCGTGGCTGATTTCCGTCGCTTCGCAATATTTTGTCCCGTCAATAGGCATAAGCGCGGGAAGACCGTCTGCGCGGTGTCTGTTGTATTCGCGCCATGCGGCGTTATATCGCTGTGTCTGATAGGTTTCGCTGTTTTCGCGGATTACGTTCGGCGAAAGAACAATCGTCCAGACAGTTTTGCTCTGCGCTAAAATTTTTCCGTTACTGTCAAAAATAGTCCCGCGGTTAGCGGGAATCGCAAAGCCGCGCAGCTGCTGGGCGTTCGCCTTAGCGCGGTAATACTCAGCGTTTACAACGGCAACGTCAAAAAGCTGTACACATATATATCCCGTCATAGCTATAATAAGCACAAACACCACTAATATTAATTTCTTCTTCATGGAGTTTGTCGGTAACGGATTGTTTTGTGAGCCCATATTTTCACTCGCTTCCCTGCTCGTGCAACGCTTGTCTGTCTTGTCTATTTACAATATATTTTACTTGAAGCCTAAATATTCCAGCACGCCCGAAAACCATCCCGAAATAAAAGTAGCCGCACCTCCGATGTCAGCAGCGATTTCGGTGGTTCCGCCTGTGCTGAGGGAAATATGCGTTCCCTGCGCTGTTGAAATTTTTTGCATACCGAGCTCGTTCTGCGCGAAGTCATCAACGCGCGAGGTCGTAACTATGCTGTCGAGCTCCGCTTGTAAGCGCAGATTATCGCTGAGCGCCTGTTCAAGCTCAATTTGCGTTGTGTTAATCAAAACCGAAAGCTCGGTGGATTCCACCATGCCTGTAAGGTAATAAATCGGCAGCGTCACTGCGCAAATCGCCGCAAGAAGAATTTTAAAAACGCTTCCGCTTCTCGACGCCGAATATCTTACGGCGGCATCTTTGATTCTCATTCGTGTTTTTCTTTCTCTCGTTTCTTTTTCGTTTTCACTTCCTTCATCGCGGCTTTCAAAAAGCGTGAAATCATAAGCCTCGCTGGTCCTGTTAGGTAACAGCATTTCTCTTTCCCCCATTTTTACTCTTTTTCTTTTTCTTTTTCTGTTTCATGAATTTTGTGAGTGCGGATAGTCCGCCTTTTGAATTTTGTGAGGCGGACACGAAAGTACGAAAAACGTGTCCGCCCACATCGCGGTTTTTGCGAGTTTTTTACTCTTCTTCTTTTTTATATCTCAATTATTAGGAATTTTTTAAACTAATTTCTCTATCACGCGCAGCTTCGCGCTTCTGCTTCGGACGTTCGCCGCGAGCTCCGCTTGTGACGCTGTTATCGGTTTTCTGTTTACAAGCTTGCCCTTCGGCGCATTATTGCAGACGCAAACCGGAAAATCCGGCGGACAGGTGCAACCCTGTGCAAGCTCCTTGAAAAACGTCTTTACAATCCTGTCTTCAAGCGAGTGAAAGGTAATAACCGCTAATCGCCCGCCTGTATTCAATAATTCAAAAGCATCGGGAAGCACAGTTTTAAGCCCTTCGAGCTCGTTGTTGACTTCTATTCGTATCGCCTGAAAGGTCTTTCTGCACGGGTTTTTCTCTCTGCGGATTTTCAAGGGCACGTTGTTTTTTATAATTTCTGCGAGCTCGGCAGTTGTTTTGATTGGTTCTTCTTCCCGCGCTTTTATTATGCCTGCGACGATTCCGCGCGCGAATTTCTCCTCGCCATAAAGAAAGATTATTCTCATTAAGTCTTCCGCGCTGTAATTATTCACGACATCATACGCGCTCAGACCCTCATCGCTCATTCTCATGTCAAGCGGCGCGTCCTCGTGAAAGGAAAAGCCTCTTTCGGCAGTGTCTAACTGGTGCGATGAAACGCCCAAGTCCATTAAAATGCCATTTACACCGCTTATTCCGTGTGCCGCGGCTTGCTGTTTTAAATTAACGAAATCATCGTTAATGAAAACTACAGGATAATCCTTCAAGCGTTCCCGCGCGGCTTCGAGCGCCTGCTTGTCCTTGTCGAGGCAGAGGATTTTTCCCTTGCTTTGCTGTTGGAAGTTCAGAACCTTGGCAATTTCGAGGCTGTGCCCTCCGCCGCCGACAGTACAATCTATATAAATGCCGTCCGGCATTATCGCGAGCGCATTTATGCTTTCGTGCAGAAGCACAGTTGTGTGTGAAAAATTTATCATATTTTCAGCTACGCGCCGTACTTCGCGGCGAGTGCGAGCATTGTATCCTCGTCGCCTGTGTACGCGCTCAAGTTAGTTTTGTTCCAGATTTCGGCGTATCCCTCGAGGTCAACTATCGCGACCTCCATCTCAGCTTCAATCTCTGCATATTCGCGCAGTACCTGCGAAACTACGAATCTGCCCTGCTTGTCCGGCTCGACTTTTTGTTTTCCACCGATTAAAAACCTGCGAAGCGGTGCAATTTCAGTTTGCGGAGCATTATTTATGTTACCTACTAAAGTTTTCCATTCTTTTTCCGAATATACCTTTAGGCACTTTGCGCCTACGGTTCTCGTGACATAAAAGCTGTCGCCAAGCTCCTCACGCAGCTTGGACGGAAAGTTCAATCTGCCTTTAGCGTCAATATTTACATTGAACTCCATTTCCTCACCGCCTTTTACCCAAAAATGCCACTTCTTGGCACTACAAACATTATAGCATACTCTTGCATAAAAAAGCAATGGCTTTTCTTTAACTTTTTTAGAGAAGTTTTCCATGCTTTTTTGTTAATATTGCACAAAAAAGAATCCTCCTTTTGGAGGATTCTGCTAAATATAAGACCACTACATATGGTTTTGCGTTTTCGGTTCGTGCACTACATATTGTTATTTTTTAAGTATTCCGGCGTTTAATTCTATCCAATTCGCCGCCATCAGCGGAGAAATGGCAATGCTCGCGGTTTTGGGCGCGGACATGAACGGCGTGAAGCCTTCGTCGTCGGTTTTCGATATGTCATGGGTGTACTGCTCGCGATAGGTCAGCGTGGCTGTGAGCATTTCGGGGGTAATTACGTCAGCCTTTGCAACTTCATCAAGCCATACGAACGGCGATTTCCCGCCTGCAGTGAGGTCGTTAATGACCCAACTGTCGCAAATCATCGCGTCGTTTGCGCAGAGGTAGAGCGCGAAATTGAAGTGCTTTTCATGCCCGTCGTGCATTAATTCCGCGTCAAACTCGTGAACCGCGAAGCCGTTGATTCCGTCGGATTCGTACTTACAAAGCGAGCAGTAGCCGCCATAGCCGAAGAGCTTCGCGTTAATATCCTTCGCGTAGAAATTCCGCGTGCTGTAATTATTTTCGCTGATACTGCGGACGGTTTCGCGCAGGAACTTGAATTCGTTCTTGCTGACAGAGGGCAGAGGCTTCATGTAAAACGCGAGCTGGTCGGGGATTATAATCTTTGCCGCTTTCGCGCCTAAGTATTTCCGACGCATAAGCTCCTTGACCTCGCCGGTGATAATCAGCTCGATTAAGTCCGCGAATTCTTCCTTAGTCTTGTCGTCGCGCATAATTATGAATTTCTGCGCTTTTTTGAAGTTTTCAGCGGCTTTCGCGGTAATTATATTGCCTGTGTAGTCAATTATGTCGATAATTGCGTCGCTGTCGCCGAGAAGCGCGATTTTATCCGCTTTTAAGTCCGCTACGAAAATGCCCGCGAGCAGTTCTGTTACCATTTCGCCCGGCAAGCTGTCGGAGGACAGGGTATCTGCGATTTTCTTAGGCTCGAAGTTGTAGCAGCTTTCGTTGTATTCAAAGCCGAAGTTGCGGTTAGCTAACACGCCGTATTTAATCAACGCGCCTATGTCGTCAATGATTCCGTACAACTCGGACGCAGGAATATCGTCGGGAATTGCATACTCAGTTTCGTAAAGAACGAAACAGTAGTTGTTGTCGTCGCCGCGACGGATAATTACGTCGCCACCCTGGTCCTTAACAGCGCGTATAAAGTCGCTCGTGCTCTTGTCTCCGCCGAATCTGCCGAGCATAAACTTCACGGTTTCGTTGTAATCCTGGTAAGTAAGGAAGGTGTTCCTGTGCCTGTGCAGACAGCTCATCATCGCTGATATATTCGCGATTTTCATGCCGCTCGCGTCAGCAGGGAACTCCTCTTCCTCTTCGATAACCACAATTTTGCCTTCTTTGAGCGCGATTTTATAGTCCTCGCCGTACACCTCATCAAGAAGCGTCAGCAGAGTAATAAACTTCTCACCGTCAGCGATTTTGTCGCCGCCGAGCGCGTTTTCCATAATGCGCGAGGTCATCCGCATGAAGCCGTCGTGCAGGTCGTAGTCAGTGCCGGACGGGTTATTTTCGGAGCTAATCGTGATTACTTCGCCGTCTCTGTGGAACTCATAAGCGTAGACCTTCCCCGCGTCTCCCGAAAGCTCGCCTGCCCATTCGTAGCCTGCATAAAGAACTCTGCCGTTCACGTCAGACAGGTTTTCGTTCATTCTGTCTAACTTTTCGAGAATCAGCTCGTCATATGCCGAGCCTTCTAAGTGGATTTCCTTCGTAACGCCGTAAGAACGGCTGTAGAAGGCGTTCTTCTGCAATTCAGTGTAATGCTGAGGAGCTTCCTCCCGCGAGTATCGCACAGAAATTGCGCGCAAAAAGTCTTTCTTGTGACCCTGCGCGATGTTGCAGGTTAAAATAAAATTCTTAATAAATTCAAACGCGTAGGATTCGGGACGTAAATGATGAAGCCCGCCGCCATCGGGGTTCGGAACGAGTTCTAATACGAAGAAGCGCGCGTATTCCGCGATAATTTTTGTAAGGCTTTCCTCGACGCGGGTGACGACCTCGCCCTCCTTGTCGGGGCGAACGCCTGTACGGAAGGAGGTTATAAGCTGATTCGGGACGCTGATGAAGAACGCTGAAAGCTTTTCATCGGCGAACGCGCTGTTCTCCTCCTGCATAAGCCCCGTAAGCTCATAAGTCGAGAAATAATTGTATCTGTCGGACAGCAGTGCAACCATATCCGTGCGCTTGCTCATAGCTACCGCAAACGGAATCAGGCAGACAAAGCCGTCGTCCTCATGGCAGATGAAGTCAACCACGCTCTTGCCGCCCTGCGTAAAGCGTACTACGTTTACTTCAACGGCTTTATTAAAGTGATTAAAAATTTTATAGAAGTCGATGAGCTTTCCGTTGTGCATGACCGCAATGTTAAAAGTGCGGTTTTCACTCGGCTCCTGCGATAATTTATTGTGCAGGATTTTTTTCTTGTTGTAAGCGAAGCAAAGCTCAACAAGGTTGATATAATCGCCTTTTCTGCTTGTTAAGCTCACGAAGTTATCCTTGATTCTTCTGTGCTGTTCCGCGTTTACCTTGATTACTATTTCCGTGCCCTTAAAAATCGGACGACGTAAATTTATATCGTTGATTCTAAGCTGACCGTCGTTGTTGGTGATACTGAAGCTGAAATTATTCGAGCGCATAGTGAGCCACTCGACGTTCATGAAAACGCTCTTCGCACCCACACCGAAGCGACCCTCGCTGGACGCCGCGTTCTTGGTATTACGTCCGAAGCTGAGGTAGAACATAAACTGCTCTAAGATAAACCCGACTTCATTGTACGAAATAGAAATCGTGTGGTTATCCTTGAAGTTTATGCCGATTTTTATATCGTCCTGCTCATAATCGCAGTCGAAGGCGTTCTGTAGCAGCTCGCGAATCACGCTTTCAACGGGATATTCCTTAACGCCCATCAGCGTATTATACGCTGAGCGTCCGCTGAATATTTCGTTGAAATATTCTATGAAATCAAGATGCGCCGCCTCACCTGTCATGAGCAGCTCGTCAAGCGCGACAAGCGTGGCGCTCATTTTCTCAGAGTCGCCCGCCGCGTGCCCCTCGTAAAAATCGCCGCAAAGTTCTGTTACGGTTCTGCCTTTTAATTCAGCCACTTAAATCACCTCGCTTAATGTGTTTCCACATAGTTATAAAGCTCTATAAAATCCTTGTATGACTTGGGAACCTTTAAATCGAATCTGTAATGCTTCCATGCGCCCGTCAGCACTGATAATTTTTGACAGTATGAAAGCTTTTCTGTTTCAGCCTTGAGCAGTGCGAAGTCTTCCTTCTTGCCTGTCAGCTTCTTCGCGAATTCTGCGGCGGCTTTGATTTGCTCGGAATTCGGTGCTTTTGCGGGTGCCGGATTCGCTTTCGCTACAGTTAAAACGCCCTTCTCGTCAAGGCAAACGCTGTTGCCCTTGAACTTTTCAATCTGCTCGGATATTTGCATGAAAAGCTGTTCGCCGTCTACCTCGTCCTGCTTCATTATTTCCTGCAGTCCGAACATTTCGACAAGGCTTTGAAGCCGCTTCTGCGCTGTGTCTGCGGCGTCCGCGGCGGTGTCAACCTCTGGCGCGTTGTATTCAACGCGGAAGCTTTCAACTATGTCGTCCTTTGCATTGTCGGCGATGAACTTCAAGTCTAAAATAAGTACTATAAAATGCTCTTCAATCCCGTCAATATCGAAAAGTAAATTCTTATCGGGGACTCTGCTGAACGCTCTGCCGGTGTTGCTTAGCACGGTTTTGCGCAACATTCTGCCGTCGAATTTATAATCGTCGTCGCAGAAAATATAAAACGCGGGAGCTTCTGTATTCGCGTTCGGTTTTCTGCCCACGCGGGTCAGCCGTTGCTCTAAGGTCGCAGGGCTTTCGGGGTATTCGTAATTTATGATATGCGTGATTTTTTCAACATTGAGGAATCTGCTGCCCGCCTTGTCATCTGCAACTATAATATTCGGCTCTTCTGTGCCTGCTTTGTAGAGCTCATTCTTCACGAAGTCGCCGTCAGTGGTCGCGCGGTCATAAACGCAAATGCCTTTCTTGCCGCCGTTGCACGCCCAAAGCGCCTTGCTGACGTAGTTTACAGTATTCTGAGAAGTGCAGTAAACGACAATTCTATTCTCGCTGTCAGCAAGAAGCGTAACGATTTCCTTCAGGAAAGCTTCAAGCTTGCCGTCCACGGCTAATAACTTTTTCAACTGTGCCTTGTCATATTCATCGCTTAAATAGGTTTTTCTTTCCTTTAAGCTGTATTCCTCGAAAATGTTGCCGCCGTAGCTGTACAGCGGAACGCCAAGCCGCACGTCGTCAATGCGCTCGGTTTTCGCAATCAACGCGCCGTCGATTTTATAATTAATCGTTTTTATGTTGTAATTTCCCGCCATGTTTCTGCCTGCGGCGGCTTGCCCGTCGGGCTCTGTATTTATCGCGCAATCGGCACCTTTGTCCTTTTTGTTGCGCTGAAGCACGGTTTTCACGAGCGCAGACAGCTTATCGCATTTCACGTCCTTTGCGTCTGCGGGCGAGTTTATGAGGAGCTTTTTTGCTTTGGCTTTTGTGTTTTTGAGCTTCTCGTTAAGCTCACTCGTTTCCGCCGAAGCTAAGTCCACTATCATCAAGTCCCAAATCACACCCGAGCCCCCCGCCTGCGACAGCACGATTTCACTACCGCTGAGCAGAGCTTCTTCGGAAATTATGCAGAAATTAGCGACTACATCAGAGAATAAGTCGAGCGACTTCTCAAAAACGCCGAAGTATTTAAACTCTAAGCCTAAGTCCCAAAGCATTGAAAAATGCCAGCTCGGAGCTAAGTGCTTCGGGCAGATTATGGCGATATTCGGGTTTTCTTTCCCTGCCAAAACGTCATGAACGCAAAGCTGTGCAGTCTGCATTTTCCCCGTTTCCATGCGGTTCAGCGCGACTGCGTATCCGTGTTTGGCAAGCTTTTCGGGAACTGACGCCGTGTGCGAATCAAATTCCGTACCGCTCGTCCAAAGCCATTCAATATTGCTCATAATACATCTCCTAAATCATGGATTTTTCCCAAGACGCGGGGGTAGTAAGCCCGAACATTTTCGCGAGTGTCGGCGCAACATTTGCAAGCCCGTAGTCGCCGCCGAGAAGCTTATAATCGTTGTCTTTATCGTAAATAA
>WQYC01000049.1 GCA_009781425.1 Oscillospiraceae bacterium
AAATCAAACAATCCAAGCCGCCACTGCGAAATTTCACCGTTTGTAATCATATTAGGTATTACCCAGCTTCTTTTACCGTCGTCATCGGTGTGAAGCGCGATTGAGCTATTGGATGTTTCGTCACCTGATATGCCGTAGCTTCTTATTTCCGCGATGTTTTCAAAGCCGTCCGAATGGATTCTGAAAATACTTATATTATTACCGCCTTTTCTCCACTCCCCGCTATACTCGTCAGCAGAAAACACCAAAAACTCCGGCGTGCCGTCAAAGTCTAAGTCTATCAGAGTTCCGCCGAGCATATTCTCCCGCTCCCAAACGTGTCTGTTTTCTATTATAACATTAAAAAGCTCCTCCGCTTCCTCGCTTACGAACGTGAGCGGTTCGGGCTCGGGTTCGGGTGGCGCAGTGGTTGTGACCGGCGGCGCGGTTGTCGTTACTATGCTTTCGTCTTCGGGTTCCGCGGGGGTCCTGTCCCTCGGCACAGGCTCGAAGGCGTCGTTGCTTCCGCAGGCGGAGAGCAGAGTTGTCAGAATAATGCAGGTGAGCAGTAGAGTTACAAGCTTTTTCATGTTAATTTCCCCTTTTTACACAATACAAGTTATTTGTTATATCGGCAGAAAAAAGAAGAACTTTATAGTTTTTATAAAAAAATTTGTATTTTCTTACAAAAATCAATAAAACCTATTGACTTTCTGCTTCGCGCGTGCTATATTTATAGTGTGTAATTGGCGGATTTTTTAAAAAGGCAGAAAGGGGTGACCGGAATGGTAGCGCAGGCGTTGGGACTTAAACATAATAACGTTGACGATACTAACAAGCAGGCACAGGGGACTGTGTATTCCCGCATGAAAAGCGAGAAAGTGACGACAGGGCTTGAGGATACTCAGCGAGTTTATCACGCTGAGAAAAAATCCGGCTACGACCCCGACGGAATCACAAGAGATTCCGAAACGAGAAAAGCCGCACGCAAAGAGCATTTAGAGAAGATGTTCAGTCTTGGTGTTGCGAGCAAGCCGGATAATTCAAAGTCCAAGAGTGAGCTCGTAAGTGACCATATTAATAATAAGCACAACGGCTCTCATACCGAGTGTCCGCTGTGTGAGTGCGAAACTTGCAAAAACAGACGTTATGTTGACAAGTCTAATGACTCGGCGGTTTCGTTCCAGAAGCCTACGAGAATGAAGCCTGCAGAAGCTCAGCACATGGTTCGCGCGCATGAAATGGAGCACGTTCGCCGCGAACAGCAAAAAGTAGCGGGTAACAGCGATAAGCGCATAACCTCGCAGAGTGTGCAGATTCATACAGACACCTGTCCCGAATGTGGGAAGAACTACGTTTCCGGTGGCACAACGAGAACAAGCACGAGATACGTTAATTCTGATTATATGGAGCTTTTCAAGGTGGGCGCACCTGATATGTTCACCGCTAAAGCAGGAGATAAATTTACTTCAAGCGCGTGATAATAACGATAACAACCCGGCTTTTAAAGTCGGGTTTATTTTTGTTGACTAAAGAGGAAATTCATGGTAGAATAAGTATAATAAAACTTTGAGGAGATTAAAACATGATTTATAAAGAATTCGGGAAAACAGGAATAAAAACGTCTCTGCTCGGCTTCGGCGCAATGCGCCTGCCCATGTCGGAGGGTGGCAAGGTAAACTACGAGCTTGCGACGCCGCTTATGCAGCGGGCGTTTGAGCTCGGCGTTAACTACATTGACAGCGCGCCACTCTACTGCGACTGCGACAGCGAGGTTGCCGTAGGGAAAGCCTTAAAAGGCTGGCGCGACAAGGTTTATCTTTCAACCAAGTATAATTCTGATGATTGTACTGCCGCTGACCTGCGGAAGAAATTAGAAACCTCACTCACCAAGCTTGACACCGACTACATAGATTTTTACCATATGTGGGGAATCAATAAAGGAACTGTCGAGCAAATGCAGGGGAGCGGCGGCGTTTATAAGGAACTGCTGAAAGCCAAAGACGAAGGGCTGATTCGGCATATTTCGTTTTCTTTTCACGATGCTCCCGAGAATCTTATTCCGATTATCGACAGCGGAATGTTCGAGTCGGTGCTACTGCAATACAACCTACTTGACCGCTCGCTTGAAGCAGGTTTAAAACACGCAAAGGAAAAAGGACTCGGCACGGTCATCATGGGGCCTGTCGGCGGCGGGCGGCTCGGCGCACCGTCGAGCGTAATCAAAGGGCTTTTGAAGCGCGAGGTGAAAAGCTCGGCTGAAATCGCGATGCGCTTTGTAACCGCGAATCCGTATGTTGACATCGCGCTTTCGGGTATGCAAAACCTTGAACAGCTTGAGGAAAACGCGAAGGTCGCGGCGATTGAAAACGCGCTGACCGCCGATGAAATCGCGCAAATCAATGCAATGATGGCGGAGAATAAAAAGCTGTCTGACTTGTACTGCACGGGTTGCAATTATTGCCTGCCGTGTCCGCAGAAAATCAACATTCCGCACGTTTTCGGGCTGATGAATTATCACCGCGTTTACGAGCTGACTGACTACGCAAAGGCTGAATACGGCAATCTTTACAAGCCGATGGCAGAGCGCACAGCGGCGTGGGAAATAGGTTGGGGAACGGACGCAGGGCAGTGCGTAGAGTGCGGCGTCTGCGAGGAAAAATGCCCGCAGAAGCTGAAGATTATCGAGCAGCTGAGGGAGACGCATGGGGTGCTTGGGAGGAAGTAAGTATACCTAAACAGTATTTACGGAGATGTGAGAAGAATATGTCAAATCCTCAAATACCCACTAATAAACTTTTGAAACGGCTATTCAAAACAACGTCTTTAAATCGCTTTATCAAGCGTTATGAAGAGGAAACTGACAGCGCGCTTTCTTTTCATGTGTATCTGAATAAGCTTTGCACCGAAAAAGAGACAATCCCTGCCAATGTAATCAAAAAAGCTGATATTGAACGCACTTACGGGCATCAGCTTTTCAACGGAACGAAAATGCCGTCACGGGATAAGGTTATTCAGCTTGCTTTAGGGTTTGGAATGAAATATGATGAAACGCAAAAACTGCTGACAATAGCAAAAAGAGGCGCGCTTTATCCTAAAATAAGGCGCGATGCCGCTATTATTTACGCTTTAGAAAACGGCTTTGATATTCAAGCTGTACAAGCCACGCTTTTCGAGCTATCTATTCCGCTTTTAGGAGAAGAAAGATGAATAAATCCTATACTGAAGATTTTTTGAATACACCATCTGAAGCTTTTTCTTTTGAAGAACACGCACTGCCGAAGGAAATCGCGGCTCGCTTTAATATGGTTGAGCTTATCGGACACAATGAATTTGGCGAAACAATAGTTATGTCTGAAAAAGATACTAAGAATTTATATGTACTTAAAAGTCACCGCAATATTAAAAATCCGGCACAAAGCGAAGGAGTGCTTCTTCAGGGGCTTGAATATGAGGGAATACCGAGCTTTGAAAGCTTAGATGACGAAAGATATTCTATCCGGAAATATATAGAAGGCTTACCGCTAAATGAATACTTGAAAAAATACAAAGACGAACAAAATTCAATTGACATAATAATTAAGCTTTGTGATATTCTCATATTTTTACATTCACGCTCCGAGCCGATTATCCACCGCGACATAAAGCCGTCGAATATCATTATAAATCCGAAAAATAATCAAGTAACTCTTATTGATTTCGGGATTTCACGCAAATATTCTGCCGATTCTGAAGCTGACACAACCCACTTCGGCACACAGAAATTTGCGCCGCCTGAGCAATACGGCTTCGCTCAAACCGATTGCCGAAGTGATATTTATTCTGTTGGTGTGCTTTTGCGTTATCTGCTGACGGGCAAAGCTGAAAGGAATCTTGAAATTGAAGACAAGGCTCTCGCTAAAATTGTCACGAAATGCACCGCTTTAGCACCCGAAATGCGGTATCAAAGTGCGGCTGCTGTAAAAAAGGCTTTAAATAATTATAAAAATCGCACAAAACGGCAGATTGTTACAAGTGTTGCCTGTATTTTATCAGTCGTTTTAATTTTTGCTACAGGAATATTTGCAAAAAATTATGAAAAGCCCCTTGCAAATATTTTATATGAATTTTCGGGCGAGATTATGGATACAGGGAATTTTACATTTTGGCGTGATATTCCCGAGGATATATTAAATATCGCAGATATTATGGTTGTGGAATATACAGGAACACCGCCGACTCACTCCAGCTCATATACCTTTGCAAGACATTCGGATTGGCAGGAATTTAAAATCGGTCACAGCCGAATTATCGCTGAAGATGACAAACTCATTTTTGACTTACGAGGATTAGAAGGCAATAATCTTGCGTTCGCTTTTTGGGATACACTCTATGAACAAAGCATTGAGCGTATGTATCTTACGACCTACGCTCAGCTCGGCATAGAATCGCTTGATGAAAGTTATTTACAGCCGCCATACGAATATGTTTCTCAGCAACCGCATGATTTTCCTTATGTATATTTAGGCGAAATCGCAGACAAAGACTTCACACTCTGGGAAAATATTCCTTGGAGTGTACTTAACGCTGCCGAGGTTATGGTTGTAGAATATGAGAGCAGGCTTAGCTTGCCGCATTATTCATTTGTAAGGTATCTGGATTGGCAGCAATTTAGCCAAGGTGACAGCAGAATCACCGCAGAAGATGGGCTTCTCATTTTCGATTTAAGAGAATTGGACGGTTCGGCTCTTGGGTTTGCTTTTTGGGGAAACGGCAATAACGCAGCAATTACACGAATGTATATTACAACATATGCATTGCTCGGAACTGAAAACGTCGGATTTTAAAAATATAAATTTCCATTTAATTCTATAAAAAAGTGTGCTATTGGCACACCTTTTTTTATTTTTCGCGTGTTATAATGAATTTGTATAATTAAATCTTGTTTACAGAAAGGACGGAATATCATGAAAAAGAAAGCTTTATCACTATTTCTAACAGTTATATTTATCATAAGTCTTGCGCCGACAGGAGGGATTCTGCAGGTAAGCGGAAGCACTCCGAACATAACGGCGGGCAGTCTCGGCGCACAGCTTGCAGCTCACGACGACGGTGTGACGACTTATTATCATCAGCTTGACCAAATTAACAACTTATCCGGCAGTTTTCAAACATTTAATGCGAATATAAGCGGTTTGTCGTTCACAGCGACAAACTTTGTTATGCAATTGTTCTATGGAGAAAGAAGCTATAGCGTAGGCGACAAGATAAACGTCGATTTCACTTATATTGTTAACGGCGGAGCTGAGGTTCCGTTGAGCAGAAGCCTTGATTTTGTAGAGAAAACAGAGGATTGGCAAGAGCACGATTTCTTTTGGGAAAATATAGTTATCGACTTGAGCAGTTACATAAATGCGGGCAACGTAGCTGTTCAAGTTAAAATTGATAACATAAGCTTTGTTCCTGTGGGTTCAGGCGGGACTGACCCTGTTGTTCCCGATCTGAAATTGTCATCGGCGGCATTACTTACACAACAGGCTGGGGTATGATGGAGAAGCTCGGCATGGGCATAAATATCGGCAATACAATGGACGCCCGCCCGAGTGGTTGCGAGCCCGAAAAAGGAAAAAATAACGAATGTAAGAACGGCGAGTGCCCGTTAGGCTTCTTTTGCTGTCATTTAGGAAATGAACCGTGTGATGTAAGAATACCGGTAATGTGCACAACTCCCTGCCCGCCGAGCGGAGCGGGAAGCTGGAACTTTCTTCAAGACCATATGGATTCCGAAACTATGTGGGGAGCGGCGAGAATAGAGAAATGGCAGTTTGAGGCGATAAAACTCAAAGGCTTTGACAGCGTGCGTATTCCTATATCTTGGGAAATTCACATAAACTCTGACGGAACAATCAAACAGGACTGGTTTGACAGAATTCAAGAAGTTGTAGATATGGCTATTGCTTCGGGCTTGATTGTAGTGATTAACACGCACCACGAACGCACTACAGCGCAAAGCTTATATAATATGATTGATGTAGGAAATATGGACGGAGCCAAAGCTTGGCTCACCAATGTCTGGTCACAGATTTCCGAACGGTTCAAGGATTATTCTACGGAAACCCTCATCTTCGAGATGATGAACGAGCCTTACCGTGTTGTTCAAGGCGGTTGGATATATTCGGGTTGGGACGCAAACGGTCCTATTATTGATACTGCTCATATTGCAAAAGTCGCTGAGTTAGATGCCCACACTTTAGATATAATACGTAACAGCGGCGGCAAAAACGCCAACCGAATTGTCGCATTGACTGCTCCAGGCGGAAAGCCTGAAACGATTCCCTATGTGCTGTCGCAACCGTCACTACAGCCAATTTTAAACGATGACCCCTTTGTTATACTTGGAACTTTTTTCTATGGCGGCGACGATACCGCAGACATTAAACACGCAATCGACAAAGGAATTCCTGTTTTTATTAAGGAATACGGAATAATTAGTATGGACACCGGCTCACCAATGCCAATGCCGGAAGATTGGCTTAACACAACTGTAACCGCACTATTTAATTTAGGCGTTCCTGTTTTGTGGTGGAATTGTCAAGGTACAAGTCCCGAAGAGTTGTTCGACCGTGCAACAAACGTGTGGAATGTGCCGCTACTGAACGCTTTCTTCGCAGCTTACAAAAGAACGCCGGGCGCGGATTATATACTGCCGACTCCTGGTTTTCCTTATGAATTCAAAGGTGCTTTTGTAGATAACGAGTTTACCTTCTGGACTCCTCTGCCTAATGTGCTCAATATCGCAGAATTTTTGGTGGTTGAACACACCGGAACGCTCACCGGCGATGTTAAATTTTCTATAAGCGGTCCGTGGCAGGAATTTGAAGAAAGCCATGCCCGTGTAACTCGTGAAGAGGGGATAATAACCTTTGATGTACGCGGGCTTGAGGGCGCTCAGCTTGGTTTTGGTACATGGGGAGCGGGTAACGCCGCGAAAATCACAAAAATGTACCTTACAACCGGCAGTGGCGGCGGCACCGACCCCGACCCCACCAACCCCCCCACCCAAATCGGCGGCTACACCACAGGCTGGGGCATGATGAAAAAGCTCGGCATGGGCATAAACATAGGCAACACGCTCGAAGCGCGCCCGTTTGGCTGTGACCCTGCCAATAATAATACGAACGAATGTGATAATAAGCCCTGTTCAACACCCTGCCCGCCGAGTGAATGGAATTGGCTTGCAGACCCTATGGATTCGGAAACCTGTTGGAGTCAGCCGAGAATCGAGAAATGGCAATTTGAGGCGATTGCACTCAAAGGCTTTGACCATGTGCGTATTCCTATAACGTGGGAGCTGCACATGGACGAGAACAGAAACATAAGCCAAGAGTGGATGGATAGAGTTCAGCAGGCTGTAGACTGGGCGTTAGAAGCGGGCTTGATTGTAATTATCAATACCCACCATGAGCGCAGTACGCCGCAGAGCTTATATAATTTATCGTCTTACGATACTACCGATGCGAGCGATTGGCTCACTGACGTATGGACGCAAATCGCCGACAAATTCAAGGATTATCCTGTTGATAAGCTTTTGTTTGAGCCGATGAACGAGCCTTATCCGAGAGCAACTATCGGTTGGTTCTGGGATTATGACCACTTTGCGGCAGAAATCCCGATTTACGCGGCTCGGATTAACCAACTGAACGCAGTCGCACTCGATGTAATCCGCAAAAGCGGCGGCAACAACGACAAGCGTGTAGTTATTGAGGCAGTTATACAGGCGAGCTCTACTACCTTGAGACATTACGAAGCCCCGGACGACCCGTTCACTATGGTTGGTATTTTCTATTATCCTGAGTATTCTTTAGAATATATACAACCGTCATTAGATAAAGGGATTCCGATTTATATAAAAGAAATCGCTCCCATTGATACAAGCCTTCCCGGGGGCGGAGACCAGACGCTTGGCGGTGAAGCAGAGTGGACAGCGCAGTATTTCAAGTATTTCGCTGATTTAGGCATACCGACAGCTTGGTGGAACGCCGTAGAGGGAGAAGCTTGGCAATTGTTCCACCGCAGTATAAATGAATGGAATGTGCCGCTTGTTAATGCTTTCTTCGCGGCTTATAACAGAATACCGGGACCGAACCATGGTTTTAATGTTTTCCCGTATGATTTAGACCGAAATCTTGACGCTACTGGTTTTACTACCTGGATTCCTCCCGCCTTTATATTAGAAAAGGCAGAAATCATGGTAATTGAATACAGCGGAACGCTTGCGGGGAACTATTCGTTCGCATTTTGGTCACAACCCGACAACTGGACTCAATTTAACGAAGACAACCCGCGGATTACCACAGAACCGGGGAAAATTATTTTCGATATAAGCGGACTTGATACCGATAATCTGCGTTTCAGATTCTGGAATACTGCCGATAATGCAAAGGCTACGCGGGTTTATCTGACAACAAAGGCAACAGGTGGAGGAACAACGCCTTTCGTACCCTGCGGTGCGAGCTGTAAAGGTGAAGCTGCTTGCGGAAAGCCCTGCACAACAGGCGGCAGTACGACGCCCTTCGTGCCCTGCGGTGCGAGCTGTAAAGGTGAGGCCGCTTGCACAAAGCCCTGCACAACAGGCGGCGGAACAACGCCTTTCGTACCCTGCGGTGCGAGCTGTAAAGGTGAAGCCGCTTGCGGAAAGCCTTGCACAACAGACGGCGGAACGACTAAACCTCCCGGCGGCGGCGGCGGAGGAGGTGGTGGCGGCGGCGGCGGTACAGACACCGAAACACCACCCGCACCAACCCCGCCTGTTCAGCAAGCAACAGGTACAGCAACGCTTATTGTAAATATCCCGCGAGCTGTAATTAATGCAATAAACAGCAATATACCCGTGAATCAGCTAAAAGTCACCACAGCGGGTAATACTTCCGTAACTGTAGGAGCGGCTCATGCAGGGCAAAACGCAGTGCTTGTGAAATTTAATGCAGTGACAAATGAGCTTGAGTTCGTGTCAGCTTCGACAGTCGGCGCAAACGGAAACGCAAATATAAACATCACTGCAACGGGCGATTTTCTTGTGCTGACGTTCAAAACAGGTGACATCACAGGCACCGGCGAGGTTCAGACAGCAGACGCGCTTGCACTGCTTCGGCACATAGCGGGAATCAACAAGCTTAATTCAGTTCAGCAGTTTGTTGCTAACGGCGGTAAAGGTGATATAGGAACAAATAGTGCATTAAATATTTTAAGATTAGTAGCAGGGGTAATTGATAAAATATAAGAAAGAACATGAAAAACCGCCGCGATTGCGGCGGTTTTTGTCTACTCGGCATTTTCTGCGGATGTAAAAAACTATTGACAAATATTTTCTTTTAAGTTATAATTATTGAGCAGAGTTATACAAAAACAAAAAGGAGGACGGCAATTATGAAAAAGACGCTCGTCGTAATGCTCTTGCTGAGTTTTATTGCCTTTACTCTTTTAACGGCAGTCTTAGTTGCGGCGCACGCCGGTCACGGCTGTATTGAAGAAATTTGTATCATTTGTAAAATCATAAAAGTTTTAGAGCAATTCAGAAAAGCTGTTACGTTTGCAACTGTTTTGTCTGTGGTTTTCATTTCTGCGGGTTTTCACGCAAAGGAATCAGATTTAATGCTGATTTTCCCCGCAAATCCAGTCGAGGCGAATGTCAGATTAAATAATTAAATACGTACAATTAAACAAGGTTTGGCTATTGCTGTGCCTTGTTTTTCTGTGCTTAAAAGCATTTGACTATTTAATTTACATTTAAAGGAGAAATAAAACATGAAAAAACTATTCACGCTTATATTTTCATTAATTATTATGCTTGTTTTCACGATTACAGCATTTGCCGATGTCCCTGCGAAGAAAACACAAATCGACTGGCTTATCAGCGGTGCGGGCGGTGATGTCGTTGCTTCGGGCGGTGACATCAATAACGCTACAGGCGAATTCAGTTACGACTTCACTAACGAAGACGGCAGTATCAGCGGCAGAGTTGCGGCAAGAAGCGGCGTAATTACAATCACGGGCGGCGACGCGGCAGTTGCCTTCGCAGAGCAGTTTACACAGCACTTCGCAACACTCACGAGAACAGGGCATTTTCATGCCACGCATAGACTCAGCGGGAAATCGACAGAAGAGTTTCCTGTCGAGGTCGGCTCGTTTGAATATATGACCTTCTGTTATGACGCTGATGAAAACGGCGGAATGATGAACGCAATCATATTTGAACGCGTTGTTAAGTTTGTGTCAAATCTCAGCAACGGCGGCTTTGCTTTCAATGACGATGAAGCTTGCGAGCTTGATTCTCAAGCACAAAGCAATCCCAAAACAAGCAGTAGAAGAAATTATATGCTGATTCCCGTTCTTATTGCGTGTACAGTGGCGATTGCGGCTGATAAAAGGAGGAAAAAATGAAAAGATTTTTATTAATTTTAATTTCAGTTTTTATTCTTGCGGCGTGCAGTCGGGAAGCTGCGCCGACCGAGGACAGAGAAGACGCAATCGAAGCTGAACCGACAGTAAAGCTCAACATTGTCTGCACGGTATTTCCGCAGTATGACTGGCTTCGTGAAATTATCGGCGAAAAGTCCGACAATTTTGAGCTGACACTGCTGATTGACAGCAGTGTTGATATGCACAGCTTTAGTCCGTCGATGAACGATATTGCGAGGATTTCAAAAGCTGATTTATTTATCTATGTCGGCGGTCACTCGGACGACTGGGTGAAGGATGCGCTTGCGCAAGCGATTAACCCTGACATGGTTGTGATTAACATGGTTGAAGCCCTCGGCGACGCGATTCTCATGATTGAGCATGACTGCGAGGACGAGGAATGTGACGACGACCACGATGATTATGAAGACGAGGAACTGCATGAGGAAGAACACGTATGGACTTCACTGCGAATGTCGAAGGTTTTGTGCGGAATTATAGCAGAAGCGGTCATTCAATTAAACGCTGAAAATGAAGAAGCTTACCGCGAAAATCTTTCTGTTTACACCGCAAAATTAACCGAATTAGACGAACGATATAAAGAAATGGTGGCAGAAGCCTCGGGAGACACGGTAGTATTCGCTGACAGATTCCCGTTCCTTTACATGATGAACGACTACGGAATCAGTCATTACGCGGCTTTCTCGGGTTGCTCGGCAGAAGCGGAGGCGAGCTTTTCCACTATTGTACAGCTTTCGAGAAGGATTGACGAGTTAGAATTAGATTTTATTATGATTACCGAAACGGGTAAGCGCGATATTGCCGAAACAATTATAAATGCAACCGAAGCGGGAAACCAGAAAATCCTCGTTCTCGACGGCATGAAGACAGCGAATTCAAGCATGAATTATCTGTCAATTATGGAAAGCAATTTAGAAGTTTTAAGGGAGGCTTTATCTTAATGGCTCAACTGACCTGTTCAAAATTAACTGCCGGATATGAGGGTAAAGCAGTTGTTAAAAATATTTCGTTCGCGGTTAATGCAGGAGATTATCTCTGCATTGTCGGCGAAAACGGTTCGGGGAAAAGCACGCTGATGAAAACCTTGCTTCGGTTGAAATCGCCGATGTCGGGAAAAATCGAAGCAGGTGACGGACTTCATTTAAACGAAATAGGCTACTTACCGCAGCAAACAGTTATACAAAAAGATTTTCCCGCAAGCGTCAGAGAAGTTGTGCTTTCGGGTTGCTTGAACGGGTGCGGTCTTCGGCCGTTTTATAACAGGAAAGAAAAAAAGTTAGCCGCCGAAAACATGGAGAAGCTCGGTATAACTAACCTCGCCAAACGCTGTTACCGTGAATTATCGGGCGGTCAGCAGCAGCGAACATTGCTTGCGAGAGCCTTGTGCGCTACACGTAAAATACTGCTGTTAGACGAACCGACAGCAGGGCTTGACCCTGTTGCAACTGCCGAAATGTATGATTTAATCGCAGAATTAAATAAGAGCGGCACAAGCATTATTATGATTTCGCATGATATAGCGAACGCCGTAAAATACGCTTCGCATATTTTACATATCGGCGGTCAGACAATGCAGTTTTACGGGGAGGTTGCAAAGTATGAGCTTTAATGAAAGATTAGACCAGCTTGTATATTTATTCCAGAATTTCGCTTTTGCCCGTTACGCACTTATTGTCGGGGTGGCGATTGCCTTCTGTTCATCACTTTTAGGCGTAACATTAGTGCTGAAGCGGCTGTCGTTCATCGGGAGCGGTTTGTCGCACGTTTCCTTCGGTTCAACTACAATTGTGGCGGCTGTTGCTATGGGAATCGGAGTCGAAAACTTCCAAAACAACATCTTTTGGGTGTTGCCGATTACAATTTTATGCTCGATTTGGCTGTTGCTTTCGGGGCCTCATTCAAAAATAAAAGGCGATTCGGCACTTGCGATGCTTTCGGTGGGCACCTTGGCAATCGGGTATTTATTTATGAATATCTTCCCGCGTTCTGCTAATTTAGCCGCTGATGTATGTACTGTATTATTCGGCTCTACAGCCATTTTAACTCTCGGTTCAAAAACGTGGATGGTGTGGTTATGCGTAGGGTTATCTGTTGCGGTAAGCGTTGTATTTGTTTTGTTTTATAACAAGATTTTCGCTATAACATTTGATGAAGACTTCGCCGCCGCAACGGGAATAAAAGCAAAGGTTTACAACATGATTCTCGCAGTTATAATCGCAGTTATAATCGTATTAGCAATGAATTTAGTCGGAGCGTTGTTAGTTTCGGCGTTGGTGGTTTTCCCTGCACTCACCGCCATGCGCGTGTTCAAGAGCTTCAGAGCGGTGACAATCTGCTCGGTAATTGTGTCGGTGGTATGCTCGACGTTCGGGATTCTGCTGTCGGCGATGTATGATAATCTTCCGCTCGGCTCAGTCATTGTTGCGGTGAATATAGCGGTATTCGCTGTGTTTAGTATAATCGGACTTGTTTTAAGGAGAGGATAGAATGAAAAAAATACTTGCGTTGTTTTTATGTTTAATGCTTATTTCCGGCTGCACAGAAAACGGAGGCAGTGAAAACCCTCCGGAGGTTGACGCGGATATGAGTGTTGATGTCGATGTTGATGTTGATTTTACCAAGCTGAGCAGTACAATGGTGAGCGCGCAGATGGATATTATAATGCAGAATATGCAGGCTTATGTAGGGCAAACCATGAAAATCAGAGGTAATTATTATCCTCTTTTTTGGGAAGTCAACAATGAATTTCTGCATTTCATTATAATTGAATGTTCTTCGGGCTGTGATAAATTATTTGAATTTGTTTGGAACGGCGAACATATTTACCCTGACGATTACCCACCCGAAGGGACATTCATTGAACTGCCGGGAGTATTCGGAGTTGATGAAGAGGGTTTCCCTTATTTAGCGGTTGATGATATAGTGATTGTCGCATAGTAATTCCCGAGGTTGCCTAAGCCCCCAAAACAAAAAATCCCCCGAAACCTTGAATTTCAGAGGATTTATGTACGAGACGTCACCCCGATTTGAACCGGGGGTCAGGGAGTTGCAGTTTAGTTTAAGCACTGACTATGAGCGGTTTCAGCGGGTTTTAGCGATGTTCAAACTAATGTAAATTGGTACAAAATTATACTAATGGCGGAACGATTGGCGGAATTGAAGAGGGGATTGTTACAATATTAAAGTTCTACGCCGTTTGACGCTCTTTAATAAATTGCTCAATATCTTCAACGATATACTTATCGCCGAAGGTATGGAGCACATCGTAAAAAGAACCGAGGTAATCAAGTACGCCGAATTGATTAAACAAGCGTATTGTATCTTTGCCGGTCATGTTATTTTCGTGCTTGTATCGTTCAAGACAAAACGCTTTAAATCTGACTATTTCGGGCATGATGATTCCTCCTTTTAATACTCAGGGAGATTTAATTCCCCGGTGGTGATTTCTGCTTGATATAAGTCAAATAATTTCGGGACACTGTATGTCCAAACCTTTGTTTTTTCATTCTCAAGCGCAGAATATAATTCAGAGCTGTATAACTTATTTAACGCTTCATCCTCAGACACATGAGTTTCTTCAATAATTTTATTAGCCAAGCCTCCGATTAGAATAGGGAGAAGCGCGGCAAACTTATCTTTCGCCATCAAACATCGCCTCCAATCGCTTTGTGCCGAGCATAACGGCAATATTGTAAGGATTTTTCTGTATGAAACAGAATTTGATTGAAGAGCTCCTTCACCTTTAACCTCTTGATTGCTTCGCTTTTATCCAAGATGCCCTGCTCGTATAATAGAATCGTTCCGTAAACATCATCGTCTGCAACGGGACCGATTGCAATATCGTAGGGAACTGACGTCATATGTCCGCTGCGATTAGCAGAGACAAAATCCAACCAATCTTCATCAGGCTTACCGAAGCGAATGATTTTCAATTCTCTCTCGGCAAGCTCTAAATCAAACTCGTATTCAGATATAATGCGGACGCTTGTGTTCCGTTTCGCGCATACACGCTCCGACCAGCGAACAGCTTGTTCACGGTTATAAGTGGTGTAGAATCCCTCACCAAAGTCTAACTTGCGTTCGCTTTGCAAAATCTTCGGGGTTTCTACAGGCACAGTGCTGCCATGATAAATAATCATTTGGGGCTCTCCGATTCTATATCGTATAATGTTAGTATAACATAAAACTGGTGATTCGTCAATGGTTTTGTAATCTCAAGCAGGTAACAATAAATCCCCCGAAACCTTGAATTTCAGAGGATTTATGTACGAGGCGTCACCCGGATTTGAACCGGGGGTCAGGGAGTTGCAGTTTAGTTTAAATACTGACTATGAGCGGTTTTAGCGGGTTTTGGCGATGTTCAAACCAATGTAAATTGGTACAAATTTATACTAATGGCGGAACGATTGGCGGAATTGAAGAGGGGATTGTTACAAAATTTCATTTTTCCTACATGGCTTCTCGCCCTTGTCTTTGCAACGTAAAGAAACCTATTTCTTCATCCGTTAATTCATTATAGGGTTTGTTTTTCTCTTTGCAATATTTTCTCATAGCTAACATATCAAAATCATCGACTGACGGGACGGCGAAAACACCGTCCATTGCTATTTCGTCCAATTTTACATATTCGTTAAACATTTCAATTACCTCCATAATACTTATTAATCAGATTTATAAAGCTTTCGTCTTCTATTATCATTCATTGCAGCATTAGCATCATCAACCGCAATTGCAATCATTCCCTGTATTTGTGTGCTTCCGCGCACCCGCAGAGCGTAAACGTCATAATTATTTCTGAGCGGGATAGACCAATCGAAGTTCCAACTTTTATAATCATTTTTTGCAGGTTTGATGGCTTTAACAACCGTATCTACAGGGTTTCCGGTTTTCCTTTCAATTAAACAAGGGGTAAGAGAATCTATTTGAATATCAATTTTCATTAATGTCTCCAACGTTTTCTTGATAATACTATTATAGCATATATTTTTCGTTTCGTCAATGGTCATTTATTGCGATAGATTACACTAATCAGCGATAACGTAGATGAAATCGCTTGTAAGCGGGAATTAGACAAAAAGATTGAAATAAATTAAATTGGAAATTAACAACAAAGCACAAATAACCCCACGCCCCGATAAAATCGGGGCTAAATTTTCGTAAAAAAACTTGCTTTTCCTTACAATTTATGATATAATAAACTATGTATACCTAAAATCAAGAAAGGAGCGCAGACGTGTCCTTCATGGGTCGTTTAGCCCGG
>WQYC01000050.1 GCA_009781425.1 Oscillospiraceae bacterium
ATCAGGAATATCTATTCCTGTTGCATAACAAAAAGCGATAATTTGACCTATGTGCATTTGCTCATGTCCTATCATTGCCGATATGTGTTGATGTATGTTCCATTCATCTCCGAACCACACGATTTTTTCACAGCCTGTAAATTGTTCAAGCTGTGCCTCTAATATTGTATCCAATTCATTCATTTGCGAAATTAAGCCTTCTTTACTTACGTTATCAAGCGGGGAGTAACTAAATTTAATTTGTTTATCCTCAAGAGCTTTAACATAGCAACTTTGAATTTGAACCAATTCTTCGCATTGTTTTCTTATTGTGTTCAAATTTTTTCTTGGGAGAGGTTTATCTAAGTCTGAATCATTTAACATCGTTATAAAATTTTTAATGATTCCTCTTCCATATTTCCAATCTGAAATTTGCGCTTGTAATGAATCAATCATTTTGAAATCCTCCTCACGTCTCTACAACTGCTGCTGTCCCATCTGCTCCACGCCGAGGTGGTTATAAGCGAGCTGTGTCGCTGTTCTGCCGCGCGGCGTCCGCGCGATAAATCCGAGCTGCATAAGGAACGGCTCGCAGACATCCTCAAGCGTTACCGCTTCCTCGCCGAGCGCGGAAGCCAAGGTTTCAAGCCCGACAGGGCCGCCGCTGTAGCCTTTTATAATCATTTCGAGCAATCGTTTATCAAGGCTGTCTAAGCCTAAGTCGTCGATTTCAAGCTTGTTGAGAGCGATTTTCGCCAAGTCCTGCGTGATTTTCCCGTCGCCGAGAACCTCGGCGAAGTCACGAGCACGCTTGAGTAATCTGTTCGCGATTCGCGGCGTCCCGCGCGAACGGCGGGCGATTTCCTTTGCACCATCATGCACAGTCGGAATCGCGAGGATTACCGCCGAGCGTTTGATAATATCGCAGAGCTGTTCCTCGTTGTAGAGCTCCAGCCGCATAACCACGCCGAACCTGTCGCGAAGCGGGCCTGTAAGCTGTCCCGCGCGGGTAGTTGCGCCGATGAGCGTGAAGCGTTTCAGGTCAATTTTAATCGACTGCGCGGCAGGGCCTTTACCGATAATTATATCGAGAAAAAAGTCCTCCATTGCAGGGTAAAGAATCTCCTCAACCTGCCTCGAAAGCCGATGAATCTCGTCAATGAAAAGCACGTCGCCGTCTTGCAAATTCGTGAGGATTGCCGCTAAATCGCCCGGCTTTTCAATCGCAGGCCCCGAAGTGGATTTTATATTCACGCCCATTTCGTTAGCGATGATGGAAGCAAGCGAGGTTTTCCCAAGCCCCGGCGGCCCGTAAAGCAAGACGTGGTCTAAGTTTTCGCCGCGCGCCTTCGCCGCGTCAATAAAAATTTTGAGGTTTTCCTTGAGCTTTTCCTGTCCTATGAATTCGCTCAGCCGCTTGGGGCGAAGTGAATACTCAAAGTCTACATCCTCCGCGCTGAACTGCGGCTCGATTATGCGCTCGTAGTCTGTGTTTTCAGGAATTCCGCTTACTTTTTCAATCAATGTATTTTACTCCCATGCTTTTTAATTTACTGCGTAGTTTTTCAATTTTTTGAGCGGGGAAAACAGTTGCAATTCCCGCTGTAAGCATTTCAACCGACAGGTTGTTTTTGATTGCACCTTTCGCCGTCGCAGAAACACAACCGCCCTCGTCAAGTCCGCAAATCGCCACGCTTTCGTAAGCTTTTTCTTTCATGAAAGCTTTAAATTTCTTTGCGGAAAACGCGTCGCTTAAAAGCTTTTCAAAGCAATTATCCGAAACGATTTTTAAGCCGCCGAAAAGCTCCGCGCCCTTTGTTCCTTGAATAGAAAACCCGAAAAGCTTTTTATTAATCGGGTTATTCTGAATTATATGTTTAATATAGATTACATCGTTCGGCTCATACTGCTCTATCAGCGCGTTTACGCGCGCGACAAAAGGAGCGGTATCATACGAGAATTTCTTTTTACGCGGCTCCCAAAGATAGTCGTTTTGCAAATCAATCACGAGTAAAGCCTTTTTCATAAGAACACCTTTTGTTTAAATTTAACCTTGTCAAGCGCGGCGGCAACTGCGAAAAACAGCACCGCACTGCCTGCCGCCTGAATCACATCGCCGTAAATCGCCGCAGTCGCTGTTGCCTTATCGAACAAAATCCAAACAGCCGCGAAGTACCCGCCGATTGTGATTAATCCGGACGGCAACGTCATAAACGCGTTTATTTTAGTGAGGATTTTCTCGCTTTTCGCGCTGTATGGAAGCGTAATCAAAGCTTTTATAATAAAAGTCGGAACAATAAATATTATATGACCGCCGAGCGCGTTTGCCATTGCGCCGCCGAATGCCGCCGCAATCAGCGCATAGGGAGCGGGCAAAATACAGGCGGCGAGGTAGATTAAGCTGTCGCCGACGTGAATAATTCCAACCCCTGCGGGAATCCGCACAAAAAGTATAAAAGTCGCCGTCATCGCCATGAAAAGCGCAGTTATAAGCATTAGTTTTATGGATTTGTTCATTTTTATTTCCCAATCTTCTTCAGCGCAAGCTTCACTAATTCCGATGTCGGCAAAGTCCTGTCCGCGCCTTCTAAGGCCTTCGCCGCCTGTGCAGTTGTGAAGCCGAGCGCGCAAAGCGCGGCAATCGCTTCCGATGTATTCCCCGCGCTCGTAGGGTGCGGCGTCCCCGACGCACCGCTATCACCGCCGAAGCTGTCAGTAACGTCGATTTTATCCTTCAATTCAAGCACGATTCTCTGCGCTAACTTCGCGCCGACTCCCTGCGCACGGGTCAAGCTTTTGCTGTCGCCGCCTGCAACGCAAAGCACCAAGTCTTGCGGCGAAAGAGCCGAAAGAATCGACAGCGCGGCTTTGGGACCTACGCCCGAAATGGAAATCAGCAGCTTAAACGCGCGCAGCTCGTCATGACCGCCGAACCCGAACAGCTCAAACGCGTCCTCGCGAACGTGCAAATAGGTGTAAAGAACCGCTTCTGCGCCTGTTTTCACGTTTGAAAGAGTATTCGCAGTCGTGCGGCAGGCAAAGCCAACGCCGCCCGCCTCCACAACCGCTAAATTCGGCTCTGTATGCGTTAAAACGCCTTTTACGCTGTAAATCATTGTGTCCTCCTATGAGAATGTGCAAGACAAATCGCGATTGCGAGCGCGTCTGCCGCGTCGTCGGGCTTCGGGAGCGCGTCAAGCGCGAGAATCCGCATGGTCATCTCCTGAACCTGCTTTTTCACTGCCTTGCCGTAGCCTGTAACCGCTGATTTTACCTGCAACGGCGTGTATTCCAAAATCTTGATTCCGTGCCGCTTTGCCGCTAAAACGATAACTCCGCGCGCCTGCGCAACGTCAATCGCGGTTTTCTGGTTAGTAGTGAAAAATATTTTTTCAATCGCCATGAATTCGGGCTTATATTCGTCGAGAATCGTGGTTAAATCAAGGTAAATCTCCTCCAAACGGCTGTCAAAGTTCATCTCCGGCTTGGTTCTGATTACGCCGTAAGCAGGCGTTTTGAACCGCCCCGCGCTGTAATCCACCACGCCGTACCCCACAATTGCGTACCCGGGGTCAATCCCGATAATCCTCATGGCTGCCCCCTTTTTCGGCTTTTTTGCATAATTTTACATATTAAGTATAACACAAATCGCGCGCGTTTGCAAATAAAAATAAATATTTTCTGCTTTTTACACATAATTCACTTGAAATTTTCTTAAGTTTAGTGTAAAATTAAAAGATGAAGGTTAAAATTTTATTTTTATCGCTCGTTTTTTTGCTTTCCGGCTGTAATAAAAGCAGCCCGCCCGAGCCCGTGAGCCGCACGGATTTCGCGCTCGGAACGTTCGTTTCAGCGCGTGTTCACGGCGAAAACGCGGAATCAGCGCTTGATGAGGTTTTTGCGCGGTTGTTTGAAATTGAACAGCTTGCAAGTGCGAAAAACCCGGACAGCGAGCTGTTTTACGTAAATCAAAACGCCTATGAACGCGAAGTTACAGTTTCGGAAGAATTATTTTATCTGCTCGAAACAGGGCTTTTCTACTCGTCGCTCACCGACGGCGCGTTCGACATTACTTTAGGTTCTATTGTCGAATTATGGGGAATCGGCACGGAAAATGTCGCAGTTCCCGACGCGGAGGAGCTCGCGGAAGCCTTGGAAAACAGCGGGTTCAGATATCTTGTGCTAAATGAAAACGAGCTTTCGGTGCGCTTTTGGAAAGAGGGCTTGCGAATCGACCTCGGCGCGCTTGCGAAGGGCTACGCCGCCGACGAAATGAAGCGGATTCTGCTCGAAAACGGCGTCACAAACGCGATTCTTGACCTCGGCGGCGATATAATTACAATTAGCGATAACGACGGCAAAGGCTGGCGAATCGGCATTGCCGACCCGAGGAATTTGGGCGAAATTTGCGCGATTGTGCGCGTTTCGGACAAAGCTGTCGTGACGAGCGGCGATTACGAGCGGTTTTTTGTGCAGGACGGTGTTGATTATCACCATATTTTTGACAGTGCGACGGGTTTTCCCGCTGACAGCGGAATTATTTCCGTAACTGTAATCGCAGAAAGCGCAATGCTTGCGGACGCGCTGTCCACCGCGTTTTTCGTGATGGGCGTTGAGCGCGCTATTGAATTCGCACGCACAATGCCTGAAATCGGTTATATTTTAATCGACAGAGACATGAATATTTATAATTCGGAGAACATCGAAATTGAAATTATCAGGTAAGAAAAACATCGTTTGCTACTGCATTATTGCTGTGATTTTCGCGGCGTCTTTAGTTGTATGGTATTTCATTTACAACGCCGAAATCGAAAATCCTGTCGCCAAAATTTACAAGAATGGCGTGCTGATTGAAATAATTAATATTTCAGATTACGACTTGCGATTTTCATTCACAGTAGGTACACCCGAAACAGGAATAAATGAGATAAAAGTGAAAAATGGTGAAATTTGGGTCGGTGGAATAACTGATTGCCTCGTTCAAACCTGTGTCAAAACCGGACACATCGGAAGTAACGGCAGAACGATTCCGATTATCTGTGTTCCGAATCGCCTCGAAATCCGAATTGTCGGTGGCGAAAATATACATGAGCTCGACGCTGTTGCAAGGTAAACTAACATGAAATACAACACAAAAAAGCTGACTCTAACTGCACTTTTCGCGGCAATCGCGTTGATTATTTTCATCATAGAAGCGCAGATTCCGCTATCATTTAGCGTCCCCGGACTGAAGCTCGGACTCGCAAATATCGTGACGCTTTTAATACTTTTTCTCGGCGGAAGCTGGAAAGCACGCGACGCGTTTTTGGTACTGTTGGTGCGGGTTTTGCTCGCGGCGTTTATCACGGGAAACACGATGAGCTTTGCGTTCAGCTTCGCAGGCGGGCTGCTCGCGTTAGGCGTAATGCTCGCTGTAAAAATGGCATTGAAGGATGAGGCAATTCCTGTTGTGAGTGTCGCAGGCGCGCTCGCACACAACGCAGGGCAGATTGCAATGGCGGCATTATATATGCAGAGTACGAGCGTGTTTGCGTACTTCCCCGCGCTTATTGCGGGCGGGATAATAAGCGGATTATTCACGGGCTTCGCGGTATATTATTTGTTCAAAAAACACCCGAAATTTATCGGATTTATAGGAGGAAAAAAGTAATGACGTTTGATGATTTAAAAAGCTTTCTTGAAAAAAAGAACCGCCGTTGTGCGGTCTTAGATGCAGATTTTAAGCTACTTTGGGACAAGGACGGTTTCTTCGGTTCATGGAAAATTAACTTCCCTAAGAAGGAAGATTTTTATGATAAAAAAGAAATAATTATTTCACTCGGAAATGATAAAATAAAAATCCCCGTAAGCATAACGAAGCTGAAGCTTTCAAGCGGAGAAACGCGTTATATCTGCGAAGCCTTTGAACGCGAAATTGTCTCTGAGCTTGCGTCAAAATCGGAGATTTCTGAGCTGCTTAAAAACTATCTTGCGGGTATAAATGATAAGATTCAGGCAATTCAATTTCTTGCTGAGCAATGCTCACAAAACCCGCTTGTACAGAGCGACGACGGGCTCGCAGCAAATTACAAAACACAAGCAGGTGCGGCGTTTGATTTGCTCGCGCTGAGCACAAACTTGAACTATTATTTTAATACTTTTTCTTATGCGGACAGCGATAGCAAAACCGATGTTTTTAAGACAGTTGACAGCCTTGTAAAAAAGTGCAACGAGCTGCTCGGAAACTCGGTAATTACGCTGAGTTCAAAGGAAAGCGGGCGGCTAATAAAAATCCCCGAACGCGTGTTTACTGTTGTGTTTTTGAACTTGATTCAAAACGCACTTTTGTATTCAAAAACAAGCAGTAAAATTGCAGTAAAAGTTTTTTACGATAATGAAAATGCAACAGTCAGCGTAACAAATGAGGTAGGTGAAAATTCTTTGCCTGCTTCTGAAAGTATACGCCTCGGAATTGGCTTACCTCTTGTTGAGCGAATCGTTACAAACATAGGCGGCAAGCTGATAAATGAGCGCGAAGGAACCACTTATAAAGCACATATTTCTCTGCCGCTGTACGTGAGAAGCGGAATTTCTGAAACTGTTTTAGAGCAAAAATCAGCGGAATTTATTACGCAGAATACAAGCTATGTTAAGCGTTATCTTAATCAATTTATTAAGTAGGGGGATTGCAAAATGTATAAAATTTTAATCGCTGATGATGAGCAGAAAATCCGTGAAGTACTGCGAGAATATGCAGAATTTGAGGGACATGAGGTTGAAGAAGCCGTTGACGGAATGCAGGTAGTAGAGCTTGTCAAAAGCAACACTTTTGACATTATAATTATGGATATTATGATGCCGCGGCTTGACGGCTTTTCCGCTTGCAAGGAAGTGCGGAAAATCAGCTCTACGCCTGTCTTAATGCTGTCTGCGCGCGGCGAGGAATATGACAAGCTTTTCGGGTTTGAAATGGGTGCGGACGACTATGTGGTGAAACCATTTTCGCCGAAGGAAGTGCTTGCGCGAGTGAACGCGATTATCAAGCGTAATCAGACAAAAACTATGCAAAATGATACGATAATTTACGAGGGACTTGAAATTAATTTTACTGCGCGTGACGTCAAGGTGGACGGCGAAAAAGTGGGATTAACACCGAAGGAATACGACCTTTTATTTTATTTGGTGAGAAATAAAAACATCGCGCTTTCCCGCAATAAACTGCTTGAAGCGGTATGGGGTTATGACTTTTTCGGCGACGACAGAACCATCGACACGCATATAAAAATGCTGCGAAACAACCTCGGCGAATACAGAAAATTCATTGTGACCTTGCGCGGAATGGGATATAAATTTGAAGTGTAATTCCGGTATTTTTAAGGAGTGAAAATGTTTAGATTTATTCACAGTATGCGGTTTCGGGTGTGGCTTATTTTTATAGGCTTTACCACGATTATTCTCGGTTTTTTATACATAAATCAAATCGTAATGCTGCCGAATTATTACACGTTTATTAAGACGCAGGAGACAACAACCACTGCGCGGATTTTGGAAAGAAACTGGAATAATCATGATTTGTTTGAGGAAATGCAAAGATTCTCACGTGAGCATGAAATGCTAATCATTGTAAACAGGCACAGCAACGGCGTTTTTACCGAGCAGACAGTATCGGATTTTAATAATATGCAAGGTCATGTTACAAGCAGTGAAACTGCACCTGATGAAAGTGCGATGCTTGACGAAGTCTTAAAAAGCAGAGAAAATTCTGTTACGCACCGCATGAAAATCGACGGACGCGACGCGCTGTGCTACGCGGCGCTCGTCGGAAGCAATAATAATATCCGCGGATTAATCATTATTTACAGCTTTCTTCAGCCGCTCGAAAACACACAGGACGTCCTGCGCGGTCAGTTTTTTTTGACGTCTGCGGTGATTTTTATAATAGCTTTTTTGCTTTCCGCGTTTGTAGTTTTTAACGTTTCAAATCCAATAATAAAAATTTCGCGAAGCGCGAAAAAGCTCACCACAGGCGAGTTTTTCATGAACACTAAGGGGAGCGATTACGCTGAAATAAAAACGCTTACAGAAAACTTAAACAAAGCCTCGCGTGAAATCGCGAAGACCGAAAACCTCCGAAAAGACCTGTTCGCGAATGTGTCGCACGACCTGAAAACTCCGCTGACTATGATTAAAGCTTACGCCGAAATGATTCGCGATTTATCTGGTGATAATCCCGAAAAACGCGGAAAGCACGTGCAGGTAATTATTGACGAAGCTGAGCGGCTGAACAGCTTGGTTGTCGATATGCTTGACTTGACAAAACTGCAAAGCGGTGTCGCGAAAAAGAACGTGACCTTCTTCAATTTTTCGATGCATTTAAGTGATGTTTTGGGGCGTTTTGCCAACCTGATGAAGGAGCACGGGATTACTTTTGTGCCGGAAATTGAAGACAATCTTTTGATGAAAGCCGACGTTTCAAAAATAGAGCAAGTAGTTTATAATTTAGTTAACAACGCTGTAAATCATACCAGCAAAAACGGAAATGTATCAGTAAAATTGATGAGAAAAAAAGATTCAATTGGACGGTTTGAGGTTATAGACACAGGCGGCGGAATCGCAAAGGAAGAACAACCGTATATTTGGGAACGATATTACAAGGCAAAAAAATCGCAGTTCCACAAGAGAACCACGGTAGGGACGGGCATAGGGCTGTCAATCGTAAAGAACGTCATGGAGCTTCACGGCTACTCCTACGGCGTCACCAGTACCGTCGGAAAAGGCAGTACGTTTTGGTTTGAGTTCCCTTGTGAATAAAAAAATCGGGCTTAAAAGAGCCCGATTATTTTTTCTAAAAACATATTATTTGCGTGCTCGTCGAAAGCTAAAATTAACATCAAAAGCACAGGCGCGGAAACAAAGAAAAGCAAGATTTTTTTCGCGCCGCTGATTTCATTCCAGGTGTTTTCAATTTTGTATTTTTTAATGACGGGAAGCTTCTTTATAAACGCGGCGAGCCCTGCAATAATCAGCACAAAAGCCACGAGCAGATAGATGTTATTGAGTGTATTTACGAGCATATTTTTGTGGTTCGTAATTTCGGCTAAAGAGGTGACAACAAGCATAATCGCCGCGACTGAATTTAGTAACGCGTGCAGAATTGTAACGACGAAAAGCGAATTCGTCGCATAGCGGATATAGCCGAGCGCGAAGCCGAGTGCGGTAGTGTAAAAAAGCATATTCAGCGAGCCGTGCGCCATGCCGAAAAGCAGCGATGTGACTACGATTGCGACGCCGTTTCCGTAAGGCGCGAGCGCGTCGTACATGATACCTCGAAACAGCAGTTCCTCAAAAATCGGCGCAATCACAACAAGCAGAATCACCATTCCAATCACGTATGCGATATTCGTTGACGGCTCTGCGATTGTCGTCGGCTGAAAAATCTCTTCCGCGACTCGCGAAAAGTCTTTTGTGAAGCGGGAAATAAATAGATTCACAAGCATTGTAACGAGCGCGATTCCGTAACCGAAGCCGTACATAGCGGGGAAGTTTCCGAGCTTTTTCGCGAGCTTTTCGGGCTTTTTGTAGAGCGTGACGAGCTTGCCGTTATAGTAAGCGAAGCTCTTGAAAAGTATCGCGGCGACAAGCAAAGGAACTAAAAAAACGAGCATAGTTGAGATGATTCCCTGCAAAACGAAAAACGCTGTTTCGCCTGTTTCGCCGACGACTTGTGCGAGCAGGGAGGTCACAAAATATGAGAGAAGCTTGCAGATGAAAAAAACGCACATGATGAAGCCAAGCTTCGCGCAGACGGACTTATAAGAAGCTAATTTTGTTTTTTCGGTTGTGATAAATTCGTCCATATAGTTAGCACCCCTAATTAAACAACGGTGAAATCGGCTTGTCGGTGTAAATGCGCTCGACGGCCTGCGCGAACACTCCCGAAACGGGTAAAAACCGCATTTTCGCTGTCCTTTTGTCGGCAGGTACGCAGATTGTATCAAGCAGAACAACTTCTTTTAAATAAGATTTTTCGATTCTTTCGATGGCTTCTCCGGAGAGAACTCCGTGCGTCGCGGCGGCGTAAACTTCCTTCGCGCCGCCCTTTTCAATCACGGCGGCGGCGGCGTTGCAGAGAGTCCCCGCTGTGTCAATCATGTCGTCAACGATAATTACAGTTTTGCCCTTAACATCGCCGATTATATTCATAACCTCGCTGACGTTTGCTTTTTGTCTGCGCTTGTCAATCAGCGCGAGCCCGACACCTACGCGGTGCGAGAAATTCCGCGCTCTCGCCACCGAGCCGAGGTCGGGAGAAACCGCGACAATTTCGCTGAGATTATCCTTGAATCTGTCTCTGAAATACGGCGCAAGTATCGACATTCCTTGCAAATCGTCCACAGGAATACTGAAAAAGCCTTGAATCTGCGGCGAGTGCAAATCCATCGTGAGGATTCTGTCTGCGCCCGCAACCGAAATCATATCCGCCACTAACCGCGCTGAAATAGGGTCGCGGGCTTTTGATTTTCTGTCCTGCCTTGAATAGCCGAAATAAGGCACAACAGCGGTGATTCTGCCCGCGCTCGCCCGCTTGAAAGCGTCAATCATAATAAGCAGCTCCATGATATGACGGTTGACGGGTTGTGACGTGGACTGCACCACAAAAACATCGAAGCCGCGCACGCTTTCGCCTATGTTCACGGCGATTTCGCCGTCGCTGAACGCTGTGACTTCCGAGTCGCCGAGCGGGATTCCGAGGATTTCCGCCATTTGCTTAGCAAGCCGCGGATTGGAATTCGCGGTGAATATTTTCATGTCCCTGCCTTGAGAATTCATGGTTTTTTACCTTTCACTTCGTTTTATAATAGACTTACCGCTATAAATTCGCAAATGCTTTTTACTCATATACTTTTCTTTTTTCTTCTCGAATTCCCCTTCGGTCAAGCTCTTGAAATTTAACAATTTAAAAGGATTTCGCCCTGCATATTCAATGTAAATAATATCCCCACTTGCAATTTCCGTTATATCCTCGATAATTTGTTCATCATCCCAAGGATGCCAGTGAGTTAGTCTGTTAATATCAATATAATCATCATCGACATAAAGATGCAGATACTCGTGAAAATCTATATTTATAGCGGTTTCACAATCACTTAAAACCATCTTGTCTTTGAGATTTTCTATTTTGCTTAACTCGTCATAAACGAATTTCATTGAACCGCTCATTTATTCCTCCTTCGGGTACGCAAAATATGCACCTATTCTGCGACTTGCTCAAAATGATTTTTTATAATGTTGTTATCAAACCATTCATTTCCCTCATCAAATCTCCCCAAAAATTTTATGAAATTTCCGCTGCTGCTAAATCTTCCGGCATACTCTGCTGAGAGTATATCAAAATCGCCGTTTTCATAAGTAATTATGACACTGATTCCACCTGGGGAATTATTATGGCTTACATGGTTAAGAATTAAAGTACTCGCGAGTACGGTGAAAAGATTCTCGTATTTTTCTTCTTCCATTGTTTCAATGTGTTCAACCTTGCTGAAATCAAAATCAGGATGAGCTTTATAATCACGAACATTCTTTACATCAGAATTATTATAACGAATGAGTTCAACACTTACAACATTATCAAAATCAACGATTTTATATTTAAAATCAATCGGATTAGCGAAGCAAGAAACGAATATAAAGCAAAGCAAGCATATTCCCAACGATTTAATTAATCTCTTCATTGAATTGGAATTCGCGGTGAATATTTTCATGTCCCTGCCTTGAGAATTCATGGTTTTTTACCTTTCTTGTTCTACGTTTTTCTATTTCGTATAATGCTTATAATATAGTGTTATCTAAAACTGAATTTAAGATTTTAATAATTGTAGCATAGCCAATAACTTTTGAACCTTCTTGAATGTTGATTCGTTTACCAATCCATAAGCAAGAAGGATAAACCTCGGGTGTTATAAAAGTGATAGTACCTTTTGACGTTCCGTTTGGTGGCATTTCTTCAATGTTATAATAATTATGAACACCGCAGGTTAAATAATCGTCTTTTATTAAATGGTCTGGTCTATAACCATTAAGAGCAGGTGTTTTTCTTGTGCCAATAAACTCAAAAACAACCTCAACATCTGGTTTTCTTCCTAACATTACAACCTCGCATAATATAAATCTTCAGCAGTTGTGCGTTCTTACTTCTTCTTATCCAACCTCAATTTATTTTTATACCAGTCCTCTTTAACATTAAGCTGACCGCGTTCAATCGCAAGCGCGCCCGCAGGAACGTCCTTGGAAATCGTCGAGCCTGCCGCTGTTGCCGCGCTTTCACCGACCTCCACAGGTGCGATTAAATTCGTGTTACAGCCGATAAACGCGTTATCGCCAATAATAGTACGATGCTTTTCCAAGCCGTCGTAGTTCGCTGTAACCGTGCCGCAGCCGAAGTTCACGTTCTTGCCGACACTGCTGTCGCCGATGTACGTAAGGTGCGCAAGCGCAGTCCCCTCGCCGATTTCCGAGTTCTTCACCTCAACGAAGTCGCCGATTTTTACGTTGTTGTGCAAGGTAGTGCCGGGACGAATATGCACGTAAGGCCCCGCTTTTACCTTGTCGCCGATTTTAGATTTAAACGCCTGAACGCAGTTGAAATTAACGTTGTCGCCGATTTTGCAATCGCTAATTTGCGTGTTCGGGCCGATGATACAGCCGCTCCCGATTGTCGTCTGTCCACGGATAATCGTATTCGGCATGAGCAGTGTGTCGCGCCCGATTTTCACGTCCTTGCCGATGATTACATTATGCCCGATTATGTCCACGCCCTCGCTGTAATGGCGGCTGTTAATCACCTCGGTCATCATGTCGTTCAGCGCGCGGAGCTGTCTGCGGTCGTTCGCGCCGAGCACGATAATGCTGTCGTCTGCCATATAAGTTGACGCATTTTTCGCGAGCAGTCCAACTGTGTCCGTCAGATAAAACTCGCCGCTTTTATTGTTGTCGCGCAGCTGCGGCAAAGCCCACAAAAGCCGTTCAGACTTGAACCAATACGCGCCGCTGTTGACTTCTGTAATTGCGAGCTCCTCGGGCGTGCAGTCCTTCATCTCGACAATAGCACTCAGCAAATTCGTGTTTTTGTCGCGCTTAATGCGCCCGTAACTGCCCGCGGGGCTTACGTTTGCGGTGATGACAGTTACGTCGCTGTTTTGCTGCTTGTGAAGCTCATACGCGGCATTAATCGTTCCCGAATCCATAAAAGGCGCGTCGCCGCACAGTACAAGAATGTCACTGCAGCACTCGGATAACATCGACTCCGCCTGCATTACAGCGTGTCCCGTACCCTTGCGCTCCTCTTGCAAAAACGTGCGGAATTTTCCGCGCGCCGCAAGATATTCCGCGACCTTATCGGCACTGCTTCCTGTAATTACGCCGACGTTTGTATCTTCGATTCCCGCGTCCTTCACCGAATCCAAAACCCAGCCGAGCATCGGCTCAAACAGCACAGGCATAAGAACCTTCGGGTTCGCGGAGTTCATGCGCTTGCCGTCACCTGCGGCTAAAATTATACAGCATCTGTTGCTCATATTTTCTCCTTCTTATCGGGCGGGGGGAATGTCTTTTTTCGCAAATGCAATGTTAAAAAGCAGATTGCCTGACGTTCAAATTGTTTATTGCGAAAAAAGACATTCCCCCGCCTGTTTCAGTTTATTTATATTTTATTTCATTCGGTTCAAAGTGATACTTTTTATCGCAGAAATGACAGCAGACCTCAATAGCTTCGTTCGTTTCCGCAAGCTTTTGCAATTCCTCTTTACCAAGGCTCACAAGCAGTTCTTCCGTGCGCTCGCGGGAGCAGTCGCACTTGTAAAAAACCTCCCACTCGTCCAAAACATTTCCGCCAAGCCCCTCAAGTCCGCGAAGTGCTATTTGCTCGGCTGTTAAACCGCTTTCAAGCATTTCTGTCACGCTCGGCATGGCTTTAACATTATTCTCAATAAAATCAATAGTTTCATCGCTGACCGGCGGCAAAAGCTGAATTAAATAGCCTCCCGCCGCTTTTATGCTCCAATCCCTGTCCACAAGCACGCCCAAGGCGCACACCGTCGGAATCTGCTCGCTCGTAGCGTAATAGTTAGTTATATCCTCGGCGATTTCGCCCGAAGCGAGCGGAATCTGCGCCGAATAAGGCTCTTTCAGCCCCGTATCGCGAATCACGCCAAGAAGTCCGCTACTGCCGACATAGCCCGCAACATCAAGCTTTCCTTTTGCGTTCAGCGGCAAATCAACATTATAATTTCCTGCACAGCACCGCACATTTCCGCGCTCGTCAGCAGTAACAGTAAGCACACCTGCAGGGCCTCCGCCGTCAACGCGCAGAGTCAGCAAATCGCGCTCGTTTTTCATGAGCGAGCCCATGATTACGCCCGCGGTCGCAAGCCGCCCCAAAGCCGCGCTCGCAACAGGCGAGGTCTTGTGGATTCTGAAAATTTCGTTTACAATATCAGTGCTGTCTACAGCGGCGCAAAGCACGCTGCCGTCAGCAGATAAGGCTCGGACTATTTTTGACATTTTTAACTCCTCGTAGGGAACTGCATTTCGACGTTTTCTGCTGAAACCGTCATGCGTTCCGATTTTTCGGCGGAACGGATTAATCCGTTCCCTACTGTTTTGTTGCGGTAAACACCGCCTTCTCGCTAAGTTCATTCGCCGGCTCTTTTGAAAGCCAGTCGTAAATTTTAATATTGCTGAAGCCTGCTTCCGTCAGCATTTCTGTAATTACTTCAAGTGAATACGCAGTCTCCGAAAGCACTTCCGTGTGCCTTTGCCAAACGTCGCTGTCCAAATCACGCTCGAAAACTTCAAGTGTTATGTCGACTTTGCCGTCCTCGCAATCGGAATTCTGCCACACGCAATATAAATCCTCGTAGTCAAAAATAAACGTATTCCCGCTGAGAATTTCATAGTGCTTGTAAGGCGTATTCACGTCGAAGGTAAGCACCCCGCCCTCATTCATGAACAGCGAAACTCGGGAAAAAGCCTGCTTTAAAGCGTTTTTATCAGGCAGGTGATTAAAGCTGTCAAGCGCGCAGACACAGCAGTCAATTGTCCCGAAAAGGTCAAGCTTGGTCATATCCTGGCATAAATACTGCACATTTTTGCACGGCTTCTTCGCCGCGACGGAAAGCATTTCGGGCGAAATATCCGCGCCGATTACATCGTAGCTTAAATCTGCGAAATACCGCGAAAACGCGCCCGTTCCGCAAGCTAAGTCAAGCAGAATCCCACCTGCCGCGCCGCGCTCACACAAAAGCTTGTGATAATAACCGCCGATTGTATCATAATCGGCTTCCTGAAGCCTGTCGTAAAAAGCGGCGAACTCGCTGTAATTCATGATTTGCTCTCGTCTAAGCGGTCAAAAACAATTTTATAGCCGTCGTTACCGTAATTCAGCGTGCGGTTTACGCGGCTGATTG
>WQYC01000051.1 GCA_009781425.1 Oscillospiraceae bacterium
TGACCATATAAGGATGACGGTACAGATTTTTGAGGTAAGGCAGAAATAGAGCGCGAGGCGTTCGCGCTTCGGGAGGAGGGTCTCGGAGAGACGCGATGAACTGGAGCGTGGACGGTGAGCGCGGGGGACGGGGCAGAAATGTATTGGGGGTGACATATAATTTGGCAGTTTACGGTTACATACGAGTGTCGAGCATCGACCAGAATGAGGATAGGCAGTTAATTGCGATGAACGAGCAAGGAGTTATTTCAAGTAATATTTTTATTGATAAACAAAGCGGGAAAGATTTTGAGCGAGTGAATTATAAGGCTCTCGTGAAAAAACTGCGTGCCGGTGATTTGCTGTACATCAAGAGCATTGACAGGCTCGGCAGAAATTATGAAGAAATTCAAAGCCAGTGGCGGGTGCTCACAAAGGAAAAAGGTGTCGACATCGTTGTGATTGATATGCCGCTACTTGATACGAGGTTACATAAAGATTTAATCGGTACATTTATTTCTGATTTAGTTTTGCAAGTACTGTCGTTCGTGGCGCACAACGAGCGCGATGCGATTCGCCAGCGGCAGGCTGAGGGGATTCGAACCGCGCGGTTGCGTGGAGTTCATCTCGGTCGTCCTCCGAAAAGGTGTCCGGAAAACTTCGCCGAAACTGTGAAGCTGTGGGAGCGTGGGAAGATACGGTTTGAGGAAACTTTAGAGCGTACAGGCTTGAAGAAAACTACGTTTTATGCGCTTTTGAGAACGCAGAGGGTGAAAAGAAAAGGTTCGCAAAGGTAGGACTTTACGAACTTGTAACGTTATCGTCATTTTACCACATTTTCCCTACCTTGTCAATACTATATCTATATATATTGTTGATATTTTTGAGTTGATTTTTCCTGTGATGACCTTTCCGTAAAGCTCTACCTTTACGGAAAATCAGGAGGGAAAACATATGAAAAAGCGTATTATATCTGTATTCATCGCAGTGGTGATGATGGTGACGGCAGTGCCGTTTGCGGCGATTACGACAATGGCAGAAACGCCGATGGCTGACCCAGGAGTTGACCTGTTATTACGAGGATTCAATATTTTCGGAGGACAAGACCTTCGGAGAACCACATTGATGCCCAGTACTTTTGTCAATCGTGATGAGCTTGCAACTTTTGGCATAAATAGCTGGGACCCCGGAATTGAAGTTTCATATAACTATTCTGCTGGAAGAAGTATTCTTGAAATGATGTCTTCATCAAGCTATAATTCATCATTTGGTGTTGAAGCAAAATTCGGTTATTCCGGATTGTTGTTTAAAACATCTGTAGAAGCTAAGTATAGTAGCAGCCAGAGCAATACTTTCTCATATACCGAGAGTCTTGAAAGTTTCTTTTCTATGATGCAGGTTTATAAAGAACTTGGCAGAAACAGGATATCTCGGCATGATTTAGAATTTTATAGAAATGAAATTTGGGAAAGCAATGTTTTTAATTCAGTTTTTAAGCAAATTTTAGCAGGCGAAGGGGCTTGGGAAAATCGCGATATATCTGAGGTTTTTGATGCAATCGGTACGCACGTGCTTACTTCATATATGCTTGGCGGATATGCTGAAACCACAGTCGGTATTGTCAGAACCAGCTTAAATACTACCGGAACTATTGAAGAAGAATTTAAAATTAGTGCCAGCGCAAGTTTCGGTGTGGGAAAAGACAGAGTTACCGGCTCTGCTAAAACAAATTATGAAGAAGCAAGCACTATAAACCAAAGTGAAAGCAGAAGCGGTTTTGAACATAATGTCAGTGGTCATGCTGTAGGAGGAACCGTGGGACACGCTGCGTTGTTTAATCCTGATTCTTCAACGATGGATTATAGTGCATGGTTGGATTCAATAAACTCAAGTAATTTGATAGAATCAACCGGCATACTCATCAACGACAGGTTAGAAATGATTCCTATTTGGGAGCTACTCCCGTTTACATACGCCGAGCGCAGACTTGAATTGCAAACAGAATTTCTCAAGCTCGCACAAGATATAGAAGACAACTTCTTTAACGAATTCATTTATTCTCAAAGAAGACCCACGGCAGCAAATATGCCTGTGCCGGAGTTTAACAACGAATTCACAATCATATCCACTCCCGCGCAGTTCAGAGCTATGACTCCCGACGGCAAATATATTTTGTCGAATGACATAGATTTATCGGGCTTTGCGACTTGGACGCCTTTCCCGACGACAGAGGCTTCATTTGTGCTTGAAGGTAATGGTAACACTGTCAGAAACGTCAATGTTGCTGTCGGCGATACTCTGTTCGGTGTGAATAATGGGGTTATTAAGAATTTTAGCGTTGCTTACAATGCGCCCGCTCATGCTATTGTCAGCGGTGGAAATGGCAAAGCAGAAAACTGCTTTGTTGAAATAAAAAACAACTACGACCCTGCACGTACACCAGACAGAACTATTACTACTATCGCGGGAATAGCAAACCAAACAATAAACACTGCAGGACACGTTTTGGTAGACCTATCTGCTTTAAATAATAGCAATATATCGAATGGCAGACAGGTGATTAACATTGACGGAACACTAACTGTAGGCGATAATGTAAAATTAATAGAATTTAAGGGGCGACCAGACCAAATATTTTGGCATTTGCAAATTGATGTGCTTGGTGATACAGAAATTGTTTTTAGAGATTTTGCATATAACTCCATTCAAAGAAGCGGACCGGCTTTAAGATTTCGTAGCGAGAATTCTATTTTACGAATAATGGGTGGATTTAACCAAATCGGAAGTGACAGAGCCAGAGGTAACGAAGTATTAAATTCAAGTGTGGTTTATGCTGCAGGAAATTTATATATTCATGGTAATGGAACAATTGATGTTTATAGTTTTGTAAATTCTGGCAATTGGGGTGCATCAACATCAGATGCGATTGTAGTAAATGGCGCTCTAACTGTAGCGTTAGACGGGACATTAAATGCCAGAGCCAACGCTGCCGCAAATGGTGCGAATGGGACAACAGGTTTAGGCGGCGGAAACGGTGGTAATGGTGGTCACGGAATAGTTGCCGATTCGCTCATTATATTAAATAATTCCAATGTCATCGTTAGAGGTGGTAGCGGAGGGACCGGTGGCACAGGAGGTCAAGGTGCCACTGGTTGGAACGCACCTCATGCAGGATGGGGTGGAGGAAGTCGTGGTGGTGACGGCGGAGTAGGCGGTAATGGCGGTCACGGAGGTAATGGCGGCACTCCATTAGTTATATCAAATCAAAACCTTTATCAATCGATAAATTATTCTTTAACATTAACTGCTGGAAGAGGCGGTAATGGTGGTAACGGCGGGCAAGGTGGAACTGGCGGAATCGGTAGTTGGAATAGTTTTAATAATAGAAATGCAGGCGGTAATGGCGGCAGAGGAGGTAACGGAGGCGATGGCGGTTTTCATGGCAGTCTCGCTACTGTAAACGGAACTGTCGGAAATGATACTCATGGTGTTGCAGGCGGTTCAGCTGGTAGCGGCGGTCTCTTAGGAAACCTAACAACTTACAGAGATGTATCAAACCCAGTTAATGGATTGCCTGGGAATTCAGGCATCTCTCACCCTACAATAGATTCTTCACTTTTAACATACGAAAAAATCGGCACATCTGCTTCTTATATGTGGTCACAAGCACAAACCCGCCTAATTCTAAACAACAATACCTCCCGCGCTTCGGGCACACATGAGGGGACTTTAATTTATCATCCGGGTGAAGTGTTTGATGTATCGCATTTCAACATGAATTTGAGTGATGGCAAAACGACAGTACGTCCGAATCAATTGAGCGTGCGTTATGATTTTAGTAAGTTGGGAGCAACGCTCGTTACAATTACTTACTTCACTGGAGGCGGCAGACACGTTCGGTATATTCCTGTTGTGGTAGAAGAGGCGTGTATAGAAAAAGCTAATTTGATTACACCCCAACAGATAACAAGGTTTTTCCCCGGAACTGAATTTAATCATGACGGACTTGCTGTAGAGGTTTTCTATTGTGATGGCGGATATGAGTTAATTGCGCTTGAAGCTGGAAATCTTAATTTCCCGGCAGGTATAGCAATTAATAACATTACTGCAATTGAAGGCGATTATATCGTGATGATAGCGTCAATTAATCATTCACGCAATGATGAACTGATGGAAATGCTGAACACAGACAGTTATAAGGTTACTGTGAGCAGTGCTGTCCCTAACGGAATCCGAGTAGTGCATCCACCCTACAGAACTGACTATCGAGTACCTCCAAGAGTTACTCCGGAGTATCTTGATAATATCCTTGATTTAAACGGCATAGTGGTAATGGTGGATTTTGAAGATGGCTCAGAGGAAGCTATACCCATTAATGTGGTACAAAGTATTACCCCACCAACAGTTTTCGAGAGTGTAAGAACAGAAAACATAACTATTTCATATATTTGCCCTGCCGGAAAAACATTTCGTGACACCTTTGCGGTTGATGTTACACCCGACAGAATCATTGAAAATACAACGAATGTGCAAAGCTTCCCAAAACAAGCTTACTTTGTAGGTGAAACATTTGTCACAACCGGATTTGAAGTGCGTGTCGATTTAGAGAGCGGGTTCCGACTTTTCTTGAATTCTGACGATTTCACTTTTGAAAAAGATGGCGAAGCACTGCGCGTTATTGATAACGAAATCAGAGCAATGTGCAAGTTTAGAGACCGCAATAATAATAACTTTTGGATTGATATTCCTATAACTGTCGTAGCAGAAACTCAAACCGGCATAACAGTTTCTCAAAACCCCGCCAAAACCTCATATATCGAAGGGCAGACATTCGATTCCGAGGGGTTAGTAGTCAGAAGTGTATGGAATAATCCTATTCGTAATCGCATTTTGGAAAGCAACGAATATAAGCTTTCTCCTGATAACGGCGATATACTATCTGTCAACGATACTTCTGTCACTGTAACCTCCGGCAGTTTCATGAAAACAATTCCGATAACTGTAATCGCAAAAATAAACGTAGAAACTCCAAAAATTACAGCACAACCGCAAAGTGGCACAGTGGGACAAAACACATGGCGCGAGCTCTTTGTTGAAGCAGAAACCTCTGATAACGGAACTCTAACCTACCAATGGTTCAGCAACGATACTGCGTCAAACACAGGTGGCGCAGCTATAGACGGCGCGACAAGAGCAAACTTGACAGTGCCGACGGAAGAACTCGGAACGAAGCACTATTACGTCGTTATAACTAACACCATTCCCAATAATGGCGACGGCGGAACAAAAACCGCGAGCGTAACAAGCGCGGTTGCAACGATAACTGTAAGCGAGGTAATTAATGCAGAAGAACCCGTAATCACTGTACAGCCTCAAAATGCAACAATAAACGCAGGCACTGCGCACAGCCTTTCCGTAACAGCAACATCGCCTGACAGCGGTACGCTGACCTATCAATGGTACAGCAGTAAGGTTGCGGATTTGGAGGAAATAGAGAATGAAGATGATGTCGCAGAAATTGACGGTGCGACAAGCGCAACCTACTCCCCGCCGACCAATACAACAGGAACATATTATTATTTTGTCTTAGTCACAAATGAAATCACCGATAATGGCGATGGCGGGCAGAAAAGTGCGTCTTTTATCAGCGAAATTGTAACTTTAACAATTAACGAAACCACTTCGTTTATTAAAGTTACTACACCAACGATTTCTGCAAACGGCTCAAATCCCTCTGCAAGCAGGACTATAACTCTCGCAAGTGAAGCAGGCGCAATAATTTACTACACTATTGACGGCTCAACACCGACGATTGAAAGCTTAAAATACACAGCACCTTTCACGCTTAATTTCCAGAGTGTAGGCACAAGTCACACTGTCAGAGCAATTGCTGTCAAAGAAAACATGGCAAACAGCGATGCCGCAATTCAGGTATTTACACGCACGCAAAATAACGCAGGCGGCGGCGGTGGTGGCGGAGGAGGAGCGACAACTCCACCCACAGAGCCGACAAACCCGTCAAGCGGCATTACCATTATAAATATCACCGTTGAAGCAGGCGGAACATTAAATATAGGCGGCGTTCATAACACATTTATCAACAATATCAGTGTTCCCATGTTGCAAATCAAAGTTCCTGCCAGTGTGACGGGTAATCAATCTGTAAGTATCGGCTCAGATTTCGCGGGGCAAAATGCGGTTTTAGTCAAGCTCAATGCCTCAACAAACGAACTTGAGTTTGTATCAGTTTCCACTGTAGGCACGAACGGTAACGCTAATATGAATATCGCACAAGCAGGTGAATACTTTGCGCTGACGTTCAAGACGGGCGATGTCACCGGCACGGGTGAGGTTCAGACGGCAGACGCGCTGGCTCTTCTGCGGCACATCGCGGGAATCAGCGAACTCAATTCGGTTCAATTGTTCGTTGCGAACGGAAAAGAGGGTGATGTTGGAACGAATGATGCGTTGAATATTCTTCGGCTTGTCGCAGGGATTATTGAGAAAATATAGTTTAATCTCGTTTAAAACAAATAAAATTAAAGGCTATTGAAGAAATTCAATAGCCTTTAATTCTTGGCAGGATTCTCAGTGGTTTTCTAAATCGCCAAAAACTAAATCATCAAGCGACACGTCAAGCTCTTTTGCGATTCGCACCAACAACGGAAGACTCACTCGCCGCTTTCCGCTTTCAATGTAATAGATGTATATATTCGATACATCTATCAATTCTGCGAGCTTCTCCTGTGTGATTTTACTCCGCTGACGTGCTTTCTTAATTCGCTTGCCAATGCTGACAAAATCAAATTCCATCCCATGATCCTCCTTTCGTTTATGATAAGAAAATCATAGCATGGAATTTATTTTCTACCCTAACAGTCGGTTAGTGTTAATCGTTAATTCGATAGTGTATAATAAAGAAAATATTGTCGAAAGGACGTGCAATTATGAACAATAATCAAAGCAAAGAGCGAATTCGCCGCCGTTATAAAGATGCGTACACCGAGGGCGTTGAGGTAATACCGGCAAAGGAGAAAAACGACCCGTTTGACGAAACGAGCGATATGAACGTCGTCGTATATGTGCGAGTCTCAACTGATAATGCACAGCAAACATCGTCATTTGAAATGCAGCAGAAATACTACTCCGACTTCGTGAAACGGCATCCTTCATGGAAACTTATTAGAATTTATGCTGACGAAGGTATTTCGGGAACATCACTTAAAAAGCGCGACGAGTTCAAACGAATGATTGAAGATTGCAAAAAAGGAGGCATTGACCTCATCGTTACCAAAAACGTGTCACGCTGGTCGCGTAATATTCTTGATGGAATCGGCATTGTTCGTGAACTTGAGGCGTTAAATCCGCCTGTCGGTGTTTTCTTTGAAAATGAGGGATTGTACTCCCTCAACCCCGAGAATGCAACGCTTCTACAAATCAACAGCACTATGGCAGAGCACGAATCGCGCACAAAAAGCACGTCTATGATTTCATCGCTGATGATGCGGTTTTCACACGGCTTGTTCTTAACACCGCCGTTGCTCGGTTACGATAACGACGAAGACGGCGGGCTTGTCATAAACCGCGAAGAAGCTGCTACGGTACGGCTGATTTTCTTTATGTATCTGTATGGCTGCAGCACCGATGAAATCGCTAATGCTCTTATGAAATACGGCAGAACGACAAAACCCGGCAACGTGAAATGGACATCATCGACTGTAATATCAATTCTCAGAAACGAGCGGCATTGCGGTGATGTACTTGCATGGAAATCCTATACGCCGAGCTTCTTAAATCACAAGAAAGCGAAAAATCACGGCGATATGCCGCAATTCTATAAGCGCGGACACCACGAGCCGATTATTTCACGCGATGACTTTATAACCGTCCAGCAAATGCTCAATAATGCGAAATATGGGAACAACGGCTTTCTGCCTCGGCTCAGGGTTAATACCGACGGCTTGCTGTGTGGATTTGTCTCTGTAAATACACGTTGGGCTTCATTTACTGCAGATGATTATCGTAAGGCACCGGCGAGCGTATTAAGTTAAATGAATTTCGACTTGCGTGATTTTGAGGTTGCGAGGGCGCAGTTTTTCACGTCAGCGAACATTGTAAGCGTGACGTTCACACGGAAATATCTGCGATTCAGTAATTGTTGTGTACGTAGGTTTGCTGATGTGAAATATATCGAACTGCTTGTACAGCCAGACGAAAACCGATTCGCTGTTCGCGCCTGCTTAGAAACAGACAAAAACGCCATACGGTGGCTAAGTCATTGCGACGGCAAGGCTCACGGGCGCGCCATTAGCGGTTCGGCATTTATCGGAACGCTGTACGAGCTATTCGGTTGGGAAGCGGCATTTAATTATAGATTCCGTGGAGAGATTATACATCACGATAACGATTGGGTAATACTTTTTAATGCAAACGAACCCGAGGTAATGATTCGCAGAGATTCAGATAATATTCCGCAAGATTTTTATTTATCAAAATATGGCAAGTTGCGTTGTATTGCGCTTCCAAGCGAATGGCAGAACAGCTTTGGTGAGCAGTACCGTGAGTTGTCCGGGCAAACAGAATTTTTTATCGGGAATACCTTCGCCGAGTACAACAAATATCCGGATATTAACCCTACATCACATGAAGCAATCGGCGAGAACATAGAACAACTATTGGGAGAATTTAACCATGATAACATTTAATGCAAAACGCGATATAATCTATGTCAATGCCGCGTGTTTAAAGCGTTTACCTGATATGGAATATGTACATATACTAATTTCACCGCCTGAGAAAAAGCTTGCTCTGCGCCCGTGCGGCGCGAATGAGCGAAACGCAATCAGAATCAAATCGGAAAGCAACAAAAAACGTTATATACGTTGCGATGATTTTATTAAAAGAATTATCATACTTATGGGATGGGAAGGAAACAATCGTTATAAATTACACGGAAAAATCGTTGAATTAAACGACGAAATTATTATCGTTTTTAATCTTGATTGCGCTGAAAGAGAGGCAGTTATATGAATGATTTCGATGTAGGTGAAAATTCCGTTAATCTTGCAATCTGGTACATGAATGTTCCCATCACGATTGAAGAAATCAAGAAGCACGAAAGCAGAATCACCAAAGAATGCAGAAAGTATTTAATCGGGAAATTGTGTCTCCAAGAACGAGCCCTTCTTAAAGCTGGCGAAAAAATTACGGAAATGCAAAAACGGCTTGGCTATGAATTCGGTTATTCATGCAACAGTATGAAAAATAATGCGACATTTGCAAAAGCGGTTGAGCTTTTTTACAAATACGAGCCGGAAACTGCCTCAGATTTTATAGCAGGAAAAGCAGGTATTTCATGCAGAAATATTGTTAAATTGGCTAAGAAACTGCCGAAAAAGAAAAAACGCGGCAGACCAAAGTTTAAACCTTCAATTTTGCCGCATATGTCTATTAAAAATATTCCGCCTTATGACCCGGATTCAGAGGCGATGTCACTTGTTCTTACGATTCCGTCATGGAACAGCACTATTGAGAGCGTATTTATGAATGCCGTTTTGCATAAAGTATCAAAGCCAACGCGAAGCAGGCTTACAAAAGAACTGATACGGCTCACAGATACCGCAGAAACAATGATTATATTATTACGTGAAAAATAAGGAAGAAAGTTATAGAGAGTTATGGAGAATTATGTTCCAAACGTTCATTTTGAACAAATACCCATTAAAAATTTAGTGTCAAACCAAGATTATCAACGCGCTTTATCGGAGCGGCATATAGAACGAACTATCCAAAATTTCGACATTAATCAAATCAATCCTGTTAAAGTCAGCAGACGAGAAGGACTCAATTACGTTTTCAACGGTCAGCACACGATTGAAATTATCGCCGCCGTTTCCGGCTCGCGTGAAACGCCTGTGTGGTGCATGATTTATGATGATTTAGAATATACGCACGAAGCTGATATATTTGCGAATCAGCAGAAGCACGTAAAACCATTGACGCCTTACGATATATTTATTGCAAGTTTAGAAGCTGACAATGACAAGCAAATCGTTATTAAATCTATTGTAGAATCGTGTGGTCTGAAAATATCGCACACGAGGGGTCACTGTTGTATTTGCGCTGTTAACTGCCTTGAACAAATCTTTGACAAGCATGGATTTCAAGTGCTCGACCGAGCATTAAAGTTAATCGTAGGTGCTTGGGAAGGGGATATAATATCGCTGATGGCAAGCATGATTAAAGGTATCGCGCATCTGGTCGTCGTCTATGGCGATGCTCTCAAGGGTGATGCCTTCATACAGCGGGTTGGAACTGTTTCAGCACGAGAAATAGCACGAACCGCTAAAGACCGTCGAGCAGGGTTCATCGGATATTCAGAAGCCATCTTAAATATATATAACAGGAAAACCAAAGGCGGATTGCAAATACATAAGCTTTATACATCGACTAACATGAGAGAAAGCAACGTCGGGGATGAGAAAGAAGGTTGAACATGGGACAAATATTTCACGCAATAGCGTATGATATTGAAAATAAAACTTGCTGTGTAATGGAATCCGATAAATTTCACGCAAATTGTTATTCATTCAGCGGTGCGGTTAAGTCTATTCACTACCTACTGCGACAAAAAGCTTACAATGTCATGTGGGGCGGCGATTATGTAGCAATTGACGGCGCGCTAAATGATATTAATAATAATGATGTTTTACTCGGTATATCTGTATATAAAGATTTTTCTGATTTCGAGAGGAATGATTATGAAAAAGTTAAATACATAGACGAAAACAATAAACTATGGAATAAAATCAATGTATGGAACGACGCACGCGAGTTTTTCGGTGGTGATGTTAAATATATGGGTTTCTTGTTGAACCACACACAAAAATTAGCGGTTGACCTCTTTGATTTTTATGGACAATCAAAGTCGATTAAAATATATCGTGACGGAGAATATAAAATGGCGATAGATGCCATTCCTGTTCTGACGGAAACAGGAGGCGGTTCAGAAATGGCGTTTTTTGACGGCATTTCTGTTGAGACAACAGAAAATCTTGCCGGGACATGGTGCGGAAATCTGCTTCAGATTTCAGATGATTTGCCGAAAGAGTATAGCCTTATAAACTGCTGTTTTGCTGATATTTGGACTCGTGCCGAATATTTATATCAAACATTTGGCTTAAATGAGAAAGGGCTTATTCTTAATGATACTGTCGGAAAATTGTTTGAAGCCACGCGGCTCAGCGTTATTCGCGGTAGTCGCGGTTTGTCGTGCAACATTAAAGTTGAAATAACTGATGAGAAAGTTCGCTATATCCCTGTTATGATTTAGTTGAAGTTTAATGTTATAATCTGTATATTCTTGAAATTGTCAAACTACTAAGAAATCGCTTGACAAATCGGTTTTATCGTATATAATATAAACAACAAGCGAAACATCATGGGGGAATCATGTCTTTAATTATAGCCGCACACGCTGGTACAGGAAAAACCACGTTCACAAAAATGCACCCGCACGAAGCAATTGATTTAGTTTGTATGCCTTATAAATATATTCTGCCCGAAGAACATGATAAATCTGAAAGCGAATCGTGCAAAGCTAATTTCGACAACGAGTTTAATTTTGATTATCCCGAGAATTATTTTAATGCAATAAAATTGAGGATTTTCTCTCAATTTTCATCGATGGCTGGGATAATTTTATTGATAAATTTGAGAGCGATGCTTACGGCAAAAAAGTCATATTGCAACCGAATCAATATTTATCGGACGTTTTAGATGAATACATATTATGAATTGGAGCAAACATAATGAACGCCAAAGTCCAACAACTCACCGAGCTTATAAATCAAAGCAGAAACACCGTATTTTTCGGTGGTGCAGGAGTTTCTACCGAAAGCGGAATCCCCGATTTTCGCTCAGAATCGGGGCTGTACGCGGCGCAGGAGGTCTACGGCTACCCGCCGGAAACACTGCTCTCACGCACGTTTTTCTTGCGTCAACCCGAGCTGTTCTTTCGTTATTACAGGGAGAATCTAATCACCGACGCAAAGCCTAATCCCGCACATTTTGCGTTGGCAAAGCTTGAATCACAAGGCAAGCTCGCCGCAATCATTACGCAGAACATCGACGGTCTTCATCAAGCTGCGGGCAGTAAAAACGTGCTTGAACTGCATGGCACTAATCACCGCCATTACTGCGTTAGTTGCCGTGCGGCGTACACGCTTGATTATGTTTTGCGCCATGAATTGATTCCCGTCTGCGAGAAGTGCGGCGGCGTTGTCAGACCCGATGTGGTTTTGTACGAGGAATCGCTGAATAATGCAACGATTACAGCCGCGATTAAAGCAATTGAGCGGGCAGAGCTGTTGATTATTGGCGGGACGTCGCTTGCGGTGTATCCGGCGGCGAGTTTGATTGATTATTTTACAGGCGATAATCTTGTATTGATTAATAAAGGCTCAACGAGCCGTGATGAACAAGCACAGCTTGTTATAAATGAGGCAATTGGTGAGGTTATGGGGGCGGTAATGCATAAAAATTGAATTACGATACCTTATTGCACTTAAAGCGAGAATAAACGCAGTTTTTGACGAAATGTGAGAAAAATCATATAAATTTTTGTATAAATTACCTGTTTACTTTTCAATGTTTTTGGCGTATAATATATATGCAGGCAGTAATGCGCTGTTCACCTATGCAACCGAGTTAACGCTTAAGCGACTTTTAAAGTCGTCGGCCATAGGGTCCGCCTTCGGGCGGATTTTTACTTATAAAGAGGTTTAAATGGATATTTTTGTTTACTCCGATGAATCCGGCGTGTTTGATAAAAAGCACAACAATACATATGTATACGGCGGGCTCATTTTCTTGGGTAAGCAGGAGAAAGATGTAAATGTTCGCAAATACATAAAAGCAGAAAGCAACGTGAGGATGTCCGGAGGATACGCAGACACTACCGAATTAAAAGCCAGCTTGCTCAAAAACAAAGAAAAATATAGCATATATCGCTCACTTAATAACTGCATAAAGTTTGGCGCAGTAATCAACCAACAGAATGTTCTCGAAGAAGTTTTTGCAAATAAGAAAAGCAAGCAGCGATATTTGGATTATGTTTACATACTCTGCTTAAAGCGAGCATTTGAAGCCCTCATAACGCGCGGTGATATAAAAAATGACCAAATTAAAAATATCCATGTATTTGTCGATGAACACACTACTGCGACAAGCGGAAAGTACGAATTGCGGGAGGGTATGGAGCAGGAATTTAAATTCGGGACGTTTAACAAAAGCTACAATTCCTTCAATCCGCCGGTTTTTAATCAATTAAATGGCGTGACGTTAAAATTCTGTAGCTCTAATTCGGTAAATTTAATCAGAGCCGCAGATATTGTGGCAAATCGGATTTATTTCGGTGCAAATAATGCTTGCTTACCTGATAATTCAAACTTACTTATTACTATCCTCCCATAAAAATGTATATTAGTTAGTTAGCGCACCTAACTAATATTTTTGCTCACAATTTGCTCACACTTGACCTAAAATGTGAGCAAATATGGCAAAACAGCAAAAATCAGCGAAAGCTATAAAACCGCATGAACACAAGCGTTATGCTATATTGTGAAACAATATAATTCGGATTTTGGTGCTCTCCAAAACCGTAAGTTGGGGGTTCAAGTCCTCTCGCCCCTGTAAAATCAGCGTAAGTAAAACCCGCTTGTGAAGCGGGTTTTCACTTTTCTGAAAATAAGGCTTTTGCCGTTTGGTGTTTGTTTGGTGTTTATGGGGCGGTTTCTTCTGTCCGTGGTGTTTTAGAGAAGTCAAGAGCGTTTTCAACGGCGTTTGCGATTTTGTCTTGTGCGTTCTGCAATAAATGGCTATACGTTCCAAGTGTAACATTTGGATTTGTATGTCCGAGCGCACCCGATAAGGTCACAATGTCCACGCCCTCGCCGATTGCAAGAGAAGCGAATAAATGGCGGTAATGATGTACGCCGTGAAAGGGCAACCCGCTTCGATTGCAAAACTTTCTTAGCCAATTATACGGAGTATGCGGACACATGGGCGTACCATTCCATTGCACAAAAAGGCGGTTAAAATTTTCCCACTTACTGCCGAGCCGTTCCCGCTCCTCGTCCTGTTCGGTTTTATGTTGTTCTAACATTGACATTATGAATAGGGGTAATTTTACAAGGCGTTTTGATTTCTCGGTCTTGGTTTTGTCGGTGTATGTGCCTTTCTTGGTGGTGTAGAGTGACGAGCGGTTTATTTTTATTACCCTGCTATGCCAGTCTATGTCCGACCACTCGACCCCAAGCAGCTCGCCTTTTCTTAAACCGCTATAGGTCAGCACGGTAAAAAACAAGCGATATTTTAACGGTTCGGATTGCAATAGCTTTAAAAACTGCTCTGTTTGCTCATTCGTATATATTTTCTTTTCCGTGTGGTTTTTCTTCGGTAGCGTGATACGACTGCACGGATTATCAGTCACCATGCCCATTTTGATTGCATAAGAAAATATGCCCGATATGAAGCCGTTATAATTGCGTATAGTCTTGGGTGATAATCCTTTCCCTGTCCGTCCGTTTACGCCGTCTTGCGAAAGGCTGTTAATAAAACGCTGTATATCTCTTGTTGTTATTCTGTCGAGCCTTAAATGCCCTATGGCTGAATATATGCGCTTTTCATATTTCAAATAACCCTCGTATGTAGAATGGCGCAAATTCTGTTTAGCATAGGTTTTCAGCCATTCTTCCGCTAATGCTTGAAATTTTATTGCTATTGTTTCTTGCCCCTGCTTGCATTTTTCCTCAAATAAAACCGCCTGTCGTTGCACTTCCTTTTTGATTTGTGCTGTTGTCATATTATCGGGGGGCTTCCATGTCATAGACTGGAGATTTTTATTTCCGAATACAAGAAATAAAAATACAACCCGACATTGCACAACACACCAAAAATTATAATATTCAAGGGGTTTTGCTTAACCGCAGTTAGGCAAAATCCCTTATTGCAAA
>WQYC01000052.1 GCA_009781425.1 Oscillospiraceae bacterium
AGCTACCGTGCGTGGCGAGAAATTGCTTGTGCCGAACGGCACACCGACACACATTTACATCAAGCAGTTGCAAGGTTTTATTAATTTTCACCGAGATAAGCTTCCTGCGCGGGAAAACAAGGAACGATTGACCTTTCACGGACTTCGGCATAGCTTTGCTTTTAATAAGTACTGCGAACTAATTAACGCAGGTTTGCAAGAGTGGGAAGCGGAGCGGAAGGTTTCAAAGCTGCTCGGTCATGAACGGGCGGATGTGACGGGGATTTATCTGAGCGGGGGTGTTGGAAATGAGAACTAAACCGAAAACACTCCCAGCGGGAAATAATTATTTAGAGCTCTGGGAACGCGAGTATAAACCGCTCATACTATCTTACTACGAAGTGCCGATTGAAGTAGTTTCCGCTGTGCTCGGAATTTCAATTACCCGAATCCAAGAACAGTTACGTTCGGGGCTTTACGACTACGGCATAGCACGCACGTGTGCAGGCGGTTCGTACCGATACGAATTTTACCCCTTGCGGCTAATCGCCTTTGTAGAGGGGAAATAATCAAAGAATTAATAAAAAAAACGAAGGAGCGTTAGTTGACAAATGGAATTAAAGCTGATACGATTATAATGTAACATATTTCCTTTCTAACGTCAATCCTACGCAAGTTAGGAGGAACAATTATGAGCAGAAAAAATCACGACGGGAGTTTTCGCAAGCTTCCGAACGGCACTATAGAATTCGCTGTAAGCACAGGGTTTGACGCTTATGGGAAGCACCAAAGAAAACGATTCTATGGGAAAACAGAATTAGAGTGCCGTAAAAAACACAAAGAATTTATAAAGGCAGGTGAAAAGCAACCGGTAAAAATCAAGGAGTATACTCTGTCAAAATGGCTTGATGAATGGCTGAGAATCTACAAGGAAAACAATGTTCAAGCGAGTACTTATGATGAATACGTAAGTTTTTCGTGCCATATCAAACGCCATAAAATCGGGAATATGAAGCTTTCGCAGATAAAACCGATTCATGTTACTGAATATTTTTCAAGTAAAATTAAGTACAGTCATTCTTATCGGAAACGTAGCAAGTTTTTGATAAATGCTGCTTTTGAGAGCGCAATTGATAATGATTTTTGCTTGAAAAACCCGGTTCGGCGTGCAGAAATAGCGAAAAAAGCTCAACCGGAAAGGGAAGCCTACACTGAAGAGGAAACACAAGTTATCATTGATTTTGCAAAATCTGATGAAATTTTTGGTTTGTCAATCTACATAATGCTCAATACGGGAATCAGAAGCGGTGAAATGAGAGCGTTGACTGTTGACAGAATAGATTTCGATAATGGCATAATCAAGATTGACCGAGCAGTTAAACACACCGAGGAACTCGGTAAACCGAAAAATGGGAAGACTCGTTACATTCCGCTGGAAGAAGATGTCACAGACTTCTTAAAATCAAAACTGCAAGGAAAAACCGGATATATAGTTAGCGGCGATTATTATGTGAGCAGGGCGGGGTTCAGAAGCAGATATTTGCATTTCTTTAATCGGCTTGACAAATATCTCAAAGAAAATGGCGCGCTCCCTGTAAAAAGGAAGTCTCCGCACAGTACTCGTCACACATTCGGCACGCTCAGGCAGAAAAATGGAATGCCGATTGCGATGGTCGCGGCTCTCTTGGGACACTGCTCAACCGAAGTAACAGATAAATACACGCATTTAGGTGATGTGAGTACTTTATCGGAAGCAGTCAAGAAATATCCGTATTTAAGTACAATTGCGTAATTATTGCGTAATTGAAAGGCACTCGATTTTGACTACAAATTAAAAAGCCCCCAAAACCGCAGTTTCAAAGGCTTTTTGTTATTGGGCTATCAGGATTTGAACCTGAGAATGCCAGAGTCAAAGTCTGGTGCCTTACCGCTTGGCGATAGCCCATTAAACTTAACAACCAAACAAGTATAGCACAAAAAATTATGTTTGTCAACTATTTTTTATAACGCAACCCTTGACTAAAATCCCATTTTGTGGTATCATATAAAAATATAAAGATATTTCGCAGATTTCAAAGGACATAAAAAAATGATAGAATTCAAGGAAGTTGAGCTTTCAGACAGGCAGTGGGCGCGGGAATTGCTGTCTTATTCGGGTTTTCGCGGCTGTGAATACACCTTCGGCAATAATTTCATGTGGCAATGCGTTTTTTACACGAAAATCGCCCGTTATAAGGACTTTTACCTGATAAAATCGGGGAACGGCGGTTATTTCTTTCCCGCCGGCAGAGGAGATTTGCGTGAAGCTGTGGAAGCTCTGCGCAAAAACGCCGCTGAAGACGGCGAAGCACTGCGCTTTGTAACGATGAACAGAGCGTCAATGCAGTGGCTTTGCGAGAATTACCCCGATGAGTTTGAATTCAGCACCGACCGCGCTTTTTATGATTATATCTATAATTTTGCGGATTTGTCAGAGCTGAAAGGCAAGAAGTATCACTCGAAGCGAAATTTCATAAATCGCTTGCGCATGAACAATTGGTGCTACGAGCCGATAACTGCAAAGAATATAAGCGAGTGCCTTTGCATGAACGAGCGCTGGCTTAAAGAATGCGAAACGGCGGGAAACGCGGTAGCAGACAACAAGGGGTTAATCCGCGAGAACTGCGTGGTTAACACAGGGTTGGAGCATTTTTTTGACTTGGGCTTCAGCGGCGGGTTAATTAGAATTGACGGCGAAGTGGTTGCGTTTACCTTCGGCGAGCCGGTGGCGGGCGATACCTTTGTGGTTCACGCTGAGAAAGCTTTCGCAAGAATACCGGGCGCATATCCCGCGATTAACAACGAATTCGTGAATAACGCCTGCGCTGACTACGATTATATCAACCGCGAGGAAGACATGGGGCTCGAAAACCTGCGGAAAGCGAAAATGTCCTATCACCCCGCGTTTTTGGAAGAGAAATATAGAGCGGTAAGTAAAAATTAACGTAAATTAATGAAAGGAAATAAAAATCATGACAAAATCAATTATGTTTGTAGGAGTCGGAGGGCAGGGGACTCTGCTCGCTTCAAGAATTATCGGGCACGTTGTACTCGCGGAGGGCTTTGACGCGAAGGTTAGCGAGGTTCATGGTATGAGCCAGAGAGGCGGCTCGGTGTCCACTTATGTTAAATTCGGGAAAGAAGTTCACTCGCCAATCGTTGACAAAGGCGAGGCTGATATTATAGTCGCTTTTGAACAAATGGAAGCCGCGCGCTGGGTAAGCTACGTAAAAGAGGGCGGCATGATGATTATTAACACGCAAAAACTCGAACCAATGCCTGTAATCACAGGCGCGGCTGAGTATAACGAGGATATTATCGGAAAAATTAAAAGCACAGGGATTGACCTCATTGACCTAAACGCGCTTGAGCTCGCTGAACAAGCGGGAAGCCCGAAGTCTGTGAACGTGGTAATGATGGGCGCATTGTCGAAAAAGCTCGATTTCGATGTTTCGCGCTGGGAAACGGCAATACGCGAGTGCGCGCCGGCGAAAGCAGTTGATGTGAACTTAAAGGCGTTTGAGCTTGGGAGAAACGCGTAAGAAAAGAGAATTTTATGAACTACTACAAAAAAGAAATAGAAACCGCGCCGCGTGCTGAGCTTGAGGAGCTTCAAGCCTCGCGGCTTGCGAAGCAAATTCGGCACGTTTATGATAATGTCGCGCCTTATCGTGCAAAGATGGACGAAGTGGGCGTGAAGCCCGAGGACATAAAAACGATTGCGGACTTGGCGAAGCTGCCGTTCACGACGAAGCAAGACCTGCGCGACAACTACCCTTACGGTATGTTCGCCGTGCCGCTGAGCAAAGTTATACGGATTCACGCTTCATCGGGAACAACAGGCAAACAGACTGTTGTCGGCTACACGCAGGCGGATATTGACCTTTGGGCGGAGTGCGCCGCGCGTTCAATCGCGAGCGTAGGCGGCTCAAACGATGACTTTGTGCAGGTTTCTTACGGTTACGGCTTGTTCACGGGCGGGCTTGGTATGCATTACGGTGCAGAAAAGCTCGGCGCAGTGACGATTCCTGCTTCATCGGGGAACAGCCTGCGTCAGCTTGAAATGTTCAAGGATTTTAAAACCACGATTGTCTGCATGACTCCTTCTTACGCAATCAGTTTAATTGAGCTTATGAAGGAAAGCGGCATTTCAAAAGAGGAATTCAAGCTTAAAGCGGGGATTTTCGGTGCAGAGCCATGGACGGAGGAAATGCGCGCAGAAATAGAAAAGGGACTCGGAATAAAAGCTTATGACATTTACGGACTTTCGGAGATTTTAGGGCCGTCGGTGTCCTGCGAGTGTGAAAAGCAGTGCGGTATGCACGTCTGCGAAGACCATTTTATTCCCGAAATCATCGACCCCGACACACTTGAGCCGCTTCCTGCAGGAACGCAGGGTGAGCTTGTATTCACTTGTATAACAAAAGAAGCACTGCCGCTGATTCGCTACAGAACGCGGGATATTGCGACCTTGATATATGATAAATGCGACTGCGGGCGTACTTTAGTGCGCATGAAAAAGCCGCAGGGCAGAACAGACGATATGCTGATAATAAAAGGCGTGAACGTCTTCCCGTCACAAATCGAATCAGCACTGCTCGGCTTCGACAGCACGGCGACAAATTACTTGATTGTAGTCGACAGGGTTAATAATTTTGATACGCTTGAGCTTCATCTTGAAATCCCTTCCCACATAGATATTGAAGAAAGAGGCGAAATCAAAAACTACAAAAACAAAGCACAAGAAATAATAACCTCCGCAATCGGAGTAGGTATTAAAGTCAATTTAGTTGAACCAAAGTCGCTTGCACGTTCTATGGGAAAAGCGGTCAGAGTTGAAGACAGGAGAAAGAAATGATAAAACAAATTTCGGTTTTCTTAGAAAATAAAGTCGGCAGGCTTGAAGCTATGTTAAATATTCTCGCCGATGCCGAAATAAATATCCGCGCTATGACGATTTCTGAGGACGATGACAACGGGACTGTCCGTCTGATAGTCAATAATCCTGAAAAAGCGGAGGAAGTTTTGACTGCGAATAATTTTGTTGTCAGAACCCCGCTTGTAATCGGCGTTACTGTTCGCGATGAGCCCGGAGCAGTTCGCGATGCTTTGAAAATTATGAGCGAAAATAAAATTAACATTCGGTATTTATATCCGCTCGTCGGCTGCCCTCACGGAAACGCGAATATTTTGGTTCGTGTCAAGGATACAGAAAGGTCAGCCGAAATTCTTAAAAAAGCAGGCGTTAAGCTATTCACACAGGCGGACCTGTCATGAGCAGGATTAACTGGAACAAAGCTGAAATTTTCGCTTCCTACGGGCAGTTTCCGCAGATTCCCGCGGGTGAAGCTAACAGAGCAGAGGTCGCGTTTTCCGGCAGAAGTAACGTAGGAAAATCGTCGCTTATAAACAAGCTGCTTAACCGCAGGTCATTAGCGCGAGTAAGCTCAAAGCCGGGCAAAACGATAACGATTAACTTTTTTACAACCGGCTGGTTGAAGTCCGACAGCACGCCCTCTCCGAACGGGATTTACATTGTAGACCTGCCGGGCTACGGCTACGCGAAGACGGCGAAGTCCGAAAAGGAACGCTTCGGCGAGCTAACAGAGCGGTATCTTAAATCGGGCAGAGCTGGCTTATTAGTGCAGTTGATTGATTTTCGGCACCCGCCGACAGAAGATGATTTAATGATGCTCGACTTCATGAAGCAAAAGGAAATCCCTTTCGTCATCGCGCTTACCAAGGCAGATAAGCTGCGGAAAAAACAACGCGAAGCGCGCCGTGAAGCTTTAAAGGGCGAACTGCAATTTAACGACCTCGAAATAATTGAGTTTTCCGCCGAGACAGGCGAAGGCGTATTGGAACTACGCAAATTTATTGAAAAGAGTGTGATTTTACAGGATGAACAAACGTGAGCAACGCGCAGAGCAACGAAGACGCGACGAAGAGCTGTTAAAAAAACGTGTAGCACGCAACTGGATAATCGGCGGCGTTTCGCTTGTGCTTGCGATTTTATTTTACAGCTTCGGTGACTCAATATTTAATTTTTCATAAAAGGATATAATCATGAAAATATATAACACAATGTCCCGCGCAAAAGAAGAATTAAAACCTATAAACGGCGAAGCAGTTAACATTTACGCCTGCGGTCCGACTGTTTATAATCTCTTCCATATTGGAAATGCGCGCCCGCTTTGCGTGTTCGATGTTCTGCGCCGTTATTTAAAATATCGCGGCTTTAAAGTGAAATATGTTCAGAATTTCACTGATGTTGACGATAAGATAATCAAGAAAGCCGCTGACCTCGGCATTTCCGCGCTTGAGGTTTCAGAGAATGCAATTAAGGATTATTTCACGGATTCAAGAGGGCTGAACGTTGCTGATGCTGATATTCATCCTAAAGTAACCGACTGCATGGATATAATCATTGGAATTATAAAAACGCTGATTGACAAAGGCTTTGCGTATGAAGCGGGCGGTGATGTTTACTTTGAAACAGGAAAGTTCGCCGAGTACGGCAAGCTGTCCAAAATGCCGCTTGACGACCTGCGCGCAGGAGCAAGCGAGCGCGTTTCAGAGTCGGAATTGAAGCGTGACCCGATGGACTTCGCGCTTTGGAAAGCCGCTAAGGAAGGCGAGGTTTTCTGGGAGTCGCCCTTTGGAAAAGGGCGTCCCGGCTGGCATATTGAGTGCTCTGCAATGGTACGCGAGTACCTCGGCGACACGATTGACATTCACGGCGGCGGCACGGATTTGATTTTCCCGCACCATGAAAACGAAATCGCGCAAAGCGAGGCGGCAACAGGGAAGCCGCTCTCCTCAATATGGATGCACAACGAAATGGTTAACGTCGTTTCGAGCGATAATTCTGCGGCAAAAATGGCAAAATCCGCAGGGAATTTCTTCACTGTGCGTAACGCGGCGGAAGCCTACGGCTACGAGCCGATTCGTTTTATGCTTGTTGCGGCGCATTACAGAAGCAAGCTGACCTACAGCGAGGAAGTAATTAAAAGCGCGCAGGCTTCGTTAGAGCGGCTTTATAATTGCAAAAGTGCAACCCGGCGCATACTTGAAACGAAAACCGATAACGTAGGGGCGCGCATTGCGCGTCCGATAGAAAGCATAATAGAATCCCACAAAGCCCGCTTTATCGAAGCTATGGACGACGACTTAAACACAGCCGACGCGCTCGCTGTCGTGTTTGAATTAACCCGCGAAATAAACAAGGCTTTATCGGACGAAGCAACCACAAAAGCAGATATAACGAGTCTTTATGGGCTTTTCAATGAGCTTACGGGAATCTTAGGACTGCTCTACTGTGAAACAAAGGAAGAAATCCCCGCAGAAATACTTGAGCTCGTCGAAAAGCGCACAGAAGCGCGTAAAAACAAGGATTTCGCGCTTGCTGACAGCGTCAGAGACGAAATAATAAGCAAAGGCTATGTAATTGAAGAAACAAGACAGGGAACGGTTATTAAGAAGGCTTGACTTTGAAAAGAATATAAAGTATAATTATAAATTAAGGAAAACAAAATGAAAAAATGTTTGATTTTGGCTTTGCTGTTTGCAGTTGCCGCTTTTACGTTCAGCGGCTGTCTGTTCAGCAATATGCCGCGTAATCCTGTTTGGGACTACGATTATTCCCAGATGAATTTGATTCAACTTGAGCCCCCGCATGAGAATCAGCCGATTGTTACGATTTACACCGAGTTCGGCGAAATGACTGCTATGCTATTCCCCGAATACGCGCCAAACACAGTTGATAATTTTATTGCGAGAATCGAAGATGGCTTCTACGATAACAAGCCGATTTTAGCCTTAATCGAAAACGAATTTTTATTCACGGGTGCGAACGACGAGGAAGGTCAGCAGGGAATGACCAACGACGGAAAGCTAATCCCGAATGAATACTCGGTTAACCTTTGGCCCTTCAAGGGTTCACTGCTCGCTTTTTCGGGCAGGCAGGGCTTCGGAGACAGCAGGTTTTTAATCATAGGCGGCGTGCCTATGACTGACGAAACCGCCGAGCAAATGCGCGAAACTGTCCGCAGAGACGAAACAAGATTATTCCCCGAAGAGCTTATTGAAGCCTTTTACAAAACCGACAGCTTGCCCGGTGCAATGGGAGCTTATACAATTTTCGGACAGTTAATCGACGGCTTTGAGGTTTTGGACGAGCTTCTCTCAATGCCGACGGAAGAAACGACGAGCCGCCCGCTTGAAGAAATATTAATAGAAAAAATAGAGTTATCTTACTATTTATATCAGTCGTAAGTTAAAAAGAAGGGAATGTAATTATGAAAAAGCGTGTTCTATGCCTTTTGTTTGCTGCGGTAATGCTGCTGTCAGCCTGCAACGGCAACGATTCAAAAAATGCCGCGCTCGGCAATATCCACGATTTATCCGAGCCGGGGCCCGGCGATATTTACGCGGAAATAAAGTTCTTAGGCTTTGAAGAAAAAGTAATGTTCAAGCTTTTTCCCGAGCTCGCGCCTATTGGCGTTGAGGAGTTCGCGAAAAAGGCAGAGCGCGGCTTTTATAACAACAGAAACATACACCGCGTTATTGAGGACTTTATAATTCAAGGCGGCTCTGTAAACTTTGACGGAACTGAGGGGAATGTTGAGTTCGGCGAGCTTTTCGATGTTGAGGCTTCGCCGCACGCGCGGAATTTCTACGGCGCGCTCGCCTTAGTTTCAGACGAGATGATGTTTAATTACTGTCAGTTTTATATAGTCGTGAACAAAAACCCTGTCGATATTGACGCGGAAATCGAAATTATTGAAGCGTATCTTAACGGCGGACGTGAGCTTACAGATGCGGCAAGGTCGCGGCTTGAGGTCAATCTCAGAATAATGCGCGATATTCCCGAAAACATAAAACAGCAGTATCTGACTCGCGGCGGCTTGCCGCACCTTGACGGAAGCGTAACTGTGTTCGGGCAGCTTGTTTCGGGCGGCGATGTGCTTGACGCGATTGCGGCAATGCAGGTTGCAGGCGGAAATCCGACGGACGACGAGGTCGGAACAATGTCAAAGCCTGTAGAAGAAATTATAATTGAGTATATAAACATTATCAGAATTCCGCCGCTTGTAGAAGAGGAGGAAGAAGAGGTTGTAACCACGACGCCAAGAACCACAACGCAAGCACCGAACAACGACGGCACTATAAATATAGACTTGAACGAGCCTGCGCCGATTCCTCCCGAAGAGCCCGAAGTAGGGGACGATGTCCTCAGCGTCCCGCTTGACGAGCCTGACGATGTAGGGGACGATGTCCTCAGCGTCCCGCAAGACGAACAGGAAACCGAACCTGAAGAAGAATAATATGAACTATTACTTTTATAAATACAGCGAAACTGATATAAAAAAACAGCGTGCAATTGCGCGCTGTCTTTTTAAGTATGCACTTGAAAAGGATTTCGGGATTACAGGCGTTAATTACCTCAAGGACGAGCGCGGAAAGCCTTATATCCCGAACAGCAACTTGCACATGAGCATTTCGCATTGCAGAGCGGGAGCCGCCTGCGTAATTGCGGATATTCCGGTTGGCATTGATGTTGAGGAAATAAGCCGCATAAAGCTTAAAATCGCCCGCAGAATCTGCACCGAAAACGAGTTAGCGTTACTTCAAAACGCAGAAGACAAGCAGGATTTTCTATGCAGGCTTTGGGTTTTGAAGGAAGCATATTCAAAGCTGACAGGGAAGGGCTTCGCGGAAAAATTTAATACTATTGATACTACTGATAATAAAAATTTATTTGCAGAGAAAAGGGATGGGGTTTATGTCGGAATTTCATTCAAAAGCGATTCATATTTCGATTTTGAGGAAAAGGGGCTAATTAATGAATGTAATTAATAGCATCGGTGATTATATCGGAATTTTTATTTTACTTCTCGCTATATCCTTTTGGCCTTTTGTTTTATTATCTTATTTATACAAGGGAAAGAAAAAAACAATTAAAATTATTGACAAGTGGGTAAAATCAACTGCTTTTTTCTCTCATGACCCCGGACATTTTAAACGTTATATAGTGGTTTATTGTAAAAAAAACAATAAGCCCTCAAAAGGGCAAATTGCATATTGTTTTGGATATATTTATGACGAATTGGAAGTGGGAGAAACATATTTGGTGAAGAAAAGATTCAAAACAATAAAAAAAATTTATTCCTAAAACCTCCCCATATCCGTAATAAACATCATCATAGTTTTCCTCACGATGTCCAGCGGGCGTTCCAAAAACCGCCGCTCAATGTCCCGAGCTCCTTCTTCCGAAGGAGCGTATAAATTGATTTCCATGAGGTCAACCCCGCCGAGCTCGTTCAGCAGGCGAATGTTGAAATTGTACCCTTTTTCACGCTTCTGCACCTTCCAGCTTACAGTTTTGCGAAGCTCGACCTCGGCTAAAATCTTCTTCCCCTCACGCATGGAATTCTCGCGTACAGACAGCGGAACAGAACCCGCTTCTGCGGCGATTGTCCGCCCGTTGTCGTTAATTTCATAAAACCTCTCGCCCTTTCGCTCCACGAAATCGGCGAGCTTCTTATTTTCCAAAACCCCAAAAGCCTCGGTCAAATCGAAATGATTCACGACCTCATCAAGCGTGAGAATTTTCGTAAGCTGATACTCGGTCAATGCGCCGAGCTCATTCAGCAAATAGCAAATCAGCACGGTTATTTTAAAGGAATCGGTAAGTATTATTTTAGGCTCTTTCATGGTTTGTCCTCTCTGTTAAAAATCAAAAATATGTAAATTCCCACGGCTCTTCATCGTTCCACTGACAATAAGCTTCACTATATTTTTCTTCCGTGAACAGCTTTAAATAATTATCAAAATCGGGGATTTTCTTTTCTGATGGCATTTCTTTTAGCTCGTCCAAGCTAATCCAAAAGTTCAAGCCCTCATCGTTTTCAGCAATCAGCTCACCGGAAAAATCCGAAGTCTTATAAAGAAAAACAAAGTATCTGTCGAAGCTTTTGTTGTTCACCCAGTGTATAAAACCGCATGATTTTAAGCTTGAAATTTCAAGCCCTGTTTCCTCTTTAAACTCGCGAACCGCGCAGTCGTAAATGCTTTCGCCGTCTTCAACCTTGCCGCCGGGGAAAGCGATGCCTTTGTAGGTCAGTCGCCTGTCCTGAGCGAGCACTTTTCCGGTTGTTTTATCCTGCAGCATAATCATTGTGGTGAGTTTGATTTTAGGCATAATCAGCTCTTCACCTCTTTCATCGTCCTGTTTTTGAGGAGAATAAACAGCTTTGGCGAGAATTTTTTAAGCGTTCTTTTGAGCTTTATGAAGACATCTTCCTTGAATTTCGCGGTTCTGTAAAGGAACTTCCGCGGGTAATGCTTTGCGGTTATTTTTTTGTCAAGAGCTAACTCTTTTTTCGCGGCTTTAGCCGCGGGAAGCGCGTAAATCGCGCGGTATTTCTTCACAAGCTTATTGAAATTGAACGCCATATAAAGAATATCGTACTTCGGGTACTGCGGCATACGAAGCTGAACAGGGTCGTTCGGGTCTACCGGGGAGCCCCCGGTGGCACTTCCGGCTACGCCGGGAATAAACCCTGCATCTTCAGCGATTTTTGCGAGAATCGTCATGGGATAAGGATAGAAGATGTTTGGAATCACTTTATCGACAGAAAGCTTTGCATTAAGCTTCACAGTTTCGAGCGACAGCTCAAGCGTTTCGTGCGGAAGCCCGACGATATTATAGGTCAGCGTGGTGATTTTGTACTTCTTGAACCACTCCGCGACGTTAATCATGTGCTCGTTTTTCATGGCGCGGTGCAGATATTTTTTGCGAAATTCCTCGTTGCCGTTTTCGAGTCCAATGTCAATCATGTAACAGCCGCCGTCCTTGAGCATTTTTACCATTTCCTCATCAAGAATGTCGAAGCGGAGATTGCAGTTAAACGGCAGTTTTATGCGCTCAATGTACATCGGCATGAACTCATGGAACCACTCCTTGTACATATTAAAAATAGCGTCGCGGAACTCAAAATATTTTATGAAAGGAAATTTTTCAAGTAACAATTCAAGCAGCTCGATTGCCTTCACGGGACTGCGGAAGCGGGTGAATTTGCTCTTGTTCGGGTAGATATTGCGGAACTGGGAGTTTCCGCAGTAGGTGCAGGAAAACAAACAGCCGCGCGAAAGCATAACCATAGCGGTGAAGTTCTTCGAGCGGTCAAGGTTCGCGTAGTCGAAAAGCTCGAAATCGGGGAAGGGGAGCGAGTCTAAGTCCTCAATAAGCGGCGCGACGGGGTTTCTGATAACCTCGCCGTTTTTTTGTTTGAAGTAAATGCTTTGTATGTCGGTGCGGTTTACATTATCCCGCATTGAATTTAACAATTCAACTAACGGATATTCGCCCTCGCCGACAATAACCATGTCGATTCCTTGCAGTTTTATGCACTCGTCCGGCACTAATATAGCGTGATAACCGCCGATTGCGACAGGAATCTCGGGTAGCTCTTCATTGAGCCAGCAAGCCATTTCTTCTATGAACGGCATCGCAGTTGTCCGCGCGGAAAAGCCGATTAAATCGGCTTTAAAGCTTTTAACTTCCGAAATAAATTCCTTTTTATCGGGTATATAAAGCTGATGATAAAGCTTAACGTCATAGCCCGCCTGCTTCACCACTGCCGAAATCGAAGCCAAGCCCTCGCTGTAGTTTCCGCGCTTGCCCCTGTTATATTTATCTTCCTCTAAGAAATCGGGGTAAATTAATAATAACGTCAGTTGATTTTTCATTTTTATTCTGTCCTTAATATTTTTCATGTTTAATTTTATCATAATATTTTCCATAAGTCAAGCATATAATGGGACAAGTAGGGACAGAAGGGCGGCGAGAATTATGGCGAAAAGAGTTGAAAATTCGGTTCAAGATGATTTAATTTCCGAGTTGTACATATTGAGCGAAAAGCTGAAAATACACGAGCGGGAGTTCAATCTAACTGACGACGACGATATTATCGAAGCCCTGATATACGAGCAAAAGGCGTTGCAGTCGAGGTTTTCCTGCCTTTTGAAGCAGGCGAAGGAATTAAAGCTTGAAGTCGGTTTTTACGACCGCTGTATTATTAACAGTAAGGAATTTTATTAATTATGCTGAACGTGATTTTTATTTTGCTCGGAGTTGTTTTATTATTTAACTTCATAAAAGTATTGTCGGAGAGCAAGTCGCCTTTGAAGCGGGCAGTTACCTCAATGCTCACAGGAATCGCCGCGCTTGCCGCTGCAAGCCTGATTGCAGGCTTCTTCGGCGCGCAAATAATGGTGAATCTCTACACGGTGTTCATCGCGCTTGTGCTGGGAATTCCGGGGGTTGTGCTGATAGTGGTAAAGATGTTTTTCATTTAAAAAGCATTGACAAATCATGAAAAATGAGTTAAAATAGAAGAAAAGACAATGAGGAGGTGTAGCTCATGGGAATGACCGACAGGCAATTTGAAGACCGTCAACAAAGTCTTTTGCGTGAATTAGAGCGCATAGAGGAAGAAATCGAAATAATAAAAAGAGGCGAATCCGATAAAAGCCGCACATTAGAAAGGCTGAAAAAAGATACGGAAGAATACTTGAAGCGTCCGTAATATCAAAAATGGTAAATCAATATAAAGAAAGCGGGGTTGAACCCCGCTTTCGCATATTAAACTGCTAAACTTTCATATCCATATAATTTATAGTACACACTTTGCACATGGGTCATAGCTTATTATTGCACTTGCGAGAGTTATTTCAAAATATGTTCCATTTCCGCACGGATTGATATAATGATATTTCGTGCCCGTTCTTGTAACAAAAACACCTCTCTCGGATTGTGTGCGAGCAGTGGTGATAATAGTTGCTGTTGTAGTTATTACAGGCGCGGTTGTTGTGACAGTTATAGTCGTTGTAACGGCAGCGGTCGTCGTGATAGGAATAGTTGTGGTAACAATGGGAGTAGTTGTAGTGAAGGTGTTAGTAGTTGTCGTAATAGGTGCGGTTGTCGTGACTGGAACAGTAGTTGTAATCGGTATAGTCGTTGTGACAAGTGTAGTTGTCGTTATAAGAGCAGTCGTTGTAATTTGGGGATTTGAAAAAGTTTCATCGCTTCCTTCTTGAAGTATATTATATTCATTATATGCATAGAACAAAGAAATAATCGTTATTATAAGAATAAAAACTAATAATTTTTTCATATGTACCTCCTAAAATCGTCTTTATAATTATAACATATATTTCCAATTTTGTAAACCAAAAATTTTTCATTTGACTTAAAAAAATATTTATGCTATACTATTAATATAATAAAAAAGGAAAGGTATCTGAATTATGACTATCGGTGATATTGCGAAGCTTCTTGATTGTGAGGTTCTCTGCTGTGAAGACAGGCTGACCAGCGAGGTACATACCGCGTGCGGCTCTGATATGATGAGCGATGTTTTGGCTTTTGTGAAGGACCAGGCTGTGCTTCTTACGGGGCTTTTAAATCCGCAGGTAGTCAGAACCGCGGAAATGATGGATATAATCTGCATCGTGTTCGTAAGAGGGAAGAAGCCCGACGACACCGTTGTTCAGCTTGCCGCTGATAAAAGCATTGCTATTCTCTCAACAAAAAGCCGTATGTTTGAAGCTTGCGGAATTTTATATGAGGGTGGGCTTCGCGGCGGAACGTGTGCGAAGTCGGGAGGTGCATAATTATGAGCGTGAGCGTACTTGAACTGCATTATGACGTTCCCGGCGATGACTTCACCCGTGCAGGTGAGGCGAGCTCTGC
>WQYC01000053.1 GCA_009781425.1 Oscillospiraceae bacterium
AATCCGGCTGCCGCAGATGAAAATTCATGCGTGCCGCCAACATTGATTTGTACTCTTCTGCTTGTACCGCCGCTCACAAATCTCAAGATGTTAGTGTCAACGATAGAAAATCCTTGAGGTTGTGTAGTGCCGGAACTGTTTATTATACCTATGTTTTGACCTGCCGCGTTAGCTACAGGCTGTCTGTGGCTTACTAAGCCGCCGCCTACTGTCGCGCCTGTTAAATCAGGTGCCCAGACGGGGTCATGCACGGGGCAACTACAGCAGTAGCAGGCTCCTGCTCTTACGCTGTGGTCGCCTCCGATGCCGTTTAAGCTTAGGGCGAGGTTAGGACTCGCCGAAACCGTCATCGGCATGAACGTGAGCATACCGGCAATCATTGCCAGCGTCACGAACAAAGAAAGAATTTTGCGTGATTTGGTTCGTACTTTCATGTTTTTTCTCCTATTAAAATAATAATTTTACGCCCGCCAAAATATATACATTATGGCGAACTAACTACGCAAAATAAATTGTACCATAAAGTGCAAATAAAAACAATCCCTTTACATAAAATATATAAATTTTGTGCAATTCTGCCAAAAATTATCTTGCAAAATAATCAAAAGTGACAACTGCCTTGCTTTCCCTATCGGCGGCTTTACGTATAAACCCTGTTAAGCGCAAAAGTTACAATAGCGTGGATATTCGCTCTCAGCGACTGCTCGGGCCAGGTCGCGTAGATTTCGCTCGATGTGACGTTTTTTATGTACTCTGTGAAAGGCACGCGGACATTTTTCGCGGCGGTGTTGTCGGGTCTGCCGAGATGAACCGTTATGTAATCGGGAATAATCACCTCATTACGTGAGCGGGCGGGCGACGCTTCTCTTATCGGGCAGGGTCTTTCGTAGGTCTGCCCGTTTGGCTCAACGTCGAGCGTTTCGCTCTGCGCGGGATACCGCTCATCGGCAAGCGGCTCTAAGTGCACAGGCAGAATCGCCGTCTGCGTGTCGAAAATCTCGATGTTCTTTATGTACTGCGTAACAAACCCCGCCGCCCGAACCTCAATGTCGCAAAGCGAATATGTAGGTTCTCCCGTGTGCGGGCAGAGCGTGTAGCGGTAGCAGGGCGCAGGCAGCGCGAAATCCTCTGTCCTGCCGCTCCCGTCTGTGAATGTCTTATAAAGGCTTTCGCCTTTTTGCTTTATAGTAACCTCAGCCTCGGCAATAGGCAGAGCCTCGTCCCCCGCCGACACCTGCACCCGTATGTATCCTGTACCCATATTCATGTCTCCTTGAAAAAGTTTCTAACATTATATGAGATAAGGATTGCGGGGGTGAATTGATAAATTATCAATTCTCTCCCCCGAAAACCTCTTTAAGCACCCAAAAATACCACCCCGCGCTCCCCGTGTAAAGGCTCCAGCCGCCCCGCCCGTACGCTTGCGGGTTCGTGTAAATATCCGCCGCCATATAATAAGGCTCGGTTTTGTATTCATCGCCCCTGCCGAACGGCGCAAGCATACGCGAAATAAGCTCCGCGCGCTCTTTTTTGCCCGCCTTGTGATAGGCTAATGCAAGCCATATCGCCGCGTGAGTATACTGACCGCCGTTCTCGCGGACGCCCTCGGGATAGCTTTCAACATAGCCGGGCGTCTGCCACGATGTTCCTCTTGCAAACGGCGGCGTGAACAGCTTCACGATTCTGTTGCGGGTGTCAACTAACTGCTCCTCCGCGCTAATCAGCGCGGATATTTTCCGCTGTTCATCAGGCATTTCCGCGAAGATTGCAAACACCTGCGGCAATAAATCAATCTTACAGCGGTCGTTTTTGGAACTACCCATTTCTCTGCCGTTGTCGTAAAACGCCCGCAGATAATGCTCGCCGTCCCACGCGAAAGCGTCAATCGCTTTGATTAAGTCCTCACGCCGCTTCAGGAGCGTTTCGGCGTACTCGTCGTCGCTCATCATTTTTGCAGTCACGCTGAACATCTTACACAGCATTGCATAGAACATCGACAGCCAGACGCTCTCGCCGCGCCCCTTTGCGCCGACGTTATTATAACCGTCGCACCAGTCGCCGCCACCCATCAGCAGAAGCTCGTGCCCGCCCTTCGCGTAGCCCTTGTCAAGCGCGCGTTTGCAGTGCAGATAGACGTTTTCTCTGATTTCGCTTGCCGCTACTTCGATATACTTTTCTTTCTCGTGTTCTTGCAATAACTCGCCATCGCAGTAGGGCACTTTTGTTTCTAAAAGCTTATAATCCTTCGTGATTCTTACATACTCCGCAGTCACAAAAGGAAGCCACAGCAAATCGTCGCTATACCGCGTGCGAACGCCCTTGTTATGCGTTTCCATATCGTGCCACCAGTGCAGAGCATCACCCTCAATGAACTGCACGGCACAGTGCCGCAGAATCTGCCGCTTCGCAAGCTCGGGACGAATATGAATCGCAGGAAGGCAGTCTTGCAGCTGGTCGCGGTAGCCGAACGCCCCGCTGTTCTGATAAAAGCCTGTCCGTCCCCACATACGAATCCCAATCGCCTGCCACGGAAGCCAGTAGCGATACAGCGCGTCAAGGCGGGAATCGCCTGTTTCTATCTTCTTTGCCTCAATCAGCGGCGCAGAGAATTGATAAAGCAGAGCATTTTTAATCGTCAGCGGTTCACGCAAATTCCGTGTGAACGCAAGGATAAACTTGATTTTTTCCTTGTGCTTGGGCGGAAGCTCGATTTTGATAATCACTGCGCCTATTATATCAGAACTCGGCGTAATTTCGCGTTTGTCCCAATCGCCCTCGAAAAACTTGAATCTGTCAGTTAAAAACGAAGAATCCTTGTCTGCATAAATCAGCATTGCGCCGCTGCAAACTCCTGCAGAATTCTTGAAAATCAGCGTGTTTTCTTTTACTGCGGGCTTCAATAAGCCCGCGTTTTCGCGCGTTACGCCGAGCACGGGCTCAGTGTAATATGCAATTTGGAACGTGCGGCTTTTCTTCGAGCGATTCTCAAGCTCTAAAACGATTTCTTTTCCTGTGCCTTTTTCAAAAACGCCGACTGTGGTTTGGGCGTGAATTCCTTTAATTACGCCGTGATATTCGGCGCGATTCGGCGCGAAGTTCGCAACACTGCCGTCGATTAAATCGTATATTTCGTCGCCGATTTTAGCGAGGAGAAGCTCCCCTTTATTATCGGCACGCAGGTCGTTGTTCCAGGGTGTTAATTTGTTTTCGCGGCTGTTTAATGCCCATGAAAAGCCGAGCGATTTGTCCGAAACTAACGTCCCGAAGCGCGGCGAAGCGAGCACGTTGCACCACGGTAAATCGGGGTTGTTTTCGATGATATAATTCTCGTTTTCAAAACGGTTTTCTCTGACCCCCTCTCCGAGGGGGTGGCGCGAAGCGTCGGGGGAGTCCGGCTTTTCACAAGATAGTATCGGCAGGAATTCCGGCTCTTTTATTTTCTTCTTTGTGTCGGGCGCGAGCTCGTCCGAACGCTGAGTATAGCAGGCGATTGCACGCAATAAATTAAGCAAATCAGGCTCGGTTGTGCTTTTGCCAACGACGTAGACTTCTGTGCCGATTTCGCGCCTTAGCTGCTCGACTAAAGCCCGCTGTGCTTCGTTTTCGTACAGCATAACGAGGTCGAATTCAACGCCGCACAAGCATAACGCTTTTTTCATTTCAATCATTGCATCCACTCCGGTGCTGTTCGCACCGAAGGCTCCGGTTGAATTATTATAAAAATCAAACAAAACAATCGGAAAATCGCCCGAAATCCCGAGCTTCCATAACGCCCGCACATCAAGATTATTTTTCATAACGGCTTTCGCGTTTATTTTCGGCGTGTATAAAATATGCGGCAGAATCCGCGCCGTGAAGCGCCCGTACATGGTATCGCGGACAAGCGGCGAGATTATTTCCTCGCTTGGCTTATCAATAGCCACTTCGCCGCTTCGCATATCTGCGGCTAAGTTCAGCACCTCCTGTTCGCTTTCACCGTAGCAGATGAACAGCTCGGCGTCCTTCTTGCCGAACGCGTCAAGCGGAAAGTCAGCCTTCACAAACACACAAGGACAGGGCACGCTTGTAGTGTCAGTTACCCGCTCGCAGGCTTTTTTAAGCGCGCTTAGCATTCCGCCGTTTCGCTCAATTACGTCCTCGCGGTTGAAAGAAAAAGTGAAGTCTTCTTCGTTTTTGAACCCAATTGCCATGACTGTTTGATGTTCGCCGGTTCTTTCTTTTCTGCTTGCGATTATTAGTTTTTTCTCTTCGTCGTATTTAAGCTTCAGGAACAAGTCCATGAACGCAGGGTGTGCGGAGATGTCGCGGAACTTTGCAAGAGCAGGCTCAAGATAAATCGCAAGGGTCAGCTGCCGCTTCATGCCGCTCAAATTCTCGGCGGCAAAGCGGCGGATTTCAACAGCCTTGCAGGGGTGCAGATACACCTGCTGACCTAACTGCAGGTTTCTGCTGTTAAGATAGTACTCCGTACTGTTTTGTAAAAATATAACGCTTGTTTCCGGCGGCGCGCCGGGGGCGTCGCGCCCTACGCGCGGGTGATTTAAAAACGGCATTGCGTGCTCACTTTCGCAAAACGCAAACAGCGTCCCGCGCGGGTTCAGCAGGTCTTCTGTCTTGTAAAAAGCCGACTTCCTGTCGAAGTGCGTGGTGCTCACGCCCATATCTGTAGTCAGAACGGTTAAAAGGCTGTTCGACAGCGGATTTACATGGATTTCTGCAGGATTAAACTGCGAGAACTCCGTGGAATTCATGCGATAAGTCTGCTCTTCCTGCCATTCGGGAGTTGCAAGCACAGGCTCACCTGCCATTATTTTTTCTTCTAAAAGCTCCTCCGCGCGCTTCATGTCAGAATCGCTCAGAAACAGCTTTTGCAGCTTGCCGTCATGCAGTGCATTGCACACTCCCGCGAGCGACATTCCGACGTGGTGCGCCATGTGCGACTTTACAACTGCGTAGCCTGAGCCGACGCGGTGCTTTGTGAAGTCTACAGCTTCATAGAAGCCGTATTTACTATGCGTAACGCCGAGCTTTTCAAGGCGCGCCAAATTATTATACGAGCCAATCGGGTCAGTCGCGAGCGACAGGAAGCTCGAATAAGGCGAAATCACGCGCTCTTTGTTTAAGCCGCCCTTGAGTCCCACAGTCTGAACGCCGTGCGCCTTGTACTGATAATTCAACGCCTCGTCAAACGCATAATATCCGCTCTCGGAAATCCCGAAGGGCAGATTAGTTTCCCGTCCGCGCTTCTGCTGGCAATGCAGTGAAAAGCGCAACGCCTCATATTCCATACTGCCCTCCTTTGAACCTAACAGCAATTCCGGCATATAATACTCGAACATCGTCCCCGTCCAGGCGACAGGCGCGGCGTAACGCCCGCTCCTGCCCATAACGCGTCCGAGCGAACGCCAGTGCTTCTTTTCAGCTTGTCCTGTCGCAATTGCATAATACGAAAGCATACGCGCCTCGGACATAATCAGGTCATAATTATGCCTTGAAAGCTCGTTCGTTTCTACGTCAAAGCCGATTGAAAACAGATTCCGCGCCTTGTTGAAAAACGGCTTCAAATCAGTTTCGTGCATTAGCTTTTCGATTCTTGCTTTTAAGTCTTTGTCCTCAATTGCTTCTTTCACCGCGACAAGACAGCAGACGAAGTTCCCGCTGTCCACGCTCGACACGAACGGAGAAATCACGTTCAAGTCAATCGTTTCGTACCAGTTCATCAGATTCCCGTGCCATTTTTGAAGCTTTTCGATTGTTGTAACTGTGTCGGAAACGCGCTTTTCAAGCTCTTGCCTTTCGATAAAACCAAACACGTTCGCGACTACACACGAAATCAAATACATACCGATATTCGTCGGGCTTGTCCGCGCGGAAACGCGGTAAACAGGGCTGTACTGCACATTATCGGGCGGCAGAAAATTATGCTCCGCAGTGACGTAATCCTCGTAAAACCGCCACATCTTGCGTGCATTTTCCTGCAGCTCGTGCTTCATAGTTTTGCTGAACTTAGGCTTCACCGCGCCGCTCGTCCTGTCTATATATAAGGTAAGCGGCAAGCTCGCAAGAAAAATCACGCTTAAAATAAACACAAGCAGATTATCGTTAATAACCGACAGAATCAGCAGTCCCGCGGAAATAACTCCCGCTCCGAGCATATGTGAAAAGCCCGACCTCATGCCCTCTAAGGCAGAAGCTGTCGTCCAGTCAAGCAGGCGCTTTTTCGAGAAATTCATGCGCCAGATAACGCGCAGAAGCGCATCTGCGCTGACTAATGCGTTCTTCACTGCGAACATAATTTCAAGGATACATTGCCGTAATAACTGCTTCGTCTGCGAAATTACAGGCGAGTAGAAACGCCGATAAAACGCGAATCGCCGCCCGCGTATTACAGACGGGAAAAAGCCCATAAGAAACGGCATGGTGATTGCCAAAAGCCCCGCCAACGCAATTACGTAGGGGCGGGCATTGCCCGTCCGTAATAACGGCATTAATGCCGAAACCGCAAAGCAAAGCAATATAAACAACGGCGTAATTGCTCTTCGCACGTTGTCTAATAATTTCCAGCGTGTCAAGCCCGAAAACGCACGGTCAAATACAAACCCGAAATTCTGCAAGTCGCCGCGAAGCCAGCGGTGCTGACGCTTGAAGTACGCGCTTGACGTATCGGGGAAGCCGTCGCTGAACTCAACATCGCCCGCGTAAACAACGCCCGTACAGCCGCCCTCAAGAATGTCGTGCGATAATATGCGTTCAGGTTTAAATCTCGGCGCGCCGAGGGCGTCGCGCCCTACATCGCACTTTTCTAAGAAAATATCAATGTTTATAAGCCCTTTGCCGGTGAAAATCCCCTCGCCGAAGCAGTCCTGATACATCTCGCCCGAAAAACAGTCATAGCTCGACGCGCCCGCGCACCCGCCGTTTCCGCTCATAGCGCGGGAAAAGCCGGTTTTGAGGTAGCTGTCTAAGGTTGTGGTGATTCGGGGTGCGATTATACCTTTATAAATGTGAAGCGGATGCAGAGCAATGCTCACAAGCTCAGAAATGCTGTCCATAAGCGGGATTGTGTCATAGTCAAGAGCCATGATATACTTGATTCCATGTAAAGCCGCTCTGCTCCCAAACACAGCTCTCACGCCGCATTTGCGTTCTTCTTCGCCTTTCAGCAATTTCGCAAGTGCAGTAATCGCGCCGCGTTTGCGCTCCTCGCCCTGCCAAAGATTCTGCGTTTTGCAAAATCTGCGCTCCCTCACAAGCATAACGAATTCGCCGTTCTTGAAATGCTTTTCTGCGGCTTCGAGCAGCTTCTCGTCTTCGGGCGTTTTAGCGTCTTTTGCAGGCTTGAGGTCGCAAAGCAGTGCGAACTTTAAGTTTTCGGTGTCGTTTTTAAGCTTTGCGGCTTTGAGCTTTTCAAGTCCGCTTACTACGTCCTTCTCGGACACAATCAGCGTCGAAATCACGCACAGCGTCTTCGCACGGCTGGGAATTTTTCCTTTAAGCGCGAGACGCGGAATCAGCCCCGCGCCGCGCACGGATTTCACTGTAATATAGTCGATTAGCGGCTTTATAACTGCCAAGCAGGGCAAAAATACGAAAAAAGCCGTCCACCAAGCAGAAAGCAGGGCGAAAATCCCCGTCAGCAGTCCGCCGAGCAAAAACAGCGACCACAAGTAGCTTTTCAGCTTTACGAACGGGAAAACGCGGCGATAGTCTTTGACGATGACTTCGCCAATATGATTATTTGTTCGCCTATTCATGTATTCGCGGGAAAGCCGCGCTTCGTCGATTCCCGTTGCGACGGCGACTTCGGCGGTCATGCGGCGATAAGCCGCGCGAGCTTCCTCGGTCAGCTCGGAGTAGAGCTCGTCCTCGCGGTAAAGCGCGTCCACAGGGTTCAACGCCTCGCAAAGCACCTGCGGGTCAAGGTCGGTCAGCGCGCCTAATTTCGTCCCGTGGTCATGCTCTGTCCCTGCGATTGCGCCTGTAATCACGCAGTATTTCGCCTGCCAGACTAAGCTGTCTATGTCCATAGAGGAAAAAGGCTTAACCGCCGCGACTTTGGACACGACGCTAATTACTTCTTCTTCGTTTATGACCCTCAGTGCGCTTACGACGCCACCGAGAGCAGGTGAAACCCGCTTATTCTCGCGAATCATGCTTATATAAAAGCCCTTGTGCGCCCTCATGAGCATACCGAGCTCTTTTTCGAGCAGACGCTTTTCTGTTATGTTTTTGCTTCGGGCAAGCGAACGCCGCGCTGTCCGCAGTGAAGCGTACAGCGTTCTGAGCGGACGAGAAACCCAGTCTGAAGCAGTTATTTCCGTAATTTTTTCTGTCATCATGCTTATATTCTGCCCCTTTTCAGAGAAAATAAATATAAATAAAAAAATTTTTTAAAGAAAATTAAAAAAAATACTTGAAAAGTTTGTCGGGATAGTGTATAATGGTAAAAGTATGTTCAATTTTCTTTAACCGGAAGGGATAAGATTTAATTATGAACAGCAGTAAATCTGCATTTATAGCAACTATAGTGGTTGCAGTGCTCGCCATAGCGGCGGCGGTCTTCGCTTTGCGGAATATCACACCGTCGGAACAGGAACCGAGCTTCACCTATGAACCCGAGGAATACAGACCGTCTGACACGCTTAAAGATGAAATGTTAAACGCGGCTGAACGGATTATCGCAAACAACATTATCTTAATAAGACTTTATATAACGCACGGCGTCCCTGTTGTCCGCGAGCCATATGCGAACACCACGGACAGACCTCTCGGGAATCCGCCCGAGGACGGATATTTCTATTCGGCAAGCAGTGAATTCAAGACCTTTGCGGAGCTTGAAGCACTCGTGCGTGAGACATTTGTCGCGGAGGAAGCCGAGCGGATTATTAACAACAAGCTTGACAACGGCGAGCCTTATTATAGTGACTTCGGCAGGATTTTCGGCGAAAAGCGTGCCAATTCTGACGGCGTTACGCTCGGACTGAGCGAAAAATTCGCACTCGCTATGCACCCTTATCCCAGGCAGGACGCGGATTATCACATTAGCTGGGTTGACGCGGGATTTAGTTTAGTTGCGATTTCCGCTGAGGAGTCAGAGTTGCGGATTACGCTGACCATAAACGGCGAGCCTGCAGTTATCGAGCGCAGAATGACCAACTTAGACGGCTCGGGCTGGCGCATTGACAGGCTGATTCATGAATAATAAAGACAGAAACCCGCTGTCCGCCTACATGATTGTCAGTCACATTGCCTTTGTCGTGGCTATGCCGCTTCTGCTTTTTATCGGCGGCGGAACGTGGTTAGTAGATAAAATGAACTGGAGCGAAAGCCTTAAAATCGTTTGTGTCCTGCTCGGAATCGTAGTTATGGCGGCTTCACTCATTTCGTATCTGCGGCACTTGATTGCAGAGTATGGCTCGGGCGACGAAAAGCCTGTGTTTAAGCCTTCAAATAAAGAGCGTGATTATTATGAAAATTAGTCAAGGCGAGAGAATCGCGCTAACCGAGCTCCGCGCAATGCTTCCTTTCTTTCTGATTGCGAACGGTGCAGTGCTGATTATCAGCGCAGTTATCGGAATAGCCGGGGTTTTCAACGTAAGCTTAGACTTCGGAATCTTCACGGGACTGCTCTTCGGCAGTGTCGTCAGCGCGGCGAACTTCTACTTCATAGGCTTCGCGTCAAGCAAGCTTCTTGGGCGCAGTCCCGAAGCGGGAAACAGAGGCTTCGCGGGGGTCGCATTCGGACTGAGGTTCTTCGGAATGTTCGCGCTGTACTGGGTTTTAGCGACATTCGGCTTAATAAACTTATTCACGGCGTTGATACCATTGTTATACCCAAGCTTTTACTACAAAATCAAAGCAATTTTCAATAAAAGTGTGTAAAGGATTCAACAATGAAAAAAGCAGCATTAATCTTAATAATTACTGCGTTCATGTTCAGCATGACAGCTTTTGTTTCTTTTGCCGAGGAAAAGGAAAAGGAACCCTTTGGCGTAGAGGGCGCGCAAATCATTGTACCGATTGAAGCTTTCGGTATATCAAGCGCGGCTGACAGCTTCGTATCTCTCAACATCACGGCTTCGCTGACTACTCAGTGGGTTGTAATGCTTATTCTCGGTACGATTTTCTTCCTGCTCGGCAGAAATTTAAAGGTCAAGCCCGAAACCAAGACACAAGCCGCGGCGGAAGCCTTTGTCGGCTTCTTTACAGGCATGGTAAATGACGCAATGGGCAGTAAATACATAAAATATGTTCCTTACATAGCGGTGATATTCTGTTTTTCAATGTTTAACAGCCTTGCAGGGCTTTTGGGTATGCGTGCGCCGACAGCCGATATTTCGGTAGTCGGTACATGGGGCTTGATTACTGCGTTCCTTGTTCTGCGGAACAAATTCAAAACAGGCGGATTTTGGGGTCCGTTCAAGAGCCTGCTTGAGCCTGTAATCCCGATGGCACCTATTAACCTTATCGGCGAAATTACCAACCCGCTCACCCAGTCCTTCCGTCACTTCGGGAATATTCTTGCGGGTACTATTATAATGGGGATTATTTACTGGGCGCTCGGAGCCTTCGCGATGTTCATTCCCCTGCCGGCAGTGCTTTCGATGTACTTCGATATATTCGGCGCAGTGGTGCAGGCGTACATCTTCTCGACGCTCACAATGGTTTACGTCCTCATGGCGGACAGGAGTCCCGACAATGCATAATGCATAATGCATAATTCATAATGGAATATAGTTAATTATGAATTATGAATTATGAATTATAAATTATATTTTTTTGGAGGTTTCATTATGGATTTATTAGAAGCAAAATCTGTGGTTTTAGCTGCGGAAGTTATGGGCGCGGGAATCGCAATGCTCGCGAATATAGGCCCCGGTCTGGGCGAGGGTCTTGTCGGCTCGAAGGCAGTTGAAGCAGTAGGCAGACAGCCCGAAGCAACAGGCGTTATTACAAGAACCATGATTATCGGTGACGCGATTTGTGAAACCAGTGGTATCTACGCGTTTATCTTCGCGTTAATGGTAATGTTCACACGTCCGTTCTCCAGCTCGTTAGGCTAAAATCAGCCAAGTTAACTAAGCTATAGAAAGGACTGGGCTTATGAACTCACCTATTGTCGGGATTAACCTCACGACTATAATCGGTACATTTATTAACACTCTCGTTCTCCTGTTTCTTTACTGGAAATTCTTGCACTCTAAGGTAATGGTAATTCTTGAAAAGCGCAAGGAATTAATCTCGGCTGACCTTAACTCTGCCGAGCAGGCGAAGCTGTCTGCAGAAGAAAAGGAAAAGCAGTACAACAATCTTTTAGCGGGCTCGCAGGAGGAAGCAGACAGAATCGTCACAGCGGCGACAGTCCGCGCTACGCAGAAGGAACGTGAGATTATTTCGGGTGCAAACGAGGAAGCAGCGCGGATTTTAAGTAAAGCCGATGAAAACATCGAGCTCGAAAAGAAGCGCGTAGTCAACGAAATCAAGAATCAGATTTCCGAGCTTGTCATCCTGACGGCTTCCGCTGTCGCGGAAAAAGAAATCAGCGAGAAGGATAACAGCGAGCTGATTGATTCATTTCTTGTTAAAATTTAAACCACACGGACGCGCAATGCGCGCCCCTACGGAGGCGTTATGAAAAACACAATTGAAAACATATATTCCTCCGCGTTTTTTGAAGTGCTTGAGGACGAACACGGCAACGCGCAAGCAGGCTTTGAGCCTGTGCTTGCCGAGCTTGAAGCTGTAAATGACGCGCTTTCCGGCGCGCCTGAGCTTGCCAAAGAACTCGTGAGCTTCTGCCTCGCGCCCGGAATCAAGGAAGAGGAAAAGTTAGCCGTAATCAGAAGTGTTTTCGGCAAGGCTTCCCCTTATGTTTTGAATTTTCTGTGCATTTTAGCGCAGAAGGAGCGGCTCGGGCATTACGGCAGAATCTACCGCAATTTCCGTGCAAAATACTACGATAAATTTAAAATCACGCCCGTCACGGTTACGAGCGCGTTCGCGCTCAGCGGCGAGCAGAAGAATAAGCTTATTGCCAAGATGGAAACCGTTACAAGCAGCAAGGTCGAGCTCACTGAAAAGACCGACAAAAACTTAATCGGCGGCGTAGTCGTTGATTACGGCGGTTCGCGCATTGACGGAAGCGTTAAGCACCGCTTAGACTCGCTTAAAAAAGAAATCGCAGAGATGGTTCTGTAATGTAGGGAACGGATTAATCCGTTCCGCCGCATAGAAAACGGAACGCAAAATGTCGGAACGCATAAATGCGTTCCCTACGTAACTGCACAATTATCCCTGCAGAATCGGGGAAAACGAGACAATTCATTTCGATGATACTTACGAAAGGACTTGGTTAAAAATATGGATTTACGTCCGGGTGAAATTACTGCCCTAATCAAAGACCAAATTAAAAACTTCGGGGCGAAAATAAGTTTGTCCGACACGGGAACTGTTGTTACCGTGGGCGACGGGATTGTGCGTTTGCACGGGCTCGAAAAATGTATGCTCGGCGAGCTTTTAGAGTTTGAAAACGGCGTACAGTGCATGGCTCTCAACTTAGAGCAGGACTTCATCGGCGCAGTTATGCTCGGCAGTGACGCGGAAATCCGCGAAGGCGATACTGTAAAACGCACAGGGAACATCGTTTCTGTGCCTGTTGGTGAATCGCTCCTCGGCAGAGTTGTGAACGCGCTCGGTCAGCCGATTGACGGCAAGGGTCCAATCAGTGCCGCCGAAACCCGTCCGATTGAAAAAATCGCACCGGGAATCATAACTCGTAAAACCGTAAACGTTCCGCTTCAAACGGGAATCAAGGCGATTGACTCGATGATTCCGATTGGACGCGGTCAGCGTGAGCTTATTATCGGCGACCGCCAAACAGGGAAAACTGCGATTGCTGTTGATACTATTATTAATCAGAAAACCACAGGCGTAATCTGCATTTACGTTGCAATCGGGCAGAAAAGCTCGACCGTTGCAACCGTTGTTGAGGAGTTCAAAAAAGCCGGCGCGCTCGACTATACCATAGTCGTTTCCGCGGGTGCTTCCGAGCTCGCGCCTATTCAATATGTCGCGCCTTACGCGGGCTGCGCTATGGGTGAATACTTCATGGACAAGGGCAAAGACGTGCTGATTGTTTATGACGATTTAACCAAGCACGCTGTTGCGTACCGCGCGCTGTCGCTTCTGCTCAAGCGTCCTCCGGGGCGTGAAGCCTACCCCGGCGACGTTTTCTACCTGCACTCTCGTTTATTAGAGCGTTCTGCGCGCCTCACTGAAGAATACGGCGGCGGCTCAATTACCGCGCTGCCTATTATCGAAACGCAGGCAGGCGACGTTTCGGCGTACATTCCGACAAACGTAATTTCGATTACAGACGGGCAAATCTTCCTTGAAACCGAGCTGTTCAATTCGGGAATCCGCCCTGCAGTTAACCCGGGTATTTCGGTTTCGCGAGTCGGCGGAAATGCGCAGATTAAAGCTATGAAAAAGGTTTCGGGAACACTGAAGCTTGAATACTCGCAGTATAAGGAATTGCAGGCGTTTTCACAGTTCGGCTCGGACTTAGACGCTGATACAAAGAGCCGTCTTGCGAACGGCGAGCGCATTGTTGAGGTTCTCAAGCAGGGCAAAAACGCGCCTGTCAGCGTTGAAAATCAGATTATAATCATCTTCGCGGTTATCAACGATTTCCTCAAAAACGTAGCAGTCAGCAAGGTTGCCGAGTACGAAACCGCGCTGTTCAAGCACATGGAGCAGCAGCACAAAAACATTTTAGATATTATCAGAAACGAAAAAGACATAACTCCAGACACCGCGAAGGACTTAAAAACCGCGCTGTCGAAATTTACAGAGGATTTCGTGAAGAATAACGCGTAGGAGGTTCATTATGTCAAAAGCAGCTTTAGTTTTGAGTATTATATCGCTCGTTTTTTCGGCGGCAACGCTGGCTCTCGTGACGCTTTCGTTCGTCGTGAAAAGAATTTCTTACTTTGAATCAAATTAAAAGGTAATTTATTATGCCGAAATCAAGTATGAAGACCATTAAACGCCGCATTAAGAGCGTCGGTTCCACCCTCCAAATTACAAAAGCAATGGAGATGGTGGCGTCGTCGAAGCTTCGCCATGCAAAAAAGCGCGCAGAAGCTCTGCGCCCCTACTTCGAGGCGCACGCGGATATGCTGGCGGATATCGCGGCAAGCAAGACGGATTTCGCGACTGTTTTCACGGCGAAACGCGAAATAAAGAACCGCCTGTTCATCGTGATTGCGGGCGACAGAGAGCTCGCAGGCGGCTTTAACTCCAACATTCTGCGGCTTGTTACCAACTATGAAAAAGAAAACGGGCAAATTCCTGCAAAGATTATCGCAATCGGAAAGCGCACAGTAGACTTTTTCCGCAAAAAAGAACGCGAAATAGTCGCTGAATACCCGCATTTCTGCGAAAAATTGAAACCTGCGAAGTGCGGCGATATCGCGAATCTTGCGGCTGATATGTTCAAATCGGGCGAAGTTGACGAGGTTATGCTGTTTTATACGTCTTACATTTCTGCACTTCGACAAGAACCTACAGAAATTCAGCTTCTGCCGTTCGACGTG
>WQYC01000054.1 GCA_009781425.1 Oscillospiraceae bacterium
ATCTGCCATTTTTTAGTATCCTTTCGTGTTGTAGGGTTGCCATTTATGGCAACCGTATTAAGGTCTGGCGGACGCGATAAATCGCGTCCCTACAGGTCAATCTAAAACAATTCTGATTGTCTTTCCTACTCCGCCGCTTCTGCGCGGCGTTGCACGGTTTTGCTTCTGGTTTTCGCCGCCGCCTGCATTTAATTTCGCGATTTTAAGCATAAATGCAAGCAGACAAACAAGCACAGTGCCTGTTTTTATTTTAACCTTGCAATGTATTGCAAAGTCCGAGACTTCATTCATGAAGTCCGCTTGTATATTGATTTTCTCGACTTTTACATTCGCGATTGAATCAAGCCACGCAACTGCCGAATGAATTGCGGCGTTTTGCAATCCGAAGTTAATCGCGACCTTCGCCGCATCGTCGCCGCCGACGGTGCTGTTTATGTTCAGCTCGGTGATTTTTATTTTTTTGATTAACTTTTTAATTGGGTGCTTTACGCTTTCGACAAGCATTTTAAGCATATTTATATCTAAGTCGGGTATGTTTTTTGTAAGGCTTTTTTCTTTTTTCGGGGCGGATGTAGGGGACACCCTATGTGGTGTCCCGCTTAGTTTCGCGGGTCCGGTATTATCGGACGACCACGCAGGGTCGTCCCTACGTTTCGCAAATTTCCTATATTTATTCAACTTCTTTTTCACGCGCTTGCGCCGCTTTTGCTTGCTCGGTTCTTTTTCCTTGAACAGATTAAAGAAGAGCAGGCGCATTTTTATTTCCGCTTCTTTTTCGTAGTCTATGACGAAGACGAGCGGCAGTGACAGAAGCACCGCAATCAGCAGTACGACTGCGCCGATTATGATTAAAGCAATCATAAATGTCCTTCCGATTCTTCAAGCCGCATTTGCCCCTCTTCGCCGGGGAAAGGCGGAAGCTGACCGATTTCGTTCAAGCCGAACGAGCGCAGAAACGCCTGCGTAGTCCTGTAGGTCACGGGGCGTCCGGGTAAGTCCAAGCGTCCCGCTTCCTCAATCAGTCCGCGTTCTGCGAGCGTGTTAACCACGCTGTTGCTGTCCACACCGCGAACCTGCTCTACGTAAGCCTTTGTCACGGGCTGGTTATATGCAATCACCGCCAAAACCTCCAGCGCGGCTTGCGAAAGAGGTGCGTGCCGCCTTATTTCAAGCGCAGTTTTTATGAACGGCGCGTATTCCGTGCGGGTGGTAATCTGATAGCTGTCTTCAAGGCGGACTATCCGCAGTCCGCTGTCAGAAACGTTGTATTTCCGTTCGAGCTGTCCGATTATTTTTGACACTGTTTCGGGGTCAATTCCCGAGGCTTCAGAAAGCCTGTCAATGCTGACGGGCTCGCCCGCCGCAAATAATATGGCTTCGGTTATGGCTATGCCTTCTTGTAGTTCCATTTATCGTTCCTCACGGGCGAACAGAGTCGTCCGCCCCTACAATTACTTCGATTTTTTCTCCGTCTTCTGAAAAGCTCACCCGTCCGTGCGCCGAGAGCTCCAAAAGCGCAAGAAACACCGCGACCTTTTCTGTGCGCGTCTGCCCTTCGTAAAACTCCGCGAGCTTAAACTCTCCGCCGTGCCTGATTTGCTTCAAAATGAACATAATTTTCGAGAAAACGCTGACGTATTTATGCGCTATGACAGGCACAGGCGGTAACGGAAGTGAGGCGATTTTTTCTCTGCCGATGATTTCCGAGAGAGCGCTTTGAAGCTCGTCCGCGCTGTGAATCCCGCGGTATTCGTTGTCAACGGGGAGCTCTTCGGGCTTGCGGGTAAAAATTTCATCGCCTTTATATAATTCCCAAAAATTCGCCGCCGCTTTCTTGTAGCGCAAATATTCTTCAAGCGAGTGCTGAAGCTCTTTTTTGAGCTCTTCAAGCTCGTGCTTCGGCAATAACGCCGCGCTTTTCATGTAAATCAGCCGCGCCGCCATTGCTAAGAACTCTCCTGCGACTTCAATGTCAGCTTCTCTCATTGCGTCTAAGTAGAGCAGAAATTGCTCCAAAAGCACCGAAATCTTTATATCGGTTATGCTGAGCTTGTGCTTTGCAATCAGCGTCAGCATGAGGTCTAACGGTCCCTCGAAAACCTCGGTTTTAAAGTTTAATCCCGTCATTATCCTATGAACCCCGAAAGGAAGTTAAGCGCAGACCACAAAACTCCCGCAAGCATATGAATCAGCCACATGAGCGGTGAACGCGGCATGAAAAGCAGAACGAAAAACGCAATCGTGATGATTCTTTGGTGCTCCATTATTTTGTACATTTGATGAGGCTTTAAAAAGAAGAAAAGTATTCTCGAACCTGCAAGCGGAGGTATCGGAAGCAGGTTCAGCACTGCGATAAATATATTGATTTGCACGATTAAATCTACAGCGACAGCCGTGTAGAGCATACCCATGCTTGAAGCATTGTTCCAGATTAACTTAAAAACAATCATGAAAATATACGCCATTATAATCAGCGCCGCAGGCCCTGCGAGGGTAATTAACAGCATTGCGGTTTTCCCGCTTACTTTGTTACAGCGCGCGGGGTTAATCGGCATAGGCTTCGACCAGCCGAGCGGAAATAACAGCAGCATGAGTGAGCCTAACGGGTCTATATGCGCGAACGGGTTGAGCGTCAGCCGCCCCTGCCGCTCCGCTGTATCGTCGCCGAGATACTTCGCCATGATTCCGCAGGCGTACTCTCGCACGGGAAAAATCATGAAAATCATTACCCCTGCGGCGAAAAACGAAATTAACACCTCTGCCGCGCCTGCATTCCCTGCGAACCAGTCAAAAAGCTGAAAAATCGGGCGGTATCTAATTATATCCAACATAAAATATGAAAACTCCCTCAGTAAAATTTACACGGTTATTTTTATATTACCATATTCGCCCAACTTATGCAAGTGTTTTTCACGTATTTTTTAAAAAGCCGCTCTTTTGCCAAGAGCGGCTTTGTTATTTATAATCTACTGCGCTTTCTTTCTCCGAGTAATAATCACGAAAGCAACCGCGCTCAATGTCAGCAGAACCGACACAATTATCACTGCAATTATAAAGCCTGTATCAGAGCCGGAAGCAGGCTCACCCGCAGCTTCAACCGCGTTTTCGCTGTCGTCGGCGTCTAAATCAGTGGGAAGCTCGTCAGCGGCGGCAGCGGCTTCCTCTGCTTCATTCTGATAAAGCACGATGATTCCTGTTTCGTTTACGTCCACGCCGTAAGAAAACTCAAAGCGGTATTGATTATCACTGCTGAAAGCGATATTGCGCCCGTCGTACACCCGCTCGCCGCCGAGCAGTGAATTATCACCGACAAACCAGCGGTGCGGCATTGTGTTATACTCGCCGCTTCCGAGCTGCATGACTAAAGGTGCAACAAACGCCATTTCTATTTCGTCATTTACAACGATGCTTTTTACGGTTATAGTAGCCTCGCTCCCTGCTTTTACATGAACAAAGCCGAGATGAATTATCCCCGCGATTCCCGTGCTGAAGTCTACCGTCACGGAATATTCGCCGTCGCCGTCAAGCTCGATTTTCTCTGACCGCGCGGGCCATGTGTCGCCTATCATTTCAAATGTAATCGTTTCTTCGTCAGTTACATTTTCGATTAAGAAATTATAAGTCAGCGAATCAATATTTACAGGCATGAGCGGTAATTCCGGAGCCGGGACAGTTGTTACTGCCGAGCCGCCGCTTTCGCCGAGTACGTCTATGATTAGCTCCTGCGAGCTTCCGTCAAAGTAGTTAATATTCAGCGTGACCTCGCCTTCTTTCACGGAGTCGCCGAAGAAATTACCGAGCAGGATTAAATGCCCTGTGCCATAGCTGATATGGAACGCCTCGCCATTATGTAAAAACCGCCACCAAAGCTGATTTCCACCTACTCTGTTGCCGTTCTGCTCAGCTGTGATGTTGCGAATATGCGCGCCGTTAAAATTAACGGGAATACTGATTCCTGCCGAGCGCGTTCCCGAGGCGAGCCCGTATTCGGGAGTGCCGAGCCTAACTATAGTTTGCAACCAATCCGCACCTGCACTGAATTGCAAAGTGACCGTAAATGTTATTGCTTCTTGCAAAACCCAGCTTATAAATTCAGCATCTATGCTTACTGTTGCAGTTTCCGCGTCATAAGTGTATTCTTTGCCTTCTATGAGCGAATCAATACCTACAAATTCGTTGCCGTTAAGCGTAAGCGGAATTTCTATATCTTCCGTGACAGCTCCGCTGAAATAAATCGTGTCGAGTCCTGTTGAGTAAGACGAGCGCGCCCCGAAGCTCTCCAAAACCGCGCCTACTCTCGGCTGGTGCCAGCCGAAGTCGGGCGTGTCGCGGCGGTTGATTCCCGAGCCGTTGTCCCAGAAGGACAGGCTTACGCCGCGGTTCTGACTTGCAAGATACTGCACATATTCGTAGTATTTTAATTCCTCGCCTGTTTGAAGAATATCCGTTCCGCCGTCATAAGCGAGCAGTCCCCACTCGCCGACAGTTACGCCGATGCCCTCGGAAAGGAAGTATTCATCAATAGTTTTATAGAAGCTGTCTACTGCGCTTCTCGCGGAATAGCCCGCTCTGTCTTCATATAAATCCTCGTCAAACTTCGTTATACCGAGGTTCGCGCCGAACACCCATTCGCAGTAATAATGAACTGTTGCAATAATATTTTCATCGTTCAAGCTTTTTATGAAATCGCGCGTTGCACTGCTGTTTGCGGGACCGTGATTAGTGTGCAGGGTGGGAATGACGATTATACGATTCTCGTTGCCCGCCGTACCGCGGATAATGTCATACGCCGCGCGGTTGATTGTATCAAGGCGCGCTTGAGAGTGCGCGTTAAATTCGGGCTCGTTAATCGTTTCAAACATAACGCTGTCGGGCATCTGCGCGAACGCCGCCGCAAGCTGCTTCCAGTGGTCAGTGTATCTGCGGTACTGGTCAGAAGCAACGTCGCCGTCCCAACTGTTATTTCCCCTGCCGAGCCAAATCCAGGCGTCGTGGTGAATATTAATCATGACGACCAAGCCCGCTTCAACTGCCCATTCGACAATTTCTATGTAACGATTCACCCAGTCCTCGTGAATCACATAGCGCAGCTCGCTGTCGGGCGTGTCCGCGCCGTTGTCAGTATGTCTGTTGTCAATCGTAAAAGGAATACGAATATGCTCGAAGCCTCTGTCTGCGATTGACTGAATAAATTCTTTTGTCGTCACGGGGTTTCCCCATGCTGTTTCCCAGCCGGCTAAGTTATTACCGCCGCGCCCGTCGAGAGTATTGCCTAAGTTCCAGCCTATACCCATATTTTCCGCGTAGTCGATTGAACGGCTTGTCGTCATGATTGCTGACTCCTCCGCAAAAGCTGTAATAACTGCAACGCCGAGCAGCATTGTCAGCGTCAGAAGCGCGGAAATTATCCTCTTTTTTATCATATTAATTTTACCCTTTCTGTTTTGGTTTACATAAATTATAGCATAGCTTTGCACAAATATCAATAGTTGAAATAATAAAGCTACCGACCCGCCATTCTCAGCGACCAATAATAATGGATAGAATAAACATCGTTTTCGCTTATAATCTCTTGTAAATAAGCCTCGCTTATGCATATAAAAGATGAATCTATATGGAGGAAAACATTTGCAACCCCGACAAACCTAAACCCTGCTGCATAAAACTGGGGTACACCTCCATTACCTCCGCCACGACCGGAATAAACACTCATTGTCACAGCTTCAAAACCATTATAGGTTCCGAGATATTTATCTATTGTTGTATCATCGACAGGCACTCTTTGAAATCTTGCATAATTTTCTATTATTGTCCACTCAGTTTGTGGTGATAGGGACGTTGTTAGTGGCGGCGGAGCTTTTCGCGGAATAATATCACCCATCGAAAATGTGAATAGTGATATATGAGCACGAGGAAAATAATGATGTATTTTAATGACATCATCTATGTTTATTAAATTTTGATAATAAGCGGTGTTTATATCTACGACAAACGAATCTTTGTGAAGATATATTCCTATAGCTCCGTGCCATTCTCCGTCTGTAAGCCCTATGATTACCGCTTTATAACCGTTATATGAACCTAAGTATTCATCGACGTTAACGTCGCGGGAAGTGAATTCCCAAATCAAGTCGATTTCAGCGTATGTATCAGTCATGTACAGCGTAAAATCTTCTCTTATTTTCTTTTCAATATCATCGGGTAATTTTGATAAAGGCGGCAGCGGCATTTCTTCAAGCCCCGCAATAAACCTCAACACAAACAACGCATCAGCGGTATCAACCCTGCCATTGTTGTTTAAGTCAAAGCGGGATAAATCCTCATCAGAAAGCTCTGCTACGCCGGCGACGTGACGTAGAATTGCGAGAGCGTCAGCAGAGGTTAAATTTTCTGCGCCCGCTGTTATAGATAGTGTTAAAAGTGAAGCTATTACTAATAAAAACGAAATTATTTTTTTCATAATGCATTCCTTTTTGTTTTTCTTTAATTATAGCATAGCTTTGCACAAATATCAATAGTTGGCGTTCAATAATATTTTATCCCGCGATATACCCCGTTCCGCGCAGAATCCGCTCTATTATTTCCGCTGTATCGGCGGCGATTTCCGCGCTCGCTTCACGGCTCATGAGCCGCGCAGTCAGTCCGTTTTCCTCCGCAAACAAAGCAAAAGCTTCGCCGCTGACTGCCTCGTTCCATAATTCATCGTAAAAACATAAAATATCCTCAGCGACATCTTTCGGGAGCATGAAGCCGTACCATTCGCCGAAGTTATTTTGCTCGTGAAGCATTTTCAGCCGCCCTGAGTTTATCAAGCTTATAACATCTGATTTCGGCGCAATTAAAAAATCTGCTTCACCTTCGAGAACCGCGTTGATTGCAGGGTTTATGCCGGGATAATCGCGATGAATGAAGGTGATATTCCGCTCGCTTTCTAATAACTGCGCCGCGATATAACTCATCGTGCCTCTGCCCGCATTTGCGGCAGTTAATTCCGCCGCGGAAAACAAATCGTCAAGTGAATTATGCTTTGAATCTGCTCTTGTAACAACCACGCTCGGCGAGAACGCCGTAAACCAATAAACCCAGTCGTGAGCGTCCGTTTCGGTGAAGCCTGTTAAATTTGATGTCACCACGGACGAAAGATTCGTGAACAGAATATTTTCACCGTCACGCGGCGAGGCGTAAACCTCGTTGATTCCCTGCGCGCCATTACTGACGCTGATGTTGCGTATTTCTGCATTTATGCCGGCGTTTTCGGTTATCGCCCGCAGAGTTAAATCAGCCGTACTGCCTGCGTTACGCGGCACGGTTATGGCGGGGTTAACGGCTTGGTTGTGCGGTTCTTCAATCATGTCTGTGTTTTTTTCCGAGAGCAAAAACCACAGTATTATCCCTGCGGCGAGCATAATTATCAAAAGCGGCACAATTATTATTTTTTTCTTTTTCATAATACAAGTATAGCATATTACAAATAAAACTTCAAGTCCTTGACAATACCTTACTGTTTATGTATAATGTATAGTAGGGAGTTGTGGCTAAAAATGCGAAAATTTTCTTGGTTTAAAGATAGTTTAATTCAAATAGCTTTTATTAGCTTTGCTGTTGTGTTCACTGTGTTTATTGCGCAGATTTCGCTCAGCGAGCAGTATGTTGCGTATTATGAAAATAAATTAGAAGCAAAAACAGAAACCTTAGCGCGTAATTCCGCACTACTTTTCATGGACAGCGAAATTAACAACGCCGCGGGAATCGGCTTCTTTTTAGATATAATTTTCCCGAGCGAGGACGAAGCGGAGACTATTCGCTACGCTCTGTTCGAGCCCGACGGACGAGTTGCCGCAACAAGTATTCATGATGATTTAAACCTGCCGCAATCGGCAATTAACGCCGCTTTCAGCGAGCAGAGCATCTATACATATTCTGAGGAGCCGCTCGTGCGCTCGTTTCACCCGCTTGTAATTGAAGGCGCAGTCCGCTTCATTCTCATGGTGCAAATAGATGATACGCCGTTTTTAGAGTTCGGCGAACAGCTATCTGAAAGCCTGTATTCATCGCTGTTCAGAGGCTGTCTGATGATGGCAGGCGGTTATCTTTTATTCTCGGCAATCTCGAATTTTCGCAAGAAGAAAAAAACCGATGAAGACGACGAGGACGACGAAGAAAGCGAAGAAGACGGACTTGAAGCCGTACTGACAGCGGATAAAATTAAAAGAAAAAAAGAAGCCTTTGCGCGGCTCGGAATCCAGTTTGCTTCGATGTTCTTCTGCGCTTTGCTTTGCCTGCTCGCGTATTGGGTTCATGTAGCTTTTGACGAAAGCATCAGTGCCGCCGCGTATTACACGGGAATTATATTTTTAGCCTTGACGGCTTTGCATTTACTGCGGATAATCCTGTGGCTTCTTGCGTGGTTTTCACGAAGACCTATTTCCGGCTACGCGGCGCAGACTATGCAGTTTTTCGTGTTTCTTGCGGTGTTCCTGTCAATGTACGTCTTTACAATCCAAAACGGCTACAGCACGCAAATCGAAATGATGACGCAGAACGAGCTGCGAATGTCCTCGGTGTTCGCGGGGCTTTCGCTGAGCGGCGGCGATGTTGACGAGTCTATGCAGGAATATGCAGAGCAGATGAAATTCGGCGAACACAGCGAGCTGTTAATTATAATCCGCTCAGGTGACGCTTTCGCGGTATTCGGTAACTCGGAAATAAACGTTTCTGAGGCTAACGATTTGTTTTTCTCGGCTTGGGAGGGGCAAGCGTCCGTCACGGGAATCCGCGGCGGCTACAAGTACGGCGTGACTGTATTCACTGACAGCACGCATGAGCTTGCCGCACTTGCCGTTGTGCGGCAGTTGGTGACGGTTCAAGCGGACGAAATGCGCGATACTACAATCGACTTCCTGCTCGCCATGTCCGCGACTGTCTTTGCTTTTGTGTTCTTGTTTGTAGAGCTTAACAGGCTTCTCGAAGTTATAAACACTCCGAACCTCAAACGTGAGCGGGAGCTGCGCTATGCGAAAAGCACCCGCAGTCTGATGTTCTTGGTGACGGCTTGCCGCTTTATTCCACTGTATTTCTTTGTTTTAATCGTGCGGGATATTTATGAGAGCAGCCCCGTTGACTGGATTCCCGGCAATATAGCGACAGTGCTTCCTATTGCGGTTGTGTTGCTTGTTATGGCTGTTGGTAAGGATATTGCAGGCTTTTTCATACGGCTCAAGGCTCGGAAAATGATGATTTTCGGTTGTTTTATCGGGCTTATCGGCTTCCTGCTTCTGAACTACGCCGCTACCCTTCCTGTTTTATTATTGCTGTTAGTTTTTACATACACAGGGCTTTCAATGGTTTTCAACGGCTTGTGGGACTTCACGGCGGAAACCGCCGCCTCGGGCTACGAAGAATTCGCCGACATGAAGGAGCAGACGCTCTCGGGCGAATATCTCGGCGCAACGGCAGGCGCGGTCGTCGGTGCTATGGTTTATGATAAGTTCGGGTTATTTGCGGCGTTCGCGTTATCTGCGGCAATCCTGTTTATACTTGCTATTTTACTTCGCGTGTTGCTCCCCGCGGGCGAAAAAGCCGTAAAGGCAGAACGGCGCGAGCTTGGTTTCTTTAGGTTTTTCTTCTCGCCGGGGATTTTCTTCTTCATGTTTTTGCTTCTTCTACCGTTCGTGCTCGGCGAGTATTTCATTGAGCAGTTCTCGCCGCTTTACGCGGCTACGATTGAGCTTTCGCCCGGCGCGGCGTCATGGACGTCTCTGCTGATGACGATGGTAATCGCATATATTGCGCCGACGATTGTAAAGGCTTTCGGAAAACTGAACAAAACCGTAATCTGCGTCCTTGCGAATATGCTTGCGGCGGGCGGATTGGTTTTGTTTGTGTTTATGCCGGGGCTTATTGCAATGTACGCGACTTCGGCTATTATCGGGCTTTCAATCGGTATAGGCAAGAACATTTTCGCCGCCCGCTACTTAGAAATCAAGCAAACTAATATGTACGCGCACAGCGGTTATGTTTATAATCTTTTTGACTCGCTGTTCGGGCTGCTCGGCGCGGCTTTATTCACATTAGCGCACACGTTCTTTGTTTAATTAAACACGAAAGGAGAGTTGTAATAAAAAATGAATATTCTTAAATTATGGCTCTCCAGCTGGAAGAGCGTGCCTTCCGACGCGGCGGCGGCGGCAGAGCTTATCGGACGCACAGCCGTAGCAGGAACGGGAAGCAGACTCTTCTCGCTCATAAACTCGGTTGTTTCCAGCGGCTCAATGGGAATCATGATGCTGAGCATGACTGTGACTACCATGCTTTCCGCGGCTTCAATTACCTACGATATATTTGTGAACGAGGATTCGCCCCTGCAGGTTCAGGAAGCCGAGTTCGATACCGGCGTTATTACTGACGAAGAGGGGAATTTCCTGCCGATTGTCTACACAGACGAGCACGGCAATGTCGTCGCAAGCACAGAATTTGCACATTCAGCACAGACGGGTCAGGGCTTGTCGCTCATGGATTTAATGCAGGCGATTGCAGAACCCGACGAGGTTTTCACGGCTTATGAGCCGTGGGTCCCCGATGAGCAGTGGATGGTAGACAGCGGCTTATGGACTGAGGACGAGGTAAGAACGCTGTTTGTAAGCTTAGACTTGCCGCCGCCCGTGTTTAACGATACGAGCCGTGAGGTTAGCTTAAATATTCCCGATGCTTCGGATACTCCGAATGAAATTATAACGCCGGAAGTCACAACCGCGACACCTGAAATCACGACTACGCCCGAAGTTACAATAACAGAACCCGTGGTAGGGGACGACGACTCTGTCGTCCCGGAAGTCACGACTACAACCCCCGAGGTCACGACTACGACACCCGAAGTCACGACGACAGCACCTGAGGTCACGACGACAGCACCCGAAGTTACCACTACAACTCCCGCAATTACGACTACGACTGCTCCTCCGCTTACAACTACGACGACTGCACCGATTACAACTACAACATCACCGCCAACAACCACCACAACCTCACCGCCGCGCCCGCCTGTAACAACCGCGCCTCCGCAGTTAGCACAGGAATCTCTTACGCTGACTGCGCCGAATGACATAACCGCGTTCACCTTCGGGCAAGCACCGATTCAGCTTGAACAAGGCGGCGGCTCCGGAACAGGAGCAGTTACATATACAAGCAGTGACACTAACATCATCACCATCAGCAACAGCGGCTTCGTTTCCTTTGAACGCGTGGGGACAGCAACGATTACCGTCACAAAGGCGGCAAGCGGAAATTATCTCGCGGCTTCTGCCGAGCTTGAGCTTACTGTCACGAAGCGCGATTTATCGCTCTTGCAAATCGGTGCAATCCCTGCCGTGATTTACAGCGGATTCCCGCATACGCCCCTGCCCACTCTCACAGACGGCGGCTTGATTACCGCCGCAGATTATACTCTCAGCTACAGCAACAATGTCAGCACAGGGACAGCTACAGTCACGATTACAGCGGCAGACAGCGGGAATTATACAGGCTCGCGAGCTGTCAGCTTCACAATAAACAAAGCCGAGCCGAATTACATACTGCCAACAGGGCTTACCGCGGTCTACGGCGATTTGCTTTCGGATATTGCGCTTCCCGAAGGCTGGGCTTGGGTTTCGCCGTCGGCTTCTGTCGGAAACGCAGGTGCGCGTTCACATTCAGCGACTTTTACTCACATCGACACCGATAATTTTAATGCAATTACCCGCAGTATTTCTGTAACTGTCGCAAAAGCCGAAACGGATTATATTTTACCGACAGGACTGACCGCAACTTACGGCGATTTACTTTCAAGCGTTGCGCTTCCTGCGGGTTGGGCGTGGGATTCGCCGAGCAGCACAGTCGGAAACGCAGGTTCGCGCTCACATTCGGCGACGTTTACGCCGCAGGACTCCGTGAATTTTAACTTAGTTACGCGCAGTGTTTCAATAACGATAGCAAGAGCCGAGCCTAATGTCACACCGCCGACAGGGCTTTCGGCGGCTTTCGGCGAGCTGCTGTCTGATGTTGCACTTCCGAGCGGCTGGGCGTGGGATTCGCCGGCGGATTCAGTCGGCGGCATAGGTACGCGCTCGTTTTCGGCGACATATACACCTGACGATATTGCGAATTTTACTATAATCGAGACTGACTTAAACCTTACTGTAAACCCCGCTTCGCCCTCCGCGCCGAATATGCCGACAGAGGCTTCGCAAACCTCAACCTCTGTTACGCTTGCCGCGCCGAGCGGCGCAAATCCGTTGTTCGCGCTTGAATACGGCATGAATACTACCAACTCTCCGCCTGTTTCTTGGCAGGACAGCTTAGTGTTTACGGGGCTTGCCGAAAGCGGAACTTATTTCTTCTTCGCCCGCTATAAAGCTGACCCCGACAGAAACTATGCTTCTGCGGCAAGCGTCGCACTTGAAATTTCGCCGCAGAAAATAGCGCAAGCTCCACTGACGGTCACAGGTGCGCCCGCGACGATTACCTTCGGGGATTTGGCGTTTACGCTTATCGTAAGCGGCGGCTCGGGTACAGGCGGGATTACATTTGCAAGCAGTGATACAAGCGTTGTCAGCGTTGATTCAATGAGCGGATTCGTAATGATTGAGGGCGCAGGGACGGCAACGATTACCGTTACAAAAGCAAGCGATGATATTTATAACGCGAGAAGCGAAGAAGTGCCGATTGTGATAGCGCAAGGTACGCTCACGGGAACGCCGACAGCGGCGGATATTACGACCTACGGCGGATTGCTTTCAACCTCGGCGATAACGGGAGCAGTGCATAGTCAGCACAGCGTGCCTATTGCAGGAGCTTGGAACTGGAACACGCCTACAGTAATCCCCGCTTACGGAACTACGCAATACACTGCAACGTTTACGCCGACCTCGCCTGTAAATCAAGCGGGCTACGAAACACTTTCAGCAACAATTAACGTGACTGTTCTGAATAAAGCTGACCCCGATTATACGCTTCCGACAGGCTTGTCGGCATTTTACGGCGAATTGCTGTCGAGCGTTACGCTTCCGACGGGCTGGGCTTGGGCTTCGCCGACTACCGCAGTCGGCAACGTTGCGACAAGCCCGAATACTCATTCTGCTACATTCACACCCGACGACACTGATAATTATAATGTTCTCACCCGCGATGTTTCCGTAGCAATAGCGAAAGCCGCGCAGACGCTTACGCTGACTGCGCCCGGTGATATTACTACATTTGCTTACGGACACGCGCAGGTTCAGCTGACGCGCAGTAACGGCTTGGGTACAGGCGCGTATTCCTTCTCAAGCAGTGACACTGACGTAATCACCGTCAGCAACACAGGCTTCGTCAGCTTTGAACGCGCAGGAGCTGCGACAATTACAGTAACGAAAGCAGAATGTGAAAATTACTTAGCAGCTTCGGCAGAAATTACGCTGACAGTCGGAAAAATCGCACCGACCTTGTTAGACTTGACCTTCGCGCTCACGTCAGTAACCTATGACGGAACGCAGCAAAGCATTTCTGTGACGAGCACCGCAAGCGGAATCGGCGCGATTACCGTGCTTTACGACGGCTCGCCTACCGTTCCGATTAACGCGGATACCTACGAAATCAGCGCGAATATAGCAGAGGGTGATAACTACACGGCGGTAACGCTAACGCTCGGCGATTTTATAATATCGCCGCGGACGCTCACAATCACAGCAACAGGAACACTTTCGCCGATTGACCCTGTAACGCTGACTATTACAGGGGTTATCGGAAGTGATACCGTGCCGCTGACTACTCCCGACTTTGCTGTTACAGGAACTACCATGACAATCCATGTAGCTTCAACTGTTCCTAATGTCGCAAACCAAATTCCGTTTACGACTACAAACACAAACTATACAATCCCGAACACGACTGCGGTTAATATCCGCGACGGACGCGCGGCAGGGCGCGAAATACCGGTCACACAGGCGAATATTGCACAGTTTAACACGTTTGCGAGAGGTCTTGACGGACGTGGCAGGCATTATATTCTCACGGAAAACGTCACGCTTTCGGGAACATGGACACCGATTGGCAGTTTCGGTGGAGGTTTTGACGGTGACGGATATACTATTTCTAACCTTACAATCAACGCTATTACATTAGACCAAGGTATGTTTAGTTCTATCGCCGTAGGCGGTGTTGTTAAAAATTTAGGGCTTGTTAATGTAAATATTACAAGTACCACCAATTGGGTTGGCGGCGTAGCGGCTTCAAGTGG
>WQYC01000055.1 GCA_009781425.1 Oscillospiraceae bacterium
ATCATAAAAACCTCTTCATAAAAATATGTTCTTACTATATATCATTTTAAAATTACAAAATACAACAAATCGTTTGAAATTGGTACGCGACGTATGAAATCATAACGAAATATAGCGAAACGCACCTGTTAAAAAATAGGCGCGTCTTGATTTTAATTTAACGAGATTGTATAAAAACCGTTCAACAGCATCAATTTAAACTTGAAAAGCTCAAATAATTATGGTACAATTTAATTGTGAGATTTGCACAATATCGCCTACTCATTTATGGCTAAAGTGACAAATTTCGTTGCTTTTCTCAACCACGGGCTTGAAACAGTGATAACTATACAGAGGGAGTGAAAAATATTGAATAAAAATCATTTCTTAAATACGCTGTACTTAGAGAACCGAATAGGTCTTGCATTATTCATTAATTCGTTAATTTATTCAAAGAATTGCAACGACGTTGAAGACTGCCTTCAGGAGGTATTTCTGATTGTAATCAGGAAGTCTAAAACCGATAATATCGAAGCTCATCCGAACATAAAGGGCTGGCTGTTCTCTATAGCAAGGAATGTAGCAAGCAGATTCAACGCCGCATACATGAAAGTCAAAACAAATTCTGCCGATTCGGCGGAGTTATCGGAAGAAGACTTTTCCGAACAGCTTTTAGAAGATATAGTTTATAGTGAAACTAATCGGGAAAAGCTGCTTGACGACATGGGAACTGCTCATATATTTGAGCGGTTCCCATGTTATAAAACTCGTAAACCTATAAATTATTTTTATTTAATTAAAGATTTAAAGAAATTTGCCGATAATACCTGTAGGGTAATTTGTTATCTTTAATACTTGCGTAGGAAACAGCTATGGTAATACAAAACAACCTTAACGCCATAAATGCTAATAATAATCTTAGCGGAAATGTAATCGGCGTTAAAAAAGCAACTGAAAAATTATCTTCGGGCTTCCGTATTAATCGTGCAGGCGACGATGCGGCAGGCTTAGCTATTTCTGAAAAAATGCGTTCGCAGATTCGAGGTTTATCGCAGGCAATCAGAAATTCCAACGACGGAATAAGCCTCATACAAACCGCTGAGGGCGCGTTAAATGAAGTTCATGCAATTTTACAAAGAATGAGAGAACTCTCCGTTATGGCGAGCAATGATACATATACAGGTGGCGGCAACGCTGTTTTCGGCGGCGGTGGCGGAAGCGCAGGCGGCACAGGTGGGAACGGCAACATTGCCGACTATTACAACGATATTTTCGACTCAAACGGTCAGCCACATTATGGAGTAAGTATAAATCCGCCGTTGACTTCTGTCATCGGCACTAATATTAATATAGCTTCCAATGCTGTCCATGCAATATCTTTTTCCGGCACTGTTCTGCCGGGTAGCGAAAGTGCGCAGTGGGAAACCTTGCCGTCGGGAGTCCCTGCTTTGCGTGTGTTTCTCGCAGACGGTCAAACTTATACCGATGACCAAATTAACCAGATAATCAGAAGCGCAGATACGGGTAGTTCGCCGAAAGTAGCTTTTCAATCGCAGAACGGTTTTATTCAAGTTCTTGGAAGTCACACGACTCATTTTCCTCACGCAACCCTCGGTGGCGGGAGCTGGTTGCCGGGGTTTGATGTGTCGCCGGGGGCAGGGTTCGGCGGCGGGGATACAGGCGGCTCGGGGGGCGGCGGTTCGGGTGGTGGAGAAAGAGTAAATTACAGTTATATTGGCGACCGTGCGGCGATTCAATTAGAAATCGACGCACTCAAAAAAGAACTTGACCGAATAGCAAATTCAACCGAGTTTAATAAAATTAAGCTGTTGAACGGCTTTTTGAGCGGCGGCGGCACGAATAATACAGGCTTCGGACCTTCCTTCGGCACGTTAGTAACCACGGGAGCAATGGCAGGAACAGTGCTGACATCAAACATTGCAGGTGTGGGTGTGAATTTCACTTCAAATAATGTAAAAGGCGGCGAAACCGCTGAATGGAGCGCGGACGGCAAAACGCTGACAATGAACCTCTCAAATGGTGTTGCTTATAATCAAGCGCAAATCAATGATTTAATAGCAAGAGCGACAAGGCAGGACGTAGAGCAGACCAGTGCGCCCGCAAAAATCACCTTGACGCTCGGCGCGGGAGGAATTACAGGCGGGCAGACAGTTGATATTGCGTCTACTGTAGCGGGTATCAGAGCGGCTTCTGCCGATGTCAGTCTTGCGTCGTTTTTAAGCAATGGCGTTTCTACGCTCGGTTCTGCTGACCAAATAAAGTTAATATCTAACAATTTCGGCGCAGATTCACGCACATTTAACATAGTTACAACAGTATCTCCAGGTAAACACTGCCGACAGCGCATATGTTAATAACGGCACATTTACTTTGCATTTAGCAACCGGCAGAACATACACAGAATCCGATATTGAATCAATTCTGCGCAGAGCGGGCTTAGATTATCAAGTTAAATTAAGCAATGCAACAGGAAGAGGCAATTCCGCCTTCTACGCAAGCAGAACAGGCTCGGCAACTGTTGTGTTTGGCACAGGAGGCGTCCCCGGGGACTCTACAGGCTCAACACAACCTCCGCCACCTACAATCAGTAATATAAGCGTTTCTGGATGGACGAATATAAGCCGTATTACGGAAGTCGAGGGCGATGATAATACAGCCGCCGTTTATAGATTCATTGGTGCTGCGGCAGTTATTAATGACTTGCATAGTAACAGAAGTTCACACATTAGTCAGAGTTTTAGATTTGGTGACGAGATTGTGGATTTTACAGAATTCGGATTTCGCATAAGTAGTATTCCTTTAGGTGGCACATTAAACTTAATTGGTTTAATTAATGGTCATAATATGTTCCATGATGATTGGACATTTACTGTATCTGGAAACGACATTATAGCAACGGCTCGAAATACAGGTGCAGTGGGTGCCGATGGTGGGGCAGGTGATGGGCAGGGAGTGGGAAAAGACCGCATTACAAATGCCGGAAAGGGTTTAATTTTGCAAATAGGTGCAAACGGCGTAGCCGACCAAAAAGTAACTGTCGGTATTAACGATATGAGCGCAGGTGCGCTTGGTGTAAAAAATGTTAATGTTTTAACGCAAAATGCGGCGAATCGCTCAATTAACACTATTGATTCCGCAATCAGCAGGGTTTCTATGCAGAGAGCGAGCCTCGGAGCAATGCAAAACAGGCTCGAGGCTACGATAAACAATTTAACCGTGACAAGCGAAAACCTCACAGCCGCAGAAAGCCAAATCCGTGATACAGATATGGCTTTGGAAATGATAAATTATACGAAATTCAGTATTTTACAACAGGCGGCGCAGTTGATGTTAGCGCAGACGAATCAACAGCCGCAGGGGATTTTACAGTTATTGCAATAGAATAAATCAAAATATCGCTCCGATTAGTCGGGGTGATTTTTTTGTGAATAAAATGTTAATTATGAGATTACTGCCTTGACAGAACCCTTCTTTTGAGCCGGACGCATATCGGCGACAGACCGCCACCTCCGGGGATTGCCCCTCCCGGACTTCTTTTGGCAACACGCGAACAATCCGAAGCAATTAAAGCACATTATAATGCGATTGCAGAAGCGGAAGCGGCAAAGAAAAACATTCCCCCGCCTAACACTTCGCTCAGATGGTTCAATGACAGCCGAGAAGTGTTCCCACTAATGTCAACTATGGCAGAAGGAATGATTAGGATTACAATCGGGAAAGATGAACTCATCGGACTTATGGACGAAATCGAGAAAGCGTTAGCTAACGGAAAGTGTTACACTACCGCTATTCAAAAACTATACGACAGTCATAACCATGCAAGGGGAATTGGTCGGAATTATGACCAGTTTCTTTTAGACCCGCTTACAGGAAAAATCACACACGCATTACCGGTTGGGTTCTGTGTCGGCGAAGACGGTTATGTCCATAGTCAACGTGACGATAATGCTGTTTGGGATTTAGCTTATGATTTGCAACAGTTTTTTAACTTGCGAGTGTTCAATGATACAGGTGATTTGAATGAAAAGGAAATCGAAAGAATAATCGCCGACATCAAAGAAAGTCAAGCAAATAAATGTACTTGGCGTTTTGATTCGCGACCTTAAAAAATATTTTCTCAATCCAAAACGGCGAGGTCGGTGCATTGCACCCCTCGCCGTTTTAAATATTTTTACATACATTTTACATTAACATGATTGTGGATTTTACATTCGGAGTGTATACTTGAATTATGAATTAAAACAAAACAAGGAGAAAAACATGAAAACGAGACATTTACTTACAATTATTACAATGATACTGGCTCTGTGCCTGACAATGGGCACGCTTACTGCCTGCAATGAAAGTGATGACAACCCCGACTCTTCGCCCGACTTTGATTTTGACGCAAGCCGCAGAATCGCTGTATTCACTCGTGAAGCCGGCAGCGGAACTCGCGACGCTTTCGCAAGCATCACAGGTGTAGGCGATGATATGTACGACGAAGCCGCTGTCTTTACAGCAGGCGGAGAGCTTCGCACTGCCGTTGCAGGAAACGAATACGGAATAGGCTATGTTTCTGTAGGCTCGCTGAACGATACAGTTAAAGCACTCACCATCGGCGGCGTTATGCCTTCCGCGGCAACAATAGTAGACGGCAGCTACGCGATTCAACGCCCTTTTCTGATTGTTACCAACGATGAAAAAGATAATTACTCCTTAGTAAAAGATTTTATCGCATTTACCCTCTCTGCTCAAGGTCAGGAATGCTTGGGCGCTTCCTGGACAAGCGCGGGTAATACAGGCGATTATACACCAATAGGTATCAGCGGCACACTTAGAATCGGCGGCTCAACCTCTGTTGCTCCGCTCATGCAATTGATGAGAACTGCATATATTGAGCTCAATCCGGGCGTAAGCATCGAAATTTCCGAAGGCGGCTCCGGTACAGGAATCAGCGAAGCTACAAGCGGCGTAATTGACATAGGAATGTCCAGCCGTAACCTTCGGGATAATGAAAAAGAAGACCTCAATGAATACTCAATCGCGCTTGACGGCGTGGCTGTAATTGTAAATACAGTAAATCCAATTAACAACATGGATATAGAAACTGTAAAAGATATTTTCACAGGTGAAAAAACTGCATGGAGTCAAGTTTCATGATTAAAGCAAAGGAAAAAATAATGCGCGGTGTGTTCTTTATCGCCGCGCTTGCTTCTATACTTTCGGTTGCATTGATTTGCGTATTTCTGTTTGTTCAGGGGTTTCCGCCTATGCTGCGAATCGGTGTTCTTGATTTTTTAACAGGAGACAAATGGCGTCCTACTGCGGCAGAGCCGAGCTACGGAATCCTTCCGATGATACTCGGAAGCGTTTACATAACCGGAGGAGCAGTCATCTTAGGCGTGCCGATTGGTATACTGACAGCCATATTCATGGCGAAGATGTGCCCTAAGCCTATTTACCGTTTCTTAAAGCCTGCGATTAACCTAATGGCGGGAGTGCCGTCAGTTATTTATGGTTTCTTTGGAATGATGGTGCTTGTTCCGGCGATTTTTGAAATGTTCGGCGCACGCTTTGACATGATGAGCGGTAACACCATGCTGGCGGCTTCAATGCTGCTCGCCATTATGATTCTGCCGACGGTCATAAGCATAGCCGAGACAAATATACGAGCCGTTCCGCAGGAATTATATGAAGGCGCAGTCGCGCTGGGTGCAAGCCACGAACGGGCTGTCTTTAAGGTAATGGTACCCGCCGCGCGTTCAGGCGTTTTGGCGGCTGTAGTACTCGGTATCGGGCGGGCAATCGGCGAAACTATGGCGGTCAGAATGGTCGCGGGGAATCAGCCTGTGCTTCGTATGCCGTATGAATTTTTCAGCGGTGCGCGTACTCTTACATCTAACATCATCATTGAAATGGGCTATGTTGAGCGGGGCAGTATACACTTCGGGGCATTAGTCGCTACCGGAGTAGTACTGTTTGTCTTCATATTAGGTATTAATCTGCTTTTCTCCGTTCTCAATAAGAATAAGGAGAAAAAATGAAAAATATTTTAACACTTGCAAAACGCAGAAAACCGACAGACTGGGTTCGGTTTCTGTTAGTCTGGGCGGCGGGGATTATTACAATTGCCGTACTTCTTTACCTTGTAGGGTTTATAGTTGTCAAGGGTATTCCGCATATTAAGCTGTCTTTGTTTGCCTTTACATACACTCCCGAAAACCAATCGCTGTTCCCTGCTTTAGTTACCACGGTGATTATGGTAGTGCTCACGCTTGCCATTGCTGTGCCGCTCGGAGTTTTTACAGCGATTTATTTAATTGAATACGCTTCCCGCGGCAGTCGTCTTGTTCGTATAATACGCACAACAACGGAAACCCTCGCAGGTATACCGTCAATTGTTTACGGCTTGTTTGGTTACATTTTCTTTTGTGACTGGCTCGGTTGGGGTAAATCAATCCTTGCGGGGTGCTTTACTTTGGCGATTATGGTTTTGCCGCTGATTATAAGAACGACTGAGGAAAGCCTTAAATCCATTCCTGACGCTTATCGTGAGGGTTCGTTCGGGTTGGGCGCGGGGCGGCTTCGCACTGTGTTCAGAGTTATTCTGCCCTCGGCGACGCCGGGTATATTCGCAGGTGTAATTTTAGCGGTCGGGCGCATTGTCGGAGAAACCGCCGCACTGCTTTACACAATCGGCAGTGTAATTAAAATTCCCGAAAGCCTCTTTTCGCAGGGGCGGACATTGGCTTTGCACGTTTTTTCACTTGCCAACGACGGACTGTATACAAATCAAGCGTATGCCACAGCCGTTGTATTGTTAATCGTCGTCTTCGGAATAAACCTGCTCGCGGCAAGAGTTGAACGTAAATTCATAAACAAGTTGAAATAAGGGGAAACTTATGATAAAATATAAATTAGAGAATGTTGACTTATGGTACAATGACTTTCAAGCCTTGAAGAAAGTCAGCATGGATATACAAACAAATCAGATTACAGCCTACATAGGGCCGTCGGGCTGTGGGAAGTCTACGCTCATCAAGAGCATGAACCGCATGAATGACTTAATTGAGGGCTGTAAGATTACAGGAAAGTTCCTGCTTGACGGCGAGGACATCTACGGTAATATCGACGTGAATCTGTTACGTAAAAAAGTCGGCATGGTGTTCCAAAAGCCGAATCCCTTCCCCATGAGCATATATGACAACATCGCCTTCGGGCCGCGCACCCACGGAATCAAAAGCAGATATAAGCTTGACGATATAGTGGAAAAAGCCTTAAAAGACGCGGCGATTTGGGAGGAAACCAAGGACAGACTTAAAAAATCCGCGCTCTCGCTTTCGGGAGGTCAGCAGCAACGGCTTTGTATCGCCCGCGCTCTTGCGGTAGAGCCTGAGGTTCTGTTGATGGACGAACCCACCAGCGCGCTCGACCCTATTTCCACTGCTAAAATCGAAGACCTGATGTCGGAGCTTAAAAAACACTATACTGTTGTCATAGTTACACACAATATGCAGCAAGCGACACGAATTTCCGATTATACAGCGTTTTTTCTCTTAGGCGAAATGGTTGAGTTCGGCGATACAAGAACAATTTTTTCTATGCCTAAAAATAAGAAAACCGAAGATTATATTACAGGGAGGTTTGGTTAATATGCGTAATGTATTTGACGAGCAGCTACAGGAGCTCAACAATAAAATCATAGAAATGGGTGCGCTGACGGAACATTCGATTTCAAACGCAGTGGAGGCTCTGCTCACGCAAAACACCGCGCTTGCCTCCGCAGTTAAAGCAGACGAGCGGGAAAGCGACAAGAAGGAACGGGAAATCGAAACGCTTTGCTTCGATATGCTTCTGCGCCAGCAACCCGTGGCAAGGGATTTACGTAAAATCTCCGCCGCTTTAAAAATGGTAACAGACATGGAGCGAATTGCCGACCAAGCCGAGGATATTGCAGAAATCACCAAGCATTTAATCGGGATTAAATTTATAAAGCAACCCGAAGATATAACCAAAATGGCGGAAGCGACAAAGAAAATGCTCAAAGAGAGCATAGATTCCTTCGTGAACAGGGATTTGAGTCTGGCGATGTCGGTTCTGGGGCATGACGATGTGGTTGACGAGCTGTTTATTACCATAAGAACCGACCTGATTGCTTCAATTCATGAAAACCCCGAAAACGGCGAGCAGGCTTTAGACCTGCTCATGATAGCAAAATATCTTGAGCGAATCGGCGACCACGCCTCAAATATCGCCGAATGGGTTATATTTATGATAACAGGGGAGCACAAAAATGCAAATCACAATAACGAACAGGAGTAAAAAGCAATATGAAAATATTTATTGTTGAGGACGACCCGGGCATACTTGAAGTCGTGTTGTACGCGCTTAAATCCGCAAAGTTTGAAGCAGAAGGCTTTGAAAACGGCGGGCAATTCTTCGCGGGAATAGAAAAATCGCTTCCTCATCTTGTGTTGCTTGATATAATGCTTCCGGGTGAGGACGGTATGACAATTTTAAAGAAGCTGCGCTCCGCAAAGAAAACAAGAACACTGCCCGTCATAATGCTGACAGCAAAAGGTAGCGAGGTTGACAAGGTTAGAGCACTCGACATGGGTGCAGATGATTATATACCCAAGCCCTTCGGCGTGACGGAAATGATTTCCCGCGTTAATGCGGTTCTGCGCCGTGCAATGCCGGACAACCCTGAGGTAAGTGAAACAGCTTATGCCAATATTACAATCAACACTGCCCAGCGTGAGGTCTATGTTGATAATAATAAAATAACAGGCTTAACCTTTAAAGAATTTGAGCTCCTGCGTTATCTTGCAGAAAACGCAGAGGTTGCCTTAAAGCGTGAACAAATCATGAAATACGTTTGGGGCTATGATTTTGCAGGTGAGAGCCGTACATTAGATATGCATATCCGCTCTCTCAGAAAAAAGCTCGGCTCGGCAGGCGAGCATATCAAAACAATCCGTAATGTCGGGTATAAAATAGGCGAGGGGATTTAAATGAAAAACCGAATATTCTTGAACTTCCTCGGATTGATTCTGCTGTGTGTTCTGCTTACGTCAATATCGGTCAGCCTGCTTGCTCATAATGTAGGCAAAAGACAGGAAATCGCCGCGATTAAAGACCGAACTGTGCTCGCCGCGGATTTACTTAATAACGGTGTAGATTTTTCAAGCTATAATGATTATTCTAATTACAAGGCAGAAACAGCCCGCATAACCTTAATTGCACCAGACGGCACTGTACTTCTCGACAATAAGGCTGATGCTTCCGTCATGGGGAATCACGCCGACAGAGAAGAATTCATACAGGCTACGGAAACGGGAAGCGGTGAAGCTACGCGCTATTCCGAAACGTTAAGAGAAGAAACATATTATTATGCCGTTCTTCTTGACGACGGTAATGTTTTACGCGTATCGAAAATCACGAGCAGAATAAACATAGTTTTCGATGCAGTCATGCCCGCAATCGTTGCTATAGCGTTCGTTATTCTTATAATTGCCGCTATTCTTGCACGAAGGCTCGCGAAAAACATTCTTGCACCGCTCAACTGGATAGATTTCACCGGTGAAAATGTTGCCGCATACGATGAATTAGTTCCTTATATGAAGAAAATAGACCGGCAAAAACGTGAAATAGCCCTGCAAATCACTGCACTCGAGGAAAAAGCCAATACAATCGAAGCGATTATGGCGAATATGCGGGAGGGCGTTCTTTTACTCGACAGAAATCAAATGATTCTGATGGCGAATAAAAGCGTTTCGGAGTTTATCGAAAGCGACCTTGACTACGCAGGGAAAAGTATTCTTGAGGTAGTCAGAGCTGTTGATTTTATCGAATGTGTGAAAAAAGCGTTTACCGGCGAGCGATGCAGTCTTACAACGAACGATAAGGGGCGCGCTGTTGAAGTTTTCTTCAGTCCGGTAAAAAGCCAAAACAGAGTCGACGGACTTATAATACTTTTCTTTGATATTACAGAAAAATATAAAGCCGAAAAGCAACGCCGTGAGTTTAGTGCAAATGTATCCCATGAGCTTAAAACGCCGCTGACCAGCATTTCGGGGCTCAGCGAGCTGCTCGAAAATAACATGGTAAAAGCCGAGGACGTAAGCGGCTTCGGCGCGAAAATATCTGAACAGGCGAAACGGCTTGTAGCTCTAATCAACGACATAATAAAAATATCCGAGTTCGATGAAGCAAAAGGCGATAAAGCTACAGAAGAATTTGAATTATACTCGTTAGCAGAGAGCGTAATCAATAGCTTTCCGGCAAACAGCAAAGACGTTAAAATCAAGCTTTCGGGCGACCGTTTTAATATATCTGCGAATCGTTCTATGATTGACGAACTGCTTGTCAACTTGATTGACAACGGCATTAAATACAATAAAGACGGCGGCACTGTAATTGTAATTCTTTCGCGCGAATACGGTTTATATAAAATAATAGTAGAAGATACAGGCATCGGGATTCCCAAAGAGCATCACAGCCGAGTGTTTGAGCGATTCTACAGGGTTGATAAATCACGCTGCAAAAAAACAGGCGGTACAGGATTAGGCTTGTCCATCGTGAAGCACATTGTTGAGTATCATGGGGGTAAAGTTGAACTTATAAGTACAGAGGGAGTGGGTACGACGGTGATTTGCTTTATTGCAATCTGACTTTACAAATATTGAAATAAGCGAAGAAGCTTAGCCCCGATTAAATCGGGGCTATATTTTCGCCAAAAACCTTGCTTTCCCCCACAATTTATGATATAATTAATTACGTATACCTAAAATCAAGAAAGGAGCGCAGAAGTGTCCTTCATCGGTCGTTTATCCCGCCTATGGCTCTCCAGCTGGCGTCACAAGTCAGCAGAAAGCGA
>WQYC01000056.1 GCA_009781425.1 Oscillospiraceae bacterium
AGTAATAAAAGAGCAATCGCTCGTAAATATTTTGACATTTTTACCTCAATTTTACATGGCATTTATGGTGAAATTATACCATACTCCCCCCATTATGTCAATCTAACTATGGCAAAAAACAACAATAAAATGATAATTTGTGCAATATTTATATAAGCGTATTAATAATTTGTACAGATTATACAATCTTTTTATAATTGCGTTTTTTGTATTGAACTTTTAATAAAAATGCGTTAAAGTTAAAAATAGAATATAAAAACCGAAAGGAAAATTTAACCATGAAAACAAAAATTTTAAACGAAAAGTCCCTCCCGAATATGCCGTGGGAAGCGAAGCCCGCAGGCAGTAACGACGTAATCTGGAGATACAGCAAAAACCCTGTAATCATGCGCAATCATATCCCCTGCTCGAACTCGATTTTCAACAGCGCGGTTGTCCCTTACAAAGACGGCTACGCGGGCGTTTTCCGTGCAGACGACAAGGCGCGCAACATGAATATCCACGCCGGCTTCTCCAAGGACGGCTTAAACTGGGACATTAACCACGAGCGCATTGCGTTCAAGACCGATATTCCCGAAATGGCTCCTTTCCAGTACGGCTATGACCCGCGCGTTTGCTGGATTGAAGACCGCTACTATGTAACATGGTGCAACTCTTATAAATATAAACCCACAATAGGCGTCGCTTATACATACGATTTCAAGGAATTCACACAATTAGAAAACGCTTATCTTCCTTTTAACAGAAACGGCGTTATGTTCCCGCGCAAGATTAACGACCTGTACATGATGATGTCGCGCCCGTCTGACAGCGGACATACGCCTTTCGGCGATATTTATATTTCACAGTCGCCCGATATGACCTTCTGGGGCAAGCACAGACACGTCATGGGTCCCTCACGCGGCTGGGAATCCACAAAAATCGGCGCAGGACCTATTCCGATTGAAACTGACCGCGGCTGGCTGATTTTCTATCACGGCGTGCTTACAAGCTGCAACGGCTTCGTTTACAGCTTCTCGGCGGCTCTGCTTGACATAGACGAGCCTTGGAAAGTACTCAAACGCGGCAATGAATATCTGATTAGCCCGCAGATGGATTATGAATGTTGGGGCGATGTTCCGAACGTTTGCTTCCCCTGCGCAAACTTAGTTGACGCGGACACAGGCAGAATCGCGATTTACTACGGACTCGCTGACACGCACACAGGACTCTGCTTCACAACTGTTGATGATGTTTTGGACTATCTTGATAATAATTCACAGGTTTAAATGTAGGGGGCGCAGTCCTCTGCGCCCCGTTTCACGTGATTTATTTGCGGTGCGCTGAGGACAGCGCACCCTACATAAGCGAGGATTTTATGAGTATTGAAGAAATAAAAAGCCACTTAACAGGTGTTATCATTCCTTTTTGGAAAAAGCTCAAAGACGAAGAATTCGGCGGGTTTTACGGACGTATGGACTTCAATCTCAAAGTCCATAAAGCCGCTGATAAAAGCGGGATTCTGAACAGCAGAATCCTGTGGTTCTTCTCGAACGCTTTTCTGACGCTCGGCGACAAGGACTGCCTTGAAGACGCGCGCCATGCCTATGTTTTTCTTAAAAAGGCTTTCTTAGACAAGACGCATAACGGCGTTTACTGGTCGGTGACTCACGACGGAAAGCCTCAAGATGTTACAAAATACACGTACAACTTAGCGTTCGCGGTTTACGCGCTTGCGTCCTATTACGACGCAAGCAAGGATTATGAAGCTCTCGATTTAGCTTATGAGCTCGTGAAAATCATTGAGAAAAAATGCCGCGACGAAGCAGGCTATCTCGAAGCCTTTGACCGTGAGTTCAAGCCGATTGAAAACGAGCAGCTGTCCGAAAACGGCGTGATTGCAAAGCGCACGATGAACACGCTTTTGCACGTTTATGAGGCTTATACCGAGCTGTACCGCGTGCATAAAAACCCGAATGTTGAAGCAAAGCTGAAGCAAATGCTTGAAATTTTCGCGGAAAAAGTTTATAATCCCGAGAAGAAGCGGCTTGACGTCTTCTTTGACCTTGATTATAAAAGCCTAATCGACCTTACTTCTTACGGGCACGACATTGAGGCTTCATGGCTGATTGACCGCGGAACAGACGTGCTCGGACTCCCGCGCCTTGCGCTTACGAAGTCGCTCGCTGAGCAGATTCACAAGATTGCACTTGACGAAGACGGCTCGGTCTTTAACGAGGACGAAGCGGGGAACGTTGACACCAAAAAAGTCTGGTGGGTGCAGGCAGAAGCAGTTCTCGGCTTCTTAAACGCGGGCTATACAGAAACAGCCGAGCGAATTTGGAACTATATTAAGGCGCGTATGATTGATTCTCGTGAAGGCTCTGAATGGCTCAACGAGCTGTTAAAGGACGGCACACCCATTGAAATGGATATTGTAAACGGCTGGAAATGCCCGTATCACAACGGCAGAATGTGCTTCGAGGTGGTGAATTTCTATGAACGCGGCAAGTGAATATAAACGCTGGGCTTCGAGCGGCGTTTTTGCTGATGAACTGCGCGCTATTGCAGAAAACGAAGCCGAAATAGAAGCGCGCTTCTGGAAGCATCTTTCGTTCGGCACGGGCGGCTTGCGCGGCGTTCTCGGCGCAGGAACTAACCGCATGAATGAGCTCACAATCCGCAGAGCTACGCAGGGCTTCGCTGATTATATCCGCGAAAACGGCGGTAAGGCAATCTGCATTGCTTACGATACGCGGAATATGTCGCGTGAGTTTGCGGAATTCGCCGCAGAAACGCTCTGCGCGAACAAAATCAAGGTCTTCATGTTTACGGAAACCCGCCCTACGCCTATGCTTTCTTTCGCAGTTCGCGAGAAAAAAGCCTTCGGCGGCATTGTGATTACAGCTTCGCACAACCCGCGTGAATACAACGGTTACAAGGTTTACGGCGCGGACGGCGGGCAGATTACCGACGAGGCGGCGAAAGCGATTTCCACCCGCATAAACAGCTACGATATTCTTTCGGAGCGCGAGCAAATGCCGCTCGATTTTGCGCGAGACAACAGGCTTCTCTTCGATTTGGACGAGGTTGACGACGCGTATTACGAAAAGGTCAAGGCGTTAATTACACGCGATAAGCTTGTCGCGGAGAATGCCGGCAAGCTCGGCGTGCTTTTCACACCCTTGCATGGTTCGGGGAATATTCCCGTGCGGCGGGTGCTCGGCGAGCTCGGCTTCACGAATCTTGCAGTTGTGGAAGGGCAGGAGCTCCCCGACGGCGACTTCCCGACTGTGCCTTATCCCAACCCCGAGGAGCCTGAAAGCTTCACGCTTGCGCTCGGGCAGGCGGACGGGCAGGATATTATCCTCGCGACTGACCCCGACTGCGACAGAATCGGCGTTCAGGCGCGGCTCAAAGGCAGAAAACATAAATACGCGCCGCTCACCGGCAACCAAATCGGCGCGCTGCTCGCAGAATATTTAATCACTGCGAAAAAAGAAGCAGGAATTTTACCGAAAAATCCCGCGATTATAAAAACTATTGTTACCACTGAGCTCGCGCGAAAAATCTGCGAACAAAATAATATCGCACTCGTTGAAACGCTGACAGGCTTTAAGTACATCGGCGAGAAAATCGGCGAGTGGGAGAAGAACGGCGAGCACTCGTTCCTGCTCGGTTTTGAGGAGAGCTACGGTTATCTTGCGGGCGATTTTGTGCGGGACAAGGACGCAGTGATTGCGGCGGCTTTAATCTGCGAAATGGCGTTATATTACAAGCTTAACGGCTTAACCCTGCACTGCGCGCTGAAGGAACTGCACGAGCGTTACGGCTATGCGGAGGAAAAGCTCATTTCAACGGCTTTGGACGGCGCGGACGGCATGGAAAAGATGAATCAAATTATGACGAGCTTCCGTGCTTTTAAGGGCGCAGAGGTCGAGGATTATCTCAAGGGCGTTAATAACCTGCCGAAGTCCGACGTTGTGAAGCTTTTATTCGCGGACGGTTCGTGGCTTGCGGTTCGTCCGTCGGGAACAGAACCGAAGATTAAATTCTACCTCGGCGCGGCAAGCGAAAAACGCTTGGAAGAGCTTAACGAAATAATTAAAAAAACCTGTCCATGACAGGTTTTTTATTCTTCGCCGAGCTCAAGCATTAGTCTGACTAACGCCGCAGAGCCCGTCATGCTCCACGCTTCAAGCCCCAAGTCCCGCGCCTTTGCGTGCGCGGCGTAAACGCCCAAATCCGCGCCGCCGTAAAGACACCGCGACACGACGACGACTCTCACGCCGAGCGTTACTAATTCGCTGAGCCTTTCGAGCAAACCGCGCGGAATCCCGCCCAGCCCGAAGCCCTCGCAAACCACGCCTTTATAGCCTTTTTCAAGCAGAAAGTCGGCGATGTCGCTGTTCATGTTCGGCGTGATTTTAAGAAGAAAAACCTTTTCGCAAATTTTACCGTTATATGGACGGATTTTAAAATCACCGTGCAAGCCCGTGTCAGCAAAGGCGTCTTTGCCGTTTGTATGCACTTTTGCGCAGGAAATGCCGCTGATAATTTTTCCCGCAAAAGCGACAAAAACACCGCGCGTTATATCGCGCGCCGCCTCAAACGCCGCTTTTAAATTAGCTTCGGCGTCGCTGTTCTCCGCGTGCGGCGGGAGCATTGCACCCGTGAAAATCACAGGCTTGTCAAAGCCCGACAACATCAGCGACAGAGCCGCCGCGCTGTACTCGAGCGTGTCGGTGCCGTGAGTTATGACGAAGCCGTCGTAGCGCGCGCCTGCTTCAATTATTTTTTCCGCCAGCAGCTGCCAGTGCCGCGGAGTTATATCGGTGCTGTCAAGACTGAAAACCGCCTCGGTTTCATAAGAAGCATTTTCAATAAACACGGCGGCTTCCGCCTTTTCGGCAGGTGCGAGCCCGCTGTCGGTTTTACGGCAGTTTATAGTTCCGCCTGTTTGCAGCCAAAGAATTTTTTTCATAAATTTATTGTAACATATTATTTTTAAGATGTAAAGGTATTGACAAAGTGTTTTGGATATGGTAAAATATATTTCGGGACTTTTGTAATTGTACATTGTTAATTGTCAATTGTAAATTGTCCGTCGCGCGCCGTTAGCTCAGCTGGATAGAGTGTCTGGCTACGAACCAGAAGGTCGGGAGTTCGAATCTCTTACGGCGTGTAACGCGAAAAACCGCTCGAACATTGAGTTTGAGCGGTTTTTTATTTATTTCTCACACCCCGCGAATTTTAGCATATAATGTAGCAGAATGTCAAAATATAAAAATTACAAAGAAAGGACTATACATCATGTTTGGAAGATGCAATATTTGTAACCTGTTCCGGTTCGGCTTTATCGGCGGAGCTTTCGGAAACGGCAACCGTAATCGCTGCCGCTGCCGTCACTGCTGCTGTTGCTGCCGCCGCCGCTTTAACAACGGCGAGTTTGAACCTTTCCGCGGTGAAAACTGCAACCGCTGTTTCTAAAAAAGCAGAAAAAAAGACGGTCAAACCGTCTTTTTTAATTTGCGCAGAGGCGGTTCGCCGCCGAATAGCTGCCATTTTACCAAGTTGTCCAGCGCGATTCCCACGAACGACAGGAAAAACCAGATAATCGTGAACCAAAGGCAAATCTGCCCCATGACGTTCAGTGGCAGGTGCGAGTAGTCCCAGACGCCGATTTGAAGCCAGATATTGAGAATTAAACCGCAAAGGAATTCCAGCGCGGTGATTATTGCCGCACCTGCAGACATTCGCAGCAGAACATGGATTTTTCTGCTCAGCGCGCCGATTAACAAAAAGCACAGCCCGCCTAATATAAACATTGACAGATGTGTGTCGCCGCCTTTGAAAGCCACTTCCATGCCGCCGTACACAAACCCGCCTATTAAAAATAAAATTAAATACTTCATTTTTCCTCCGAAAAATATCATTTTCTTTATTTTTGACATTCCTCTTTGCGTTATACATAAATAATCGCAATTTACAAAAACTAAAAGAAAAACTCACATGAGGTAATTATGAAATATCTGATTATTTTTATATTAATATTCACGCTTGCAATGCCAATTAATGCAAGCGCAAACGAAGCCGAAACCGCAGACGCTTACGTTCTCATCGAAGCCGAGACAGGCGAGATTCTGCTCGCACATAATGAAAACGAACAGCTTCCAATTTCTTCTCTCGCCAAAATCATGACGCTTATCATTATTGCCGAGGAATTAGCTGCGGGAAATATTTCCCTTTCCGATTCAGTGCCTGCGCCGCCTGAGGTCATGGGCTTGAAGGCTCCCGTAATCTGGCTTGACGCAGGCGAGGTTCTGCCGCTCGGCGAGCTTGTCAAGGCTGTAATCATGAGCTCGTCTAACGACGCAACGCTCGCGCTCGCCGCTTACGCGGGGAATGGCATAGATGAATTCACCGCGCGCATGAACGCAAAAGCCGCCGAGCTTAATATGAGCAATACGCACTTCGCTGACCCCGGCGGCTTCACCGAAGAAACAATTTCCACTGCCCGTGACGTTGCGATTATGACTGCGGAATTATTTAACAACGGCTTGCATGAAATTTTAGACAAAGGTAAATTTTTCACGACGCGCCTTTCGGAAGTCCGCCGAGGCACAGAACGCGAAACTCAGCTCGTAAACACTAACCGCATGGCGCAGTGGTACGGCGGCATTTTAGGCGGCAAGGTTGCAGGTAATCGCATTGTTAATTGTGCGGAGCGGGTTTTTTCAAATAACTCAATGCGCCTTGTTGCAGTTATTTTCGGCGCAAAGGACGAAGACGAGCGCGATAATTTCTGCGAACAGCTTTTTGACAGCGGCTTTAATAATTTTGAATACTTCGAGCCTGAAATAGACACAAGCGGCTTCTCGCCCTTGGCTATAACTCGCGGCGTTGAAAAAGCTGTTGAGGTTGCTCCTGCGCTTCCCGTTAGATTTATTTCCGACCGCAGTGAGGTTGGCGAAGCCCGTTATGAAGCCGAGCTGCCCGAAAGCATCGAAGCTCCTGTTGAGGAAGGGCAGGTTCTCGGCAGATTTATAGTTCGGCTCGGCGAAAAAGTCGTCTTCGAGTGCGACATAGTCGCAGTTCATGCCGTCGAAGAGCTGACTTTCTGCAAAAGCCTCGAATTTATGACAGAAAGCTTTTTCAGTAGTTGACAGCTTGGCTTTTTAATGTTATACTGAATCTAACTAAAAAAATGGAGGATATTCCCAACATGAAAATTAAAAAATTACTTGCAGTTTTACTATCAGCGATAATGATTCTCGGCTTGACCGCCTGCAACGCGGACGACGAAGCACCTGTAGTCCCCGAGGCTCCCGAAGCTAATGAACCCGCAGGCGACACTAACGAACCGCAGGGCGAAGAAGAACCCGAGGAAAACAACGAACCCGATGTAACCGGCAGATTTGACCTTTCGATTCCGTCTGACCAAGAGGGCGGCAACGGAACATGGTGGGGCTGGGTTTCGGACGGAACAGATAATGTTTATAATGGCGTTTCCGCAGATTCAATTCAAAAAGCACGTTATTTGGTAATTGAGTTCAACGGCGAAGCTGATGCAGACGCAATGGCAGGGCTTGTTTGGCAGAGCGAAGCAAACTGGGGATGGAACGAAACCAGCACCTTCACGCTCGGACGTTTCATGGCTAACGACAACCTCATTGTAATGCCGATTTATGACATTATGGAGAACTACAACGACTTCCGTTTCGGCGAGCTTCCTCAAGGCTTCATCAAGATTATCCTCAGATACGGCAACGAGAACGACGAAGCGCAGTATAATTATATCGAAAGGCTCAACCCGACAGCGATTTATTTAGCGGATTCCGTGAATTTTTAACCACCCCGCCCTGCGGGCACCCCTCCACAGAGGGGAATTATAGGAGAAAATTATGGCAGTTAAATTAGTTGAAAAATATCTTAAAAGCTTTGTCGCCGAGCATGAACTCGGCGGCATTGAAGCGCAGGTTGCACTTGCGCATAAGCAATTAAGCGAGAAAACAGGTCTCGGCAACGACTTCTTAGGCTGGGTAGACTTACCGAAGAACTACGACAAAGCCGAGTTCGCACGGATTAAAAAAGCCGCAGAGAAAATTAAGTCCGACAGCGAGGTTTTAATCGTGATTGGTATCGGCGGCTCGTACCTCGGCGCACGCGCGGCGATTGAAGCTCTGCGCTCGCCACTTTACAACTCGTTGAAAAAAAATACACCCGAAATTTATTTCGCGGGAAATAGCATCAGCCCGACGTATCTGAACGAGGTTATTTCGCTTGTTGAAAACCGCGACTTCTCGGTTAATATTATTTCCAAAAGCGGCACAACGACTGAACCTGCGCTCGCTTTCCGCGTTTTCCGCGACCTGCTTGAAAAGAAATACGGCGCAGAGGGTGCAAAAGAGCGCATTTACGCGACTACAGACGCAAAGCGCGGCACGCTGAAAGAGCTTTCCGACAAGCAAGGCTACGAGACTTTCGTGATTGCTGACGATGTCGGCGGGCGGTTTTCGGTGCTGTCGGCGGTTGGCTTGCTTCCTATTGCCTGTGCAGGCTGTGACATTGACGCGCTGATGAAGGGCGCGGAAGACGCCATGAACGAGTATTCCACACCCGATTTAAGCAAAAACCCCTGCTACCGTTATGCCGCGCTCCGCAATATTCTGTATCGCAAGGGCAAAAAAGCGGAAATGCTTGTCGCTTATGAGAACTCGTTTGCGATGATGAACGAGTGGTACAAGCAGCTTTACGGCGAGAGCGAAGGCAAGGACAAGAAAGGCTTACTGCCTGTTTCAGCTATATTCAGCACTGATTTGCACTCGCTCGGGCAATATATTCAGGACGGCGCGGAATTGCTTTTCGAGACCGTTATTGACATTAAAGCCCCGCAGAAGGATTTCTTCATTGAAGAAGACCCCGAAAACGCAGACGGGTTAAACTTCTGCGCGGGACGCAATATGTCCGAGGTCAACCGTAAGGCGTTTGAAGGCACGATTTTAGCGCACGTCAGCGGCGGAGTCCCGAATATTGTCCTGGAAATACCCGCGCTGAACGAATACGAGCTCGGCTATTTAATTTATTTCTTTGAAAAGGCTTGCGCGGTTTCGGGTTACATACTCGGCGTGAACCCGTTTGACCAGCCCGGCGTTGAAAGCTACAAGAAAAATATGTTCGCGCTCCTCGGAAAAGCAGGCTTTGAGGCAGAGAGAGCGGAGCTTGAAAAGCAGTTGAGGGAGTAAATTATGACGCCGCAGGAAAGACGCACAAAATCAATTGAAATATTAAAGGAGCAGGGTGTTCCTTATATGGAACAATTGCCCATGCTTGAATCTGAAGAAGGTATAACCCCAAGAAGCACAGAAGAAATAGCAAAACGCGCAATTGCGTGCTTAATTACAATTCAAGTTGCCTGCGATGCCATGGCAGGTAAAATTGAAGAAGCACGGGAATTTTTCAGAGAAAGCAACTTCATAGAAGCTTTTAACGTCGCCGACGAATTTACCGAAGCGGAAGAAATTTTCTTTTCAGGCGAGCCCGCCGAGCAGCAGATTTTAGACATGACTTGGAAATACGAAGCTTATTGGTCGCTTATATGGGCACTCGGGTTAGTTGAAGAATTAAATTATCCCGACAACATCTGCGATTGTCAGCACGCGATTAATGTTGTTACTGAATGTAAAGGCTTTGACGACTTTATGAAAAAGGTTAAGCCTCGCGGATTAAACGAAATTCTTGACCAAGCCGATTTGCTGTACAGGTATCATTGGGCGTGCGTTGACGCACGGATTAATGGGCGCCCCGCTCCTGCCGGTTTAGACCCGAGTGTAGTGTGTGAGCGGCGTTGGGGTTTTGAATGGCTAATCGGAAAGGATTCCGACGAAAACGATTATTGGGACAATGTTATGCTTCATACTTAAATAGAAAAAAACAGGAGGTATATTAAAATGGTTAAATTAATACCCGGGAAAAGAGGCTCAGGCAAAACGAAGCTGTTAATCAGCGCGATTCACGATGCACAGAAGAAGAGCAACGGCAACGTTGTGGCTATTCAGCTCGGCTCGTCCCTGAACCACGAAATCAACCGCAAGGTCAGACTCGTAAACATCGAGGACTATAAAGTCAAGGGCTACGACGCTATGTACGGCTTCGTTGCAGGAATCATGGCTTCTGACTACGATTGCACAGATATTTTTGTTGACGGACTGCTTAGAATCGTCGGCAGAGACTTGGAGCAGGTCGGCGCGTTGCTTGACAGAATCGCCGAAATCACTGACAGCACCTGCGTTACATTCACTATTTCCTGCGATATAAACGAAATGCCCGAGCCCGTTAAAAAATATTTGTAAATATTCTTGACAAGAAAAAGCTTTTATGTTATAATAGCTTTCAGTGTTTGTAAAAATAAGGATAATTGTCAATTGTACATTGTCAATTGTTAATTGTTCATTAAGAGAGGGGACTGAAATGGCAGTACCAAAAAGGAAGGTTTCGCGCACGCGCCGCGACAAAAGACGTTCGCAGGTGTGGAAGCTCGAAGCGCCCGCTTTTTCCCGCTGTACTAAATGCGGCGAGTTGAAAGCCCCGCACAGAGTATGCCGCTCATGCGGATTCTATAAGGGCAGGGAAATAATCGCGCAGGAAGAAG
>WQYC01000057.1 GCA_009781425.1 Oscillospiraceae bacterium
AAAGAAGCTCGCGCTGTTCCACCACGACTTCAAGCTCAGCGACGCCGATATTGACGCGAGGGAGAAGCTGGCGCAGGAGGTGTTCCCGGAGACCTTTGCCGCGGCGGATTTTATGAGGGTGGATGTTTAAAGCTTAACGCATTATATTTATCCGATAAATCATCATGAGCCACAATAATTATTGTGGCTCTTTGCGTTCGCTTAACAAGCGTCGGACTGCTTTTTTCTAATCCGCAGAGATTCAGCCAATCGAGCCACTTCCCGATGCCGAACATTTTCGCAAAAGTAATCCATGTCGGGATTTCTGCCGTTTTTCGCTTGTTGAAATCACAAGCTCCCTGCGGTTTAATTCGATTGTACTCGGAAATAAATAATTGCTTTTGCTCGTCGCGGTTGAACTCGGGTTGTGGGTAATATTCCGCGAGAAATTCCCCGAGCGTCATTCCGAAGCGCAGCTTGATAACCGTGTGCGGCGGCATATTATTCTTGATGAAGTCGGTAGCTGTAGGGTTTCTGCCGTTATCGAGAACGAACTGGTCAATGCTATCGAAGATTTTCGCTTCGCTCCAGCAGGTGAGCGGCATTTCCTCTAAAAGCTCGTTGATTTTCTTTATAGCTTCCAAGTCTGTCAAGACCTCTAAAGCTTTATGTAGAGCCTGTTTGCGCGTCATAAGTGAAAACCTCCTTATGTAGTTTCCACTAAAGACGTTCATACCGATGATACTCGGCGAAGTAAAGCGTTATCTGCGCGACAACAATCAAGTGCGCGTTTCGCGCTCTTTGCGCGACCTTGCGTATCGTGCAATGCAGGCGAAGGAGAAGCTCACAAGTGAGAAGTCCCGCGAGCCTAACGTCGAGGAAATCGCCAAGGAAATCGGTTCACGGCGAGAAGATGTTGTTCTCGCATTAGAGGCAATCAGCGAGCCGCTTTCGCTGTACGAGCCTGTTTTCTCGGAAGCGGGTGACACGATTTACGTCATGGACCAAATCGGCGATAATAATGATGATAACAACTGGCTTGATGAAATCGCGCTTAAAGAGGCGATTACACACCTCGGACAGCGCGAGAAAAAAATCTTGAATCTGCGGTTCTTTCAAGGGAAGACGCAGATGGAGGTTGCGGAGCAAATAGGCATCAGCCAGGCGCAGGTTTCCCGCCTTGAAAAAGGCGCGCTTAATAAAATAAAAAGGAAAATTTAGTTTTTTTCTCTTATGCTGTTTATGACAGAAAACTATTGACACTTCAATAGTTTTCTGTTATAATTGTGTTATCCGAGCTAAAAAGAGGAGAAAAGAGTAAATGAGAGTTTTATCACAATCAGAAATAGATAACATATTATCCGAGCTTTTGTCAAATCCGTCTGTTTTGCCGGTCAGCGAGAAGCAGGAAGACGCCGAGAAAAAGGAAACCGAAAATGACAGTAAAGCCGCTGATTCGTAAGGCGAATTATTATGAAACCGACCAAATGGGAATCATTCACCACTCAAATTATATTCGCTGGTTTGAGGAGGCGCGGGTCGATTTCATGGAGCAGATGGGCTACGGATACGATGAAGCGACGCTGAAAGGCATTGAATTCGCGCTCACAGGGCTCTCCTGCGAGTATAAATCTATGGTGCGCTTCGGGGAAACCGTGAGCATAACAGCAAAAATAACCGAGCTCACGAACGCTCGAATGTACGTAAGCTACGAGGTTCGCGACGTGAAAACAGACGAGTTGCGGACGACAGGGGAGACGAAGCACTGCTTTTGGGACTCGGAGAGAAAACGCCCCGTGTCGCTGAAAAAGGCTCTGCCGGACTTATACGCGCTGTTTGAAGTTACAATGGAAAAAATTTAATGCGGGGATTGAAAATCCCCGCTTATTTATTTTTTATTATATATTCCGTCTTTTTCCTTTAGGATATATCTTAGGAAATTAACCACACTTCACAAACTTTTTTATTTTTGACATTTGCGCCAATATAACACCCTGTTTCATCACCATACATAATTTGTATACACAGCGTCCCATCTAATTTGAAGATAAATGAAAAAGATACAATCCAACAGGCGTTGAATTCATCCATATTTGCATCTTGCGGAAAATCTTCAATTACCTGCAATCTAATTGAATCCACATTGGAATCCAGCCACTCAAGCATATTGTTAATATGAGGCAGAAGTTCTGCAAAGCGTTCATCTGTAGTTTTTTCATGAAATGATACCATAGACGAATATAGGTTATCTTGTAGTGTGCATCGAAAGCTAAAAGCAAAATCATATAATCGTGTAAAATCTTCTAAACGCATCATCGTCAACCTCTTTCCTATAATTTAGTCGTTTCGTCCAAGCAAGCCCCAAAAACGCCGTTTTGTTTTCTTCTCATGCTTGACAACCGTTGTATTATAGCATAACAAAGCGGAAAAGTCAACCGCCGTTTTCGGGCGGTTATGAGGTTTTATAAATTATTTTTCAAAAACCCTTGACATACATAAGAATCTTATGTATAATGAATACATAAGAAACTTAGGTAGGTGATGAATGTATGGCTTATGACGGGCAACTCTTGAAAGGCACTGTTTCAATAATGGTGCTGAAGCTGTTGACGGAGAACGACCGCTACGGTTATCAGATTATTAGAGAGCTCGAAAAACGCTCGGAAAGCGTCTTTCTGCTCAACGAGGGCGCGCTGTATCCTGTTTTGCACAAGCTCGAAACCGACGAGCAGATTTCTTCCTACTGGGAGGAAAGCGGCGGGAGAAAGCGCAAGTATTACCACATCACGCCCAAGGGCACGGAGCTTTTTGAAAGCAAACGTCAGGAATGGGCTGACTTTGCGGGCATGGTGAGCAAAATTTTGAAGGAATTTAGGAGGGGACAATTATGCACAAGTACATGACAGATTATCTTGACGAAACCTGTAAGGCGATTCGCGGGCGGGAGCTTCGTCAAACGGCAAGGGGAGAGCTTGCCGACCATATGCGGGAGCGGTACGGCGATTTGATTCAAGAGGGCTTGGAGGCGGAAGCCGCCGCACTCGAAACGATTAAACGCATGGGCGAGCCCGAGCTACTCGGACAGCGAATAACTAAGGCGAATCGCTCGCTAAGAAAAACACTAATTGCGCTTGGCAGTTTAGCATTATTTATTTTGTCTTTTCTATTTACGATTTTATTATCCGGCGAACCTATATGGTATCTTGACGCTGCAAGTTTTGTGGCGGTGGGCGGATTATCGACGGCGTATGGAATTCTGTGCTGCGGGCGGAACTTGAGCCTGCGAAACTTTTTTAAGCACGTAAAAACAGGCGCGCTATATGCGGGCGGAATCTCTACATTGATTGGTTTTATCGCTATACTTCAAATAATGGCAGTGGATTTATCGCATTTAGGGAGTGCAGTTGCGACCGCTATAATAACGCTTATTTACGGTCTTGCGCTCAGTGCGGCGGCGCGGATTGCGGAGAGCAGACTGCCTGCGCCGGAGGACGGGGTGGTTAAGGGATTGTTGGAATAAAAAACTTCATATAAAAAGGCGGAGAGAATTTTCTCTCCGCCTTAAAACACATACCGAGGTGGCGTGACCCACTTACCCACATCTCCAATCGCCGTTTTCACGGCGGGCGACGGTCGCCTGTTCCGTCCTCAGCGGTATGTATCATTCTACGAACATTATATCATAGAATTAATAATTTGTCAAGTCCTATAATTTTTCCTTTATTTATCCGTTTTTCAACTCGTCCCGTTTCTATAAAATGCAATGTACGCACAAAGAATTCGCCAATACTTGATGTTCTGACAGAAAGCTCAAGAAAATATTTTTCTCCGTTCTCAAATTCTTTGAAGAAACCGATTGTATTATCCTTTGTACGGTATGAAACACCGGAAGGCAAATTAATAATATCTGCAATAATATGCTTATAATCACCCTTGATTTCCGGGTGTTCGCTTTTAATGTGCAACAAAGTTGAAGGTGAAAGGAAAATTTTTGCACCTTTGGCGATATTAAGATTTAATGCGAGTATAACCTCTTCACTAAAATATCCAATTATTTCAAATTCGTTCTTCAATGCTTCTCCCGAACCTTAATATGCACCTCTCGCAGCTGCTGTTCCGTGACCTCGGACGGCGCGCCGAGCAGTAAATCCTGCGCGTTGCCGTTGAGCGGGAACGCTATAACCTCGCGCACACTGTCCTCGTCAAGCATCAGCATGAGAAGCCTGTCCACGCCGTAAGCCATGCCCGCGTGCGGAGGCGCGCCGAACTTAAACGCACCGTAGAGCGCACCGAAGCGGCTTTTCAGGTCTTCTTCGGTATAACCCGCGATTTCAAAGGCTTTCACCATGATTTCGTTGCTGTGATTCCGCACTGCGCCTGACGCAAGCTCAACACCATTAATTACCACATCGTACTGATACGCCAAGACGTCAAGCGGATTGCCCGACAAAGCGTCAAGCCCGCCCTGCGGCATTGAGAACGGGTTGTGCGAGAACATTGGCTTCGCCGTTTCATCTTCCTCGAACATAGGAAAATCGTAAATCCAGCAGATTTCAAACCTGCTTTTGTCGATAATTTCCATGCGATTGCCGAGCTCTGCACGAATCTGCCCTGCGTAATTCGCAGCATTTTTTGCACTGTCCGCAATGAAATAAAGCACATCGCCGCTTTGAAGCTCGGCACGGGTTTTGAGTTCTGCGCGAATTTCATCGCTGATGAATTTATCAATCGGGCCTTTGAAGCTTAAATCTTCCTGCACTTCAACGTAACCGAGCCCGCCCATGCCAATCGACAGCGCGAATTCCTCCACGCTCTTGAAGAAAGATTTGGACTTTTCAGCCATGTTCGGGACGCGCAGACCGCGCACGGTCTTGTCGGCGAACGGCTTAAATCCGCTTCCCACGAACAAATCAGAAAGCTCGATAATGAACAGCGGATTGCGCAAGTCCGGCTTGTCCGAGCCAAATTTGAGCATAGTTTCCGCGTAGGTGAAGCGAGGGTAGGGCGCGTAATTCGCCGCTATTCTGAACTTTTCGAGCGTTTTGCTCAAAACTGCTTCGCCCGCCGCGAAAACGTCTTCCTGCTCCGCGAACGCCATTTCCATGTCGAGCTGATAGAATTCCCCCGCCGTGCGGTCGGCGCGCGCGTCCTCGTCACGGAAGCAGGGCGCAATCTGGAAATAACGGTCAAATCCGCTTATCATGTAGAGCTGTTTGAAAATCTGCGGTGCTTGCGGAAGAGCGTAGAACTTCCCGTGGTGGCGTCTGCTCGGCACAAGGAAATCACGTGCGCCCTCGGGCGAAGACGCCGACAGAATCGGCGTGTTAAGCTCCAAAAAGCCCATTTCGTTCATGATTTGCCGCATATATGAAATTACCTCACTGCGGTAAACGATTGCTTTGTGAACCTCGGCGTTCCGCAGGTCTAAGAAGCGATAACGAAGCCGTAATTCTTCGTTAGTTGCCTTGGAATCCGTGACCTCAAAAGGCAGATTCTCGCTTATATTGCCGAGAATTTCGAGGCTCTGCGCCTTTATCTCAATAGTACCCGTGGCGATTTTTTTGTTGATTGTTTCCTCGGCGCGCTTGAGGACCTCGCCGCCGATTGAAACACAACACTCGCGGTGAATTCCGCCGAGTAAGTCCGCGCTGTCCTGGAAAGTAATCTGCACGACGCCGTAGTGGTCGCGCAAATCCACGAACAGGATTCCGCCGTGGTCGCGGATATTTTCAACCCAGCCTGCGGTTTTTACTTTCTCGCCTAAGGCGTTCTCGCCGAGCATAGCAGTAGTATGCGTGCGGTATTTGTTAGCAGTGAATTGCATTTTTTGCATAATTTTTATGTCCTTTCATTTTGCATTTTATTTATGTAGTGTGTGAAATATTTATATTATATATTTGATAACTTCACAATTTCCTAATCGAAATCCATTACACATTTCTTCATATGTCAAATTGTTATAATGGCGATTAATTGCCATCGCAACACCCCCGTGTGCAACTAAAAGTACATTTTTATCAGGATAATTATTTTCTAATTTTTTCAATGCATTAATTATTCGTTTTTCAAATTCCGAAAATGCTTCTCCGCTTGTTGAAGCATCGTCTAATTTTTCCCACATATCGGGATGATTTAATTCTATTTCTTCCCGCGAAAGCCCTTCATAATCACCCATGTTTCGTTCCCAAAATTCATCTGATAGGATTAGAGGAATATTTATACCTTCATTAATAATTTCGGCAGTTTGCTTTGCACGTGTTAATGACGAAGCTACAATAATATCCAAATTAACAGTAGTCAACTTTTCCGCTAATTGCTTGGCTTGTTTTATCCCATTTTCATTTAAAGGAATATCGGTACTCCCACAATATCTTCCTTGCTCATTGAAATCGGTTTCGCCATGACGGACAACATAAAGAACCATTTTTTTCATAATTTTGATGTCCTTTTCTATAAATAAACAATTATAAGATTTCCAAAAAGCCGAAAACGAGAAATATTATGCTCCAAGGTGTAAAACCGAGCCAGAAGAGCGTGTCCTTGTGATTAATTTCAGAACGCTTGCGGCGAAAATATTTTATAAGCAGACCTGTCAAGAAACAAATTACAGCAGAAGCGAATAAAGTAGTTCCGATTTGATGTTCACCATGTATGAGTGTTGATACTAAAGCACCCGGAAAAATTGTAACAAAAACTAAAAATCCGAAACCTCTCCAAATTATCATAATGCTAACCCTATCCTCTCAGCTTCCTCTCCAGCGTTTCCTTAATCACAGCAGGCGTTGCCTTGCCTTTCAGCTCCTTGCTCGCCTGTCCCATAAGGAAGCCGAAAACCTTTTGCTCGCCCGCTCTGTACTGCTCAACGGGGTTAGGGTTGTTTTTGATTACTTCATCAACCACGCTTTCAACTAAGCTCAAATCCTCGCTTATAAATAAGCCTTTTTCTTCGCAGATACTTTCGGGCGAACCGCCGTTTTCAATCATCTCGCGCAGAACTTCTTTCATATCGCCGCGGTTTATTTTATCGGTGTAGCCGTATTTAACTAAAAGCCCGAAATCGGCGGCAGAGAAGGGAAGTGCCTCAAGCTCAATTTCGCCGAGGTTCACGCGGCGCAGTAGCTCGGTAAGCGTGAACGCGCAGACGGCTTTGGGATTGTCGTATTCCTTCAGCGCGGCTTCAAAAAAGTCGCTTAAAAGCTTGTTGCCCGTGAGAATTTCCGCTTCATGCGCGGAAATTCCGTACTCGCCTGTGTAACGCGCGTAACGCTTTTCGGGCATTTCGGGAACAGACGCAAAAATAGCTTCTATCTCGCTGTCCGTCAGCGCGACTGCGGGAATATCGGGGTCGGGGAAGTAGCGGTAGTCATGGGCGTTTTCCTTAGTCCGCATGGCGAAGGTTTCGCCTGTTGCGTCGTTGAAACGCCGCGTTTCTTGTACTAAAGGTTGATTGTTATTAATCGCCTCGGTTTGGCGGTAAATTTCGTATTCAATCGCACGTGCAATCGAGCGGATTGAGTTGAGGTTCTTAATTTCGGCACGGACGCCGAGCGGAGCATTTTCCTCTGCCAGTGAGATATTAACATCGCACCGAAGCGCACCCTGCTCCATTTTGCCGCTGCACACATCTGCGTATTGCAGCATAGCGCGGATTTTCTCAACAAAAGCGCAAGCCTCGTCCGCTGAATGAATATCAGGCTCGGTGACGATTTCAATAAGGCACATTCCGCCGCGGTTATAGTCTGCGAGCGAGTATTTCGGGGACTGGTCATGGATTAGCTTCCCTGCGTCTTCCTCTAAGTGAATCTGCTTGATTCTGACCTCCAAATCGCCGACTTCAACACAGCCGTTTGTGCAAGCAGGCGCATTTAACTGTGAAATCTGATAGGCTTTCGGCAGGTCGGGGTAGAAGTAGTTCTTCCTGTCCCAGCTTGTAAGGCGAGAAATCTCGCAGTTCATGACTGCGCCTGCTTTTATTATAAGCTCGACAGCTTTTTTGTTAAGCACAGGCAAAGTCCCCGGAAAAGCAGAGCAGCCGGGGCAGCAGCGCGAGTTAGGAGTTCCGCCGAATTCAGCAGAACAACCGCAGAAAACCTTAGAATTTGTCAGCAGCTCCGCGTGTATTTCAAGACCTATGGTCGGGATTAATTTTGTACTCATAATGCCACCTCAAATAATTCGGGACTAAAATTCCGCTCAAAGCTGTCTGCGATTTGAAGAATCGTAGCTTCGTTCATTTTTCTGCCTGTAAGCGACATTCCGATAGGAAGCCCGTTGGCTCTGTAGCCGCAAGTCGTCGTGACGCAGGGAAGTCCCGCCAAGCTCGCCGAAGCCGTGCAGAAGTCGGGAAGAAGGCGCTTTGCGGCGATGTCTTTTTCGGATAAATCAGAAACCGTCGGCGTAAGAATTGCGTCGGCTGTATTGAAAATTTCGTCGTACTCGGCTTTGATTTTATATCGGAGCGCGTGCGCTTTCACGAAGTAATCGTTGTAATTCTCGCCCGAAAGCACAAAATTCCCGAACATAATTCTGCGCTTTGTTTCACTGCTGAAGCCTTTATTACGCGAGTCGACAATCTGCTCTGCGTAGCTTGCGCCCTCACCGCGCAGTCCGTAGTTAACGCCGTCGTAGCGCGCGAGATTGCTTGAAGCCTCCGCGCTCGAAATTACGCAGAACGCCTGCGCGGCGTATTCTGTCATTTTAACAGAAACATCAATCAGCACTGCGCCTTGCTTTTCGAGGATTTTCGCGGCTTCGAGGACATCGGATTTAACCTCATCAGAAATATTATCGCCAAAAAATTCTTTAGGAACAGCGATTTTGAGTCCTTTAACGCCTGTGTTGATTTTTGCGGTAAAATCTTCGCCATCGGGATTCCCGAAGGACGTCGCATCGAGTGAATCGCGCGCGGAAATCGCGTTTAAAATAATCGCGCAATCCTCTGCAGTTTTCGCAATCGGCCCGATTTGGTCAAAAGAGCTCGCGAAAGCCGCCAAGCCGTAGCGCGAAACCCGCCCGAAGGTCGGACGAAGCCCTGTAAGCCCGTAGTAAGCCGCCGCACGGCGGATTGCGCCGCCGGAGTCAGTGCCGAGCGAATAGGGCGCGAAGCCTGAGCTTACCGCGATTCCCGAACGCGGCGAACCGCCGAGCCCGAACTCGTCAGTCGTCGCCTTGCCGACAAGCACATAGCCTGCGTTTTTCAGCTGCTCAACTGCGCTTGCACTATATGGCGGGACAAAACCTGCAAGCATATTTGAACCGCAGGCAGAAATTACGCCCTCGGTCATGATGTTGTCGCTTATAATCGCGGGGATTCCCGTCAGCACATCGCTTTCGCCTTTATCAATGCGGGTTTGCGCGCTTTTCGCGGCAGAATGAGCTTCATCAGCTGTAATCAGCGCGAGCGCGTTTAAGTCGGGGCTCATCGCTTGCGACATTTTTAAAAACGCAGAGCAAAGCTCTTCCGCGCTAATTTCGCGGCGGTCAAGCCGACGGCGCAGACTTTTTACAGTTTCTTGTGTTATATCAAGCATAGTTGTCACCTATTCCATTATTTTCGGGATTACGTAGCAGTCGAAAAGCGGCTCGGTATTTGCGAGAAGCTTTTCCGCCGGGAAAGAGGGCAGAGCGGTGTCCTCGCGCAAATCGCCGAGAGAAACGCTGTTTTGCGGTTCAATAGAGCTCGAATCCGCGTCAATGTTTTTTATGATTTCCGTGAATTCAATTATTGAGCTTAGTCTTTCCATGAAATTTTCTTTTTCAGTGTCGGCAAACGAAAGCTGTGAAGCTTCGCACAAGACTTCAAAGGTTGAGTTTTCCATGCTTCCTCCTTGGTGTTTATAGTTAGAATTATCCATACAAAGAATATTATAACATAAATCTATTGACAAGTCAACAAAAACGTAGTATAATGTGAAAGTTGTTATGAGGCGCGCGCCTCATGAAGCAAAGCTCCCCGAGGCGGTTAGCTCCGAGCTACGCCTTTAGAATACGAGGCGTAGCTCAGTTTGGTAGAGTGCTTGGTTTGGGACCAAGATGCCGCAGGTTCGAGTCCTGTCGCCTCGAGATGAAAAGACCTATACGAACCCATACTATTTTATAGGCGGGTTCGCCGTGACAGTACAGCTATAACACAAACGGAAAGAGCGTTAAGGTTTGACCTTGACGCTCTCGTTGTGACATAATGTTATTCTTCCGGCTTTAAATTTTCCAAAGCATACTCAATACATTGGGCGACAAATTTATTAAAAGACAGCTTCCGCTTCCCCGCTTCTTCAAAGACTTTCTTTACAAGTTCTTCGTCAAGC
>WQYC01000058.1 GCA_009781425.1 Oscillospiraceae bacterium
GAGGAAGAATTTGGTGATATTTTATTTACTTGTTGTAATTTAGGGAGATTTTTAAAAAAAGATAGTGAAAAAGCCTTGACAAGAGCGATAAATAAGTTTATAATGCGATTTAGGGCAGTTGAAATGTTATCGGAGGAAAAAGGTTTAGCCTTTACCGAGTTATCACAGTCGGAACTCAACGAAATGTGGGAAGCTGTCAAACATAATTAAAATTTTGGAGGAATAAAAACAATGACAAAAGCAGATTTAATCACAGCAGTAGCACAGAAAGCAGAACTCACCAAGAAAGACGCAGACGCGGCTTTAACAGCGGTTATCGATTCCATTACTGAAGCTCTTCAAAAAGGCGAAAAAGTACAACTCGTAGGCTTCGGTTCCTTTGAAGTACGTGAGCGCGCGGCAAGAGAAGGCGTAAACCCTCAGACACAAAAGAAAATTAAGATTCCCGCAAGCAAGGTTCCCGCTTTCAAAGCAGGAAAAGCTCTTAAAGACGCTGTTGCGAAATAAAGCGGCTTAAATATTAAGGGGACGTAACAGTCCCCTTTTTGAATTATTTACAGAGGAAATGTTAAAAATTATGGTATGGTTCATCTTTATGCTTATTTTGAATTTTGCTATAAGCTGGGTTAATGCGTATAGCACAGGGCGCGTTTGGAGTGAATCAAAGGAAATAGGCGGCTGGATGCGTATATCCGCTTGGAGCGGATACATCATGGCTATCGCCGGCTTTACAATGGTTTACGGTTGCTTGATATTATTGCTGAGTATCGGCTTATATCCGTCAATACCGTGGCTTTACGAAAATGTTGAGCTTGAGCTTTTAATAGATGTTACAAGCGATTTACTTTATTTATTGATAATAGCGGCTGTAATTCCTACAGGGATAATCATTTGGCTTAACAACATGGTGGCGTTTTGGAAACGCAGGACATTCGGCGACGGTGTTGAGGCTGCATGGAATACATATGCGAATATTCGTAATATTGTGGACGCAACTCGGGAAGTCCCTGCTGCTCTCCAGAATTTAACCAAGGTTTTATTCAAAGGCAATAGCAAGGGTAAAACAATTCTTGTGAAATTTGCACTGTTTGTCATTATTCTCGCGCTTCTCAACGGTTTTTTCACCGCTTCTGCTATTAAGAAACGCGCAGACAGGAGCTACAATCTCATCGACGCCGCACGAGCGCAGTATGCTTAAATAGAAAGGGACGAAAAATGCGTTTAGACAAATACTTAAAGGTCTCGCGGCTGATTAAACGCCGCACGATTGCCAACGAAGCCTGCGACGCGGGCAAGGTCACCGTGAATGAGAAGCCCGCTCGCGCTTCATATGAAGTCAAAATCGGCGACATAATCGAAATAAACATGGGCAGAACACCGCTCAAGGTCAAGGTGCTTGCGATAAAGGAAACTGTCGGCAAGGACGAGGCGGGGTTTATGTATGAGGGGCTGTAAATAAAAAAAGCAGGAAGCGCGAGCCTCCTGCTTTTTGTTTACATTGCTTTAATTCCGACTATTTTTTCAACCCATGCCACGTCCTCTTGCTCCATGACAGCAATCGCGTTTTCAATTTCAAATTGTAAACCGGAAACGTCTTTACCTTCGTTTGATTTTTTAATGTTTAATAAAGATTTCAAGTGGTGCTTTTGTCTTTCTCTGACTTCTATTGAGCTTGCCATTTCTTCACCTCCTCGTTATTACCTTAATTATACTGCAAACCGCAGGGGTTGTCAAGTCTTTGAAATTAATAGCAACAAAAAGCAGAAAGCACACGCTTCCTACTTTTCGTTAATACTTTTAGTGGCTATTTGTTTCCACTTTTATTTTTCTTGTTCTCAAAATAAGAAAATGCATAATGCGTTAGATGCCCATAAGACCCTAGTTTAATACCAAATATAGGTCTGTGTGGTTGTACATAACCCTTACGTTCAAGAGATTTAAATATTGTACCCATCGAGGATGCCAAATATTTGGGAATTTTATCAGTATCAACATCGAACCAGTATTCGTCATCTTCATTATGTAAACACGAGTTAATATATATTTGCAACATATCTTCTTCAAATTTGTCCAACAATTTCATTTTTCGTTCCTTTCCACTAATTTCTTGTATTTAATAATGATTTCAAAAATTAGTTTAATTGTTTGCTTTAGCGCAAAACTCATACAATTCCATTTTGCTTCTCGTTCAAGTCTTTTTTTCTCTTGAATTTCATATTTATACTGCTTGTACTGCTTAAAGCCATTATCGCCTAAAATGCCATAAATGATAATATCGCTACTGTCCATTATAAACTCCTTATTTTTTTATTTATTAATTTTATGCAACTATCAACTATATTATTCTTACTGTTATAAATATTAAAAACTTCCCAGCATATTCACCCCCTGTCTTGAATAGAATTAACTATTCGGGACAAGGGGTGAATTTTTATGACTGACAAGCCAAAGCCGCATAATTTTATACTTGAAAACCGCTCAAAGCTGATTCTGAGCGGGGTTCATGAGGTCGGGAGCTTTAATGAAACGGAAATAGTCGCGTATACTACGCAGGGCGAGCTGCGCATTAAAGGCAAAGAACTGCAGGTCGTCGCGGTCAGTGTCGAGAGCGGCGATATGGAAATCACGGGGAAAATATACAGCTCGGCTTACACGGATAACACCGAGCGCGTCCCGAATAATTTTATAACAAAGCTGTTTAAGTAGAGGAAGAATAATATGTTTGTTGAAATTTCAGAAAGCCTTTCACAGCTGTCTTCTTTTACAGTTTTAGGCTTTTTCTTCGGCGTTTTCTATGAGGTCATCAGAATTATCCGCTTGTTCAAAAAGCAAAGCGACCTCGCTGTCAGCGTGACCGATTTTGTTTTTCTGTCGCTCGCGGGCTTAATCACGTTTGCCTATTCAATGGAGCTCGGGAACGGGCAGTTCCGTTGGTTTTACATAGCGGGCGCAGGCTTCGGCGGCGCGATTTATTTTTTGACGCTTGGGCGGCTTGTTTCGCTGGCTTCTAATTTTATTGTAAGGTGCATAAAACGAGCGGCGGCTCTTGCAGTTAAGTGCATGAAAATAATTTTTCTGTTCGCGAAAAATTATATTTTCGCTCCATTGCACAAAATAATATGTAAATTTATACAGTTTTTGAAGACCAAAATTGGTTATATCTACGTTTTTATGAAGAAAAAGGCATTAAATTCATCAAACCACTTGAAAAGCAAGGCAAGAATAGTATATAATAAAAGAACAGAACGGGCGGCATTAAAAATAAAAGCTCGTACTGCAGAAATTATTAATACAAGCGCAGGTGTTCACCGAAATGTCATCAAAGGGAAAATCAGAAGGCGCACAGCAGCAACGGTCAGGAAAACGTGAAACTTTTATCCCGTACTTTATATTACTGCTGATTGCAGGCTATGCTATCTTTCTGCTCATATCAACGCAGGTTGAAATTCAAGAAAAGCGCGACGAATTAGATGTTCTGACCGCAAGACTTACTGAGGTTCGTGCCGCGAACGAACAGCTTGAGCGTTATCTCCGAAGCGAAGAATACCTCGCAGAATACATGGAGACTATCGCACGCGGCAAGCTCTCATACGCACACCCGAGAGAGCGAATCTATTATATTTTGCCAAGTTCTTAGTATTTTTTCATTTTTACTCTTACTTCTTTTGTTATTATCTCAATTGCGGTTCGCTTTTATAAGCGAGCTTTTTTTTTTGGTTTTTTTAATAGTGACTCCAGACCTCCGAGGTTATATCACGAACAGTCCATTCGCCGTTTTCTTCTGTTGCTTCAAAAATATAACTTTGATTTGAAGCGGTCAAAAAAACGCTAAAGGAATCATCAGCAGTATAATGACCCCAATCGGAGTTTATATAAATTGACGGGAAACGTTGTATTTCGTGGTGAATTCCATAGCCTAAGCTTTTAATATATTCTACAGATACTTCCGACAACTGCTCAAATGAGTAAACCGCTTCGGATATATCGCCCGCAAGACAATCACCGTCTATATTGATTAAGCCCGCCCACTCTCTCGCAAACTGAACATAATTAATTATAACATCATCTTCGCGGATAATCATGTGATAAACATCATCGCCGCCGTTACGATAGCCATTGATTTGCTTGCCCCATGTATTCTCGATTTTCTCGAAATCCAAGCCGCCGAATATGTTACCGTCAATGTCAGTAATTTCAAGCAGTCCGTCAGAATTTTGAACAACCTGCCAACTCTCGTTCAAATAATCGCTGTCTATATAATTATAATCCGCGCCGCTCGGTCTGAAGTCGGGGGCATAATCGCCGAACGCCACAATTCCCCAACGTCCGTCAAACTCAACAAACGCAGTCCAAGCGTCAATTACAAGTACTGTTTCAAACTCAAACGGAAGTACAACATCGCCGTTTCTGTCAATTACACCGTACTTGCCGCTCTCGTCGATAAAGCCGATTCTGTCTGCGGCTCTTTTAGTGCTGCGAATCCAAAACTTGTTTTCTTCTATTGACAGCCAAACGCTTGCAGGGATAAAATCAGTTATAAACTCATTATCAACAGAAACTGCGACACCTGTATATGCAGAAACAGGCAATTCGTTTGAAACTCTTTCTTCAAATTCCATAGTAGAATCAACGCTGTAGATGAATTTTACACTCTCGGTGTCATCGGGAAAATGCTTTGCGAACTCAGAGCGCGGTTTTAAGAAAAAAGGCACGCCGTTGTAATCGCTTCCCGATTTACCTATTAAATCAAGTTCAATATCATAAATCCACCCGCCGCTCCCGCCGCCGCCGCCATGCGCGAAGTGCCCGTAAACTGTCGGTAAGCCTGTTCTTTCGTCAAGATAATAATCACCGTTGCTGAAAGCGTCGTGCATATCACCGCAATTCCCAAACCAATCAAAGTACGTGAACCCGGGCTTGACAAGCCAGTTTAAGTCCTCCAAATGCGGCGGTAAAGCAATTTCTTCATAAGGCGGCATAGGTACTTCGTATTCATCTATGACTTCTTCGGCAGGCTCAGCTTCGGCTTCCTCAACAATTATTTCTTCGCTGAATATTTCTTCGGGTAAATCGGAAGCTGTACCCTCATCTGAAGCACACGCGCTTAAGAAAAGCGCGAGAATCATGATAACTGACATTGCTTTTTTCATTTTAAATTCCTCCGTGTTTTAATGCTTCAAGTACGCCGCGCGCACTCCGCTCATTTACAACTAATTTATTCCCCGCGATTGACAGGGACTCCAAATCATGCGCGTCGCTGTTGTGTATTATTTTGCACTTTTGCAGATATTCATGCTTGCTTTTTAGGTTTTCAACTGCGTCCTTTGAGCGGATTTCCACGCAGTCAAAGCCGCAATCGTCCGGCACAAAGCCGAGCGAGGATATAAGGCTGAACGCCGCACGCTCGATATGCGCGGGGATTATAATCCCTCCCCTGCTCTTCACCTCGCCCGCTAACGAATGAAAGCCGATAAAGGCAGAGTTTATGAGGCAGTTTTCAACCTCACCGATAATTTTATCGGTCTCGTCCATGATGAACTGATTTCCGAAGACTTTTACGTCGTTTTTCATAGGGAATAATAAAGAATACACGTACTCGTCAAAATCCATCGCGGCTTCAAGCTCCGCAAAGAGGCAAAGTACGTGTATTTCTTCCTCGGTCATTATTTCCATTCCCGCAATCGGAATAAAGCTAAAGCCGTTATCAGCCGCCGCCTTGAAAAAAGCGGGGCAGTTTTTGCAAGAGTTATGGTCAGTTAATGCGACTATATCTAATTCAAGAATACCCGCAAGCCCTGCGAGATTCGCGGGCGTGGATTCATCACTGCCGCAGGGAGAAAGGCAGGAATGAATATGTAAATCGTAAGTTAATTCAGCCATTCGTGTATTTGTGATGCCGCTTCAAAAGCGGATTTGCCTGTTTTAAGAATATTCACGCCCTGCGCCGTTGCTTTGGCGATTGCGGCTTGGTCAACAGCCGCGTTCTCAACTAATATAATCACTGAAATATCAGCCAAAACAGCTACCGCAACAGCGTTCATATTGCCCATAACCGTGAGCCATGCGCTGTCTGCAGGTGCGCGCCCCATGACCCAGCTAAGCAGGTCACAGCAGTAAACGCTCGTGACTTCCCTGTTTAAATCGCCCTCGTTCACAATCTCGAAGCCGTCTTTTTTTGCCAAATCTCTAACTCTCATTTGTATTTTTTCCTTCTGACTTATTTATATAATTTCTAAAAATATGTATGCAATCTCGCTCGTTTGCTACGCCTCTCGCAACGTCCTCGGAATGTGAGCGGCAGGTCGGCGCGCCGCAGCAACCGCAGTCAAGCCCGGGGAATTTTTTCACTAATTCATCGACTGTATTCATCAGTGCTATTGATTCCTCAAGTGTTTCAGCAAGACGGTAAACAGGCTGATACTCGATTTTCTTGTCGTGATAGGCATACGGCGGAACCGCCGCGTCTATATGCGTGCCGGAGACCGGCAGATACTTGCGCAGTGTCGTGAGCTTTACCTTCGCCATGTACGGATTTTCAACAGCGAGCACGCCGCCGACACAGCCGCCACTGCAGGCGTTAAGCTCGATGAACTCCAAGTCCATGAACTTAGAATCCTCCAAGTCTTCAAGAGCTTGAATCACGTTCTCAATTCCGTCAACTGCCAAATATTTATCGGTCAGCAAGCCCCCTGCTTCCCCGCCGTGACAGCCCCAGCTTATTCCGATTCTGCCTGCTTTGTTTATTTCGGGCGGGAACTCGTTTTCTTTTATACCTTCACCCGCCGCGATTTTTTTCATCAGCGGCAGAAGCTTCGGGTAAATATCGCGAAGCGCGACAGCTTTGTCAATCTGCGACCTTTTAACGCCGAGCGGTGCGTAAATTTCCGTGACCTTTGCGGGACAGGGCGCGATAAAAAACACGCCGATTTTCTCACGCGGAAGCCGCGTTCTAAGCATAGCAAGCTTCACAGCGGCGTTCGCCGCCATCTCTGCGGGCGAAACCACAGGCGAAATATTATCAACTAAGTTCGGGAACTTCACGCGGATTAATCTTATAACCGACGGGCAAGCCGAGGAAATCACCGGCAGGCGTGTGCCTTCTGCTTTGAGTAGCTTTCTGGTAATTTCAGAAACTAATTCTGCTGCCGCCGCGACTTCATAAACATCGTCAAATCCAAGCGAAATCAGCGCGTTCAAAACCAAGCTTTTGTCGTCGAGGTTGTTGAACTGCGCGTAGAGCTCGGGCGGCGGAAGCGCGATTTTATACTCGTATTCATTCATAGAATCGAGCGAATCGAACATAGCTTTCTTCGCGTGATGAGGGCAAGCGCGGATACACGCGCCGCAGTCGGTGCAGTATTCCTTGATAATTTCCGACTTGCCTTTCCGCACGCGTATCGCCTCGGTCGGACAGCGTTTGAGACAGTTAATACAGCCTCTGCAGGAATCTGCATCAAGGCTTATCGAATGAAAGAAGCTATTATTTTCGTTAAGTTTAAGCAAGTTAATCATCATTTCTAAAGTTATTTCTTGAGATAGACCTTCATATTGACCTCAGTGCCGACGCCTACCTCTGATTTAAGCTCAAATTCGTCTGTGTATTTCTTCATGTTCGGAAGCCCCATGCCCGCGCCGAAGCCGAGCGCGCGGATTTCCTCCTTTGCAGTCGTGTAGCCCTCGCGCATGGCGAGCTCAACGTCGGGTATTCCCGCGCCTGTGTCCTTCAGAATCAACGCCACAGCGTCAGAATCAATCGTAACGTCAATCGTCCCGCCATTCGCGTGAATAACCATGTTGATTTCCCCTTCATAGGTTGCAATCGCAACATTACGAATCACGTCGGGGTCAATCCCCATCTGCTTTAATTTGTTCTTAATTGCAGAGCTCGCCTCACCTGCACGGGTGAAGTCATCGCCGGGAACGTCATAATGCAGTTCAAGTACGCTCACGCTCATAATTATGCACCTCCCGACTTCGCACACGTTCCGCCGCGAAGCCCAC
>WQYC01000059.1 GCA_009781425.1 Oscillospiraceae bacterium
AGGGCTTGAACGCTTTACTTTTCATGCCATGCGGCATAGTTTCGCTACTCGAATGTTAGAAGCCAACGTACCCGCAAAGGTTGTACAAGACATTTTAGGTCACGCTGATGTAACGCTGACACTAAACACATATTCACACGTTGTAGGCACAACAGCACATGAGCAGATAGCTAAAATCAACGAATTGTTTATAGCGCATGGCGAAAAACCGCCTTTTATTCCTGTTGCCCCTAAGAGCATACAGAAGCGTATAGCAGAATCGCAAAAGCAGGGAAAAGAGGAAAAAGGGAAAACCCCGTCGAGCAAGGGCAAAAGGCGCACCGACCCCGAATTATAAAGGATTTAATGGAGCGCGTCCTACCTTACCCACTATTTTTGGCAATATAGTGGGTACGATTTTTACCCACTATCCAAAAAATAAAACCCGCAAAGTCAATGACAATGCGGGTTCGTTGTTCAGCTTCCAGACAGATTCGAACTGTCGACCTCGTCCTTACCAAGGAATAGTTCTTTACACGAGAAAACCTTGCAAAAGCCCACTGTTAAAGGGATTTCGCAAATCGGCTTTTTGAAATTTGACAGCAATTGACAGCAAATGTGTTAAAAACGAAATTCCTTGTGCGATATTTTATCTGTTTTTCTTTTGAATAGTTTAAATGAAATATATCTATACTAATAGTGCAATAACTTTGAGTATATAAGAAGTTATTGCAAAGGTGTTGCAATAACTTGACAAACCCGATGAATTATGTTATAATTAATGCAAACAGGAGGTGCTATCATGATAGCGAGAAAAGAATACTTAGATACTTTGATTAGTTTTAGGGATAAAAAGCTCATTAAAGTAGTAACCGGAATCAGACGTTGCGGCAAATCTACGCTGCTTGAGCTTTATCAGGACTACCTTAGAGGTGACGGAGTAGCCGAGGAGCAAATCATAGTTGTAAACCTTGAAGAAGGTGAGCATGAAGATATAGAAACAAGCAAACATTTGTATGCCTATGTCAAAGAAAGATTATTACCTGAAAAGAAAATGTATATTTTTCTTGATGAGGTTCAGCGCGTTGATGAGTTTCAAAAAGCTGTGGATAGCTTATATATCAAAAAAAATTGCGATGTCTATATCACCGGCTCGAACGCTCACTTGTTATCCAGCGAATTAGCAACATTCCTTTCCGGGAGATATGTGGAGATAAAAATGCTGCCGTTGTCGTTCAAGGAATATGTTTCGGCTTTCCCGGAAGATACAAATATAGACCGCCTTTATGGTGATTATGTTTTAAACAGCTCTTTTCCGTATGCTCTTGAATTCCAAAAGCCTAAGGACAGGCGGCTTTATCTTCAAGGCATTTTTGACACTATTGTCTTAAAAGATATCGTTACGCGGAGGAAGTTTCCGGATATAGAAATGCTTAGAAGCGTGGTTCGCTTTATGTTTCATAATATCGGTAACATTTGTTCTACAAAGAGTATTTCCGATACGATGACAAGTGCCGGTCGTAAAATCTCAGTCCATACGGTTGAAAGTTATCTCTCGGCTCTTACAGACAGCTTTATTCTGTACAGAATCGGGCGTTATGATGTTAAGGGAAAACAACATTTAAAAACCGGCGACAAGTATTATGCCGCCGATATTGGTTTGCGGTATGCCTTGCTCGGAACAAAAAAGGCAGACGAGGGACATATCCTTGAAAATATTGTTTTCTTAGAGCTTATACGGCGCGGATACGAAATTTATATCGGGAAAGTCGGTAGCACAGAGGTTGACTTTGTCGTAGTTGGCGATGAAGGGGAGGAGTATTATCAAGTTGCTTATACGGTGATAGACACAGATGGAAAAATTTTAAAACGAGAACTTGCGCCGTTAGAAGCAATTAAAGACCACAATCCAAAATACCTCTTAACGATGGACCATACACCATTGACTTCTCATAACGGAATAAAACAACTAAATGTGCTTGATTGGTTAATGCAATAGAATCTGTGAAAATTTCCAGGGAGCCAGCCTGAGCAGTTTTTATTTCACTTGACAAAAGTGAAATGAGGTGATATGATAGTGTAAAAGTGAAATAGAGGTGAAATCATGTTAGAGAATAATAACATGGAGTTTAAGAGGGAGTATACCACGGCTTGAGCAGTATGATTACCCGCATGAAGCTATTCGGGAGGCTATGCTCAATGCGCTCATTCACCGCGACTACGCACTTTCCGGTAGTATAATTGTCAATATATACGATGACCGAATGGAGTTTGTTTCACTCGGGGGATTAGTGGCGGGGTTGCACCGTGAAGACTTATTTTTAAGCATTTCACAGCCATGTAATGAAAAATTGGCTAATATATTTTACCAATTGAAGCACATAGAGGCTTACGGTACAGGGCTCAAACGGATTATGCAGTATTATGAAGAATTAGACGTAAAGCCTGAAATCGCCGTAACCGCCGGAGCGTTCGTGCTTACTCTGCCTAACATGAATTATATTAACCCGCTTGAACCGACAAACAAACCCGTTAAATTGAAGCTTCAACATAGAAAAGTCTTGGATTATTTGCAAACTCACGAGTTTATCACTAATGAAATTGTGCAGGAGCTTCTCGCGGTTAAGCAAACGCGGGCTTATGCTGTGATTCGTGAGATGGTAGAAGATGGCTTGATTGTTAAGCATGATTTGAATGGTGAATATATTTTATCGTCGTAATGCGCATAAGTCTAATACTAATCCATGTTATAAAACGAATAACTCTAATATTTCTGCAACCGATGCAATTATCGCACTTTCAACCAAATAAATTTCGAGGGAGCAAATGCTCCCTCGTCACTATTTATCACTCCGCCAGAAAACTTTCCTTTGAATATTAGATGGGATTTTTTCGAAATTGACTTACATCATTTCGCCGGAATCGGAAAATTATCGCAATCTTCATAAAAGTGTTCATAGGTTTAGTTTTTCAAACACCCAAGAGGAACAACCCACACACCATTCTCCATTTGAAAAGCGCTTTCGGTCGCAGTCAGCACCATAAGGAAAGAAGGTTCTTGCATTTTCGCAGTGTCAATATTACCTTTGAACTTAATTAGATTCTCCGAAGCTGTTTCAATATCTCCTGCGCCCATCTTCACTTCAACCGCACCCCAGCGCCCGTCGTTCATTTGGATAATTGCATCTACCTCTACTCCCTTTGCATCCCTGTAGTGGTACACGTTACCGTCCAAACTGTCCGCGTAAATACGCAAATCCCGAATACACAACGCCTCAAACAAGAGCCCGAATGTGCAAAAATCATCAAAAAGCCTTTTGGTTGTCGCACCAAGTGCCGCAGTCGCAATGGACGGGTCGGAAAAATGACGTTTCGCTGTCGTGCGGATTGCAATCTTTGAACGCAGGCGCGGACTCCATGCAGGGAGGTCATCGATTACAAACAGCGTTTTTAATGCGTTGATATATTGGTCGATTGTTACCTGCGAAAGCAATTCATCATTGGCACGTAAATCGTTCAAAATTGTGGTGGTGCCGGCTTCAGATGAGATATTTCGGGAGAGTGAACGCATTAGGCTGCGGACTCTGTCGGGGCTTTTTTCAACATTATCTACTTTTGATATATCCTCATTCACAACCGCTTCATAATAATCGGTGACTTTTTTTAACGCTAAAGTTTCATTCTTTTCATTGACTGCGGCGGGCCAGCCTCCGCGTGTCAGAATAAAAGCGACCTGTTCGAGCGTAACTTTTGAATTCCCGAACATTTCTGTTTTACCATCAAATAAATCTCCCAGCGAGATTTCCCCGGAGGATTCACCGCTCTCGAACAGCGACATCGTTCGCATTTTCATTCGGGATATACGCCCCGTCCCGGAGTGCATATCATCTGTTCGCACCGGAATAACAGAACCCGTCAGAATAAATTGACCTGCTTTCTGCCGCTTATCCACCGCAAACCGCACAGCGTTCCACAGCACAGGTGCGACCTGCCACTCATCAAGCAATCGGGGCGTTTCGCCTTCAAGCAAAAGAGACGGTTTTGTCTTTGCTTTCAGCATATTTTCCTCGAAAGCATCAGGGTCTTGCATATATAGGATACTCTTTGCAACGTGTTCGGCGGTGCTGGTTTTCCCACACCACTTGGGGCCCTCGATTAAAACTGCCCCCATCGCTTTTAACGCCAACGCTAATTTTGCGTCGGCAATTCTTGGTAAATATTTGTTTTTCATTTTCATCACCCCATCATAGTATACCCTAAACTTTTGAAATTGTCAAGCATTTACTTTTGAGATTGTTATGTATTTGCTTTTGAATTTGTAAACATATTCTCTCATGGTGGCGGTCAACTTGTTCTTTATGAATCTGCCTTTCGAGGACACCGAAGCAATAATTGAGGCGGCGGAGTGGTATCCGATTCCGCAGATAAAACTTGCACCCAAATAAATTTCGAGGGAGCAAATGCTCCCTCGTCATTATTTATCACTCCCGGGTTTATGTCGGCTCCCGGACTGCTTTTTGCTATTATTGTTATCTGTAGTGGCTTTGTCGCTTGCGAATGGAATCTGTCCTTTCGCCTTCGCTTTCCGAACTTCCTTCGGGTCGATTTGACTGTCTTTCGGCATTTTATCCTCCTAATTAATAATCGTTCCACCATTAATATGCAGCACTTGCCCCGTAATATACGATGAATCCTCGCACGCAAGAAAAACATAAGCCGGTGCAAGCTCATACGGCTGTCCTGCACGGCCGAGCGGCACGGTTGAGCCGAAAGTTTTTATGTGCTGTTCGGAAAAGCTTGACACAATCAGCGGCGTCCAAATAGGTCCCGGCGCAACTGCGTTAACGCGGATATTCTGCTTTGCTAACGACAACGCCATTGAGCGAGTGAAGGTCATGATTGCGCCTTTAGTTGAGGCGTAGTCAATCAGCTCCGGGTGTCCTTCAAACGCAACTACAGACGCGGTATTTATAATTGTGCTACCTGATGATAAATACGGCAGCGCAGCTTTTGTCATATAAAAATACGAGAAAATATTACTCTCGAAAGTGTGAATAAACTGGTCTTTGTCGATGTCGAGAATACTGTTGCGCGGATATTGAACCGCGGCGTTATTCACGAGAATGTCAATTTTTCCGAACTCGATTTTAACCGTTTCAATTGCGCTGATTGCCTCGTTTTCTTGTTTTAAGTCAGCAACGATTTTTAGGCATTTTCTGCCGTACTTCGTAATCGCCGCCTCAGTTTCGCAGGCATCATCGTTTTCGTTGAGATAAATAATCGCAACATCTGCACCTTCTTGCGCGAAGTTCACAGCGACCGCTCTGCCTATTCCACTGTCGCCGCCGGTTATAATGGCGACTTTACCTGCGAGTTTACCGGAGGGTTTGTAACTCTCGTTTTCGTAAACAGGCGGGGGATTCATTTCAGACTCTTTGCCGGGGTGGCGGTTTTGGTGCTGCTCGGGAAAGGTGTCTTTCTTGGGGTTTTCCATTATATTTCTGCTCCTTGTTTTCTATATATGATTAGCAGAAATAATGGTTTTATGAAATGCGGATGTTAAAATTATTCTAATCAATCCTACCTCGCCTTATATATTATTTTTGCTTTGATTGCAATAGTAAAAAGCTGACATCATGTTTATATATTCTTATTTTAAGAAGCCGCAGGAATCGCTTTAGTATAATAATCATGATGTAAAAGAAAAGCGATTAGCCGCCCTTTTGGGCGGCTTTTCTGCGTGCTTTTTGATTGGAAAGGATATTAATATGGAAATTACTCTACAGGCAATCAAGCCCATAATCCACGACAAGCTCTACACGCTCTCGATGGAGTACAACGTAACTGTTGATACGCTGGTAAACTTAGCATTGAAGCGATTCATTAACGACGTCGAGACACTTCGGAATTTACGAATGGGAAAAGTAGACTTAGATTAGTCATTGTTCTCGAAGTGCGAGAAAATTGTTCGCAACACATTAATCGCAAGCTGCTTCCGTTCAAGCGGCTGACCATCGGTGATTTGCTTAAATTGCTCCATGATGTTCGGGTCGCTGTCTGAAACAGAATCCGCGAGCATGAAGTCGATAGTCACGCCGAGCCGAGTGACAAGCCTCACAAGGGTATCAAGCGTGAGGCTTCGCTCCCCGCGCTCGATTGCGCCCATATATGTATCAGAAATATCCACGTCGGCGGCAAGCGCGGCTTGTGTGAGATTTAATTTTTTGCGTTCCTGCCTGATTCTTTCGCCTAACCTCTTGTAGTTCATGTAATCACCCCTTATTATTGTACAGCAAACAGGCGTAAACGAGAAGTAACGGCGAGGGGTATATAGGTTGACATGATGAGGTATTTATGTTATAATTAGACAGATACTACGACCGCCCCTTATACTTAGCGATGAAAGGAGTGGTTATAATGGCTCAAACATACGGTTACGCTCGTGTTTCCACACGCGAGCAGTGTGAAGACCGGCAACTTGTCGCTATGCGTGAATTCGGGGTGGAGGACAGAAATATCCTGCTTGATAAGCAGTCCGGCAAGGATTTTCACAGGCAGGCATACAGGCGGCTGTTGAAAAAATTAAAGCCCGGCGATACTTTAGTCATCAAAAGCATCGACAGACTCGGTCGGAATTATGGCGAAATTCTTGAGCAGTGGCGGATGATTACCAAGGAAAAGCAAGTTGCAATCGTTGTTCTCGATATTCCCCTGTTGGATACAAGACAGAAGGAGCGGGATTTGACGGGCACGTTCATCGCCGACCTTGTGTTGCAGATTCTCAGCTATGTCGCGCAGACCGAGCGGGAGTTCATTCGGCAACGGCAGGCTGAGGGGATTTTGGCGGCGAAGGCGCGGGGTGTCAGGTTCGGGAGGCCGCCGATGGAGCGACCTGAGGGGTTTCGGGAGGTTCGAGGTGCTTGGGAGCGCGGGGACATCTCGGCGAGAGAGGCGGGGCGGAGGCTTGGGGTAGACTATAAAACATTTCTATCTTGGGTTTGAAAATGATGTTTTGAGGATAAAATTAGACAATTTTCCTTATAAACATTGACATTACTTGATTAATTTGATATAATTCTGATTATGGGCGCTGTGTAATGTGCGTCAAGCCAACCGCAGCGCATATTTTCTTGTTTTTAATACCGGTC
>WQYC01000060.1 GCA_009781425.1 Oscillospiraceae bacterium
AAAAGATAAATCAATAAAATTATTTGAAGAAAAATCTATACGCACTCATTGGGATGCCGAAGCGGAAAAATGGTATTTCTCGATAGTAGATACTTGTGCCGTTTTAACAAATAGCGTTGATTACCTTACGGCAAGAAAATACTGGAATAAACTGAAGCAACGGTTGAAAGAAGAAGGAAATGAAACGGTGTCAAATTGTCACCAGTTGAAAATGGAAGCAGCTGACGGAAAAATGCGACTGACCGACGTTGCTGATACAGAACAGCTCTTGCGTTTAATCCAATCAATACCATCTAAAAAAGCGGAGCCGTTTAAGTTGTGGCTTGCGCGTGTCGGGAGTGAACGCATTGACGAAACCGCCGACCCTGAACTTGCCATTGACCGCGCTCTTGAAACATATCTAAAAAAAGGGTATTCGCGTAATTGGATAAATCAACGGTTAAAGACAATAGAGGTTCGCAAAGAACTTACCGACGAATGGGAAAAACACGGCGTAACCGAACAACGGGATTTTGCTATTTTGACAGATGAAATCACTAAAACATGGTCTGGCAAAACCACTCGGGACTATAAACAATACAAGGGTTTGAAAAAAGAAAGTCTGCGCGATAACATGACGAATGTCGAATTGGTGCTTAATATGCTTGCGGAGGTTACTGCGACCGACATCACGCGCCAAGTTGAACCCGAAACGATGGACGAGCATAAAAGCGTTGCAAGACGCGGCGGCAGTGTCGCAAAAGCAGCGCGTGTACAGTATGAACAGCAGACAGGGAAGAAAGCTGTATCGCCGCTAAACGCAAAAAATTTGAAAGCAATTACGGATGCGTCTATTGCCGAGAACGAACAACAGGAAAAGGGAGGTCAGCCGGATGGAAAAGATAGCTGAACGCCTGCTTGATTTGCGGCAAAACATGAAGCTGACGCAACAAAAACTTTCAAAACTGCTCGGAATATCGCAGACGGCAATTAACCGTTATGAGCATGGCGAAACGGCAATCAACGCTAACGCGCTATTAAAATACGCCGACTTCTTCGATGTATCCGCCGATTATATTCTCGGCAGGTGCGATGACCCACAGGGAAAGAAATATGGTTATCAGCCGGAGTTTTTGAAGGACAAATTAGCCAACTCCGACGAGTGGAAAGAGTTTGTGGAAATGTGCTTCTCACCCGGTTCGCCGATTAACAACAAGCTGAAAGAAATGTTGGTACAAATGGCGGGGAACGGAATCGAAAAATAAGTTACGTTAGTTGATTGCAGATTAACAAAAAACTCTTTTTGGGAGGGAATGTATGAGATGTTATTGTTACGAAACCGATTCCGAATTTTTCTTTTGCGTTGAGGGAGTAGAGAACACCCAAATTGAAGATGCGATTCAACACATGGCGTGGGTAAAAACTGACGGCAAGTTTGTCAGGGCATATCCGCAAAGCGCATTTTCAAACCAAGACGAGAAGCAACTCATAAGCGATAATTATGTTCGCTTAGGACAAGCGTTCTTTGAATCATCGTTTGTCGGTTTTGATTGGGAAAAACCTTTGAAATTGGTAGCGCAACAATTCTCGACAAACGGAATCGAATGGTACATTGTCGGTAGTGTCGGCGATGCAGTGCGCGGCGTAGATGTTAAACCGTTTGATATAGATATTGTTGTCCACACAAGAAATTTTAACATAGCAAAAGATATATGCTTCTCTGCTTTTCCGGATTCGATTATTGCGCCGTTCGATACTCAAGGTACACTTTTTCTACAATGCTTTGGGCGAATGTTTTTAGCTGGAGTTATGGTTGAAATAGTCGCGGATGAAAGATGGAATTTAGATTATCGCCAGTCCGAAAATAAAAACTCCGTTTGGCGCGATAATGGTTACACTCAACCCGAATATATTAAAACCGTTTGGCGTGGTTATGATTTGCATTTAGAAACCATGCAACATCGCTATGAAACCGAAATGAAGCGCAATAGAACGGACAAGATAAAAGCGATTGAAGAATATTTGAATCCTTCCGAATAAATTTTTTACATACAAGGCAGGTGAAACTCATGCGCGGAGTAATTTACGCACGTTACAACAGCACAGGTCAGCGGGAAGAATCGGTCGAGGGGCAACTCCGCGAGTGTAAGGCTATTGCCGAACGCAAAGGAATCACGATTGTTGGCTCATTTGTAGACCGCGCCATCAGCGGTCGTGAAGCAGAAAATCGTCATGAATTTCAACGAATGATAAAGGATTCCGAAAAAGGGATTTTCGATGTCATAATAATTTGGAAGTTGGATAGATTTGCGAGGAATCGCTATGATTCCGCGCATTATAAATCCATCCTCCGTAAAAACAACGTCAAGGTCATATCAGCGACCGAAGCCATATCCGAGGGAGCGGAAGGTATATTGCTCGAATCGCTGCTCGAAGGGCTCGCGGAATATTATTCAGTTGAATTGGGAGTAAAGGTGTCGCGGGGACTGACCGAGAACGCCCTTAAAACGCGGCACAACGGCGGGATTATCCCATACGGTCTGATGGTCAACGAGGAGCAACAATATCAGCCTGACCCGCTCACCGCACCTGTGGTGTGTGAGATATTCGAGCGTTACGCCGCAGGCGACAGCGTGGCGGATATTCGTGAGAGCCTGTCGGCGCGAGGCATTAAAACCAAAACTGGTGGCAATCAACTTAATTTCAACAGTATCCGAAATATGCTCCAAAACCGTAAGTATTTGGGCGAGTACCGATACGGCGAAACGATTGTCCCCGGCGCATATCCCGCCGTTGTCACGCAAGAATTATTTGACCGGGCGCAGGAAAGACTTGAAAAGAACAAGCGCGCTCCCGCCGCCGCAAAAGCCAAAGTCGAATACCTACTTACAACGAAGCTCCATTGCGGTCGGTGTGAAACATTCATGGTGGGCGAGAGCGGCACGAGCAAAACCTTACGGAAATACAATTACTACAAATACCTGTCTAATTCAGCAGGGTATCATCACAAACACAACAAAACAGCGATTAGAGGAACTTGAAGCCCTAAAATCCGAGATTGAGATTAAAATCCTGCAAACAGAATTGCAACAAACCATTTTGACCGAAGAAAAGATTATTTTCTGGATAAACCGCTTCAAAGGCTGCAATATAGCTGACAAAACCTACCAACGAGCGATAATCGACATCTTTGTGAACTCAATCTATCTGTACGATGACAAAATCGTGCTGACATACAACTTCAAGAGCGATTCGCGCACGATTAGCCTGTCCGAAATTGAATGTTCAGATTTACCACAAACCGCCCCGCCACTACGAACAAATCCGAACTCTCCCCGATACTTTTTTGTCAGGGAGACGTTTGCGTTGGTCTTTAAGTTTTGAACGCATATAATGATAAAGGCGAGCTACTATTTAATGTAGTTCGCCTTTATTATGTGCGCTCGGCATGAGCGATAACTTGGCGGTGCAAGTCCGCTACAGGCTTGGCAGTAGGAACTGTTAGCAGAGGGCAAGGGTGTCCATCGTGAGATGGAATCTGAAGGAAGCCTAATGCAAAACTTCGACCTGACGAACAGAAATCACATCAGGCGTGCGTGGGGCGGACGAGCTTGCATAACAAAGCGAAGTCCAATACTGCCCGACCCCCATAGCGTAAATGTGGCAGGTACATGAGGTGAAAGTTATCGCTCTTACCCGAGGAGGTCTCACAAACGGAAAGGACACCGTAGTAACAACGAATTGTGAGAAGTCAGCAGAAGCCATAGTACCTGTGTCAACAGGGAAGGGCTGAACGGTAGTAGTCTTTGAAACTGAGGAAGGAGGACAACGTAAAGAATGCAGAAAACTGATAAAACAGGCTGGCACTGTGAGGATAGAGTGGAACTCGAAGGTAACAGTGGAGCGCAGAGCGATTGTCTGGCAGAGGCAGAGGTAGAGGACGGTGCAACGAGTAGCTTGCTTGAACAGCTATTGTCGAGAAGGAATCTCAACGAAGCCTAAGCTGCTTGTTGATGCTGTACAATCTTCACGGCTTATCACTGTAAAGAAAAGCAATGAATTAATCAAAAAGCTCTCTAAGCTGACAAGTAAAACCCAATCAAAGCATCTTAATCGTCAGGTACACATAAAAGGTCGCGCAAAAGCTCTTAACGAATCAGTTTATTACACAATAGATGCCATTCATGATGCAATAAATACCAGTAAGAAAATAAGTTTCAGGTATTTTTCCTATGATATAAAGAAAAATCGAATCTACTACAGACTCGACAAACCATTTATTAGGACACCGGTTGCATTGTGTTGGAATGATGATAATTACTACCTCATATCTTACAGCCCCAAATTTGATATTCCGTTTGCAACCTTTAGAGTTGATCGGATGACAGAAGTAGAGGTGTTGGAAGATAAAGGAGACAAGTACGACAAGAGCCAATTCAATGTAACGGAGTATATCAAGCAGAACTTTGGAATGTTTACCGGCGAGGTATTAAAGGCAAAATTGTCATTCGATGAAAGCTTGGTTAATGTTGTTCTTGATCAGTTTGGATCCGAAACTTATATGGTAGGCAGCGGGGATGGCAGGTTTGTTATAAATGCGAATGTATCCGCAACCTCGATATTTCTTGGATGGATGTTCAAGTTCGG
>WQYC01000061.1 GCA_009781425.1 Oscillospiraceae bacterium
AAGACAATCAGAATTGTTTTAGATTGACCTGTAGGGACGCGATTTATCGCGTCCGCCAGACCTTAATACGGTTGCCATAAATGGCAACCCTACAACACGAAAGGATACTAAAAAATGGCAGATAATTTAAAGGGGCTTTTAAGCTCATCAATGGAGAAAATACGCGACTTGGTTGATGTTAACGCGATTATCGGCGACCCGATAACCTCGCCTGACGGCACGCTCATTATCCCGATTTCAAAGGTGACGTTCGGGTTTGTTTCGGGCGGCTCGGACATTCCTGCGAAGGCTACGAGCGACGTTTTCGCGGGCGGCGCGGGCGCAGGTGTTACGATTAAACCGCAGGCGTTTATCGTAATCAAGACCGACGGCGACGTAAAGCTGCTCGAGGTCGGCGCGGAAAACGGCTTTATCGACGGGCTGATTACAGGTGTGCCCGATTTAATTAACAAGGTCAGAGATATTTTCGCCAAACCTAAGGAAGAAGAGTAATAAAACCGTACAAGCAAGTCATAGTTATTGGTATAACATACTTATACCGAAAGGACTGACCTGCTTTGAAAAAGTTTTCTGTTATTATTTCTCTCGTTCTGCTTTTTAGCTTTGCGCCGTTTTGCGCTATTCAGGTGCAAGCCGCCGAAGCCGCACAAATCCCACAACCTGAAACCTCAGCCCGTTCTGCAATTTTAATAAACGCGGACACGGGCACTGTTATTTACGAGAAAAATGCGCTTGAACGCAGAGCAATGGCAAGCACGACAAAAATAATGTCGGTTTTGCTGACTTTAGAAGCCGGCGACTTAGACCGGCAGTTCACTGCCGACAGCATGGCGATACGCATTGAGGGCTCGTCAATGGGGCTTCGCGAGGGTGATATTGTCACTCGGCGCGCGCTTTGCGTAGGTATGCTGCTCCCCTCGGGCAACGACGCGTCACAGGCGGCGGCAGTTAGCGTTTCGGGAAGTATTCCCGAGTTCGTGAAGCTTATGAACGAGCGCGCACAGCAGCTCGGCTTAAAGGACACGCAGTTCAAAAATCCGTCGGGTTTAGACGCAGACGGACATTTCTCAACTGCCTATGACCTCGCGCTTTTAACCATGTTCGCCATGAAAAACGAGCTGTTCGCCGAAATGACCGCTGAACAGGCTCTGCGCGTAGAATTCGGCAACCCGCCGTTCGGTAGATGGCTTTATAACAACAACAAGCTGCTGCATATGTACGACGGCGCAGTAGGCACCAAGACAGGCTTTACGGACAACGCGAGACGTTGCCTTGTTTCAGCGGCAACTCGGAACGGCGTAACCTTAATCGCGGTCACGCTGAACGCGCACGACGACTGGAACGACCACATGAAGATGTTCGACTACGGCTTTTCAGTCGTGAAAAATCAGCGCGTAGACTACGATTTATCAGCGTTTTCCGTTGAAATCGCAGGCGGAAGCAAAACGCACGCGGCTGTAAAAGTTTCAGAAATCCCCGAGCTTCCGCTCTCGGACGAGGAAATGCGGCTTGTTGAAGTAAAAACGCGGCTGATGCCTTTTATTTACGCAGGGTTTGAAGCAGGCGAGCAGGTGGGCTTGCTGGAGTTCTACTATAATGGTACATTATTGAAAACAGTCCCGCTTATAACAGCAGAGTCCTGCGAGTCGCCGGCAGAAAAATTAACGCTCGCGGCAGGCTTAGTGCAGGTTTGGCGGCGGGGGTTGTTTTGAAAACCACCCCGCCCTTCGGGCACCCCTCCAAGGAGGGGAATTAGGAACTGCTCAATTTAAAGTATTCCCCTCCTTGGAGGGGTGGCAGGCGAAGCCTGACGGGGTGGTTCAAAATTTAAGAGGAGGTATAAATTTTGAAAAAAGCATTTATTTGCATATTTCTTCTTTTGCTTATCTCATTAAACATCACAGCCTCAGCAGATGAATTTGCCCCGCCTCCGCCATCAAACTTTGAACTTGAAGACGGAAAATTAATTTTTTATTTCACACCCTTACGTTTTGAAGATGATTATCCGCCAACGGGATTATATTACAACAACGACCCACCCGAGGTTATCTATTTAGTTAATCAAAATCATATAAAGAATTCTGATTTTTATCGGGACTTCGGTATATATCCAGGCTTCATTTCAAGCGACGGTATGTATTTTGTGCGTGTTCCTATACCGCTTAGTGCAGATAGTAGATTAGCTCAGCCAGATGAAATAGAAATAGCACTGGAATTTTATGAAGAAGGCGAAGTAATAAAACGGTATTACATTTCCGATTTAGTGAAAGACGAAAGCAAATTAGGATATACAACTTCAATGGTTTTGTGGACTGATATGTATGCAGAAAAAGTAGAAGATGTGTTTAATCATAATCTGCAAAATAATACTCTTGCTGTTACAACAATTGAAAATATTACATACACATTTGATATAACAACGGGAGAGATAATAAATGTCGATAAAGGAAATAAAAACGTATTTGTTATAGTTGTCGGCTCAGTTCCTCTAATCTGCATTATAATGCTAATAATTCTCATAAGAAAGAAAAAACAATGGAAAAAGAAAGACTTCAAAAATTAATCGCTGAGAGCGGGTATTGCTCCCGCCGCGCCGCCGAGGAATTAATTAAGTCGGGCGCGGTTAAGGTCAACGGGCGCAGTGTCGGCTTGGGCGACAAGGCTACCAAAAACGACTTGATTACTATTAAAGGCAAGAAAGTCGAATTCTCGCAGAGCAAGCGGTACATCAAGCTTTATAAGCCGCGCGGTTACACAACCTCGATGTCTGACAGCCACGGCAAAAAGCTGATTACCGAGCTTTTAAAGAATATCGGCGAGCGGGTGTACCCCGTGGGGCGGCTTGACAGAGACTCCGAGGGGCTTATTCTGCTGTCGAACGACGGCGATTTCACCAACATGATTACCCACCCGAGCAGCAAAATCAAGAAAAAATACCGCGTGACGATTCCCTCGATTATTTCCGAGGATATAATCTCGCGGCTCTCGGCGGGCGTAAACATAGGCGAGGACGGCGAGCGGGAAATCACCGCGCCCTGCGAGGTTCACGTGCTGAAGCACGACAAAACAGAAACGGAGAGCGGCGTGAAAAACCGCGTGGTGCTTGAATTTGTCATTACTGAGGGCAAAAACCGCCAAATCCGCAGAATGTGCAAGGCTGTGGGCTTGGAGGTCAGCCGCTTGAAGCGGACAAGCGTGGGCGGCGTCAAGCTCGGTATGCTCAAACCCGGTGAGCACGCGGATTTGGACGCTAAGGAGCTAAAGCTGCTTGGCGTAGGGGCGCGCACCGCGCGTCCGCAAAAGAGAAAAGGAGGCAAGCCATGACAACGACCGCACTCCTTGAAAAACTATTCGACGAAAACAGCTTCTGCGAGCTCCAAAAACACGAGGAATCAAGCGTAATCGCGGGCTTCGGGAAAATCGCGGGCTCTCAAGCTTACGCCTATATTCAAGACATCAGCGTGAAAAGCGGCGCAGTAAACAAAAACACCGCCGCGAAAATGAAAAAAATCTACGCAGATGCCGTGAAATTCGGCGCGCCTTTAGTTGCCGTTTTCGATTCAAAGGGCGGCGAAATCGGCGAAGGAATCGAGCTTATTGAAGCCTACACCGACATAATCGCAGACTGCGCGCGGCTTTCGGGCGTTGTGCCGCTTATTTCAGTAGTAACGGGGCAGTGCAGCGGGCTGAACGCCGCGCTCTGCCGTATGTCGGACTTTGTAATTGCAACCGAAGAAGCTGAAATCTTCTTTACACCGCCGTTTCTCGGCGGAAAAAAAGAAATAAACACAGCCGATATTACGGTTAAAACCGCAGAAGAAGCAGTTTTGAAGGCGCGCGAATTACTTTCGCTTCTGCCGCCGAACAACTTGGAAGCCTCGTCCTGCGCTGACGGCGTTGAAATCGAGCTCGGAGCAGGCACAAAGCTTGAAACGCTAAGTAATTCTGCCGCCGGAATCGTTACGCTCGAAGAAAAACTAAACGCCGCTGACACCGCGAGAATCGCGCGTTTCGTCAGCTTCTGCGATAATTTTTCGCTCCCTGTTATTACTATTATAAATAGTGCAGGCTTTGAAATGGACGTAAGCTCACGCGACACTGCGCGTTTAGCGCAGGTTTATGCAAGCGCGACTACCCCAAAAATTACGCTGATTACAGGAAACGCCAGCGGCGCGGCGTTCATGCTTACGGGCGGCTTCGGCGATTTTACCATAGCTTATGAAAACGCTGTGATTTCGCCTGTTCCCGTGAAAACCGCCGCGGTTTTCCTTGAAATGTCCGAGGAAGACTATATAAAAGAGCACGCGGGCGTCCAAAACGCGCTCAAAAAAGGTTATATTGACCTTGTAATTACGCCCGAAGAAAAGCAAACCGCGCTCGTAACTGCCTTAGAAGCCGTCCGAAACAAGCGCGTAGCTTCACCCAAGCGGAAGCATATTAATTTTATATTTTAGGAGGTTAATGATAAAATGAGCAAATTGCAAAATATGCGAGTAATTGAAATTCCAAAATTCCGTGCTGTTTCGTCAGGCTTGAAAACACATGACGAACTTTTCGGGGAAAATGGATTTGAAAAATGGAAAAATGATAACCACCACTTAATTAAA
>WQYC01000062.1 GCA_009781425.1 Oscillospiraceae bacterium
CTTATGCGAAGAAAGATATTATGCGAACAAAATCATAGTGTCTGGAATAAAACATGATTCAATGAGGCACAATCTTTACATAAGGAGATTGTGTTTATGATTATAAATATGACCCTGCAGGAGTTTAATGCAAAATTTGCTGATGAACTTCGCCGGATGAATTATCCTTTTACAAACATCAGTGTGCTAACCGGAAAGAGCCAAGAACTCGTAACGTATGCGATGTCTCAGAACATTTGGGAATACAACATTGATTTAGGGATGAATTTTCTCAGCACATGGTATCCAATAAAGGGTGGGTTCAAGACCTTTGCCGATGTTGATATTCACACACGAAATGCGTATTGGGCAATCGGAATGATGAATGATTTGCTTTTGCACGGTGTTTTTACGACATCGCGAAGAAGCAAACTTGTTCCTTTGTCTGCCCAAAACGAAAAGACTCTGTGGGATTACGAAGCGTTTCAGTTGAAAAAAGGATTCTCAAAATCAAGTGCCCTGCGCTATCGAAACAATATGCGCCATTTTTTGATTTATCTTGACAGTAACAAAATAAAGCTAGAAAATGTTGGCGAGGAAGAAGTTGTTGGGTTCTTATCAATATATATTGATAAAAGCAAGCAATATCTCGAAACTCTCGTAAATGCATTGAAGAGATTTTCTGTATTCATCGAAGAAACTAATTTGATTAAATCAAGCATCCAACATTTGATTCCTGCTGTATCAAGAATCAGTGCTCCTCGAATCCCATCTGTTTGGACTGATGGTGATGTCGATAAATTGTTGGAAAGTGTAGATCGGGGCAACCCTCTCGGCAGAAGGGATTACGCAATTTTGTCACTTGCGGCAAAACTCGGATTGAGGACTGGCGATATTTGTGCGTTAAGTTTCGAGAATATTGATTGGGAAAATAAAAGGATAGACATCATTCAGCACAAAACCGGGAAGCCCCTATCGCTTCCATTACCGAATGATGTGGGTTGGGCGATAATTGAGTATCTGAAAAACGGTCGCCCAGAAGCAGATTTCCCAAATATATTCTTACGACACGTATCGCCTATTCAACCGTTTTCAGAGCGCTCCTCAATGGGGGGTGTTATTTCCAGATACAGAACAATTGCCGGTATTGATATTGGAGAACGGGCAAAACGCGGAATGCACTCGCTCCGGCATACCTTCGCAACCCGATTATTGCGTGAAAAAGTTCCGCTTGAAACAATCGCAGAAATGCTCGGGCATGTTGGTATGAGCAGTGTAGACATCTATCTGAGCGTAGAAACCGAAGAATTGCGTCGCTGTGCCCTCAATCCAGAGGAGGTGTACGCCAATGCCTGACATTTACACAAAAACGCTGCGGGAGTTAAGCGAAGATTTCATAGCCCATAAACGTGCCGGAGGGTTTAAGGCGAAAAAAGAGGCTCAAATAATCCTGCGATTTGTCAAGCTTGCGGAGAGTTATGATCCGCTGCCGACGATGGTCACTAAAGATATTGCCGAGGCCTGGGAGAATCTTTCACCAAACGAGAGTCCACCCAACCAAAGACTGCGTATCGGCACAGTGAGAAGGTTTGCCGAATATTTAAATGCCCGTGGTATGATATCCTATGTTTATCCGTATCGCCGCAGTGCTGAAACCGAATTTAAGCCGTATATTTTCACAAACGAGGAATTAGCACGTTTCTTTACCGCCTGCGATAATACGCTGAGTCCATATTTGAAAACTCGCTGCGAGATAGCATCTTTGCTTTTTCGAATGCTGTACGCAACCGGCATGAGACTTTCCGAAGCGACACATCTTACCGCCCGTGATGTTGATCTCATACAAGGCGTGATTAGGGTTAACGACACTAAATTCAACAAAGAAAGATTGCTGCCGGTAGATGATGCGTTATTGGCTCGGATGAAGCGTTACTCCCAAAATGTTCTCACATTTGTCGGACAAGACAGTCCATTTTTCCCTAATCCTCAAAAAGAATTTTACAGTTCTGGAAATATTTATTCTCTGTTTCGCGACCGATTATGGGCAGCGAGAATATCGCACGGAGGAAAGGGGGCTGGGCCGCGTGTTCATGATCTAAGGCATACTTTCGCTGTACATTGTTTGCGCCGAGCCGTAAGAAATGGCGAGGATTTAAGTGTTATGCTAAAATATCTTTCGGTATATATGGGTCATTGCGACATTTCCTCAACCCAAGCCTATTTGAGACTGACAGCAGATATGTATCCTGATATTGTATGCCTGACAGAACACAATTTTGATGTTTTGCCGGACTTGGAGGTACTGCATGAAGCAAACTGATTTTGCGACGCATCTCACAAAATATCTTTCAATATACCTGCCGGGACAGCGCGGTATTAGTGTTGATACAATAAAATCGTATAGTGATACTTTTCGTCTGTTTCTTATCTTTTGCCGTGATTGTCGAAAGGTTAGGCCTGAGAAGATTTCGCTTCAGATGTTCACCGACAAGCTTATTATCGACTTTTTAGACTGGCTTGAGGTTGAACGCGGAAATGCAATTTCGACACGCAACCAACGTCTGGCCGCCATCCATGCTTTCTGTCGTTACCTGCTAACCGAATCACCAAATCACATGGCGATTTTGCAAAGGAATCTTGCTGTATCCTTTAAAAAGTATACTAAACCTCAATTAGGATATCTTTCTGCCGCAGATATGACGGAAATTTTTTCGGGGCCAGATTTAAGTACCGCAAATGGTCGTCGCGATTTGGCTATTCTTTCGTTGCTTTATGACAGCGGAGCGCGTGTCAGCGAATTGGTTAACCTGCATGCCCGTGATATTCGGCTTGACGATTTTCCGACAGTAACCCTGCATGGGAAAGGGCAGAAGATGCGGCATGTTCCATTAATGTCTAAAACGGCCGAGTTGTTAAAAAAATACATTTCTGAAAACCATCTTGATATGCCGCAAAGATTGGATGACCCGCTATTTGTGAATCGCCAAAAGCAAAAGCTCACGCGTGCCGGTGTGAAATATATTCTGACCAAGTATGCTGACGGTCGCGAAATATCCCCCCACACGCTTAGACACACAAAAGCGATGCATTTGCTCCAATCCGGTGTAAATATTGTTTATATACGCGACATCCTTGGCCATTCAAGTGTGGATACTACCGACATTTACGCCCGTGCCGACGCTGAAATGAAACGAAAAGCTATTGAAAAACTTTCGACACAGCTGACGCCGGACACTCCAGACTGGCGTGCTGATAACGCCTTGATTCATTGGTTGAAAACATTAGGCTGAAAATATATGTAAAGCTGCATTCGCAAAAAGGCCTGCATCTTGTGGGCTTTTTGATTCAACTTTACATTTTTCTCAACTGCGCATAAGAACTGTTATGTGAAGCTTCTCATAACAGTGCCTGGTCATCGGGGATTGATCCGCGCCGCCCAGCGGCAGAGGCGGCTCCAATGCCGGAAGAAACCAACACTGCGGAATAACCCTCCACCTGTGTGCAAAATCTTTGCAGCGCAGCCTTCTTCATGGGTTGCGCTTTTTATTGCCCTTTCCTGCCGCCTGTTTGCCCGCGCACGGCGTTTTTGATGCCGCAGTGGTATCCGAATAGCCTTTGTTTGTCCAAAACGCGCACAAGGCGAATTATTGCGATTCATAACTAGCTTGTCCGCCTTGCCCCTTTGTCGTCTAATCGAAAAAAGGCGAATCATCCCGATATGTATTCGGGCCGCGCATCATATCCTTTCTGGGGGTGAGCGTGTTGACAAACGATCAAAAACACCAGATTTTTACTCTGCGGCGGCGGAGC
>WQYC01000063.1 GCA_009781425.1 Oscillospiraceae bacterium
CGGCAGGCGTTCCTTGATAAACGACAGCATCCACGGAACTATATCGAACGCTAAAATCATAATAACTGCCGCGCCAACTCCGAAGAAGGGCGTGGTTATTACCATGAACATTCCCGCGTAGAGGGCGCGTTCCGCCGAGGATTAACGTAGTTGCGAAGAGCGTGAACATTCCTACCAAGGTTCGTATTTCATCTACCCCCGCCGCGTTGCCGTTTACGATTGCAAGCACTGCGCTCGCTTCAAGAACAAGCGGCGTGCTTTGCAATAAGGGAAAAGGGAAGAAAGCCCCTACAACCATAAAGAGGGCGATGATTATTGACGAAATACGTTTTTTCATGATTAATCACCTTGTAAACACTTATATACTTTAAATATTTTTTTGCATATATAGTACATTATAACATATTGCCTGCAACAAATCCGCAACAAAAACAGGCTAAAAAAGAAAAAACCGAAAATATTTTTTCGGTTTTTTCTTTAATTTAAAAGTCTTTTATTTGTACTTGTCAATTAAGAATTTCAGTTTCGATATAAACACGGGCGTTTTTTCCGATATAAGGGCAAAATCGCCGCCGTCTCCCGCCCGCTCTAACGCGAGCGCGTCCTTTGAAAGCTCGGCTTCGTTGATGTTCAGCAGCGCGCTCTTCATTCCGTGAGCAGAGGTCGTAAACTCTTGAATATCCTCGTCCGACGCTTGATTCTGCCCGATTTTGTTCAATACGTCTTCAAGCACTACGAGGGCGCACTCCATGTCCATGACGACTGCTTTCGCTAACGCGTCGCTGACCTTCGCGGGTTTTACTGCTGATTCAACGATAGTGCTCACTCCCTTTTCTTCCGGCGGCTTCCTGTCGCGAATGAATTTGTTCATGATTGAATTTAATTCCCGCGAGTCGATTGGCTTGGATATAAAGCCGTCGAAGCCGTTTTGCAAAAATACTTCTTCCTGTCCCGCGAGCGCGTTGGCAGTCAGCGCGATTATAGTTCGCTCATAGCCGGATTCCCGCAGAAGCTTGGTCGCTTCAATCCCGTTCATAACAGGCATCATGTGGTCCATGAAAATAATATCGTATGACCCGCCGTTCTTGACCTTTGCAATCGCGTCCGCGCCGTTGTTCGCTGTATCAATTGCCGCGCCGTACGGCTGTATCATTCCCCTTGCGACGTATATATTAGATTCAACGTCGTCTACAATAAGAACGCTTCCGTAGGGCATATGCTCGCGGAGGAACTGCGTCTTCTTTGTAATCGGCGTTCCGCGGAAGTCGCTGCTACGCAGCTCTTCGGAAATTTTAACTCCGCAGACCTCGTCGCCTATTCTCTTCTGCGGAATCCGCACGATGAACTCAGTACCTCTTCCCGGCTGGCTGTCAACGATTATAACGCCGTTCATGAGCTCGACTAATTGCTTTGTAATGCTCATTCCGAGCCCTGCGCCTACAACCGCACGATTGACCTCCTCGTTAAAGCGCGAGTAATCCTCGAACAGCGTTTTGATTTGCTCGCCTGTCATTCCCTGACCCGTGTCGCGAATTGTGAATACTAATTCCGCGCTGTCCTGTTCTTTCGTTTCCGCCGTGACCGCCGTGACCGAGAATTCTACTTTGCCCTCGCGGGTATATTTGAAAGCGTTAGACAAGATGTTGTTGAGGATTTGTTTTATGCGGAGCTCGTCGCCGAACAGCTTATACGGCGCGTCCTTGTCCAAATTCACGATAAAATCAATCGGCTTGGAATTAAACCACAGGCGGTTTAACTGCGCGGCGTCGTTGACTAAGCTCGGAAGCTCGTATTGCACGGGAATGAGCTCAAGCTTACCCGCTTCAACCTTCGACAGGTCGAGAATACCGTTAATGAGATTCAAAAGCAAATCGCCCGACTCGTATATTCGGCGGAATGCCTGCACGGTTTCGTCCCTGTGCTTATTGTCCTGAAGCTGTATTTCGGCGATTCCGAGAATAGCGTTCATGGGTGTGCGGATTTCATGCGACATATTCGAGAGAAAGCGGCTTTTAGATAAGCTGTCGTTGGCACTTTGAATAGCCTTTTTGTTATACGAGCGTATGCCGAAGAAGCCCGACAAAATCGAAATAAGCAGTGAAATAATCAGCACAAATTCCATGATTTTTATATTGCGCCGCATGGCAATAAGGATTTCATCGCTTACGTCAACCCCTGCACCGCAATAAACCGTGCCGTCGTCGTTAAACACAGGCACAACGGCAGTGAGAAGACCGTCCCAGGACTCGGTATAGACGCCGAGCTCTGTTACCCAGCTTTCACCTGCATCTATTTTCAAAGCAGCCTCGCCGGAAATTTCGTCACTGTCAAGCGCGAAAAAGAGTTCGGGCGTTACCATATATTCTTCGTCTTCGTCGTTATCAATAATGTACTGGATATAATCGCCCCCGTCGTAACGCCAATAGTAGACGTAGAGCACCGCACTTTCCTCTGCAAACTGTTGCAATTTTGCGCGGATTTCCTCCCACTCGGGTCTGTCCATATCCTCAGCTGTATGGAACAAATCTAATTCTTCCACAGTAAGATAAGTCGAAGCACGCTGAGCCGCAACTAATAAGTGATTTTGGATACTGTCCATTCTTGCTCTTTCAACATTATTTATAAAAAAAGAAAATATCATAGCGACAATCAGCATAACTATTGAAGATAAAAAAAACAATACATAAACAAAAGAAAACTTATGGTTTGCTTTTTTAATATTTTTCCTCATAATTTCAAGCCCGCCTTTTAGTTTATTATATTATAACATAAGCCGTAATCCCGCATTAACAGCGAGTTTACAGCTAATGAAGTCAATGCCGATTTGCTATGCCGCTGGTGGGACTTGAACCCACACGTAGTCACCTACAGAAGATTTTGAGTCTACCTCGTCTGCCATTCCGACACAGCGGCGTTTACACAATACTAAGTATAACACAAGCGCGTCTCTTTGTCAACAGTCAATACGCCATACAAAAGAACACCGTTTTTTTAGAAGAATTTTGGTTATATCGCTGATTTTTTCGTTTTATTTGTCGTGCTTATAAATAAAACCTTGTAATATATAAATCTTTATGTTATTATGGTAGCATAGCCAATTTTGGTACACTATATCTTGTGAAAGGAATTCAATAAACATGGCAGACGATGTAAAGACCACTGTAACAGTTATACCGGCAGTAGCCGCAAAACCCGCAGAAGCAAAACCCGAGGCGAAGGCTCCCGCGGCAAAAAAAACCGCGGCTAAAAAGGCAGCAGCTAAAAAACCTGCTGCAAAAAAAGCAACGACAGCTAAACCCAAAGCTGCAAAGGCAGCAGCAAAACCCGCTGTAAAAAAAGCAACAGCTGCTAAACCCGCTGCAAAAAAGGCAACAGCAGCAAAACCTGCAGTAAAAAAAGCAACAACAGCTAAAGCGGCTAAACCCGCTGCTAAAAAAGCAGTTGCAAAAAAACCTGCTGTTAAAGCAGTCGCTAAGAAAGCACCGGCTAAAGCAACAGCAAAAGTTGCTCCCGCAAAGGGCGGAAGAAGAAAAGCGGCTCCCACTCTTGACGCTGTAACAGCGGCAGTTTGGAAGAAAATCGGCAAAGCAAGCGTCCGCGCTTTAGAAGCTCCCACCGCGATTCAAGTA
>WQYC01000064.1 GCA_009781425.1 Oscillospiraceae bacterium
AGATATACAAACCCAAATAAAATCCAAATCCGCAGGGAAATAACGCTATTTACAATGGGATAAGCTGTATAGAAGTTTGGATTTTAATTTGAGACGATAGGTCGCACTCCGCAGAAGCTAGCAAGAGATGTGCCGGAGCCTTTCCACTTCTTCGGGAGACTCCGAGTATCTTCTTCTTCAAGAGTTGTGAGAGCATCAGCCTTCTGCTCAAGTGAAACGTCAAGATAAATCATAGTTGTTTCCAGTTGTAAGTGTCCGAGCAGACGTGAAATCTGAACAATGTTTATACCATCCTCTAACCAGTGAGAGGCTTTTGCGTGTCGCAGTTGATGTGCGTGTAAATCTAATGGGACCTCTGAACAAACTTTGTTAGCGGTTTTCGCGTACAGCTTTAGCCTCTTGCTGACCGCCATTTGGCTCATCATGGTGTTTTTACCTGATACCCGCGAATAAAAGACATATGCTTCGGGATTTGGATTTTCACTATGATATTCTTTAATATATTGTCTCAAATGAGCGACTGCCTTAGGCAGAAGATACAGAGTTCGAATGTTATCGTTTTTGCCGATAACAACAGCGTAGGGTTTCTTCGCTTCGAGATGGAGCTGCCCGATTTTCATCGAAAGCAATTCATCCATTCTCACCGCTGTGCCGTATAGCGTTACTATCATTGCTATGTCGCGCCTCCCGACAGATGTTTTGGTATCAGGCGCGTTCATCAAAGCGCGAACCGCATCTTTACTCATGCCTGTAACTTTTCGGCTTGCCTCTTTCAGGCGTTTAACGCGTGTTGCAGACTCGTAGAGATAGAGAAGTGATACGTCCTTATCGCCGAGATATTCTAAAAATACCCGGAGCGATGCCAATCTCACGTTGCAAGTTTGAGGGGAGCATTTGCGGCTTTCAAACAACCACCGCAACCATCCCTCGATATTGTCGCGGCTGAAACACTCGTAGCCAAGTCTTTCGGGAACGATATTTTTGGCTTTTTCAAGATAGTCAATATACAGAGAAATGGCTATATCATAGGATTTGCGCGTATTTTCGCTTCGTCCCGAATAATTTGGCACATAGTCGTCAAGAAAGGCGTTAATGTGTTTTGTAATTTCGATTGCTTTATTATTAGAGCGTCGCATAATCCACCTCCGGTACTATATCATCAAAACTTGCACCAGAGGCTTTTTCGAGTATGTCGGCCAATGCCGGAACAAGATGGAAATAATATTTTGTGCTTTCCAATTTACTATGCCCCATACTTTTGCTTAAATAAAGCAATTTATCATGAAAATCGAAGGGATCGCCAATCCATTGGTTGATGTTTTCAATGGCATAATTGTGTCTGAGGTCATAAGCGATAGCGGGGGCAGTGTTGTACTTGAACCAGAGCTCATTGAAATTGTCCTGCACCCATTTTCGATTGTGGTGTGAACCGTTCACATTCGCAACTGGGAAGAAATACTCACGATTTGGATGATGAACTTGAATTGCGGTATCATACTGCTTCATAATCCCCAGCATACTGTCGTGAAGAACAACAAACCGTTGATTATATCCTTTTGTGAAACGAATATTAAGAATGCCCTGCTCAAGGTCAACATCGTCCGTGCGCAACAGCCGCGCTTCATTTGTGCGAAGCCCGCTACTATACAACAAACGAAAGAATACGGGGATAGACATTTTCCGTGTGATGACAAGCAGTGAACGTCGTTTTGTGACAATTTCGTCACAGGCTCGGAAGAAGTTCGCAAGCTCCTTTTCTGTAAACACGTGCGGAATGTATCTGCATTTTTGCCATTTCGGGAGATTCGGCCCCTTAATATCTGACAAGCCGCGATCGCGGAGATACCCCACAAACGTCCCAATTACGCTGATTCGAGCGCGGCAAGAATTACTTGTCTCAGTTTCGCGTTTATTGCACCAACTGTCAACAATCTCTTTTGTAAGGACATTTGCTTCAGGATAGTGTTCCGCGCAATGTCGGTCAAATCTGTACAGATTTGCTTCGTATGTGACGTTGTTCCATCTTCCGGATGCTTTTCTGAATGTGATGAATTCGTCCATTGATAGAGCGAGGAATGATTGATATTTGCTCACGACAGCACCCCCTCCGCAATCGGAAACTTATCGATGCTGATGGCACAGGACTTTAGATTAACGAAATCAGATGAAAAATATGCTTCCACTGATGTAGGGTGTTTTTGTCCGAGCGCACCGCTTATCACTGGTTGCGGAACACCATTTCCGAGAAGCGTTGTGGCAAAATGATGTCTAAAAATATGCAAGCCCTTTCGTTGTTTTTCACCTTGACGTACTTCCGCCGCTTTCATAATCCTATTTGATACACCCCACATCGCGCCGCTCGACAACCGATGATGGTGTCTTGTCAAGAATACAGCAGGGTTGTTCGATTTCGGGCGTTCGAGCGTAACATAATCGTATATCGCGTTTCCTACTACGGCTTTCAATGGAATTTCAATCGGTTCTTGCGTTTTTTCCTGAGCAATACAAATTATATCGTTCTCTAAATCAATCGAATCAAGATTTAGCGAGGCAATATCGCTTCGGCGCAGTCCCGTGTAGTATGCTAATATTCCTATCGCCCTGTCGCGCAATGTCAATTGTGAATCGGTAATTGCCAAAACATCACGAATCTTTTGAGTTTCATCTTTCGATAGATATTGAATGTTTTTACGATGTTTCTTTGCTATAGGAATCATTTTTGCAACCAATCCTGTCGGGAAGTTCTCCGCACATCTGCGAAGAACTTCCTTAACCGAATTACAGTATGATGCACTTTTATTCATGCTACCTTCTGCGGATAAAAAAATCGATAGTATCGCTTTTTCTGTGATTCCACTTATCGTTGTGACTCCTGTTTTTTGTAGCGCGAGAAAAAATGATTTCGCGCAACCGGCATAACTCTCAATGGTTTTACTCTTTAACCAATCACGATTGTGTTCAGCTGATTTGTAGTATTCGATTATCTGATTAAAATCATTGCAAAGCAGAGTTTCGGCCGATTTATCTGTCAATGATGCACATGCCCCATCGGGATACTTGCCATAGATGTCGAAGTTGCGAATCGCAATTAAAACAGACTTGTAGGCTCTAGAAGTGTTTGGTGCATAGACGCTCTCAAAAAAATGATTAACATCTTCATAGCTAGTCCATCCATGTTCTTCACTTTTTCTAAAAATCTGTGATAAAACAGATTGAAAGCACGCGATATAGCTTATGTCATAATCGTGTTTCTTCAAGTATTGAATCAATTCGCTTTGATTGTCACGGAGATTTTTTAAGTTCATACTATGATTGACTCCCTTCTAAAAGTTGTGGTCAATTACAGTATAAACTAAAAATCCAAGCTTCTATACAGCTTATCCCATTGTAAATAGCATTATTTCCCTGCGGGTTTGGATTTTATTTGGGTTTGCATAACTCACGTAATCCAAAAGATTGGATTTTGAAAGATAGAGGAAAGTTTC
>WQYC01000065.1 GCA_009781425.1 Oscillospiraceae bacterium
ATGATTGTGTCGCGCCGGAGCCAGTCTCCAATTGGGGCACCATCGCTCCAGAGAATAGCGGGCTATAACTGTCGTACGGACCCCTGTATCTTACACGATTAATGCTCGGTGTATTTAAAGTTACCTCATGGATGGTTCACGGGCACGCCAGTGAGGTGGCTCCATTGTGAATTATCGGATGCGCCCGTTGTCACTTTTGCTGCATTACCTTGAAAACGGGCGTTTCAGCAACAAGGTCAGAAGGACAAAGCCAGGATTTGTCTGTCCGGCGTCATTTGCAGCGGAATACGAGGCGTTCTGCGAAGAACTGGAGTATCGAGGGAATAGGAAGGTGACGATTGAATCGAACACCCATAAGGCGCAACTGCTTATAGCATATTTGGTGGAGCAAGGCGTCGCGTCATCGGAAGATATCACCATCCAGCACATTGAAGGCTATCTGAAAACCCTTGGGGGCTACGCCGTCAAATATGTCGGCATTTTTCTGTACGTTTTCAGGAATTTTTTATCATTTCTGTATGAACGTGGCTATATCGGGCAGAACTTAGCCGCAATGCTGCCAAAAGTGCGCACGCCGCGCAACGCCTCAATTCCCTACGTGTGGTCAAAGGAAGACCTGCAAAAACTGCTTGGAGCCATTGACCGCGAGGATCCCAAGGGGAAACGGGACTACGCGATTCTGTTGATCGCAATCCGGCTTGGCCTACGAATTGGCGATATCAGGAGCCTGAATCAGTCATCCATAGACTGGACCCGGAAAACGATTAACCTGATAATGGCCAAGACTGGTCAGCCCATCGAGCTCCCGCTGCTCAAAGATGTGGGGTGGGCAATCATCGACTATCTGCGCAACGGTCGTCCCCGGACAAACAGCGAATGCCTGTTCGTGCGGCATAGGGCGCCGTTCAACGCCTTTGGGGATCGCAATGCCTTTAATAGGGAACTGCATCGTTACATATTGAAAGCCGGCTTGAATCTGCCCGGCAACCAGTACCACGGGATGCACTCGCTGAGAAGCACTTTGGCGGGAAATATGCTTGAGGCCAAATCGCCGCTGCCTATCATATCGGAAGCGCTGGGTCATCAGTCTGTAAACACGACTGGCATCTATCTCAAGATCACAGCTGTCCAAAACAAATTTAAAACGACGTATCCGCATTGATATTAAAGCACTTACGCATCTAAAAACGGCAATCTTAAAACGAGGTTCCCCCCCTCACCAAATATTTTCTCTTTATCGCCTCCGGCACTATCCAAGCCAATTTGGACAAGATCGCCATGTATTGCCGATTTTAAGATATTTTTTGTTGCTCTGCCATATTATGCTGTCCAAGTTAAGGCGGCGGCGGTAGGCGCAGTTGCGAGGAGCGCCACCGCACAGGTCAATAAGAGAATTTGAAAGACAATTGCGGGATTTCCGCCAGTTGCGGCGGCCCTTCCTTTGGATTATTGAGCCAGGCAATCAATTCGCGGTATACAAACAACTGCATTCGCAGCAAAGCAACCAGATTCGACAGCGACCATTTGATTTTGGATGTCAATTGCAGGTAGCGCAGTATCAGCATGGATATCAATGCTGTCCAAATCTGCGTCATTACCGCATTTTCGCTCGTTCCGAGAAAAGTCTTGATTTTCAGGTTTTGCTTGATCGCCTTGAAGAACGACTCTATTGCCCAACGGTCTTTGTAAATCTCTGCTATGGTAACGGCGTCAAATTCCATATTGTTCGTCAGAAAGGTAAATATGCCTTGTTCACCATCTATCCATGCTTTGATCATTCGAAATTCGGGTTTTTTACCGTTCTCATCAGGCTTCTGATTGTCAAATGTAATGACGCGATCTGATAGAATTTTGTCTCCGGCTGCAGGACGCGCCTTTTCAGTCACTTCCGTAAACGCGGCATTGTCTTTCAACCGGCTGACGAAAAACACTCCCTGAAGCGATAACAGTGCATACCAATCGTACTCGGTGTATCCGCGATCTATCACTAGCACGGCTCCCTTTTCAAATTTGAGAATTTTGGCCACTGCAATATCGCTTTTCTTGCCGTCGCTGATAATCGCGTATGAAGGTAGATAGCCGTCATGATCAAGAAGCAAATGTAGCTTGACCGCCCCCTTGGCTCTTCGATAGCGCGCCCAGTTGTACAGCGACAGCGTTAACGTAATTGTGCTGGAATCCAAACTGTAAAGCTTGTTTTTAAATTTGAACTTCTTACGCCCAAAGTTACTATTGGTTGCTATACCCTGACACTTTGAATACAAGTGCCCGAAAATCGTTTGAAATAGTTCCCATGGACGGTGCTTGTTGGCATACGACAACGTCGAACGCTTAGGCGGCTCGGAAACGCCAAGGTGTTTCAGCTTACCTTCGCAGCAGGCCAATCCATCGCATATCTCGCGTAGGCTGTACGCACGGCCCAACTGACAAAACAACAGCGCTATGAAGTGTCCCCAACTGCTAAATCCCTTCGACGCATATTCCGTCTGGTGTTTCTTTACTGCCGATTCAAACTCACTTCGGGAAAACAGTTGCAGTATCTGTGAAAAAATGCTAGAAAATCGTTGCATGGTCGTACCTCCTGGTTGGTTTCTTTTGCAAAAACATTTTACCAAAGAGGCCTCGACCATGCCTCGGTTTTCGGTAACCAGGTCAATCGAATTTTACATCTTCTGATTTCCTATTAGCTGTTTTGGACAAGTGTGAAATATTCTACATTTTCATTACCTCCCTCAGATAGCCAAACTTACGATGAAGAATAATATGGTAACTATAAATAATAGCGTCCAATATCACTTACAAGGCTAAATATTATTAGATTTCGTTTGTTCAATTTTTTTTCCTTTCATCTAAGTACAAAAAATCGCTTAACTCTAATTGATCTGGATTATTTGCTCCGTCTTCTGAATTATATTATCATTAGCGCTTGTATTTCTTGTTTTTCCAAAAGTCTTTAAAACTATAATACATATCATAGATGAATTTACACAAACATAGTTTTGCCTTATATCTAAATATTTTTAATTCATGAAACACCTCATTAGGTTCAAATAATAACAAACAATAATCACAAGCATTTTTTGCGGCAAATAATTGAATCTTGTCTTTTATTATGTTCATTATTTCTTCATCTTTATCGCGGCTTCTTTCTTGGTGCAAGGTTTCGTCATTGTTGTCGTCATTGTTGTCAGATGAATATGTCGTTTGAGTTGTACAGTGGCGTCGTTAGCGGTTGTACACCGGCGTCGCACAAAATGTACACCGGCGTCGGCGAAAATGGACAGTAGCGTCGCAAAGGTTGTACATTGACAAATAAACCATAAAGCGCTTACGTTAAGCCTGCTTTTACTCAAACGGAGGATAGGGC
>WQYC01000066.1 GCA_009781425.1 Oscillospiraceae bacterium
CCTGCTTCAAGCAGTAATGCTCCGCAGGCAAGCCCGTCAAAGTCTGAACGGGTGATTAAATTCATTGGCATGAGCTAACCCCTCTTTCAACATTATACATAACGAGTATAACATAATTTGGCGGTTATTGCAAGGGTTTTTTATAATTATGTTATAAATAATTCTTTAAATTGCCGCGGTTTTAAAATTAAAGGTTTTTCAACGCTTAACTTTTCGTCAAAATAATCGTTATCGCCTGTTATTAAAATATCTACATCTTCCATAATCGCCGTATAAAGCACGGGGTAATCGTCCATATCCCGAATTTCAAACAAGGATTCATCAACGATTTTCGGCGTGTAGACAAGCTCATAACTCATTTTTGAAAGTAACCGCTCGACATTTGTTATTTTTTCGGGGAATTTCTCTGCTGTTACCCTGTGCAGCTCCTCTAAGACATAAGAACAAATCACAAGCTTATGGTTTAAGGCTATTTCGTCAAAAATGCTTGTCATGTTAGGTGAGGGAAACAAAAGAGCAGAGAAAAGCACGTTGGTGTCAACCATTATCCGCATTGCGCTCTTTCCTCTCCTTGCGAAATTCTTTTATCATATTAACAACATCGTCCTCGTCTTTAAGTCCAAGCCGTTCAGCTTCCCCTGCAAACGCAGCTTGCGCTTCACGGAAAGCAATCATTGTAGAATTAGCAACGAAAATGCGCCCGTCCTCTTCAATGAATAATAGCTTATCGCCCTCGTTTACGCCCAGTTTTTTTCTTACATAAACAGGAATTGTTATTTGTCCTTTTGATGTGATTTTTGCAAGTTCCATAAAAAAGCCCCCTTTTCAACGCGCAATGTATTCCTTACATTCCTTGATATTTATTATATATCATTTATCGGGTTTTGTCAAGATTCTATTTTATAACCCCCAGCGCAACAATTCTTCTCGCGAGCCTTTTGAAGCGCTTCTGCTCGGTTACAATCTGCTTGTAAAGCCCCTCAACCGCCGCCGATAGCTGCGCGTATTCCTCGGCTTTGAGCTCCTCGCGGCTGAATTCTAACTTCAAGGTCGCATCAATCGCAGAAGCTAAAACAGGCTCGGCGATTGCTTCGTCGATTCGGAGCGCGAACTTTACGGGCGTTTCCCCTGCCATCGCTGTCAGCTTCTCCATTTTGAGTAGCTTTAGCATGAAGCGATAGGCTTCTCTCGCGGTTTCGGGCTCGCATAGCTTTGCATATTTCGCAAGCCGCCGCTTCTCGGCGCGTTCAATGCCTTTAAAGAACATCACGACAGCCGCTATAATCCCCGCAATGAGCAGAATGATTAGCGTAATCATAAGCACCGCGAGCAGAAGCGCAGTATAATCGGGCTTCTGAACAGGCTGTTCGGGCGCTTCTCCGCTTTGCGCAGGCGGCGAAGCTGACGGCGTGGTGATTATCGGGTTCGGCGTCGTCACAACAGGCGTAGTTGTTGTGACTATGGGTGTTGTTGTCGTAACAGGCGGCGCAGTCGTGGTGGTGATTGTTACCGTTACGCCCGCTTCCGCTTCAAGGAACATATAATCGTAAATCGGCGGCGTCGGGTCAAACGGAAGCCAGCCCACGCCGGGGAAATAAACCTCAACCCAAGCGTGCAGGTCGCGCTCACGAATCACGTGCAGGACTCTGTCGCCGCCATCACCGAAAAGCGAGGCGTTCGCGCCGCCCGCGACAAAGCCTGTGACGTATCTTGCAGGGATTCCGAGCTCGCGGAGCATAAGCGTCATGGCTGTCGCGTAAAGCGCGCAGTGCCCTGCCTGCGATTCATGCAGAAAGTTCCCGAGATAAGAATTATTGCCGCTGTGATTATCAACGATTAACGAATAAGTGAAATTGGTTTTGAAATAGTTTTCAATAGCAAACGCTTTTTGATAATTGTCCATTCTGTGAAGCGGAGTTCCGCCTGTCCATGTCATGCCGTAATCATCAATAACCGTATCGCCTCCGACTACATTGCTTATAGCTAATTGAATATTCGCGCTTTCGCTCGCCGTAACCTCAAGATAAACATCGTAAACCATTTCTTCATACAGCGCAAGATAGTGCAGATATTCCTCAGCGGAAAGCCCGTATTCTGTTACGTAGATACGGAGCGCGCCTTCTGTTATGCTTGCGTCCTCATTGAATTTTTCAAGGAAGATATAATCCTCAAAGCTTCCCGAAATCGCATACAGCGAAGCCTCCGCACCGCTGAGCGGACGCACACCTTGAATCAGCTGCTGAACATCGTCAATTGCGTTACCTAAGTGATTGCTGTGCCTTGGATAGAGCGCGCTCCAGTTGTAAACCTGCGGGTTGTTTGAACCGCGCCTGTTGAGCACTGTATCGTTGCGCCAGGTGAAGCGCGGGTCGCTCTTATAGCTCGGCAGATAGGGCGAGGTCGGAAGCATAATATGCGGCGTCCGCACCAAATGCTCTACGGTTACGCTCTGCCGCCCGATGAGCGAATCGACTAAGTAGCCTAAGTTGCTGACCTTTTGGCGGAAGATTAAATATTCATGCTCGGGGTAGAAATTATCGGGGAAGCCGCGCATATTGTTGGCTCTGCTGTCGATGTTCCAGCGTTCGCGCACTGCGTCATATGAAGAACCGATGTCACTTCGCAGATAAACAGGCGAGTGATTATAGTCGAGCGTGACGTTGAGGACAGGGCGTCCGCTTATTGTCGGGTTGCTGATTGAAAGCGAGCCGGAGGTGTTGATTCCGCCGCCTGCCATGTAGCCGCTGCTGTCAAGCTGAGGCGTGCCGAAGTGCGTAAAGCTCGTAAAGCCTGTCCCGAGTAAGTCGCCGACATCGTGAAAAAAGTCAATGACGCGCTCGCTCGCCTGCCCCCAAAACTGAATAGTATCGCGAGCTTTTTCAAGCGGCAGCAACGCCTGCGCCGTCATAATCGTAACCAAAGCAAGGCAGGCGGAAGCCGCGCCGTTCACCGA
>WQYC01000067.1 GCA_009781425.1 Oscillospiraceae bacterium
CAAGCAGGGAGGGGGTTATGTTATGAAAGTATTTACCAAAAAAGAATTGTCTCTTAAATCTGTGGTATCGTGTGCGATACTTTTCATCGTTATTCTTATCGGTTTGCTTATGATCGTTTCCGCTTACATATCCAAACGAAATTTAGTTGTTACGGGTTACGGGGAACAAACGGTAAGATTAGCCCAAACCTTGGCAAGTGCAATTGACCCTGAACGGTTTTCAAAAACCATTGAATCGGGTGAGCAGGACGAATACTGGTATGAGGTAAAAGCCCTGCTTGACAGAACGATCAACGAAACGGGCGTAATGTTCATCTATACTCTTCTGCCCGGTTACAATGATACGATCACATATTTTGCGACCGGAGATATCATTGGCGATGAATGGCCTGTGGACTTTCTTCAGCAGGACACAATAGAATGGTTTCCGCCCGAGCTTTTCTACGCAATGGACACAGGCACAGCCGCCAGTACCGGCATCTATGATGCCGATGAATTTGGGATCTTGATCGGCGGATTCGCTCCGTTATTTGACAGCGGCGGCAGGCTTGCCGGACTGGTATGCGTTGAGATAAACGTAAGCGACGTAGTCGAAACGATCAACACGAGTATGCTAATGATGATTCTTTTTGCTCTAGCCGTTCTTTCTGTTTGCTTTGTTTTAGCTATATTCGTCGCCAACAGGGGGCTTGTAAAGCCGGTAAATAAAATGACTGAGACCATGTCCAAGGTAAGTGACGGCGATTTCAATTTAGAGTTCCCCAAAAGTTCCATACGCGAAATAAAGGCGTTATCGGAGTCTTTTGGCAAAATGATCCAAACGCTCTATGTGATGACTGATGAAATCAAAAAAAGAAGTCAGGAAATAGCCAAAGGGCATTTGACAAAAAGCGAAGATGGCTTTACGGCAAAGGGCGATTTTCAAAAAATCCTTGACGGCGTTGACGAGACCGCGGAAAACGCGGCAAAATATCTGGATGAAGTGGCTTGCGGCGTCATTCTTTTCGATACCGATTACCGCATCACTTTTGTAAACGCTTACAATAGGAAGCTTGGTTACGCAAATTTAGTAGGTAAAAAACTCAGCGATGCCATAACAAACGACGCGGAAGATTTAATGGCGAAGAAGCTGGACGAAGCGGCGCTTACAGGGGAGCTTGCGCACTATACTGTTGAAATCCTCCTGCCCGACGGGAATATTCTCCACTCAAACCAAACGATGGTTGCCCTGAAAGATAAAACAGGCGAAACGACCGCGTTTATGAATGTTGCCAACGACATCACCGAAATAGTCAATACACAGGCTGCACTCGCGAAACAGCTAAAGACAATAAATGAAGGTATCCGGTATGCAAGTAAGATCCAAATGAGTATTATTCCCGATAATGAAAAGCTCGAGCGGGCGTTTTCGGATTATTCGATCATATGGAAGCCGCGCGATGTGGTAGGCGGTGATATTTACTGGGCTAAGAATTTTGATGACGGAACAGTTCTTTGTATATGCGACTGTACCGGACACGGAACGCCGGGAGCGCTGCTTACAATGTTGGTCGTGAGTGCATTTGAATCGACCATTACCGAACAAAGTCACAAAAACACCGCGGAGATCCTGTATATGCTTGACAAGCGCCTCGCAGCCGTACTAAATGTAAAAACCGGTAAAGAGGAACATACAGATATCAACGACGGGTGTGATCTTGCCGTGCTGTTTATCGCAAAGGACGGAAGTGTTAAGTTCTCTTCCGGAAACACAAATATATTTATATGCGACGGCAAAGCGGTCACACGCCACAGAGGGCAGAAAATATATGTGGGCGAGGGCAAAATCAAAAGCGTGGATAAAATCAAAACAATATCTATACCCGCCAACCTTGATAATAAGTTTTACATTGCTTCGGACGGTCTATATGATCAAATCGGTGGTGATGAAAAAATACCCTACGGATATGACGAATTCGAAAGGATCATCCTCGAAAAACACAACGAAACACATAGCGAAATATCAGACACAATGTGGCAGGCATTCGAGAGTTACAGGGGCGACAACGCCCGTCGTGATGATTTTGAACTTATAACTTTTACACCAAAAATACAATAAAATCATATAACCTCATCACAAACTAACTTAAATCCATTATAAGTTAATGCAACTACCGGCAATTAGGGGTTGGCAAATGGTGCCGATTTGTTCAAAAATCTATAAGGAGGTTTTTCGGTTATGAAAGTATTCGCCAAAAAAGTTGCGGCGTATCGGATAGGAGTTGAATTATTGTGAAAAAGAGAAGTACAGTAGACAGCAAGTCCTCTCTTGTTTATATTTTGTTTCTTTCATCTTCAATTACGTTGTTGATTGTCGCTGTGATATTTGCTGTTCTCATAAATAGAATTGAAAGGGATAAGCTCGGGAGTATTCAAACCCACTTGCGGGTCGCGGCTCAGCGCGCCGCAACTTATCTTACGGTGGAGGAACTGGATTTATTTCATACAGCGGAAGATATGCAAAGACCCGAATGGGAAGAAATACG